>NZ_CAXIAM010000013.1:0-65223 GCF_964021865.1 uncultured Sphingomonas sp.
CCCGCGCCGATATTCTGCGCCGCCATCGCGCTGACCGCCGCGCCGACCGCCATCGCGGGCATCTGAATATAGGTCCACAGCTGGTTCGCCGCGCCATAGGCCGCGGTGGTCGCGGTGCCGTGACGGTTGACCAGCCCGATCATCGCCAGCGCCGATGTCGAGACGACCAGCATCTGCAACCCCATCGGCACGCCCTTCGCGACGATCGTCCGCAGGAGCGTGGGATCGGGGAGGATGTAGCGCCACTCGGCACCGCGCAGCCGGATCGGCAGGTCACGACGGTAGATGTAGACGAGCAGCGCGATTAGTGAGACCGTATTGGCAATCAGTGTAGCAGTCGCCGATCCCTTGATCCCCAGCGCCGGGATCGGCCCGAAACCGCGGATCAGCACCGGGTTGAGCGCGACGTCGATCACCGACCCCAGCGCCATGAACTTGAGCGGGGTAATCGAATCGCCCGTCCCGCGCAGCGCCATTGTCAGCAGCACGCTGACGAACCCCGGCACCATCGCGACGAAGATGACGCGCAGATAGGCGAGTGCGAGCGGATACACCTCCATTGGGGTCGCCAGCACGCGCAGGATCGCAGGCGCGGCGAGCAGCCCGACGACCACGGTGACGATCGACAACAAGGTGAACAGCCCGACCGACGTGCCGAGTACGCGCCGCACCGCGTCCAGATCGCGACGGCCCATATTCTGGCCGATCAGGATCGTCGCGGCCATGCCGAAGCCGAACACCGCCGCGATCAGCAGGAACATGATGATGTTGGCGTTGGTGGTCGCCGCCAAGGCGCGCTCGCCGAGGAATTGCCCGATCCAGATCGCGTTGATCGACCCGTTGAGCGATTGCAGGATACTGGAACCGAGCGTCGGCAGCGCGAACACCAGCAACGTGCGTCCGATCGGACCGGTCGTCAAATCCTGTTGCGGTCCGCGCGCCATGCTTCCCCCCCTCGAACCGCCGCTGTAGCGCGCATGCCACCGTGGCGACAGCGGAACCGGATCAGTTGCGTTCGGTATCGGCGGTGTTGCGGTCGCGCAGCTCCGCCCCCGCGTCTTCGAGCGCTGCGCCCGCCCGGTCGCGCGTCCGGTCGCCGTGGCGGCGTACTTCGTCTTCCAGCCGGTCGGACGCTTCCGAGATGCGATCCGCGGCGCGGTCGATCTGATCGGCGGCAAGGCCATCGACGCGGTTAGTGACGTGATCGGCCAAACGGTCAGTCAGCGAATCGACGCTCTGCACGACATTGTCGGAGGCGCGCTCGATATCCGAGGCAATCGCATTGCCGGTGCGTTCGGCATGATCCTCGGCGCGGTCCGAACAGGCTCCCAGCGCCAGAGCGGCAAGCGGAACGAGCAGGGCAAGCGGCTTCATCGTCTTTCTCCGTGGCTTGGCACGGTCAATCGTCGGAGCCGCGGCTTTGTTGCGTCACGCCGCGCGCAGCGACCGGCCGATCTGCGCGAAGAAGGCCTGGCTGCTCGCGCTGCTCTCCACGTCCCACTCTGGGTGCCATTGCACCGCCAGCACATCAGCGCCGTTCGGCCGCGCCGCGATCGCCTCGATCACGCCGTCGTCGCTCGACCAGGCCTCGACCGTCAGCCCGTCGCCGAGCCGCTCGACCGCCTGCTCGTGGACCGAATGGACCGACAGCCGCCGCTCACCGGTCAGCGCCGCCAATGCGCCATCGGCGGCGAGCTGCACCTCATGTCGATGGTCGAACAGCGTCGCATAATCCGCGTGATCCCAGCCGCCGCGCAAATGCCGGCCGCAGCAGCGTTCGGTCGAGAGGGTGCCGCCGAACAGCACGTTGATCTCCTGCATCCCCCGGCAGATGCCGAACACCGGCTTGCCCGCCGAGATCATCGCATCCGCCATCGTCAGCGCCACGTCGTCGCGCTCGCGATCCAGCACGCCGCCGTCCTCGTCGCTGGTCGCGCCATAGCGCGTCGGCGCGACGTTCGAGCGTGATCCCGTCAACAGAATGCCGTCGAGATAATGGGTTAGCGAGGCGACGTCGCATAGCTCGGCGATCGCGGGCACCAGCACGACGCACGCCTGCGACACGCGCGCGAGCGGCGCGATGAAGCGACTCGCCACCACCTGCACCGGGCGCTGCACCGTTTCGTTGCAACACAGCACCCCGATCACCGGCTTGCGCGGCTCAGCCATCGTTGGCGCGCCAATCGCTCGCATTGTCATGCGCTTGCGCCTCTGGCTGCACCACGAGCTGCCCGGCGGGCACGTCCTCCAGCAACCAGACGTTGCCGCCGATCATCGCGCCCGCGCCGACCGTCACGCGGCCCAGGATCGTCGTTCCGGCATAGATCACCACATCGTCCTCCACGATCGGGTGCCGTGCGTAGCGCGTGCGGGGCCGATCGGGATCATCACCGCGCGGCGTTCGTGCCCCTAAAGTGACGTGCTGGTACAGCCGGACTCGCGAACCGATGATCGCGGTTTCACCAATGACCACGCCGGTGCCGTGATCGATAAAGAACGACGGACCGATCGTCGCGCCGGGGTGGATGTCGATCCCGGTCCGCTCGTTGGCCAGTTCGGAGATCAGCCGCGCGACGATCGGCGCGCCAAGGTCATAGAGCAGATGCGCGAGCCGGTGATGCAGGCTGGCGATCGCGCCGGGATAGCAGACCAGGATCTCGTCGGCGCTGCGTGCGGCGGGGTCGCCGAGGAACGCCGCCTCGACATCGCTGTCGATCAGCCGCCGGATGTCGCCCAGCCCGGCGACGAACAGCCGCACGATCGTCGCGGGCTGATCGCGATCGAAGGTGCCGCTGCTCGCCTCCGCCTGCCAATAGCCCAGCTCGGCGGCGATCTCGCGTTCCAGTTCGGTCGCGGCGGCGAGCAGCTTGGCGGCGACGAAGCGGTCTTCCTCGGCCGGCGCACCGCGGAACTGCCCAAGCCGGCGCGGGTAGAGCGCGGCGGATAACAGCTCGATCACCCGCTCCAGCGCGCCGCGCGACGGAAAGCTGGTGGTGTCGCGTCCGTCGTCATGCCGCGCCCGCCACGCCCCGCGCGCCGCACGCAATTCGGCGACCGCCTCCGCCACCGGGACTGAATTGCGTTGATCGGTCATGCGCGCTCCTCGTTCGAGGCGCATCATATCCCATCAAGGTCATGGGTGTTGAAAGAAGCAGCGCGGGTCCCCCCAAGCTGGACTGCTCAGGGTTCGTCTGCGTCCAGTTTACCAGATCCTTCGATCGGAATACCGGCAGCCCGGGGAAATGCGCGAACGACGAGTTGACGAGGTAATAATCGTCACCCACCCGCGTTACCGACGGATCGGGATAATAGCCTGAGAGTATTGGATTCTGATACGCGCTGGCGGTGACGGTAACCCGCTCCTGCGCCTTGCCGTCGTAGCGGAAGCGCTCGAAGTGCGCGACCTGTCCCGCCGCCGTTCCCGCCCATGCCGCAAGGCCGATCGCCACGCCGCCACGCAGCGCGCCATTCCGAAGCTTATGACCCACGATCCTCTCCCGATCCATTCAGGCCAGAGTAGTCGTTAGCGCTATCATCGCAAGCGCGATCACCGACTGGCGTGGTCAGGAACGATGCTGTGGGGAGGAAGCTGGATGCCCGACAAGGATTCGAACCTTGATTGACGGAGTCAGAGTCCGCTCTCTTACCATTAGAGGATCGGGCAGCAGCGAGGGGGGCATCTAGAAGCGCCGACGCGCGGTGTCAACGCCTGCCTTGCCCCGCGTACCCCGACTGTGTAGCCTTGGGGCCAAGCACCGGGGGATCGCAGGGGCGGTCCCGGTCCGGCAGATGTAAGAAAGTTGACGGCAATGGTGGATTTTCCCGCCCAATTGCCGCGCCGGCAGGCCCCGAGCCCTGCCCGTTCGGCACGACCCCAGCCGCGCCACACGCGCGGCGCCCCGCGGCATTATGCGGCGCTCGATCTCGGCACCAACAATTGCCGCCTGCTGATCGCACGGCCGCAGGGCGACGGCTTTGCGGTGGTCGACGCCTTTTCGCGGATCGTCCGGCTCGGCGAGGGACTCGCGCACAGCGGCGCACTGTCCGATGCCGCGATCGAGCGGACGATCGCCGCGCTGCGCGTCTGCGCGGACAAGTTGAAGCGCCGGAACGTCACGCTGGCGCGCTCGGTCGCGACCGAAGCGTGCCGCCGCGCGAGCAACGGCGCGACGTTCATCGCGCGCGTGCTGGAGGAAACCGGCATCCACCTCGACATCATCTCCGCCGAGGAAGAGGCGCGCCTCGCCGTGCTCGGCTGCCATGCCTTGCTCGAACCAGGCAGCGGGCCGGCACTGGTGTTCGATATCGGCGGCGGCTCGACCGAACTGGTGCTGGTCGATGCCGACACCACCGTGCCGCGCGTCCGCGACTGGCATAGCGCGCCGTGGGGCGTCGTCTCGTTGACCGAGAGCGCCGGCGGCGGGAACACCCCCGAGGAGCGCGCCCGCGCCTACAAGCGGATGCGAACGCTGGTGGCGGAGAGCTTCGCCCCTTTCGCGGCGCGGTTGCCGCGGCCCGGCGGCGTGCCGCGGCTGCTCGGCACGTCGGGAACGGTGACGACGCTCGCCAGCGTCCACCTGGGCCTCGAACGCTACGATCGTTCGCAGGTCGACGGGCTGATCGCGCCCGCCGCGGCGATGCGGACGATCAGTCAGGAGCTGGCCGGGATGTCGCTCGCCGAACGCGCCAAATTGCCGTGCATCGGCCGCGAGCGCGCCGATCTGGTCGTCGCGGGATGCGCGATACTCGAAGGCATATTGGACCTGTGGCCCGCCGAGCGGCTGGGGGTCGCCGATCGCGGCATTCGCGAAGGTATCCTGCGCCGGCTGATGGAGACGGGCGCATGAGGGGTGCCGGAGTCGGGCGGCAGCGGGTCAAAACCGCCAAGCGCCGCACCGCGCAATCGACGCGCTGGCTGGAGCGGCAGCTCAACGATCCCTACGTCCGCCGCGCCAAGGCCGAGGGCTATCGCAGCCGCGCCGCGTACAAATTGATCGAACTCGACGAGCGGTTCGGTTTGCTCAAGGGCGTCAGGCGCGTCGTCGATCTCGGGATCGCGCCGGGCGGGTGGAGCCAGGTGGTGCGACGCGCCTCGCCGGGCGCGGCGATCGTCGGGATCGATCTGTTGCCGGTCGATCCCATCGACGGCGTCACGATCTTCGAAATGGACTTCATGGACGATACCGCGCCGGACAAGCTGATGGAGGCACTCGGCGGCGCACCGGATCTGGTGATGTCGGACATGGCGGCGAACACCGTCGGCCACCCGCAGACCGATGCGCTGCGGACGATGGCGCTGGTCGAAACCGCGCTGGCGTTCGCGATCGACGTGCTGCGGCCGGGGGGCACGTTCGTGTCGAAGGTGTTCGCGGGCGGCGCGGACTCGACGCTCGTGGCGGAGATGAAGCGAAACTTTACGACCGTGAAGCACGCCAAGCCACCGTCGAGCCGCAAGGGCTCGGTTGAGTGGTTCGTCGTGGCGCAGGGGTTCAAGGGGCGCGCGGTCAGCGGAGAATAGCGCTGGCTGTGCAACGATTGCGACGAGCTTCGAATCTCAACCGTTCGCACTGAGCTTGTCGAAGTGCGTGTCGCAAGCGACCTGCTCGGATCACGTGCTTCGACAGGCTCAGCACGAACGGGGCGAGTGGGCGTACGTTACATACGCCTTCCTCTTATTCAGCACCGTCCTTGCGAGCGCTTACGCCTTCTTCGCCGCGATATACGCGTCCACCTGCTCCTCGAGCACATCGAGCGGCAGCGCGCCCTGCCCCAGCACCGCCTCGTGGAAGCTGCGGATGTCGAACTTCGACCCCAGCTCGCGCTCCGCTTTCGCGCGCAGCTCGGCGATCTTCAACTGGCCGACCATGTAGCTGGTCGCCTGCCCCGGCCAATTGAAATAGCGATCGACCTCGCGCGCAATATCGGTGTCGCTGACCGAGCTGTTGGCCCGGAAGTACGCGACCGCCTGTTCGCGGGTCCACTTCTTGGAGTGCACGCCGGTGTCGACCACCAGCCGGATTGCGCGCCACACCTGATTCGAAAGCATCCCGAACTCGGCGTAGGGGTCCTTATACGCCCCCATCTCCTTGGCGAGCCGCTCGCTGTAGAGCCCCCACCCCTCGACATAGGCGCCATAGCCGCCGAACGCGCGGAACTTGGGCAAGCCCTCCAGCTCCATCGCGCGCGCGATCTGGAAATGGTGCCCCGGCGCGGCCTCGTGCGCGGCGATCGCGTCGAGCTGGATCTTCTGCGTCTGGTTCATGTCGACCAGATTGACGTAGAAGATGCCCGGCCGCGATCCGTCGGGCGCAGGGCGGTTGTAGAAGGCGGTCGAGGCGGTGCCCTCACGCCATTTCTCGACCGCGCGCACCTCCAGCTTCGCCTTGGGCAGTCGCTCGAACCATTGCGGCGCGGCGGCCATCATCTGCGCGACGAAGCTGCGCGCATCGCCCAGATACGCCTCGCGCCCCGCCTCGGTGTTGGGATATTTGAAGCGCGGATCGGTGCGCACCACCTCGAAGAATTGTTCGAGCGTGCCGTTGAAGCCGACGCGCGTCTTCACCGCCTCCATCTCCTTGCGGATCGCGGCGACCTGCCGCAGCCCGAGGTCGTGGATCTGGTCGGCGGTCAGATTGGTGGTCGTCGAATCGCGCAGCCGGACGGCGTAATAGGCCGCGCCCTGCGGCAGCTTCCACGCCCCCCAATTGCCGGTCGATTGCGGCTCCAGCGTGTCGAGCGTCGTGAACATCAGCTCGTAGCCGCGCTTCATCGGCCCGGTCATCGCCGCCGCTGCCGCCGCCAGTAGCCGCTGCTTTTCCGCGTCGGAGGCCTTGAGCGCGGCCACCTTCTTGCGGAAATCGGCCATCAGCGCCGAGTCCGCCCCCGCGGTGAACGGCGCGCCCGTCAGCACCTTGCGCGCGTCCGCCCGAACGGGGGCGTAGGTCATTTTGAGCGGAACGATCCCCATCTTCGCCTGCTCGCGCATCAGCGCGGCGGTCTCGCGCATCACCCGCTCCGAATCGCGGATGCGCGCGACATAGGCGTCGGCATCGGCGACGCTGTCGACGCGATGGTTGTTGATGAGGAACGCCGGCACCTCGCCCATCGGGCTGCCGTTGGTCGATACCGGATAGCGCCACTTCCGAAATCGGAAGCTGTCGCGCGCGCGTTCGACCTGATCCTCGAACAAACGGTAGCTCAGCTTGCCGCTCGGCCCCAGCCTGGCGGGCGAGAAGCCGGCGCGCATCTCGCGCAGCTGCCGCTCGGCCAGGTCGCGTTCGCGGATCGCGGCGGCATCGGTATTGTCGTCGAGCTTGTCGTAATTGGTCTTGAGCCCGAGGCTGGTCTGCGCCTCCGGGCTGAGCGCGACGCGCGCGTCGAACGCGCGGTCGAGGAAGGCGGTCAGCCGTGCGTCCTCCGCCGCGGTCGAGGCGGCGGGGGCTTGGGCGGCGATCGTGGCGGGCGCGGCGAGCGCGAGGAGCAACGCGCGCATCAGTTCGGCCCCTGCCCGGTCGCGGCGGCAGTCGTGGGCGGAACCGGCGGCGCATCGGAGCGCGCCACCGCCAGCGCGCGGTCGTACCACGCCGACAGGTCGCGCTTCATCGCCACGAGGGCGTCGGGATTGAGATAGGTCATGTGCCCCGCCGGATAGTAAGTGAACGAAAGATTCCGCTGCTGCGCGGGCTCGAGCATCATGTGCCCAAGGTCGTTCTCGGTGCCGAAGAACGGCGTCGCCATGTCGTACCAGCCGTTCATCGACAGCACCTGCAGATACGGATTGCCGCGCATCGCCGCCGCCAGATCGACCGCGGTGTTAGGATTGTTCTGCTGCCCGCCCCCGCGCAGCGGCGAGTCGTGCTTCCAGTTCCACGTCCAGCCCTTCGCGTCTCGTGCCGACAGCCGGTACGGCATGTCGGTCTTGTAGCCGAGCGTGTGGGTCGCGTAATCGTTGAACGTCGCGATGAACGCGCCGGAGATCGCATCCGAGGACACGTCGCTTTCGGGGCGCTCGCCCGCCGCGTCGCTATCGACCCCGACATAGCGCGAGTCGAACCGTCCGACCGTCTGGCGGGAACCGCGCAGCAATTCTTTCTGGAAGCGCGCGAGATCGACGCGCAGGTTGCTGCGGATCAGGAATTCGGGGCTAAGCCCGGTCAGCTCGCTCATCCGCCGCGCGACGCTGTCACGCTCCGCGGGCGTGATATTCTGCCCCTTGGCGAGCGCCGACATATACGGGCCGACCGCAAACTCGCGCGCCTGCTGCACCACCGTCGCGACGTCCGCCGGGCGGTTGGGGAGCCGGTTATGATACCAGGCAGTCGCGGCATAGCTCGGCAGGTAATTGAGATAGACCTGATCGAGCCCCGGCTGGCGATAGCCGTAGTTCATGATCGAGCTGAGCAGTACCACGCCGTTCAGCGCCATGCCGCGGTCCTGCAACTGGTACGCCAGCGCACCCGAGCGCAGCGTGCCGTAGCTTTCCCCGAAGATAAACTTGGGCGAATTCCACCGCCCGAACTTGGTCGAATAGCGCAGGATCGCCTTGGCGAAGGCGTCGGCATCCTCGTCGGTACCGTAGAAGTCGGACGGTTTGGCGTCGCCGAGCGGGCGCGAATAGCCCGCGCCGATCGCGTCGAGGAACACCATGTCGGTCTTGTCGAGCAACGTGTACGGGTTCGGCCCGAAATCGTAGGGCGCGGGGCGGATGAACTCGGGGCTGCCGGTCTGCAGCCGCACCGGCGCGAACGACCCCATGTGCAGCCAGAAGGTCGGGCTGCCCGGCCCGCCGTTATAGAAATAGGTGATCGGGCGCTTCGTCCCCGGCTTCGTCCCGTCGAGCGTATAGGCAGTGTAGAACATCGATGCGGTCGGCTTGCCCTCGATGTCGCGGATCGTCAGCGTGCCGGCGGTGGCGGTATAGCCGAGCCGCTTGCCCGCGACCGTCACCGCGCCTTTCGAGCGTTCCTCGCGCTCCTCGACCGGCGCATTCGCGGTGGCGGCGTCGGCTTCCTCCTTCTGCACCTCGGCATTGGTCTTGGCGGGACGCTTGTCCTTGTCCTGCGCCAGCGCCGGCATCGTCGCGGCGGCGAGCAGGAGGGCGGCGTATCCGAAGCGCATCAGGCGATCCCCTTATAGGTCAGGGATGCTGGTGTAATCGTCGCAACGGAAACGATGCAAGCCGTTGTCGCGGTTACAATCAGCGTCATTTCCGCGCAGGCAGGAAATCAGACGCGCAGGTCTTCGCAGGAGTCGCAACGTCAGAGGTTCTGGATTCCCGCCTGCGCGGGAATGACGAGGGAAGTTTCAGTCGTCCTCGTCCTCGAACCCCACCAGCGCCAATGCGCGCGCCTTGATCTGGCGGGTCATGCACCAATGGACCAACGCCTCCTCGCGACCATGCGTCACCCATACCTCGCGCGGCGAGATTTCGCTCAGCGTCTCGGTAAGTTCGTCCCAATCGGCATGGTCGGACAGGATCAGCGGCAGCTCGACGTTCTTCTGCCGCGCCCGCTGGCGCACCCGCATCCAGCCGCTCGCCATCGCGGTGATCGGATCGGGCAATCGCCGCGACCAGCGATCGTTGAGTGCCGAGGGCGGACACATCACGACATGCCCGGCCATCTCCGCCTTCGCGACGCCGGTCGCCGGGCGCAGTTCGCCCAGCGGCACGCCGTGTGCCGCATACAGGTCGCACAGCCGCTGGAGCGCGCCGTGAATGTAGATTGGCGCATTGTGCCCGCGGACGCGCAGCTCCGCGATCACGCGCTGCGCCTTCCCCAGCGCATAGGCGCCGACGACGATGCAGCGATCGGGATTGGCGTGGAGCCGCGCGATCAGCTTGTCGATCTCGTCGCCGGTATCGGGGTGGCGGAACACCGGGAGCCCGAACGTCGCCTCGGTGATGAAGACGTCGCATTTTACGGGCTCGAACGGCGCGCAGGTCGGGTCGGCGCGGCGCTTGTAATCCCCCGACGCGACCACCCGCTCACCGCGATGGTCGAGTACGATCTGCGCCGAGCCGAGCACATGCCCCGCGGGGACGAAGCCGACCTCGACCTCGCCGAGCCGGATGCTTTCGCCATATGCGACCGGGTGCCCGACCTGCTCGCCGTAGCGCGCATCCATGATCGCGAGCGTCTCGGGGGTCGCCCACACTTCGCCATGCCCGCCGCGCGCGTGGTCGGCGTGGCCGTGGGTGACGAGCGCGCGCGCGACCGGGATCGAGGGGTCGACCCACGCATCGGCGGGGCGCACGTACAGCCCGTGCGGATGCGGTTCGAGCCAGTCGCCAAGCGTTGCCATCCCGCACCAACCGCGCGCGCGGATCGAAGTTCATCGACGCGTCGTTGACGCCACACAGTTAGGAGAGAGCCGATGGCTGGCGACGGTTTATGGAGCTTCGTGGTGATCGCCGGACCGATCGTCCTCGTCGTGGCGCTGCTGTTCGCGATGCTGCGAAACCGCCGCAAGCCACATGAGGAAGCGCGCACCGAACAGGCGACGCGCGAGCTGTACAAGCAGCAATCGGCCGAGGATCGTACAAGGACGCCGTGACCTTCCGTCATTTCCCGCGAAGGCGGGGATACAGACGCGCGGGTCGTCGTGAGAGCCACAAACGTCGGAGGTTCTGGCTTCCCGCCTACGCAGGGGTGACGGTGTATTGAGGCACGCAGTTGCCCCGCCCATTCCACCACCTACATCACCGACATGCCCAGCCGGACGCCCGTTTGACCGCCCTGCCCGCCGTCCTCACCGCCTGGTTCACGCGTCGCGGCTGGCAGCCGCGGCGGCACCAGCTGGCGATGCTGGACGAAGCGCGCGCCGGGCACCACGCGCTGCTGATCGCCGCCACCGGCGCGGGCAAGACGCTCGCGGGCTTCCTTCCCACGCTCGCGGAGCTCGTCGACGCGCCGGTTGACGGGCTGCACACGCTCTACGTCTCCCCGCTCAAGGCGTTGGCGGTCGACATCCAGCGCAACCTGCTTGCCCCCATCGAGGAGATGGGGGTCGATATCCGCGTGGAAACCCGCACCGGCGACACGCCGTCCGACCGCAAGGCACGTCAGCGCGTCAAGCCGCCGCACATCCTGCTGACCACGCCTGAATCGCTGTCGCTGCTGCTCAGCTATCCCGACAGCTTCACGATGTTCGCCGGGCTGCGGACGATCGTTGTTGACGAAGTGCACGCCTTCGCCACTGGGAAACGCGGTGACCTGCTTAACCTGTGCATGGCGCGGCTCCAGACGATCGCGCCGGGCCTGCGCCGCGTTGCGCTGTCGGCCACGGTCGCCGATCCGGACGGCTATCGCGCGTGGCTGGCGCCCGATGGCGATATCGACCGCGTCGCGCTGGTGCAGGGTGACGCCGGAGTCGATCCCGATATCGCGATCCTGCTACCCGAGGGGCGCGTGCCGTGGGCGGGGCATTCGGGGCGCTATGCCGCCGAGCAGGTGATGGCCGAGATCGAGACGCACCGGACGTCGATCGTCTTCTGCAACACGCGCAGCCTTGCCGAGCTGATCTTCCAGGATCTGTGGAAGGCCAATGCGATGCAGCTGCCGATCGGCATCCACCACGGCAGTCTCGAAAAGGAAGCGCGCCGCAAGGTCGAAAGCGCAATGGCCGACGGCCGGCTGCGTGCGCTGGTGGCGACCGCCAGCCTCGATCTCGGGGTCGACTGGGGCGACGTCGATTGCGTGATCCAGATGGGCGCGCCCAAGGGATCGTCGCGCTTGCTTCAGCGGATCGGACGATCGAACCACCGGCTCGATCAGGCGAGCGAGGCGATCCTCGTCCCCGGCAACCGCTTCGAATATCTGGAGGCGCGCGCCGCGCTCGACGCGGTCGAGGCGGGCGAGCTGGACGCCGACATGTTCCGGATGGGCGCGCTCGACGTGCTCGCGCAGCATGTCATGGCGTGCGCCTGCGCCGCGCCGTTCGAGCAGGTGGCGATGCTGGAAGAGGTGCGCTCCGCCCTCCCCTATTCGGCGCTGACCGACGAATTGTTCGACCGGGTGCTCGGGTTCATCCGCGACGGCGGCTACAGCTTGCGCGCCTATGACCGCTTCAAGCGGCTGACGCAGGATGCCGACGGGCGCTGGCGCGTCAGCCACCCGAAATTCGTCGCGCAGCACCGGCTCAACGCCGGGATCATTGTCGAGGCGACGATGCTCAAGGTCCGCTTCCGCAACGGCCGCGCGCTCGGCAAGGTCGAGGAAGGCTTCGCCGCAACGCTGAGCCACGGCGACACCTTCTTCTTCGCGGGGCTGAGCCTTGAGGTCGAGAAGATCGACACCGAAGATCTGATCGTCCGCGCCACCAGCCGTCCGGCGCGCATTCCCACTTATGGCGGCAGCCGGATGCCGCTGTCGACCAACCTCGCCAATCGCGTCCGGCGCTTTCTCGATACGCCGGCGGAGTGGCACCGCTTTCCCGACGACGTGCGCGAGTGGCTGGAGATCCAGCAACGCCGCTCGACGCTGCCGCATCCCGAGCAATTGCTGGTCGAAACCTTCCCGCGCGAAGGGCGGCATTATATGGTCGCGTACAGCTTCGAGGGCTGGAACGCGCACCAATCGCTAGGCATGCTGGTGACGAAGCGGATGGAGACGCTGGGGCTCAAGCCGCTCGGCTTCGTCGCCAACGATTATGCGATCGCCTGTTACGGGCTGGAGAAGGTCACCGACCCGGCGGCGCTGTTCAGCGCCGACATCCTCGAACATGAATTCGTCGAATGGGTCGAGCGCTCGCACCTGCTCAAGCGCGCGTTCCGCGAAGTGGCGGTGATCGGCGGGCTGGTCGAACGCCAGCACCCCGGCAAGCGCAAGACCGGGCGGCAGGTGACCTTCTCGACCGACCTGATCTACGACGTGCTGCGCCAGTACGAGCCCGGCCATGTGCTGCTCCAGGCCGCCTGGGCGGATGCGCGCGCGCGGATGACCGACGTGGGGCGGCTCGCCGATCTGCTCGATCGCGCCGCCGACACGATGGTGCATGTCGATCTGCCGCGCGTCACGCCGCTGGCGGTGCCGGTCCTGACGCTGATCGGGCGCGAGAAGGTCGCGACCGGCAGCGCCGACGACGCGCTGCTGATCGAGGCCGAGGCGCTGGCGGCGGAGGCGATGCGCGTGGATTGATTGCGCGCGCGGCCGGGCGTAGCCTGAGTCATGGAGAGGTGGTTCGCGCTGTTGCTGGCCTGCGTCGCGTTGCCGGCGGCTGCGCAGGATGCGCCACCGCCCGTGCCGCCGACCGTGCCGGTCGGCGACGATCTCGCCTTTCTGAACCAGGAAGATCGCATGACCGTGTCGGTGCGGATCGACGCCGCCGGCCCCTTTCCGTTCATCGTCGACTCGGGCGCGCAACGCAGCGTCATCTCGCGCCAGCTCGCCACGCGCCTCGCGCTGCCGCCCGGACCGACGGTGCGGATGACGACGATCACCGGCACCAGCATCGTCGGGACGGTCGTGATCCCGTCGCTGTCGGTCAGCAGGCTGGGTGCACGGCGCGTCGAGGCGCCGGCGCTCGACGCGCACGACATGGGCGCGTTGGGGATACTCGGCATCGACGCGATGCAGGATCACGCGCTGACGATCGATTTCGACCAGCAACGGATGACCGTGGCGCCCGCAGTCGGCGTGAAGCCGCCGCGTCCCGAACCCGGCGAGATCGTCGTGCGCGCCAAAAGCCTGTTCGGGCAATTGGTCGTCACGAACGCCACGGTTGCGGGGCGACGCGTGCGCGTGGTGCTGGATACCGGAACCAGCATCAGCATCGGCAATCTGGCGCTGCGCCGCCTGCTGACGCGCCGTGGCGGCGGGGTACCGATCGTCTTCACCAGCGTCACCGGCGACAGCATCACCACCGATTATGCCGCGGTGCCGATGTTGACACTGGGCAGCGCCACGATCCGCTCGCTGCCGGTCGGCTTCGCCGACGCGCGGCCGTTCGCGGCGTTCGGGCTGGAGGGGAAGCCGGCGCTGCTGCTGGGGATGGACGTGCTGCGGCTGTTTCGTCGCGTCCATATCGACTTTGCGCGGCGCGAGTTGCGGCTGCTGCTCCCCCGCGACGCCGGACGCGCCAAGGTGTTGTAAGATGTTGCACCCTTACCGCTTCGCTGCGACGATCGCCGGAACGACGAAGGGGAATGTGCATGCGTAACGTAGCGGTCGCGGCCGGCATAATGACGATGCTCGCGACGGGCGCCGCGGCGCAGACCCGCCCCGATCAGAAGGCGTTCTTCGATCTCTACAAGGAGATGGTCGAGACCAACACGGTCGTGAACGTCGGCAGTTGCACGCAGGCGGCGGCACAGGTCGGTGCGCGGCTGAAGGCGGCCGGCTTTGCCGAGGCCGATATCACGGCGTTCTCCGTACCCGAGCATCCGCAGGACGGCGGGATCGTCGCGGTGCTGAAGGGCAGCGATCCCGCCGCCAAGCCGATGCTGCTGCTCGGCCACCTCGACGTCGTCGCCGCCAAGCGCGAGGATTGGCAGCGCGATCCGTTCAAGCTCGTCGAGGAAGGCGGCTATTATTATGCGCGCGGCGCGGTCGACGACAAGGCGATGTCGGCGATCTGGGCCGATGCGATGATCCGCTTTCGTCAGCAGAACTATCGCCCGAAGCGGACGATCAAGCTCGCGTTGACCTGCGGCGAGGAAACCACTTTCGCGTTCAACGGCGCCGACTGGCTGGCGAAGAACCGCCCCGAGCTGATCGCCGCCGAATTCGCGCTCAACGAGGGTGGCGGCGGGCGGCTCGACGCGGCGGGCAAGCGGCAGTTGCTGGCGGTGCAGGTCGGTGAGAAGGCCGCTCAGAACTATACGTTCGTCACCACCAACCCGGGCGGGCACAGCTCCGCCCCTACTCCCGACAATGCGATCTACGCGCTGGCCGATGCGATCAAGGCGGTGCAGGGTTATGAGTTCCCGGTGCATTTCACCGACACCACCCGCGCCTATTTCACCGCCACCGCCGAACGCGCCGACAGCGAACAGGCCGCGGCGATCCGCCGGCTGCTCGCCGATCCGACCGACAAGGCGGCCGACGCGATCGTCAGCCGCGATAAGGTCCTCCACTCGACGCTGCGCACGACCTGCGTCGCGACCCTGCTCAACGCGGGCCATGCCGAAAACGCGCTGCCGCAGCGCGCGACCGCGAACGTCAATTGCCGGATCTTTCCGGGCGAGACGGCGGACGGCACGCTCGCGACGTTGAAGCAACTGGCCGGCGAGAAGGTGACGGTCACCGCCAACCAGCCGGTCCGCCCGACCGCGATCCCGCCGACGCTCGACCCCAAGGTGATCGAACCGATGAAGCGCGTCGCGGCGAAGCACTTCCCGAACTTGCCGCTGCTACCGATGATGTCGACCGGCGCGACCGACGGCGTCTTCCTCGAAGCGATTGGCATTCCGGTGTACGGCGTCCCCGGCACCTTCGTCGATCCGCAGACCAGCGGCGTCCACGGCCTCAACGAGCGGATCCGCGTCGACTCCCTGTATGATGCACGCGACTATATGTTCGATCTGGTGAAGGCCTATGCCGGCTAAACTGTTGATCGACGGCGTCGGCTAGGGCATGGCGGACGGCATGGTTCCCGTTCCGTTCGCCGAGCTCCGCTTCGCCGGGCACGTCTGGCAGGCGTTGCCCGAGGGCGCGCTGTTCTGGCCGGCGCGGCGGGCGTTGCTGGTCGCCGATCTGCATCTCGAAAAGGCGAGCTGGTACGCGCGCGGCGGGCAGATGCTGCCGCCCTATGACTCGATCGCGACGCTGACGGCGCTGTCCGCCACGATCGCGGCGACCGGGGCGGAGGAAGTCTGGTGCCTCGGCGACAGTTTCCACGACATCGCCGGCTGTGACCGTTTGCCCGACGCGGCGCGCGAGCGCCTGTCGACGCTGACGGCATTGACGCGCTGGACGTGGATCACCGGCAACCACGACCGCGTCTATGTCGATCGCTGCGGCGGCGCGGTGCGCGACGAGGCGGTGGTCGACGGTATCGTGCTTCGTCACGAGGCCGATCCACGTGAAACACGCCCCGAGCTGTCGGGCCATTATCATCCCAAGTTGCGGGTGAAGGTCCGCGGGAAGCTCGTTGCGCGGCGCTGTTTCGTGGCGACCGCGACCAAGCTGATCTTCCCGGCGTTCGGCGCGCTGACCGGCGGGCTCGACGTTACTCACCCGGAGATTGCTCGCGCGACGGGTGGCGGGGCGGAGGCGCTGGTCGCACTTCCGGACCGGTTGTTGCGATTTCCTGTCGCGGCCTGACGGGCTCAGCCGATCGCGAAATCCACTGCCATCGTGGCATGAAGCGCAGTGGTGTCGAACAGCGGGACCGGTGAATCGGACTGTGCGATTAGCAGCATGATTTCAGTACAGCCGAGGATCACTGCGGTGGCGCCGTTCGCGACCAGACCGGCGATGATCGCCGTATACCGGGCGCGGGAATTGTCGCTCACGATGCCGCGTACCAGTTCCTCGTAGATAATCCGATGAACCTCGGCGCGCTCTTCGATGCCAGGGGTAAGCACCTCGAGGCCGAACCGCTCGGTCAGACGCGCACGATAGAAGGGCTGCTCCATCGTGAACGCGGTGCCAAGCAAACCGACCCGCCGATGCCCCGCCTCGGCAATCGCAGCGCCCGTCGCGTCGGCGATGTGGAGCAACGGCTGCGGTTGCGCCGCCTCGATTGCGTCCGCCACCTGGTGCATCGTGTTGGTGCACAACACGATCGCCTCCGCCCCGGCATCGACCAGCGTCCGCGCCGCCGCCGCCATCCGCTTGCCAAGTGTCGGCCAGTCACCCGCGTGCTGAAGCGCCGCGATCTCTTTGAAATCGACCGACAGCATCAGCAGTGGCGCGGAATGCGCGCCGCCCTTGCGCGCGCGGACACCCTGATTGATCAGCCGGTAATAATGCGCCGAACTCTCCCAGCTCATGCCTCCGATGAGCCCGAGCGTCCGCACTACGCCATCGTCCCCATCAGCAGCTTGGGCAAATCGCCGCTCTCGCCGCGCGCTTCGGCCATAAAGCGGTCCTTGAGCGGCGGGAGGCGATCGACCGCCGAAATGCCGAACCGCCGCACTGCGCTTGCCGCCTTGCCCGGCACCCCGAACAGCCGCGTCAGCGTATCGGTGGCGGCGGCGACCATGAACGTGTCGAGGCTCCGCCAGCGCTCATAGCGCTTGAGCAATTGCGCATCGCCCGCCTCAAGCCCGAGCCGTCGCCCTTCGACCAGCACCTCGACCAGGGCCGCGACATCGCGATAGCCCAGGTTGACCCCCTGCCCTGCGATCGGATGGATGCCGTGCGCCGCATCGCCGACCAGCACCAGCCGCGTGTCGGTCAGCCGCGCCGCATGGTGGAAGCCGAGCGGATAGCTGGCCCGCGGCGCGGCATGCGACAGCGCACCAAGGAACCCGCCCATCCGCTTCTCCGCCTCGGCAAGGAAGCCGCGGTCGCCGAGCTTGAGCATCCCGGCGGCATGATCCCCCGCCACCGTCCAGACGATCGCCGAGCGATGCCCGATCGCGTCATCGGGCAAGGGCAGCAACGCGAACGGCCCGGCCGAATAGAAGATTTCGTACGCGACATTCTCGTGGCTGCGCTCGTGATGAAACGCGCCGATGACCGCGGCATGGTCATATTGCCAGCGTGCGACGTTGATCCCGGCGGCTGCGCGGGTCGGCGATTGCCGTCCCTCGGCAGCGACCAGCAGGTCGGCGGTCACCGTTTCGCCCGACGACAAGGTTGCGCGGACCCCGTTCGCGTCGCGCTCGATCTGCGTCGCGCGGGTCTGCATCCGCACATCGACCCGCTCGGCCGCGACCGCCGCATCGTAGAGCGAGCGACGCAGCAGGCGGTTCTCGTACATCGTGCCCAGCGCGGCATCGTCGGGCGCAGGGATGAAATCGAGCTTGCCCGGCGCCAGCCCGTCGCTGACGCGGATCTGCCGGATCTCGCAGCCCTTGCCGCGCAGCACGTCGCCGACACCGATCGCATCGAGCATCTTGTGGCTTGCGCTCGCCACCGCGGAGGCACGGCCGTCGAATTCCGCGGTCAGCGTCACCGCCGGATCGGCAGGGTCGACGACGATCGACGACAGGCCGTGGCGATCGAGTGCGACCGCAAGCGCGCTGCCGACCAGCCCGCCGCCGAGGATGAGCACATCTGCGCTGGCATCTGCTTTGTCCATGATCCTGCCCTACCGTCACGCGCGCGCGATGCCAACGTCCACCGCCATCTTGACGTACAACGCGCGGGGGCGGAGAATATGGCGGTATTTTCTGACATCGTTGGGGGTTCGGGATGGCAAGCCGTGTCGACGCGCCGTTGTGGCGTGAGACGGTCAAGGCCGGGGCGTTGCGCAGCGGGGCGCTGATCGTCGCCACCGCCTTGTTCGTGTTGACGGTGGCGATGGCGGTGGCGCTGATCACCTATCGTCCCGGCGACGCCTCGCTCAATACTGCCGCCGCGGGCGTGACCGGCAATCTGCTCGGCACCCCCGGCGCGTGGTTCGCCGATCTCGCGCTGACCATCTTCGGCCCGGCGGTGGCGCTGCTGCTGCCGGTGGCGCCGATCGTCGCGCTGCGGCTGTGGCGCGCACAGCCGGCGGGCAATGGCTGGCGGATGCTGCGCAACACCGCGATCGGCGTCGCGCTGATGGCGGTGACGCTGACCTGCGTCGCGCCGGGCGCAGTGCCGGCGCTGCCGTTCGGCTGGGGCGGCGCGGTCGGCTCCGGCGTGGTCGGTGCGATCCGTTCGGGGATCGCGCTGATCGGCAATCCGCAGGTGACGTGGTGGAGCGTGCTCGCGCTCGGGCTGGTCACCGGGATCGCGGGCGCGATCCTGTGGGGACGCAGCCTCGAGATCGATCTGGCGCGGTTCACGCCCTCCCCGCGCCTGCTCCGTCGGCGCGTCCGCGACGGCGCGAGCGAGACCGACGACGAGGTCTTCGACGAGGCGCAGGACGACGAGGACGCGCCGTTTGCGCTCGCACGCAGCCCCGCGCCGCGCGCCGTGGCGCAACCGGACAATCGCCCCGCCCCGGTCATCAGCGATCGCACCATCGCGCCCTCGCTCGCCCCGCCCAAGCCGCAGCAGCGGCTCGACCTGCGCGACACGTTCGTCCTGCCGTCGCTCGACCTGCTCACCCCTGCTCCGGCAAACCAGAGCGGCCCGGTCGACAAGGCCGCGCTGGAGCGCAATGCGCGACTGCTCGAAACCGTGCTCGACGACTTCAAGGTGCAGGGCGCGATCACCGAGGTGCGCCCCGGCCCGGTCGTGACGATGTACGAGCTGGAACCAGCCCCCGGCACCAAGGCGAACCGCGTCATCGCACTCGCCGACGATATCGCGCGCAACATGTCCGCGATCTCGGCGCGCGTTGCGACGATCCCCGGCCGCTCGGTGATCGGCATCGAGCTGCCCAATACCAAGCGCGAGATGGTGTCGCTCCACGAACTCGTCGCCAGCCAGGCGTTCGAGGACCAGAACGCGCAACTTCCCGTCATCCTCGGCAAGAACATCGCCGGCGATCCCGTCATCGCCGATCTCGCGCCGATGCCGCATCTGCTCGTCGCGGGCACCACCGGCTCGGGCAAGTCGGTCGGCCTCAACGGCATGATCCTGTCCCTGCTGTATCGGCTGACCCCGGATCAGTGCCGGATGATCATGATCGATCCGAAGATGCTCGAACTGAGCATGTACGACGATATCCCGCACCTGCTCTCGCCGGTCGTCACCGATCCCGCCAAGGCAGTGCGCGCGCTGAAATGGGCGGTCGAGACGATGGAGGACCGCTACCGCCAGATGTCGTCGGTCGGCGTGCGCAGCCTCGCCAGCTTCAACGACAAGGTCCGCGCGGCGCGGGCCAAGGGCACCCCGCTCGGCCGCCGCGTCCAGACCGGCTATGGCGAGAACGGTCAGCCGATCTACGAGGAGGAGCAGCTCGATTACGACGTGCTGCCGCAGATCGTCGTGATCGTCGACGAGCTGGCCGATCTGATGATGACCGCCGGCAAGGAGGTCGAATTCCTGATCCAGCGGCTCGCGCAAAAGGCACGCGCGGCGGGCATTCACCTCATCATGGCGACGCAACGCCCGTCGGTCGACGTCATCACCGGCGTCATCAAGGCCAATTTGCCGACCCGCATCAGCTTCCACGTCACCAGCAAGATCGATTCGCGCACCATCCTCGGCGAACAGGGCGCGGAGCAGCTGCTCGGGCGCGGTGACATGCTCTATATGCCGGGCGGCAAGGGCATCGTCCGCGTCCACGGCCCATTCGTCAGCGACGACGAGGTACGCGCGGTCACCGACCACTGGCGTGCACAGGGTCAGCCCGACTACATCGAATCGGTCACCGAAGAGCCGGCCGAGAGCTTCGCGCTGGAAGGCGCACCGACCGGCGAGGATTCGGCGGAGGACCAGCAGTATCGCGCCGCGGTCGCGATCGTGTGCGGCAGCCAGAAGGCGTCGACCTCGTGGCTGCAGCGACAGTTGCGGATCGGCTACAATTCGGCGGCGCGCCTCATCGAGCGGATGGAGAAGGAAGGCGTCGTCAGCCGCCCCGACCATGTCGGCCGTCGCGAGGTACTCCGCGATACCGACGGCAATCCCGCCTGACCCGAACCTTTACGCCCCGTCATCCCCGGTTGTCGCGGGGATAACGGAAGCAGGTGCATGATCCGGAAAGGCTTGCCGGACTAACCCAGATGCTCCGCGAAGAACGCCGCCGTGCGCTCGTCCGCCAGCGTCGCCGCGGCATCCGACCGCCGCTTGCCGAACTCGGTGGCGAAACCGTGGTCCTCGCCCGGATAATCGTACAGCGTCACCTTCGGGTGATCGTCGAGCCCGGCATGCATCGCCGCCTGCGTGTCCTTGTCGACGAAGCCGTCATCTCCGGCGATATGGAGCAGCAGCGGCTTGGCGATCGCGTGCTTCTCGCCGAGCAATCCGTCGATGCCGACCGCATAATAGCCGACACTGGCATCTACGTCGGTCCGCGCCGCGGTCATATACGCCAGCCGGCCACCCAGGCAGTAACCGACCGCACCGACCGCCTCGACCCCCTCGCCGCGCGCGAAGCGGATCGTCGCTTCGATATCGCGGATGCCTTGATCCTGATCGAAGGTACCCATCAACGACAGCGCCCGCTGCATCTCGGGTTCGATATCGGGATCCAGCGCGATACCGGGTTCGATCCGCCAGAACAGGTCGGGCGCGATCGCGAGATAGCCCGCCTCGGCCAGCGTATCGCACTTGCGCCGAATGCCGGCGTTGATGCCGAAAATCTCCTGGATCACGACGATCGCCGCCTTCGGCGTTCCCGCGGGCACCGCGCGATAGGCAGGCATCGTGTCATGATCGAGGGTCGGGATCGAAATCGTATCGGTCATCTGCTGCGTCTCCGTGGCAACTCGCATTCATAAACCACGGCCGCCCGCAAAGTGCCACGGCAGCAACGTTGCGATGCGCTACGGTTCGCGGGCATAGATCATGCGTCGCCAGCGCGTTCGGCGGCGCGATCGAGGAGCGCAGCCATGAAGGTCACGATTGAAGTTGATTGCACGCCCGAGGAGGCGCGGCGGATGATGGGCCTGCCCGACCTGACGCCGCTGCACGATCACTTCCTGACCCGGATGCGCGAGACGATGGACGGTCAGGCGGCCTCCCCCGAGCTGATCAACGCGATGTTCCGAAGCTGGGTGCCGGTCGGCGACGCAGGTATGGATTTCTGGCGACAGCTTTTTTCGAGCGGCGGCAAGCCGGCGGCATGACCGATACGATTTTTGCCCTTTCCAGCGGCCGTCCGCCCGCCGCCATCGCCGTCGTGCGGGTGAGCGGCACGCAGGCACGGGCTGCGGGCGAGGCGATCAGCGGCGGTGCCCTCCCTCCGCCCCGTACAGCGGCGCTGCGCCGCTTGCGCGATGCGAAAGGGGAGACGCTCGATCAGGCGTTGGCCCTGTTCTTTCCGGGCCCAACGACGGCGACCGGCGAAGACCTGCTCGAACTCCATCTGCACGGCGGACGAGCGGTCGTTGCCGCGGTCGAGCAGGAATTGGCGCGGCAACCCGGCCTCCGCCTCGCCGAGCCGGGCGAGTTTACCCGCCGTGCGTTGCTGAACGGGCGCCTCGATCTGGCGCAGGCTGAAGGGTTGGCCGACCTGCTGGAGGCTGAGACCGACATGCAGCGTCGGGCCGCGCTGGCGATGGCCGAAGGTGCCTTGAGCCGGTTGGTCACGGACTGGCTGGACAGGTTGAGCATCGTGGCCGCGCGGGTCGAAGCGGAACTCGACTTCGGCGACGAAGACGAGATCGAACAAGCGGCGGGGTTCGACCTCCCTGCCCTCGTCGCGCCGATCCATGCCGAGATGATCGAGATGCTTGCGCGCCCTCCAGTCGAGCTTCTGCGCGACGGCATGGTCGTCGTCCTTGCCGGGCCGCGGAATGCGGGCAAGTCGTCGCTGTTTAACGCATTGCTCGGTCGCGAGGCGGCGATCGTCACCGACATCGCCGGCACGACCCGCGATCTTCTGGAGGCGGCCGTGGTACGCGCGGGCATTCCGTTCCGGCTGGTGGATACCGCCGGGTTGGTCGAGGAAACCGCCGATCCCGTCGAGGCGATCGGCATTGCGCGTGCGCGATCGCTGCTCGATACCGCTGACGTGCTGCTCTGGCTGGGTGAACCCGAGGATGCTCCGAGCAGCGCACTACGGATCGGCGCGCGGATGGACGAGCGTCAGCATGATCCAGCGGCCTTCGATCATCTCGTTTCCATCCACGATGCCAGGTCGATCGAGGCATTATGGTCGGCGCTTTCTGCTCGCGCGAAGATGGCGCTTGGTGACGGGGCGACGATCGTCCCGCATGAACGTCACCGCGCGCTCATCGCTAATGCCTCAGCCAACCTGAAAATGATCGAGGGTGAAGACCTGCTCATCGACGCCGAACACCTTCGCCTTGTGAATGGCGCGCTAGCCGCGATACTGGGCCGCGACGCTACTGAAGCGATGCTGGACGCACTGTTCGGGCGCTTCTGCTTGGGAAAATGAGTGTTCCACGTGAAACAATATGATGTGATCGTTGTCGGCGGGGGTCATGCCGGCACGGAAGCGGCGGCAGCGGCGGCTCGCCGCGGTGCACGCGTTGCCTTCGTGACCCAATCGCTTGCTCAGATCGGAACGATGTCGTGCAATCCGTCAATCGGTGGTTTGGGCAAAGGTCATCTTGTTCGTGAAGTTGACGCCCTCGATGGCGTGATGGCGCGCGCAGCAGACGACGCCGGTATCCACTATCGTATGCTCAACCGCTCGAAAGGGCTCGCCGTTCAGGGGCCCCGCTTGCAAGCCGATCGCCGCCGCTACCGGGTGTCGGTGCAACGTCAGCTTGCGGCCTATCACAACATCGATCTGGTCGAGCGCGAGGCAGTCGATCTCCGTCTTGCGGGAACGCGCGTCACCGGGATCGTCCTACAGGATGGCAGCACGATCGACGCCCCCGCCGTCGTACTAGCCACGGGAACGTTTCTGGGCGGCAAGATCTTCCGGGGCCTCGATCGCGAAGCCGGCGGACGCATCGACGAACGTCCTGCCAATCTGCTGGGCGAGCGATTGCGCGAGCTGAAGCTGGCGATGGGGCGGCTGAAGACCGGCACACCCCCGCGGCTTGATGGCCGCACAATCGACTGGGCAAGCCTCGAACCGCAGCCGTCGGACGACGAGACATGGCGCATGTCGCCGATGACGCGAGCGGCCCTCCTCCCCCAATTGGCCTGCGCCATCACGAGAACATCCGCCGAAACACACGACATCATTCGGGACGGTCTCGAAACCTCACCATTGTACGCCGGCGCGATCGAAGGAGGCGGTCCGCGCTACTGCCCCTCGATCGAGGACAAGGTCCACCGCTTCGGCGACCGCGACGGCCACCAGATCTTTCTAGAACCGGAAGGCCTCGACGATCACCTCGTCTACCCAAACGGGATTTCGACATCGCTATCCGCCGAGGTGCAGGACCGAATGGTACGCTCCGTCGTCGGGTTGGAAGCAGCGCGCATCGTCCAATACGGCTATGCGGTCGAATATGATTACATCGATCCCCGCTCGCTCGATCATCGACTCGAACTGGCTGCGCTTTCCGGTCTGTTCTGCGCCGGGCAGCTCAACGGTACGACCGGTTACGAGGAAGCGGCGGCGCAAGGTGTGATCGCCGGCGCAAATGCCGCAGCGAGCGCGCTAGATCTGCCGCCGGTCATCGTCGATCGTGCGCGAGGCTACATTGGCGTGATGATCGACGATCTGGTGCTTCAGGGTGTTAGCGAGCCCTATCGTATGCTGACCGCCCGCGCCGAATATCGGCTCGCGCTCCGTGCCGATAACGCCGAGACGCGGCTCTCGTCCTGGGCGGACGGGCTCAGCCTGCTCACCCCTGCCCGTCAGGTGCACCTTGAAGCCCGCACGGCCATGCGAGCGTCGGCGCGCAACGACGATATCGAGGACGTTGACGACGACATCGTTCGCGAGGTGGAGGAGGACCGCCGCTATGCCCCGTATCTTCAGCGTCAAAGTGATGAGATCGAGCGTATGCGACGTGATGGTGGCATCGCCATCACGTCCGATCGCGCTACCCTCAATACCGTGCCGGGTCTATCAACGGAGATGATCGAACGGCTTGAGCGCGCCGCGCCGAAGACGCTCGACGAGGCATCGCGGGTGCGCGGGGTCACGCCCGCGGCCGTCGCGGCACTGTGGCTTCACTCGAGGCGCAAGGCATGACCGAGGAAGAAGCCCGTTCGTGGTGCGACGCGCGCTTCGGAGCAGACGCGACGCAACGGCTTGATGCCTTCCGGATCATGGTCCTCGAAGAGAACGATCGGCAAAATCTGATCTCACCGGCGTCGAAGGACGCGATCTGGAGCCGTCACATCGTCGACTCGGCGCAGCTGGTTGATCACTGTCCCGATCAAGCGAGTACATGGTTCGACATCGGGTCGGGTCCGGGCTTCCCGGGAATGATTGTCGCGCTAGTGACTGGCCTTGAGGTGACGCTCGTCGAGCCACGCGGGCGGCGAATTGAATTCCTCCACGCTGTAGCAAACGCGCTCAGCGTATCGAACGTGACGATCGAGAAAGCCAAGGCTGAGGCGGTGAGCGGGCGCGCTGATATTATCAGCGCCCGTGCGGTCGCGAGTATCCCGAACCTCGTCGCCATGACGAGCCACCTGCGTCATGCGAAGACAAGAATGATCCTTCCGCGCGGGCAGAATGGTGATAGTGAGGTTGCCGCGCTGCCAGCCAAATGGCGCGCAATGTTTCACGTGGAACAAAGCGTCACTGATCCCGCCTCGGCGATCGTGATCGCCGATGGAGTGAAAGCCTGATGTTCTGCATCGCGGTGGCCAACCAAAAAGGTGGCGTTGGCAAGACCACTAGCGCGATCAATCTTGCGACGGCATTGGCCGCATCGGGTCATCGCGTTCTGCTGGTTGACCTCGATCCGCAAGGGAACGCTTCGACCGGCTTGGGCATCAGCCAGGCACAACGGCAGCGATCCAGCTATGACGTACTGATCGATAGCGACGGCGTAGCCGAAGCGGCTGTGGCGACCGACATCCCGCTACTCGACGTTCTCCCCGCCACTGTTGACCTGTCGGGCGCAGAGATCGAGCTGGTTGAATTCGAACAGCGAACGCATCGGCTGCGGCGGGCGTTCGAGGTTGCGACCCGCTCGTGGGACATCGTCCTGATCGACTGTCCGCCGTCACTCGGGCTGCTGACAATCAACGCGATGGTTGCGGCCGATGCCTTGTTCGTCCCGCTGCAGTGTGAGTTCTTCGCACTTGAGGGACTGAGCCAGTTGCTCAACACCGTCGAGCGGATACGCTCTCGGTTCAATCCGGCCCTGACGATCCTCGGCGTCGCGCTGACGATGTTCGATCGTCGCAATCGCCTGACCGAGCAGGTGTCGAACGACGTACGTGCGGTGCTCGGCAACGTCGTGTTCGATACGGTCATCCCACGGAACGTCCGACTGTCCGAGGCACCCAGCCACGGGCTGCCAGCGCTGATCTACGATCACAAGTGCAGCGGGTCCGAAGCCTATATCGCGTTGGCGCGCGAGCTGATCCGGCGTTTGCCGCAAATGGAGAATGAAGCAGCGTGAGTGATTTCGCTTCCCGTCGTGCCAAGGGTGGCCTCGGTCGTGGCCTCAACGCACTGCTCGGTGACGTCGCGCAGGACGAGCGTGAGGCGGGCGAGAAGGGCCCGGCGCGCGGCGCGGTGCGGATGATCCCGGTGTCGGCGATTGCGCCGCATCCCGAACAGCCGCGCCGGCACTTCGACGAAGCCGCGCTCGACGAGCTTGCTGCGTCGATCGCGCAGCGCGGGATCATCCAACCGATCATCGTCCGGCCGCATGGCCATGATTTCCAGATCGTCGCCGGCGAGCGGCGCTGGCGGGCCGCGCAGCGCGCGCGCCTCCACGAGGTCCCGGTGGTCGTCCGCGACTATTCGGACAGCGAGACGCTGC
The DNA here is from genome assembly GCF_964021865.1 of uncultured Sphingomonas sp. Classification (GTDB taxonomy): domain Bacteria; phylum Pseudomonadota; class Alphaproteobacteria; order Sphingomonadales; family Sphingomonadaceae; genus Sphingomonas. The sequence continues at coordinate 26,525 of NZ_CAXIAM010000013.1, forward strand.
AGATCGCGCTGCTCGAGAATATCCAGCGGCAGGATCTCAACGCGATCGAAGAAGCGCGCGCCTATCAGCGGCTGCTCGACGAGTTCGGCCATACGCAGGAAGAGCTGGCGCGCGCGGTCCACAAGTCACGCAGCCACGTCGCCAACCTGCTTCGTCTGCTCGATCTGCCCCCCGAGGTGCAGGCGCAGGTCGTCGGTGGCAAGCTGGCGATGGGGCATGCGCGCGCGCTGGTCGGGGCGGCCGATCCGGCAGCGCTGGCCGAGCAGGTGCTGGCGCAAGGTCTATCCGTGCGTCAGACCGAGAAGCTCGCCAGCCAGGATAAACACGGTGCCCCCACCTCGCGTGGAGGCTCACCTGGTGCAGCAAAGCCGTCGGCGGGCGGCGGCGGAAGCGCCGATATCGAGGCACTGGAACGGCAACTCGCCGATCTGCTCGGGCTCCACGTCACGATCGCCTTCAACGACGATGGTCGTGGCTCGATCACGCTCGACTACAGTTCGCTGGAACAGCTCGACATGGTCTGCCAGCGGCTCAGCGGCGAGCGGATCTAACGCGCCGATCGCGCCAGCCGCAGCAGGAAGGTATCGGCGACCACCCGCCCCGCCGGGCCGGCGGCGATCACCTCGCGTTCGACCCGCCGCGCGGCCTGTTGTGCGGCGGCCAGCGCGGGCAGCGTCCACCGGCGAAGCGCCGCGCCTGTCGCCGCCTCTTCGCGCCAGAACACGCGGTGACGCTTCATCACCTGCTCCGCCCCCTCGCCCGCGTCGACCGCCGCGCGCATCTCCGCCAGCATGACGAGCCGGCGGCCGAGCGCGCGAAGGATCGGGATCGGGGAGGCATCCGGGCCGTTCATCCGCCGCAAGCCCTCGATCAACGGCGCTACCTGCCCGGCCGTCACCGCCAGGACCACGTCGCCGATCTCGCCCTCTGCGATGTCGGCACCGATCGCCTCCAGCGCCGCATCATCCGCATCGACCGGGCGATCGGGCGCCGCATCGAGATACAGTGCGAGCTTCTCGACCTCGCGCATCATCACCGCGCGGTCGCCGTCGCTGCCACGAACGATCCGCTGCACCGCCGCCGGCGAGAGCCGCAGCCCGGCACCGCGCGCCAGATCGGCGACGATCGTCGCCGCGTCGCGCGCGCCCGGCGGGTAGCAGGCGAACGCCAGGGCACGATCCGAATCGATCGCCGCCTTCACCAACTTGCCGGTCGCCTTCACCGTCGGTGCCAGTACGATCGCCGGGTTGCCGGCGCGCTCGGCCGACAGCAGCGCCGCCACCGCCTCCAGCGCTTCCTCGCCAGCGCCCGTCACCCGCACGTAACGCGCACCACCGAACAGCGACAAGGCGGCGGCCTCGTCCGCCAGCCGCGCCGGATCGCCGCGCAGCCCCGGGCCATCCAGGTCGACGCGCTCCGCCCCGTCGCCCATGCCCTTTGCGAGCCGTGCGACATACGCCTGCGCCACCGCTTCGTCCGGGCCGTGGAGAAGGTAGAGCCGGATGTCGGCCGGCGGCCGGTCGAGCGCCGCGGTCAGCCGCGCCTCGGTCGCCTTCATGATTTGGGCGGCTGGGTCCGCCGCGCATAGAGCGCCAGCCGCGCGACGATCTGGTCGGCGATCGTTTCCGACAGCCGCTCCAGCGCGGTGCTTTCCGCCGCGATCGTCGCATATTCGGAGCCGACGACGTCGATCCCCGCATCCGAGCCCGCAGTGGCGTCGAGCACCACCGATCCGCTCGCGGCATCGATCAACTGATAGCGCGCGCGCAGCGTCCGCCGCTCCCGCGCGACTGAGTCGTCGCTCCGCGCACCCAGGCCGACGATCTTGTCGTCGAGCCGCACGTTAAGCCGATACCGCGCCGCACCGCCACCGATCGCCTTTAGCCGCTCGTTCAGCGCGCCGCCGACCAGCCAGCCGGCCTTGCCGTCGATCGGCATCACCTCGACCTCGCCGAGCGTCGCCGCAATCGGCCCCGCCCCGCCGCCGGTATACAGCGGGGTCAGCCCGCAGCCCGCGAGCGGCACCGCCGCCAGCAGCGCGACGATCAGGCGCGCACGCCCGCTCACGCGACGAGGTTCACGAGCCGGTCGGGCACCACGATCACCTTGCGCGGGGTCTTGCCCTCCAGTGCGCGCAGCACCTTCTCCGAGGCCAGCGCCGCCGCCTCGGCATCCTCCTTCGCCAACCCCTTGGGCAGCGTCAGCGTATCGCGCAGCTTGCCGTTGATCTGCACCGCGATCGTCACCTCATCCTCGATCAGCAGCGCTGCGTCGACCGCGGGCCACGCGGCGTCGGCGATCAGCCCGCCGTCGCCATGCGCCGCCCATGCCTCCTCAGCGATATGCGGCGCCATCGGTGCGACCAGCCGCATCAGCGTCGCGACCGCCGTGTCGCGCGACGCGGAAGGCGCGGCTTTCTCGATCGCCGCAACCAGTTCGTAGAGCTTGGCGACCGCCTTGTTGAACGAGAGCGCCTCGATCGCGGCGGCGACATCGGCGATCGTGCGATGCAGCTTGCGGTCAAGCGCACCGTCGCTGCCCGCGCCCGCCTTCTCGCTCTCGAACAATCGCCACAGCCGCTGAACGAAGCGCCACGCGCCCTCGATGCCGTTCTCACTCCACTCCAGATCGCGCTCGGGCGGCGAGTCGGAGAGCATGAACCAGCGTACCGCGTCCGCGCCATATTGGTCGACGATCGGCTCGGGATCGATCGTGTTCTTCTTGGACTTGGACATCTTCTCGACGCGACCGCGGATGATCGGGATCGCCCCGCCCTCCTCGGTCTGGAAGAACAACCCCCCGCCCTCGCCGACGCTAAGATCGGCGGGCGACACCCATAACGCGCCCGGCGGCCCGTCATGGTCGGGAATATCGAGCTTGTACGTCTCGTGCGTCACCATCCCCTGCGTGAACAGCCCGGTGAACGGCTCGGCGAGATCGATCAGTCCGACATGGCGCAGCGCGCGCGTCCAGAAGCGCGCGTAGAGCAGGTGCAGGATCGCATGTTCGACCCCGCCGATATACTGCCCGACCGGCAGCCAGCTTTCCGCGACCGCACGATCGAACGGCCGGTCGTCGGGCTGGCTGGCGAAGCGGATGAAATACCACGACGAGTCCGCGAACGTGTCGAGCGTGTCGGTATCGCGCAGCGCATCCGCGCCGCATTGCGGGCAGGCGACATGCTTCCACGTTGGGTGCCGATCGAGCGGGTTGCCCGGCACGTCGAAGGTCACGTCCTCGGGCAGCGTGACCGGCAGTTGCGCGCGCGGCACCGGCACTTCGCCGCACGTCGCGCAATGGATCACCGGGATCGGCGTGCCCCAATAACGCTGGCGACTGACGCCCCAGTCGCGCAGGCGGTACACGGTCGAGCCCTGCCCCCAGCCGCCCGCCTCGGCGCGCGCGATCACCTCGCGCTTGGCGGTGTCGATGTCGAGCCCGTCGAGGAACTGCGAATTCACCAGCCGCCCGGAGCCGCTATACGCCGCATCCTCGTCGAACACGGGATCGGTCTTGTCGCCCTCGGCGACCACGCGGCGGATCGGCAGCGCATATTTGGTGGCAAAGTCGAAGTCGCGCTGGTCGTGCGCCGGCACGCCGAACACCGCGCCGGTGCCATAGTCCATGAGCACGAAATTGGCGATATAGACCGGCAGCTCCCCCGCGCCGAACGGATGCGCGGCGGTCAGTCCGGTGTCGTACCCGAGCTTTTCCTGCGTCTCCAGTTCGGCGGCGGTGGTCCCGCCCTGCTTGCAGCGCGCGACGAACGCCGCGGCATCCGCGTCGCGCGCCGCCAGCGCCTGCGCGATCGGGTGATCGGCGGCGACCGCGACGAAACTGGCGCCGAACATCGTATCGGGGCGCGTGGTGAACACCTCGACCGCGCCGCCGTCCGACAGCGCGAAGCGGAATTGCAGTCCCTGGCTCTTGCCGATCCAGTTTTCCTGCATCAGCCGGACCTTGTCGGGCCATTGGTCGAGCGACCCCAGCCCCTCGATCAGCTCGTCAGCGAACTGCGTGATCTTCAGGAACCACTGGCTCAGCTTGCGCTTCTCGACCAGCGCTCCCGAACGCCAGCCACGCCCGTCGATCACCTGCTCGTTGGCGAGCACGGTCATGTCGACCGGATCCCAGTTGACCGCCGATTCCTTGCGATAGACCAACCCGGCCGTGTAGAAATCGAGGAACAGCGCCTGTTCGTGCCCGTAATAATCGGGCTCGCACGTCGCCAGCTCGCGCGTCCAGTCGAGCGCGAAGCCCAGCCGCTTCAGCTGCGCCTTCATCGTCGCGATATTGGCGCGCGTCCAGTTGCCCGGATGCACGCCCTTTTCCATCGCGGCATTTTCGGCGGGCATCCCGAACGCGTCCCACCCCATCGGGTGGAGCACTTCATGCCCGGTCATCCGCCGATAGCGCGCCAGCACGTCGCCCATCGTATAGTTGCGGACGTGCCCCATATGGATCTTCCCCGAGGGATAGGGGAACATCTCCAGCACGTAGCTTTTCGGCTTGGGGCTGTCGTCACGCGCGGCGAAGGTGGTGCGTTCGTCCCAGACGCGCTGCCAGTGCGCGTCGGCCTTCAGGGCATTGAAGCGGGTGGTCATTGCGGTCGTCGTCGCCTCAGCCGGTCACCGCGCCGCGGCGCAGGTCGCGCGCCCGCGTCAGGATGATGTCTTCCAGCTTCTGCGTCGTCGCCGCCTCGACCGGCGACGCCACCCACTGCCCGCCGCGGTTCACCTCGCGCAGCGCCGCGACGCGCACCGCATCGGCGCGCAGGTCCTGATCGAGAATCGAGACGGTCACCTTCATCCGCTCGGTCGGGCTCTGCGGATTGACGTACCAGTCGGTGACGATCACGCCGCCGTTGGAATCGGTTTGGAGCAGCGGCATGAAGCTGAGCGTGTCGAGCGTCGCGCGCCACAGATAGCTGTTGACGCCGATCGTCGTGACCTTCGACGCGGCGAGGTCGCCGGCCGGCTTGCCGCCGCGTCCGCCGCACGCCGACAGCGTCAACGACAGGGCAACAGCGGCCGACAGGCCAGCCGCAAGGCGCAAGGGGCGGAACATCGGCATCGTCCTTACAGGGAATTCGGGTAATCCTGCCCGCTCTACCCGCACCATCTGCGCCCGGCAAGCACGCCTCATTGTGGACATGATGCAACAGGTGCACGACAAACCGCAGGGCCGGTAATGGACTCGGGACGGATTCCTGTTAGGTCCGCTCCAATGGTCGGACAGATTCGTCCGGCAAAAAGGGGTGGATACGATCGTGGCCGCACGGCGCCGCATCGCTGCAATCATCGGGGGGGGGCTGCTGGCCGCCGCCGTTGCAGCCGTGCCCGCGCTCAGCGCTGCCGATTCGGTCCAGCGGCCGGCGCGCAAGCTGATGTCGGCCCCGCGCATCGCCGGTTCGTTCACGCCTTCCGCGGCCGATCCCAAGCTCGCGGCGCTCTTTGCACGCGGCGGGCTCGACGCCAGCGGCTTCCGCTTCACCCCGTCTGAATCGCGGATCGGCAACCGGGCGGTCACCGTGGCGGTACGGGCGCGCTCGAGCACGACCGCGCGGGACAATGCGCGCTACGCCTCGGCCACCCCCACCACCGTCGGGCTCGCGCCGATCGCCTATAATCTGGGCGTATCGGTCGGCTGGAAGCGGTTTGCGATCTCGGGTGACGTCGCCAAGGTCGATCTGGCCGGCATCCCGGGCAGCCGCGAAGCGGCCGACGTCGCACTCAGCTATTCGGGCGCCAAGTGGAGCGGCCGCGTCGGCGCCACCGCCGATCGCCCGTTGCCCGGCACCGCGCGGGGGCTTTCCGAGCCAAACAGCTATTCGATCGATGTCGGCGGCAGCTATTCGCTCACCCGCAATCTCGATCTGACCGCCGGCATGCGGCTGAAGACCGATCGCGAACGCCTGACCCGCGTCGACGACGACCGGCGCGACAGTCAGGCGATCTACGTAGGCACCGCCTTCCGCTTCTGAGCCAACGGCGGCTTGTGACATTCCCGACGCGCTTCCTTCGTCGTTCCGGACGTGATGCGGACCCGCTTTTTCGCACTACGGATTGAAAGCGGGACCTTGGGTCACGTCCCGCGTGACGGGAAGGAAGACGTCGACCACGCATCGATCGCCGCATAGCCATCGAAGCCCAGCGCCGCGATCCGCCGAAAGCGCCGCTCGTCCATTCCGCCCAGCGCGATCACCGTCACCGGCAACCCGCGCGCGATCGCCGCGGCACGCCACAACCCCAGCGCCGCCGCGCCCGGATGCGACCGCGTCGCGAACACCGGCGACACCAGCACCACATCGGCCCCCGCCCGCACCCCCGCCAGCGCCTCGCGCCGATCATGCGCCGGCCACGTCACGATCCCGCGCCCGCGCCGCGCATGAACCCCCGCCGCGCCGCGCAACGGTGCCGCGCCCGCCACCACCAGCACCAGCCCCCGCCGCCGCGCCACGCCGCGCACGCGCGCGAACAGCGCCCGACGCTCCCCCGCCGGAGTGCGATAATGGCGGAAGATAACCCCTGCGCCGCGCGGCAGCCGCTCCAGCGCCGCCCACAAGCGCTCACCCTGACGTTCGTCGGTCATCAGCCAGCGGACGGGGTGGCGGGCAGGCATGCCGCTCCCTATAGCGCGGACGATGACCCCCGACGACCGTCTCGCCGCCACCCACGCCCGCATCGCGAGCGCTGCCCGTCTCGCGCGCCGCGAGCCGGCCGACATCACGCTGGTCGCGGTGTCGAAGACCCATCCGGTCGAGGCGATCCGGCCGCTGCTGCTCGCCGGACAGCGTGACTTCGGCGAGAACCGCGTGCAGGAAGCCGCCGCGAAATGGCCCGCGCTCCGCGAGGAATTTCCCGATTGTCGCCTGCATCTCGTCGGACAATTGCAATCGAACAAGGCCGCGGAGGCGGTCGCGCTCGCGGAGGCGATCCACAGCATCGACCGATCGTCGCTGATCGCCGCCGTGGCGCGCGCGATCGACGCGACCGGCCACCGCCCCGACTGTTTCGTTCAGGTCAACATCGGTGACGAACCGCAAAAGGGCGGTTGCGCGATCGCCGACCTCCCCGCCCTGCTCACCGAAGCGCACGCCGCAGCGCTGCCGATCGCCGGCTTGATGTGCGTCCCCCCGGCCGGCGTCGAGCCCGCGCCATATTTCGCGCTTCTGGCCAAGATCGCGCGCGACCACGGCATCGCGGGGCTCAGCATGGGCATGTCCGACGACGTCGAACAGGCGGTGTCGTTGGGGGCCACCCATGTCCGCGTCGGCTCGGCGCTGTTCGGAGACCGCGCATGACCCGCTTCGATGCATTGCTCTTCGACTTCGACGGCGTCCTGATCGAAAGCGAGGCGCGCGGTAATCGCCACATCGCCGATTATCTGACCGGCATCGGCTATCCCACCACGCCCGAGCAATCGATGGCGCAGTTCATGGGGCTGGCCGGCAAGGATTTCCTCGCCGCGATTGAGGCGCATATCGGCGCGCCGATCCCGCCCGACTTTCAGGCCGCGCGCCGCGCCGAGGATGAGCGCTGCCTGCTGGAAGGGATCGAGGAAGTCACCGGCGCGACCGCCTTCGTCCGCGCGCTCCCGGCGACGCTGCCGCGTGCGGTGGTGTCATCGAGCCGGGTACGCTGGATTGCCACGCATCTCGAGCATCTCGGGCTCCGCGCCGCGTTCGGCGAGCATCTCTATTCGGGTGCGGAGCATGTCACGAACGGCAAGCCCGCGCCCGATCTCTATCTGCATGCCGCCGACAAGCTGGGCGTCGCGATCGAACGCTGTGCGATCATCGAGGATTCCCCGGTCGGCGCGACCGGTGCGGTGGCCAGCGGCGCATTCGTGATCGGTCTGGTCGCCGGTGCGCATTGCGCCCCCAACCACGGCGACCGCCTCCGCGTGATCGGCGTCGATGCGATCGCGAGAAACTTCGACGAGGTCACCGCAATCGTGAGTCTGTAGCGCGTGCTGCCCTCGCCCCGATACCGATAAGCCCCTCCCTTCAGGGGAGGGGTTGGGGTGGGGCAATCGAAGACGCTGGGCCCGGTGAGACGCCGCCCCACCCCCTCCCTGAAGGGGAAGGGGAAATCTAGCGACTGCGCATCACAATTGATGCCCGGTCCTGTCCCGCTTGGTCGCCAGATACCGTTCGTTGTGCCGGTTCGCGGGCAGCGCGTGCGGCACCCGCTCGATTACCGCGACCCCCGCCGCCTCCAGCCCCGCGACCTTGGCCGGATTGTTGGTCAGCAACCGCACCCGATCCTGCCCCAGCAGGTGCAGCATCCGTGCCGCCACCCCGAAATCGCGCGCATCGATCGCGAAGCCGAGCCGGACGTTGGCGTCGACGGTATCGAACCCCTGATCCTGCAGCGCATAGGCGCGCAGCTTGTTGACCAGCCCGATCCCGCGCCCTTCCTGCCGCAGATAGAGCAGCACGCCCCACCCCGCCGCCGCAATCGCCTGGATCGCGGCATCGAGTTGCGGCCCGCAATCGCACTTCAGGCTGCCCAGCACATCGCCGGTCAGGCACTCGCTGTGCAACCGCACCAGCGGCGGCGCGCCGTCCGATTGGCCGATCAGCAGCGCGATATGCTCGTCGGCGCTTTCCGGCGATCGGAACGCGACGATCTCGGCATGTTCCGCGCCCGCCACCGGCAACCGCGCGCGCACCGCGATCTGCAGCGCCTGCGCATCCTCGTGCGCCGCGATGGCCCGCGCATCCACCACCTGCGCCGCCTCGCCGGTTCCGATCATGAACGCCGGCAGCAATCCCGCGATCCGGGCCAGTTGCAGCGCCGCCCCCGCGGCGATCGGCGCCGACACCGGGATCGTGCGGAACGGTCCCTTGAGCGGCGTGGCGAGATCGAGCTGCGGATCGGCCAACGCGGTCGCCAGCGCCATGTCGAACCACGGCGCATGTTCGACCACCACCGGCCGATCGGGCACCGCTGCCTCGAGCTGGTTGGCGAGCTTCAGCGTCGCAGCACGCCCGTTCGACAGCAGCACGTCGAAGCGCCCGTCGGGCACGAACCGCGCGAGCCGCCCGGCATCGGCGGTCTCGATCGCCAGCAGTATCAGCGGCGGCTCGCCGTCCGCGGTCACCGTAATCGGCCAGCCGCGCCGCATCGCATCGATCGCGCGCGCCGCATCGCGCCCGGTCACCGGAGATGTCACCACGCGAACTCGGTCATGATCGGCACATGGTCCGATGGCTTCAACCAGCTCCGGCACGGCTCGAACACGGTATGCGCGGTCGCGGTCTTCGCGACATCCGCGGTCGCCCACATATGATCGAGCCGCCGGCCGCGATCGTTCTTGGTCCAGTCGGGTGAACGATAGCTCCACCAGGTATGCAGCCGTGCCGGTGCCGGATGGAAATGCCGCCCGAGATCGACCCAGTCGTTCGACGCCTTCAACCCGTCGAGCGCCTCCACCTCGACGGGCGTATGGCTGACGACCTTCAGCAACGCCTTGTGGCTCCACACGTCGCTCGGCAACGGTGCGATGTTGAAGTCGCCGGTCAGGATCGTCGGCTCGGTCAGCGTCTCGGACCAGCGCGTCATCCGCGCGACGAAATCCAGCTTCTGGCCGAACTTGGGGTTCACGTCGCGATCGGGCACGTCGCCGCCGGCCGGGACATAGACATTCTCCAGCCGCACGCCGTTCGGCAGCCGCACCCCCAGATGCCGCGCCTCGCGATTGGCCTGCCAGTCGAGCCGGTCGTCGGCGGTGACGGGCACGCGCGCGATGATCGCAACGCCGTGATGCATCCGCTGCCCGTGCAGCAGGATATGGTCATAGCCGAGCGCGCGAAACGCGTCGGTCGGGAAGTCGGTATCGACCACCTTGGTTTCCTGAAGGCACAGCACGTCGGGCTGCGCCTCGCGAAGGAATTGCTCGACGATCTCGATGCGGAACCGGACCGAGTTGATGTTCCAGGAGACGATTTTCACGGCGGTTAGGTAGCTTCGCACCGTCATGTCGACAAGGCGCGCCGATGCGGCAGTTCCTGAACGAGAAAGGCCCCCGCTCCGGGGGCATGGAGCGAGGGCCGACTCAGCGTTCGTCACGCAAGCGGTAGGCAGGAGACCGAGCAACAGGGGGAAAATCCCGGCGGCCCGCCGACCGTGCTTGCAGTCCTAAACGCTCCAGCCTTTCGCGAAGATGAACGAATTGGACAAAAATGCCATGATTTAGCTGGATCGTCCCTGCCGGCGCGGATCGACCCAGCGGAACGTGCCATCGGCGACCGGCACGTTGAACTTCTGGTCCGTCAGCCGGATCGTGGTACGGTTCCCCTGGCTGTCGAGCGCGGCCCAGCCCTGCAGCATCAACCCGCCCGGCGCCGCGGCGCTGCGCGCGAACACCAACGTGATCCGGCCATATTCCGGATGTTTGGGGTCGTACGCTTCCACCGACAGCACCCCCGGATTGGTCGACGGCACCACCTTCGCATATTTCGATATGTCGCGCGTCGGATCGAGCAGCACGCCCAGCGGCGAATTGCCGATCGGCCAGCGCTGCACCTGCTTCACCGAATAATCGATGAACGTCAGCGCCTTGCCGTCGCCGACGATCAGCAGCGGCACGCCTTTTTGATATTGGAAGCGGATCTTGCCCGGCTTCTTGAGCGTCAGCGTCCCGGTCAGCACCTGCCCGTTGCGATCGGTCTGGCTGAACGCGGCCGTCATCGAATCGAGTCCGGCGATCGAGCGCTGCACCGCCGCCAGGTCCGCGCCGGTCTGCGCCGCGACGGGTGCCGCCGCCGCGGCCAGCACGGCGAGCGGCAGAAGATAGTTCGACATGTCGTCTCCCGACCCAATGAGTGGCGGCGTGATGGCGGGGCGGCGTTGAACCGCCCCTGAACCCGTCAGGTGAACAGCGTCGCCAGCCCCGGCGTCGTCTCGCTGCCGACCCACCCTTCGTGGATCATCCGGATCGCGACGAACAGGATCACCGCCAGCCCGACATAGGCGATCCAGCGATAGCGATCGATGATCCGCGCGATGAAATTGGCCGCCAGCCCCATCAGCGCCACCGACAGCAACAGCCCGATGACGAGGATGCCGGGATGCTCGCGCGCCGCGCCGGCCACCGCCAGCACGTTGTCGAGGCTCATCGACACGTCGGCGACCGCGACCGCCCAGGCAGCCGCGGCGAAGCTCTTGACCGGCTTGACCGCCGCTGCGTCCTCGGCTGCGTCGATCTCCGAATGCCCGCCGCTGCGGATCTCGCGCCAGAACTTCCAGCTCACCCACAGCAGCAGCAGCCCGCCCGCGAAGATCAGCCCGACAATCCCCATCAGCCAGGTGACGATCAGCGCGAAGAAGATCCGCAGCACCAGCGCCGCGCCGATCCCGATCAGGATCACCTTCTTGCGCTGTTCGCTCGGCAACCCTGCGGCAAGCGCGCCGACCACGATCGCATTGTCGCCCGCCAGCACCAGGTCGATCATCAGCACCGACCCGAATGCGGCAAGCGCGGCGGGATCGGACAAGTTCGAGAAATCGGCGACGATATGCTGCCAGATGTCCCCCAGCGAGCCGGGTCCCTGAATGGCCGCACCCGCGGAAGCCGCGGCGGCAAGCGTGGCGATAAGGCTCAAATTACGTCACTCCCCGTCTGACCGCTTCAATGATGCTGGCCGGCATAACGTTCCGGGCGGGGAATGCTATGGGCAAGCAACGCGGGGAGCGCCGCGGGCAAAGCATGTCCTGAGCGCCTGCCTTGCAGGCAGTCGAAGGCCCGCGCCGTCGGTCGGGTGCGCCGAACGCGCACCCGCCGGCCGAACCGATGCGAGTCCTGCGCCAGCATGACGCAGGCCGCATTCGGTTACTGATTCATCGAATCGAAGAAATCGTCGTTGGTCTTCGAATCCTTCATCTTGCCGAGCAGGAATTCCATCGCGTCGACGGTGCCCATCTGCATCAGGATCCGGCGCAGCACCCACATCTTCGACAGCTGGCCCTTCTCGACCAGCAGCTCTTCCTTGCGCGTGCCGCTCTTGCCCACGTCGATCGCCGGGAAGATGCGCTTGTCGGCCACCTTGCGGTCGAGCACGATTTCGGCGTTGCCGGTGCCCTTGAACTCCTCGAAGATCACCTCGTCCATGCGGCTGCCGGTATCGATCAGCGAGGTCGAGATGATCGTCAGCGACCCGCCTTCCTCGATGTTGCGCGCCGCGCCGAAGAAGCGCTTCGGGCGCTGCAGCGCATTGGCGTCGACACCGCCGGTCAGCACCTTGCCCGACGACGGCACGACGGTGTTATAGGCACGCCCCAGCCGCGTGATGTTGTCGAGCAGGATGACGACATCCTTCTTGTGCTCGACCAGCCGCTTGGCCTTCTCGATCACCATTTCGGCGACCTGGACGTGGCGCGTCGCGGGTTCGTCGAAGGTGGAGGAAACCACCTCGCCGTTCACCGTGCGCTGCATGTCGGTGACTTCCTCGGGCCGCTCGTCGATCAGCAGCACCAGCAGGAACACTTCCGGATGGTTGTGCGCGATCGCGCGCGCGATGTTCTGCATCATGATCGTCTTGCCGACGCGCGGCGGCGCGACGATCAGGCAGCGCTGGCCCTTGCCGATCGGCGCGACCACGTCGAGCACGCGGCCCGACTTGTCCTTGATCGTCGGATCCTCGATTTCCATCTTCAGCCGCTCGTCCGGATAGAGCGGCGTCAGATTGTCGAAGTTCACGCGCTGGCGAACGCGCTCGGGTTCCTCGAAATTGACCTGCGTGATCTTCACCAGCGCAAAGTAACGCTCGCCGTCCTTCGGCCCGCGGATCTCGCCCTCGACCGTGTCGCCGGTGCGCAGGCCATGCTTGCGGACCTGATTCGGGCTGACATAGATGTCGTCGGGACCGGCAAGATAGTTCGCCTGCGCCGAGCGCAGGAAGCCGAAGCCGTCGGGCAGCACCTCGATCGTGCCCTCGCCCATGATCTGCTCGCCGTTCTCGGCCTGCACCTTCAGGATCGCGAACATCAGGTCCTGCTTGCGCAGCGTGGAGGCGCCCTCGACGCCCAGCTCCTCGGCAAGCTGCACCAGCTCGGCGGGGGCCTTCTTCTTCAAATCCTTGAGATGCATGTATCTGTCCGATGTGATCGGGGGTCGGGGAAAGCTCGGCCGGCGATGGAAAACGCTCGAGAAACGAAGCTGTAGAGGATGCGGCGCGCACCGAGGACCGGCGACGTCACGGGCGCGAGGTATGAGTCATGCCGGAGATAGTCAAGCGCGGACGTCGCTAGCGCAGCCATTCCCGCCCGCAAAACCGTCATTCCCGCGCAGGCGGGAATCCAGACGCGCGGGTCTTCGCAGGGGCCGACACGTCAGAGGTTCTGGCTTCCCGCCTGCGCGGGAATGACGGGCGTGGCGTTAGAACGGCTTCACGATCACCAGAATCACGATCAGCGCGGTCGCGAGCGCCGGAATCTCGTTCATCATCCGCAGCGCCTTGTTCGACACGCCGGCCTGCCCGCGCGCCAGCTTCTTCGCATAGCCGACCGCCCAGCCATGATAACCCGACAGCAGCAGCACGATTGCCAGCTTGGCGTGCAGCCACCCCAGCCCCGGCACGTCGTCCGCGATCCCCGCATTCAGCGCCAGCGCAAGGCCCAGTACCCAGACGACGATCATCGCCGGGGTCAGGATGATCGCGCGCAGCTTGGTCTCGCGCTCCACCCAACGCGCGGCATCCGCGGGATCGGCCAGCCCCTCCTGATGATAGATCAGATAGCGCGGCAGCATGAACAGCCCCGCCATCCAGAAGATTACGAAGATGACATGCGCCGCCTTCACCCAATCATAGGTCGCGCCAAGAAACCCGACCATGTTCAGCCCCTTACCCGTTGCAACAGATGTTCGACATGCGCGATCGGCGTATGTTGCCCGATCCCGTGGCCGAGATTGAAGACATGCGGCCGTTCCGGGAACGCCGCCAGCACGCGGTTGATCCCCGCATCCAGCGCCGCCCCGCCGGTCAGCAAGGCGAGCGGATCGAGGTTGCCCTGCACCGGCAACCCTGACGGCAGCACCGAATCCGCCCACTGCGGATCGACCGTCTCGTCCAGCCCGATCGCATCCACCGCGGTGCCTGCGGCATAGGCGGCGAGTTTGCCGCCCGCACCCTTCGGAAAGCCGATGATCGGCACCCCCGGGCAGCGCGCGCGGACGCCGTCGACGATCGCGCGGTTCGGCGCGATCACCCAGCGTTCGAACTGATCGGGCGACAGGCTGCCCGCCCAGCTATCGAAGATCTGCACCGCCTCGACGCCATTCTCAATCTGCGTCGCGAGATACGCGATCGTCGTCGTCACGATCGCGTCGACGATCGTGCCGAACGCCGCCGGATCGGCATAGGCGAAGCGGCGCGTCACTTCCTGGTCGCGGCTGCCCTGCCCCGCCACCATATAGGTGGCGACCGTCCACGGCGACCCGGCGAACCCGAGGAAGGTCGTCTCCGCCGGCAACGACCCGGCCACGCGCCGCACCGTCGCATAGACCGGATCGAGCCGCGTCGCGTCGGGAGTCAGCGCCGCCAGCGTCGCGTCGACCAACGCCGGGGCCAGCCGCGGTCCCTCGCCCGCCCCGAACGTCAGCTCCTGCCCCAGCGCCCACGGCACCATCAGGATGTCGGAAAACAGGATCGCACCATCGAATCCGAAGCGACGGATCGGCTGCAGCGTCACCTCGGCCGCGGCGACCGGATCGGTGGCGAGCGCGAGGAACCCGCCCTTCTCCGCGCGCAACGCCCGATATTCGGGAAGGTATCGCCCGGCCTGGCGCATCAACCACGTCGGCGGCCGGTCGGCGCGCTCGCCGTTCAGGGCTCGCAACAGGGGTTTGTTAACCATCATGTGCGATCCTTCTACCTTCTAGGTAAGATTCTAAGAGAGTCTGGTTGTTGCTGCGGTAGGCGCGTGGATCGCGGGGGCTTATGCGTCACCACCGGAATTGCCAACAGCTTGACTCATGCGTCAACGCCGGCCGCCGTCGGATTCGACGCACACTGTCCCCGTTTTTCACAGCCTGTGGATAAAATCCGGCGTTGGGGACGGCGCTGTGGATAGAATCGAGGTTGTCCACCGATCGGGGTGGCGCTTGGCGGGGCGGTGAAGTTGGTCTAGCGGCTGTCCACGACTTATCCACAGATCGGTCCAGCCCGCTGATGCTCCGCCTTCATCTCCACCTGCTGTCGGACTCGACCGGCGAAACGCTGGAGAACATCGCCAAGGCGGCGCTCGCGCAATATGACGACGTCGAGACGGTGCGGCATTTCTGGCCGATGGTGCGCACCGAAACGCATCTCGACCGCATCCTTCAGGAAATCGCGCAGAATCCGGGGCTGGTGATCTTCACGCTCGTCAATCCGGCGACGCGCGCCGCGCTGGAGACGCGCTGCAAGGCGCTCGGGCTGCCCACCGTCGCGCCGCTCGATCCGGTCAACGACGCGCTGTCGATGTTGCTCGGGCAGCAGGCCAAGGCGCGCCCCGGTCGCCAGCACGTTCTCGACGCCGCCTATTTCGCGCGCGTCGACGCGATCCAGTTCACGATCGCGCATGACGACGGGATCGCGCACGAGGAATGGGAAGAGGCCGATATCCTGCTCGCCGGGGTCAGCCGCTCGTCGAAGACCCCGACCTCGATCTATCTCGCCAATCGCGGGTTTAAGACCGCCAACATCCCGATCGTGGTCGAAAGCCCGCCGCCGCGCGCACTCTTCACGCTCAGGAATCCGCTGGTGGTCGGGCTGACGACCAGCACCGACCGGCTGATCCAGATCCGCCGCAACCGGTTGCTCTCGCTCAACCAGGCGACCGAAACCAATTATGTCGACCAGGACGCGGTGGCGCGCGAGATCGCCTATGCGCGCCGCATGTTCGCCGATAACGGCTGGCCGGTGATCGACGTCACCCGCCGCTCGATCGAGGAAACCGCCGCCGCGATCATCGCGCTGGTCAACGAACGCCGCGGGCTGGCGGCACGGAACACCGACTGATGTTGATCCCATGTTGATTCTGGCCTCGCAAAGCGCCTCGCGCACCACGATGCTCGCCGCCGCGGGCGTGCCGTTCACCGCCGAGCCCGCCTATGCCGACGAGGCGGCGCTGAAGGCGGCGATGGCCGGGCGGCACCCGCGCGACATCGCCGATGCGCTCGCGGAGCTGAAGGCGCTCAAGGTCAGCGCGCGGCATCCCGGGCATCTGGTGCTCGGGTCGGACAGCCTCGCGGTGCTCGACGATGGCACGATCCTCGACAAGCCGACCAGCCGCGACGAAGCGCGCGACCACCTGACGCGCATGTCGGGCAAGCGCCACGATCTGGTCAGCGCGGCGGTGATCGCGGAGAACGGTCAGGCGGTGTGGCGCGTGGTGGACAAGGCGAAGATGTTCGTCCGCCCGCTCTCGCCGGCGTTCATCGAAACCTATCTCGACGCCGAATGGCCGGCGATCGCGGGCTGCGTCGGCTGTTACCGGATCGAGGGGCCCGGCGCGCAACTGTTCGCGCGGATCGACGGCAGCCAGTTCACCGTGCTTGGCATGCCGTTGCTCCCGGTGCTCGATTATCTGCGCATTCGACAGGTGTTGCCGGCGTGAGCGTCGCGCACGCCGCCACCCCCATCGTGCCGTCACCCCCATCACTCCGCCATCCCGGCGAAGGCCGGGGTCCACGGTTCCGGGAGTGTAGCCGCGGCGGCGACGTCACCAGCACCGGCCCGGCCAAGGTAGCATCATGACCAACACCCCCTATGCCGAGGTGATCGGCGACCCGATCGCGCATTCCAAATCGCCGCTGATCCACGGCTTCTGGCTCGAAAAGCTCGGGCTGGCCGGCGACTATCGCGCGATGCGCGTCGCGGGCGACGACCTCGCCGCCTATTTCGCACGCCGCGCCGACGACGCCGACTGGCGAGGGTGCAACATCACCGTTCCGCACAAGGTGGCGGCGCTCGATCATGTCCCCGATCCCGGCGACGTGCGCGGGATGATCGGTGCGGCGAACACCGTCTTCCGCGGCGAGGGCGGCGCGTTGATCGCCACCAACACCGACGCGGCGGGCTTCCTGTCGCCGATCGCCGATCTCGATCTGTCCGGCCAGCCGGTGGTGGTGGTCGGCGCGGGCGGCGCGGCGCGCGCGGTGCTGTTCGCGCTCGCGCGCAGCAACGTCGGCCGCGTGACCTTGCTCAATCGCACGCCGCTGAAGGGCGCGGCGTTGCTCGCGCAGTTCGGGCTCAAGGGCGATGCGCTCCCGCTGACCGCGCAGCTCCCGGCCGCCGTGCTGCTGGTCAACACCAGCGTGCTCGGCATGACCGGGCACGATCCGCTCGACCTCGATCTCGGGTCGCTCCCGGACGAGGCGATCGTCTACGACATCGTCTACGCCCCGCTCGAAACTTCGCTGCTCAAGGCGGCGCGCGCGCGCGATTTGGAGACGGTCGACGGGCTGGAGATGCTGATCGGCCAGGCGGCGGTCGCCTTCGAGCTGTTCTTTGGCGCCGCCCCGCCGCGCGAGCATGACGAGGAACTGCGCGCGCGCCTGCTCGCATGATCGTCCTCGGTCTCACCGGGTCGATCGGCATGGGCAAGTCGACGGTGGCGGCGATGTTCGCCGATGCCGGGGTGCCGGTGTTCGACGCCGACGCGGCGGTGCATCGCCTGCAAGGCCCCGGTGGCGCGCTGGTCGCGGCGATCGAGGCGCGCTTCCCCGGCACCACCGGCCCGCAGGGCGTCGACCGCACCAGACTCGGTGCCGCCGTTTTGAACGACGACGCGGCGCTGCGCGCGCTGGAGGCGATCGTCCACCCGGCGGTCCGCGCGGCGCGTGAAGCCTTCCTCGTTCAGCATCGCGACGCGCCGCTGGTCGTATTCGATATTCCGCTGCTGTTCGAGACCGGCGGCGACCGCGACATGGATTTCGTCGTGGTGGTGTCCGCTTCGGCCCCGGTGCAGCGCGAACGCGTGCTGGCGCGTCCCGGCATGACCCCGGCCCGGTTCGAAGCGATCTATTTTCGGCAATTGCCTGATACCGAGAAGCGCGCTCGCGCCGATTTCGTGATCCCCACCGACGTCTCGCTCGACGAGACCCGCGCCGCCGTGCTGCGCGTCATCGCTTGCGTGCAAGGCGGACAGGGTCGATAACGACGCGATCATGCGTGAGATCGTCTTCGATACCGAAACCACCGGCCTCAGTTTCGTCGGCGGCGATCGTATGGTGGAGATCGGCTGCGTCGAACTGGTCAACCGCGTTGAAACTGGCCGGGTTTTTCACGCCTACTTCCATCCCGAGCGCGACATGCCCGCCGAGGCGGAGCGCGTCCACGGCCTGTCCGCGGCCTTCCTCGCCAAGCATCCGGTGTTCGCCGCCGGGGTGCAGGCACTGCTGGAGTTTATCGGCGACGCACCGCTGGTCGCGCACAACGCCGGGTTCGATTTCTCCTTTCTAAACGGGGAGTTGGAACGTTGCGGCAATCCTGCGGTGTGCGGCTCGCGGATGGTCGACACGCTGGCGATCGCGCGCACGCGCCACCCCGGCGCGAAGCACACGCTCGATGCGCTCTGCAACCGCTACGGCATCGACCGTTCGCACCGCGTGCTGCACGGCGCGCTGCTCGACGCGCAATTGCTGGCGCAGGTCTACGTCGAGCTGATGGGCGGGCGGCAGATCGGGCTGGGGCTGGTCAACGAAGCCGCCCCAATCGTTCTAGAACAGGTGGTTACCGCGCCCGCGCGCATCCGCCCATTGCGGGTCTTTTCGGCGAGCGATGCGGAACTGGCCGCGCATGCTGCGTTTCTAAAGAAGGTCAAAGAGCCTTTGTGGGGGGTCGCCGCGTCCGAATGACGCGAATCGGCTGCCGGACCGCAGGGGGGCGGAACGGCGTAGATGGAGGAATGGTATGGATATCCGGATTTCAGGTCACCAGGTGGCGATCGGCGACGCGCTGAAGGCCCATGTGCAGGACCGACTCCAGGGTATCGCCGACAAATATTTCGCGCGCGCCATCTCGGCGGAAGTCACCTTCGGCAAGGGCCCGCACGACAGTGGCTTTACCTGCGACATCGTCGCGCACGTCACGCGCGGGCTGATCCTGAAGGGACGGCACGACGCGCACGACGCGCATCTGGTCTTCGACGGCGCCGCCGAGAAGATCGAGAAGCAACTCCGCCGTTACGTCCGCCGTCTGAAGGATCGTCACGCCGCGCACGCCGCAAGCGAGGAGACGCAGGACCGTACCGGCTATGACAATGCCGGCTACACGTTGTTCGCCGAACAGATCGGCGACGACGATGCCGGCGACGCACCGCTGGTGATCGCCGAAACCCGCGTCGACGTGCCCGATGCCAGTGTCTCGGACGCGGTGATGATGCTCGATCTGCGCAACACGCAGGCGCTGCTGTTCAAGAACGCGGGCACCGGCTCGTACAACATGGTCTATCGTCGCGGCGATGGCACGATCGGCTGGGTGGAGCCGCAGCGTGGCGGTTGACCGGACCTGATGGCGAGCGATCTCAGCGACCTGCTCGCCCCCGAACTGATCATCGTCGGTTTGCCGGCTGCCTCGAAGAAGGCATTGTTCTCCCAATTGGGGGCGCTCGTTGCCCCCACGCTGGGGATCGATGCGCGTGTGGTGGTCGATGGACTGGCGGCGCGGGAAAAGGAAGGCTCGACCGGCTTCGGGCACGGAGTCGCGATACCGCACGCACGTATCCCCGGATTGCCGCGGATCGTGCTGGCGGTGGCGCGGTTGGCGCATCCGCTCGATTACGGCGCGCTGGACGATGCCCCGGTCGATGTCGTGGCGGCGATGTTCTCGCCACCACAGGCCGGCGCGCAGCATCTGAAGGCGCTCGCGCGGGTCGCGCGACGGCTGCGCGACCGCGCCTTGGTGGCCAAGCTGCGCGGCGCGGGCTCGCCTGATGCGATCTATGCGCTCCTGTGCGATCACGGGGTGCGCGATGCCGCCTGAAGGCGCCGCGGCGCATTACCGCGCGCTCGAATCGCTCTATGCGGCGGCGCCGATCAATCGCTTCTTCGAATCGCGGCTCGAGCTGGCCGAGCCGGGTCGGTCTCGCATTTATTTTTCGGTCGATGAGCGCCACTTCCACGCCGCCGGAGCGGCGCATGGCACCAGCTATTTCAAGATGCTGGACGATGCCGCTTTCTATGCGTGCAACAGCCTGGTCACCGATCGCTTTCTGTTGACAACGCAGTTCAGCCTTTTGCTGACCCGCCCGTTGGGGGTCGGCCCGGTCGTCGCCGAGGGGCGCTGGATCAGCGGGCAGCGCCGCGTGTTCGTCGCCGAAGCGCGACTGGTCACCGCGGAGGGTGAGGAGGTGGCGCGTGGGACGGGCACGTTCATGCGGTCGCGGATCGCGCTCGCCTCCCTGCCCGGATATGCCGGGCTGTGAGCGAGCGGCTGCCAACGCATCTGGCGATCGGCGCGCTGCTGCGACGGGTCAACGATTCAGGTGGGTTGGCGGTGATACGCGCCCGCGGCGAGGCGCAGGGCGGCGCGGTGTTGATCCTGATCGCGGAGGGCCGGGCAATGCGCGCACTCGAACGCATGCGCGGCCTCGATGATCGCGACACGCTCGTTCCCGCCGGCCCTGCGGCGACCGAGCCCATGGCGATGGAAGACTATTGGCAGAATCGTCACCGCCGCGATCCCGATCTGTGGGTTGTCGAACTGGACGTCCCGCACGCCGAACGGTTCGTCGCTGAAACGATCCTGTAGCATTGACCCTGTTAACCTGTTGGCCCTAGCCGGACCGCATCGACAACGTGCGTTGTGCCGATGCGGGGTGCGATCCCGACGGTGACGCAGTCGGGGGGGACCCGGGCGATATTGATCAGCTAACGCTGGCTCAGCGATCGTTTCCGCGCACCCACCGCATAAAAATGATGTGGAATGCCGTTCAGCTCGCGCGTCGCGACTTTTGCGACGCTTACTTTTTCGGTCCTTGCTCTGGTAGCGCAGAGCGCTCCTGGACTGGCTGCTGAACTTCCGGCGGTTCCCGCCGCGTCTACCGCGATTCAACTCGCTCTTCCCGCCCAGGTTCCCACGATCGCTCCCGCGGAACCGGCCGTCCAGGAAGCAACCGTCACTCCGGCGCAGGTCGAAGAGCAGATCGCCTACCCAACCCTCGCCGCGGCGGTCGCCGATCAGTCGATCCGCTCGGACGCCGACGAGGATCTACGCTGCCTCGCCGGCGCAATTTATTTCGAGGCACGCGGCGAACCGCTCAGCGGCCAGCTCGCCGTTGCCGAGGTGATCCTTAACCGTACGCGCTCGCACCGCTTCGGCGGCAGCGCCTGCGACGTCGTAACCCAAAAGGGGCAGTTCTCCTTCGTGCGCGGTGGCCGGATGCCCGAAGCGCCGTCTAACGACGATTGGCGCACCGCGATCGCCGTCGCCAAGGTCGCGCTCAAGGATGCGTGGGAGAGCGATGCCTCCAACGCCCTGTATTTCAACCATCGTCGCGCCGGCCACGCCAATGGCGTCCGGGTCGCCTCGATCGGCAATCACATCTTCTACCGCTGATTGCGGTCGAATGGCGTGAACGAGGGCGTGGCTTTCGTTCGCGTGATGTTCTATTCGGGTGGCCATGCTGACGCCCCCCGCCACCTGTCATCAGGAAGAAACCGCGGCGCTGTGTGCGCTCGATGTCGCGCGTGGCGTGACGCGGATGTTCCTGCGGCATGACCTCACCGCTATCGCCGAGGTCCCGCTGGACGGCGGCCGTCGCGCCGACCTGATGGCGGTCGATGCGCGCGGACAATTGGTGATCGTCGAGATCAAGGTGTCGCGTGCCGACCTGCTCGGTGATGGCAAGTGGCAGGATTATCTCGCCCATTGCGACCGCTTCTATTGGGCGGTCCCCGCCGGCTTCGATGCCTCCCCGATCGCAGGTGAGGCATTCCTGCCCGAGCGCACCGGGTTAATCGTCGCGGATCGCTATGACGCGGCCATCGTGCGCGAGGCGCGCACCGATCCGCTGCCTGCCGCCACCCGGAAACGCTGCACGCTCGCCTTTGCACGCCGGGCGGCGCGGCGGGTCATTGCGGCACATGATCCCGATGCGATGATCGGTTTCTAGAGCGCCGACCGGCATTGTCGCCCCGGACCGGCTCCAGGGCGACGGGTCGGCTCAGAATTTGGGGCCGGCGACCGGGCGTTGCGCCTTGGCGGGCGTCTCGTCCAGAATCTTGCCGATCACCGTCGCGCGCGGATCGCGCTTCACATAGTCGCGCGCCGACATGCCGGCGACATTGTCGGGCTGGTCGGGATTGCCACCCGCGGCCAGCACCGCGCGCACCAGCGACAGGTCGCGGCGCTGCACCGCGCGGATCAGTGGCGTCTCGCCGCCATTGTTGCCGAGGTTGGCATTGGCCTTCGACGCGGCGAGGATCTGGATCAGGTCGGGCTGATTGGCCTGTACCGCCAGCAGCATCGCGGTGTTGCCGTCACCGTCGCGCAGGTTCGGATCCGCGCCTTTCGCCAGCAGGTAGCGCAGGTATGCCGCATCGCCGCGTTTGACGACGATGTGGATCGCGCCTTCGCCATTGGTGATATCACGCGCGTTGATGATCGTCTGGCCCGGCTGGTCGAGCATCCCGATCACCGCGTTGCCGTCACCTTTGCGCACCGCTTCCAGGAACTTGTAGCTTTGCGATTGCTGCTGAGCCGCGGCAGGCAGCGCGGTGGTGGCGATCGGCAGCGCGGCGAGCAGCGCAAGGGTAAGGAGCGGGCGGCGAAGCATCGGGTCGGTTCTCGCGAGGGCTGAGGGTTGCGTCACGGGCTATAACCCATCACATCTGGCATCACCATGAACATGCGCCGTTTCGCTGTCACGCTCGCGCTGCTGCTCGCCGGGCCCCTCTCCGGCTGCGGCAACGAGCCTGCGGGCCAGCCGCCGCTGGCCGGCGCGCGGATCGGTGGCGCCTTTTCGCTGACCGATCAGGACGCCCGCACGGTGACGGATCGCGACTTCGCCGGGCGCTACCGGATCGTTTATTTCGGTTACACCTTCTGCCCCGACGTCTGCCCCACCGATGTGCAGAACATCGCCGCGGCGCTCAAGGCGATCGAGCGCGACGATCCGGCGTTGGGCAAGCGGATCGTGCCGGTCTTCATCACCGTCGATCCGGCGCGTGACACTCCGGCCGCGCTCAAGCGCTTCGTCACCGCCTTCCATCCGCGCCTGGTCGGCCTGACCGGCACGCCCGAGCAGATCGCGAAGGTGGCCAAGGAATATGGCATCTATTTCGCGCGCGGCGCCGGCACCGCTGACGGCTACCTGATGGATCACAGCCGGCAGATCTATCTGTTCGATCCCGACGGCAAGCCGCTGGCGCTGCTGCCCGAAGGACCACCGGCGGCGATCGTCGCGGAGGTGAAGAAATGGGCGCACTGACCGGTCGCTTCTGGGAGACGACGCCGCTCGACAAGCTCGACCGGGCGCAATGGGAGGCATTGTGCGACGGATGCGGCAAATGTTGCCTGCACAAGCTGGAGGATGAGGAGACGGGCGAGCTGGTGCCGACCAACGTCGCATGTCGGCTGCTCGACCGGCGTAGCGGACAATGCTCCAATTACCGTCACCGCCGCGCCTATGTGAGCGAGTGCGTGCGCCTGACGATGGGCAACGTCCACGCCATCGACTGGCTGCCGTCCACCTGCGCCTATCGGCTGCGCGCCGCCGGCGAGAAACTGCCCGACTGGCATTATCTCGTCTCGGGCGATCGCGACGCGGTGCACCGCGCCGGCCAGTCGGTGCGCGGCTGGACGGTCAGCGAGGATGATGCCGGCGAGCTCGAGCTGCATATCGTCGACCGCGAGCTGTGAGCGAAGAGATCGCAGTGGTGCGCAACCCGCGCGCGCGCCGCACGCGATTGTCGTTCGATCCGGTTATCGGGCAGGCGCGACTGACGCTGCCGCCGCGCGCGTCGCTGGCCAAGGCACTGGCCTGGGCACGCGCGCAGGAGGGATGGATCGCGCACCAGCGTGGCCGGCTGCCCCAGGCGCGGCCGTTCGTGCCGGGTGCGACGATCCCGGTCGACGGGCACATGCTCACGATCGAATGGCGCATTGCGGCGCTCCGCACGCCGGCGATCGACGGCGACCGGCTGGTGCTCGGCGGTCCGATCGAGAGCGTGCCGCGCCGCGTCGAGCTGTGGCTCCGCCGCCGCGCGCTGGCGTTGCTGGAGCAGGACACCGCCTTCTACGCCGCACGTGCCGGCGTGTCGGTCAGCGGGGTGACGATCGGCGATGCGCGCGGGCGCTGGGGCAGCTGCGCGCATCACGGCGCAATCCGCTATAGCTGGCGACTGGTGCTCGCCCCGCCGGAGGTGCGGCGCGCCACCGCGGCGCACGAGGTCGCGCACCGCGTCCACATGAATCACGCGCCGGCGTTCCACGCGCTGGTCGCCGAGCTGTACGGGCGCGATCCGGTGACCGAGAGCGCGTGGTTACGCGCGAACGGAGCGGCGCTTCACTGGTTCGGGCGTTCGCCGGACTGAGCCGGGACCGCCGGGCGCGCAGGCGGCGCACTGCGCGCGGGCGGCGGCGTCCGGACCGCATCGCGTCGCGGCTGCCCGGTCACGCGGTCGAGCCATTCCTGATCGAGCCGCTCGTCGGGACGCTGCTGCTGCTGCTGCTGCTGCGGCTCTTCACCCTGCGGCGGCAGCGGCTGCACCACCGGCCGCTCGGGGCCGAACAGCGTCCCCGGCTCCGGCGCGGGAACGGCGTCGGGGCCATAGCCCGCCTCATCGCCATAGGTGGCGTTGTCGGGCGCACCATAATAGCTCTCGGCATCAGGCTCGAGCTGCGCCTCGGGCAGCGTTACCGCGGTTTCGAATTGCTCGATCGGCCGCTTGGCGACGGCCTTGACCATGAACTCGCGGAACGCACGCGCCGGGGCGGTGCCGCCGTGCAGCCCGGCGATAGGGCGCGCATCGTCGCGCCCCATCCACACGCCGGTGGTCAGTCCCGAGGAGAAGCCGAGGAACCAGCCGTCCTTGCTGCTGGTGGTCGTGCCGGTCTTGCCCGCCACCGGCCGCCCGATCTGCGCCGCGCGCCCGGTGCCGGTATTGACCGCGGTCTGCAACAGGTCGGTCATCGCGGCGGCGACGTTCGGCGCAACCAGCACCTGGCTGCGGTCGACCTCGTGGCGATAGATTTCATCGCCATCGGCGGTGACGCGCGTGATCCCGAAGGGGGTGATCGCGACGCCCTTGTTGCCGACGCTGGCGAAGGCGCGCGTCATGTCGATCAGCCGCACGTCCGAGGTGCCGAGCACCATCGAGGGATGCGTATTCACCGGCGTGCTGATCCCGAACCGCCGCGCCATGTCGGCGACGGTCTGGAAGCCGACCGCCTGCCCCAGCTTCGCGGCGATCGTGTTGAGCGAGTAGGCAAAGGCGGTGCGCAGCGTGACGCTGCCCGAGAAGCGCCGCGAATCGTTGCGCGGGCTCCAGCCGTCGATCGTCACCGGTTCGTCGACCTCGCGGTCCTCCGGCGTCCGGCCCGCTTCCAGCGCGGCGAGATAGACGAACAGCTTGAACGACGAGCCCGGCTGGCGCTGCGCCTGCGTCGCACGGTTGTAGATCGAGCTGACGTAATCGGTCCCGCCGACCATCGCGCGCACCGAGCCGTCGCGATCGATCGACACCAGCGCCCCCTGCGCGCCCTTCGGCACATTGGCGCGCACCGCCGCATCCGCGTCGCGCTGCATCGCCGGGTCGAGCGTCGTCCACACTTCAAGCGGCTTTTCGGTTTCGTCGATCAGCAGGTCGAGCTGCGGCAACGCCCAGTCGGTGAAATAGCGCACGCTGTTCTGGCGCGGCGCGGGGGCAAGCTTGACCCCGACGTCGTTCGCCTCGCGCGCCTGATCAACCGAGATGAAGCCGTTGCGCACCATCTGCTGGATCACGACCCCGGCGCGCCCGACCGCGGCCTGCGCATCGGCGGTCGGAGAATAATTAGACGGCGCCTTGACCAGCCCGGCGATCACGGCCGCTTCGGGGAGGCTCAGATGATCCGCGCCGTGACCGAAGAATTTGCGGCTCGCCGCGTCGATCCCGTACGCGCCGCCGCCATAATAAACCTTGTTGAGATACAGCTCGAGAATCTGCTCCTTCGAGAACTTGCGCTCCAGCGCGAGCGCGAGGATGCCCTCGCGGAACTTGCGCCCGAATTTCTTCTGATTGTTCAGGAAGATGTTACGCGCGAGCTGCTGGGTAATGGTCGAGGCGCCCTGCACGCGTCGCCCGCGCTCGTAATTGACGTACAGCGAACGCGCGATCCCGACCGGATCGACGCCGACATGGCTGTCGAAGCGTCGGTCCTCGACCGCGATCGTCGCCTCGCGCATCACCGCGGGAATGCGATCATAGGTCAACCACTCGCCATAGCTTGGCCCGAGCGACACCAGCACCGACCCATCGGCGGCATGGACGCGGATCATCTGCCCGTTGGGCGACGACTTCAGCGATTCAAAACTGGGGAGCTGCGAGCGCGCGATATAGACTGCGGTGAGCAATGCGGCGAACGCGAGAACAACCGCACCGAGCGCAAGTTTGACGGCAAGTCCTAAGCGGCGCCGCCACGGCGAGCGGGTCCTGGACGGAGCGGAGCGGGAGGTGCGGGCGCGGGCCATGGTCAGCCCCGTGGCGGATAGCGGCTTGAGCGGGGGTGAACAAGATATTTGGCGGCGGGTGACTCGGCGCGCTTGCCGGCTGTCCCTACCGCCGGCTGCTATCTCAGGGATCACACCGACGGTGCTCAGTCCTGTGCGTCGCGCAACGCCTCCGATTCGGCAAGGCGCACGGGATCGTCGGCGGCGAGGGCTTCCTCTAAATAGAAGCCGTTCGGAATGCTGCGTACCAACTCCTGTGCCTCAACGTCATATTCCTCGGCGATCAAAGGAAACGCGTCCACAAGGTGACGAAGAAAGCCCTTCTCCAGATTTCCCATTTCTGCGGCCAAATACTCGAGTAATTTCGCGGCATCATCCGGATTTACGCTATCTTCATCAGCTGTTTCCAGAAAACAAACGTAATTCGCGATGATTCCCGCAACTTGTCTGGCAATAAGCCTTTCGCGATCGACGTTCATGATGCAACCATCCTGACTGTAGTGTCGTGGCTACGACAATAAGCCTCGGCGATCGAAGTTGTGCTGACCCACTGACCCACCATGAGCGCCCACGTCCGCGTCGAAAAAACGACGCGGTTTGAAGTGAGTCCTATCGCCGGAGGTAGCAAGCCGCGAATCTGCATGCGTAGAGGGCGGGCACAAGCCGCCGCATAATAAAACCGGATGGCCGTCACCGCCGCGATCGTTCGCAATTTCAGAGAAACTGGTGCGGTCGAGAAGACTCGAACTTCCACGTCCTTTCGGACACAACGACCTCAACGTTGCGCGTCTACCAATTCCGCCACGACCGCACGTGTTGTCCACCGGGCAGACCCGGCGTCTGGTAGGCGAGCGCCCCTAGCAAAGCCGATCGGGGCTGGCAACGCCCTTTATCGCCTTGATCTCAGTTCGTCTCGCCGACGAAGCTGAGATCGAGCCGCTTGGAGCTGGCCGGCACGTCCACCTGCGCCGAGTTGAAGTCGATCGCACCGCCGGGCAGCAATGTCCGCTGCTGCGGGGTGATCGTCCAGCTGAAGACGATGCGGTTCTGCGAATCGCGCAGGTCGGCGCGGATGTCGGGCACGCGCTGCCGCGTCGAGGACGGGTTGGTGATCCGCCCGCTGACCGCGAACAGCTCGGATCCGTTCGCCATCTTGCGCCGCTCGATCGGATTGTCGGCGATCCGCAGCGGCAGTTCCTCGGGGCCGATCGACAGGCCAATCTGCTGCGCCAGCCCCGGCGCGGTCGTCCACAGGATCACCGCCACCGCGGCCAGCATCAGCAGCCCGGCGGCAATGCTTGCGATCGTGCGGATGCGTCCGCTGCGGCGAACCGGCGCGCGGAACGGCGGACGGTGCGCGAAGGCGTCGTAGCGGGCCGGTTCCGGTGTCGGTTCATCGACGATCGGCGGCGCGGACTGGAGCGGAAGGGCCGGCGGCGGCGCTGCGACTTCCGCTACTGCCGGTTCGGGCGGGGCGGGGGGCGGGACTTCTTCGGGCGACGAAGCCGCCTCTTCTGCCGGCGTGTCGTCATAGCTGACGTCCTGATACCAGCTATGCGCGCAATTGGCGCAACGCACCGTGCGCCCCGGCGGAGCGATCGCGTCGTCCGGCACCAGATAGCGGGCGCGGCATTCTGGACAATCGAGGATCATAGGCGCGGCACCGGCAGGACGAACGAACTGAATCTAAGCACGCGTGCGACCTGCAAGGCAAGCGTGAGTCGCGATGCTTGAAGCCGCCGGGCGTGGCGTGCAAAGGCTGTGGCCGATGGCGGCGATCGTGCAGTTCGAGAACGTGGGCCTTCGCTATGACCAGGGCGAAGAGGTGCTGCGCGACATCACCTTCTCGCTCGTGCCCGGCGCCTTTTATTTCCTTACCGGCGCCAGCGGGGCGGGCAAGACGTCGTTGTTGCGGCTGCTTCACCTGGCGCGGCGTCCCAGCCGCGGGGTGATCCGGCTGTTCGGCGCCGATGTCGTCACGCTGCCGCGCGCGCGGATGCCGATGCTGCGGCGTCGGATCGGGATGGTCTATCAGGATTTCCGGTTGATCCCGCATCTCTCGGTCGCGGACAATATCGCGCTGCCGCTGCGTATCGCCGACACGGCCGAGGAAGAGGTCCGCGAGGCGACCGGCGAGATGCTGGCGTGGGTCGGGCTCACCCACCGCGCCGGGGCGAAGCCGGCGACGCTGTCGGGCGGCGAGCAGCAGCGCGTCGCGATCGCCCGCGCGGTGGTGGCGCGTCCGGACATCCTGCTCGCGGACGAGCCGACCGGCAATGTGGACGATGCGATGGCGGACCGGCTGATCCAGCTCTTCGCCTCGCTCAACCAGCTCGGCACGACGGTGGTGGTCGCGACGCACGACCTAAACCTGCTCGCGCGCGTTCCGACCGCGCAGATGATGCGGATTGCAGCGGGGCGGCTGGGTCAACCGGCGCGGCGGGAGCGCGCATGACCGCCGCGACCGCCCGTCTGCTCGATAGCGCGCGTGACGGCTGGACGATGACCGGCGTACTCGCGGTGATGATCTTCCTGGCGGTACTGGCGACCGCAGGCGGCGTCGCCACCGCAGCCGCCGGCCGTGCACTGGGTGCCGCGATCGAGGGGCAGGTGACCGTGCAGATCGTCTCCGGCGACGCCGCAACGCGTGAGCGACGCACGGCGGAGGTCGCCGCCGCGTTGCGCCGGCTGCCGGGCGTGTCGCGTGTGACTCCGGTCTCGCGTGCCGAGCTGACGCGGTTGCTCGGCCCGTGGCTGGGGAGTGCGGCCAGCGAGGATGATCTGCCGGTGCCGGCACTGATTGATGTTTCGGTGGTACCGAACGGCGATGTGGCGGGTGAAATCCGGCGTCTCGTGGCACCGATCGACCCAGACATGCGCATCGACGCGCACGGTTTGGCACTGGGCGGTACCCAGGCGCTGTTGAGGACCGTCACCCTGCTCGCCGCCGCGATCGTCGCGCTGATGATCGCCGCGGGGATGGCGATGGTGCTGCTCGCGACCCGCGCCGGTCTGGCGGCGCATCAGCTGTCGATCGAGGTGATGCACCGGCTCGGCGCCACCGATGGTCAGATCGCGACCCTGTTCTGCCGCCGGATGGCGCGCGATTCGGCGCTGGCCGCGGTGATCGGCGCGCCCGCGGCATGGGGGGTGATCCTGCTGCTCGGTCAGGTGGTTGTGGCCTCCCGGGCGGAATTGCTCGGCGGGATGACCCTTGGACGCGCCGGCTGGGGTGTGGCGGTCGCCTTGCCGCTCGCGTTCGTCGCGCTGGCGGCGCTGGTCGCCTATCTGGGGGTCCGCCGCGCGCTGGGACGGCTGACATGATCCGGCGCGTCGTCGCCTTGGCGTTGTTGCTGTGGATGCTGGGCTTTGCTTTGTTCATGCTGGCCCTGCCGCAGCCCGCCGACCCCGAGCTTCGCACCGACGGCATCGTCGTTCCCACCGGCGCGGCGGGCCGGATCGCACGCGGGCTCGACCTGCTCGAACACGGTCGCGCGCGGCGGATGCTGGTGACCGGCACGGCGCCGGGGGTTACGCGCGCCGATCTGGCGCGGGTCGCGGGACATGCCGCGACGATCGCCTGCTGCGTCGACCTTGGTGCCGAGGCGGTCGACACCCGCAGCAATGCCGAGGAGACCGCCGCCTGGGTGCGGGCACGCGGCTATCGATCGATCCGGCTGGTGACGTCGAACTGGCATGCGCGTCGTGCGGCGCTGGAGCTTGGTCCGGCATTGGGCGAAGGGGTCACGGTGCTGGTCGACGGCGTGGATGCGCAGCCGACGCTGACGCAGGCCTTCAACGAATATAACAAGCTGCTGCTGCGCCGATTGGTGCTGTGGGGGGAGCGACTGCGGTGAACTGGCTGCGCACGATCGTGTTTCGCGCGATCTTCTATCTTGCTTCTGTACCGATCGTTGCCACGACGCCGGTCGCCGCGCTGTTCGGGCAGCGCGTGGTGATCGCGCATGCCGATCGCTGGTCGCGGCTCCACCGGGTGCTGATGCGGCTCATCCTCGGCATCCGCGCGAAGGTGGAGGGCGAGGTGCCGGTCGGGCAATTCCTCTACGTCGCCAAGCATGAGGCGATGTACGAGACGCTGGAGCTGCAACTGATCCTCGGCTCACCGGCGATGGTGCTCAAGCGCGAGCTAATGCGCATCCCGCTATGGGGCTGGTCAGCGGTCAAGTACGGCGCGCTGGTCGTCGATCGCGAGGCGTCGTCCAAGGCGCTGCGCACGCTGATGCGCGAAGGCGCGGCGGTGCGGGCGACCGGCCGATCGGTGATTGTCTATGCCGAGGGGACACGGGTGCCACATGGCGAGTCGCCGCCGCTACGTTCCGGTTTTGCGGGTCTGTACAAGGCACTGGCGCTGCCGGTGGTGCCGATTGCGCTCGACAGTGGGCGGTTGCTTCCGAAGAAGGGGGCCAAGAAACCGGGCGTGGTCACAATACGGATCGGCGAAGCGATCCCGCCGGGGTTGCCGCGCGCCGAGGCCGAGGCGCGCGTCCATGCCGCGATCAACGCGCTCAATCATTGAGTCTTCAGGCTTTTCCTTCCAGTTTCGCCTTCAATCCGGCCAGCGCGCCGAACGCACCCGCTTCCTCCTCGCTGATCACTCCGGCCTGCTTCAAAACGGCGGCGGCGTCCGGGCTGCGCGGGAACGGATCGAGCGCGAGCGCCATCGTCTCGGCCGACGCTTCGCCGAGATCGATGCCACCGCCCTCGATCTCGATCGTGTCGAGCGCATCGCCGGAGAGTTCGACTTCCTCATCGCCTTCGGCCGCGGTGGCGGGTTCCACGAAGCGCAGCGCGACCTCCTCATCGACCGTCGTGGGCAGCGGGGTGCCGGTAACGGTGCAGCTCTGCACGACCGCAGCACTGACACGGCCGCGCGCGATTACGGCGGCACCGTCTCGGCGGATCGCGAAGGTGGCGCTCAGGCGGTCGAGCGAAACCAGGCCGAACCGGCGCGAAAGGGCGAGCCGCTCCTCGGCATCGGCTTCGATTGCCACCTGACGGTCTTCGCCGCCGATCGTGTCGAGCCGCTCGACCCGCGAGAATTCCGTCGTCATGCCCATCGTCCTTCCATCAATTTCGGCAGGGAGACGCCGTTCAGCGACTTGCGGAACGCGGTCAGCTCAGCGCGTACATGCGTGACCGCGGCGGCATCCGGTGCCTGTCCGCGGTACACATTGCGGACCAGCGCGGCATCGAAGTCGCCACCTGCCAGCCCGTCACGATAGGCGCCCAGCCGGCCGCCGAGCATCCCCATCATCCGGCCGACATGCTTGCCGACTACCATGTCGCCGAAGCCGATTTGCCGCACCTGCGCGTCCATGTCGTCGACGAAACGCTCGGTGAGCCGTGCGATCGGCTCGGCGCCGTGCGAATCCTCCTCCAGCCGCAGCAGCACCATCGCCAGCACCGCCGCGACCATGTCGAACCGCCCGTCGAGCGTGTCGGGCACCGCGCCGTCCAGATACCAATGCGGGGCACGGGCGCGGGCGATGACCGCATCGTACAGCGGCAAGGCGGCGTCGCGTTCGCGCCGTCCCAATACCTTCGTCAACCAGCCCACCGTTTCATCCCTTTGCCGTTCCGCGCGATCCATTCGGCCGCGCGCTTGTTTCGCCGCGCCGCTGGGCATATTGAGGCGGACGGCCGCAATGTCCACGCGCGCCTGTGACCGGAGTATCGATGCGCCCGCTGATCTTCCTCGCCCTGGCCGGCGTTCTTGCCGCGGGCTGTGCTCCGCTCCGCTCGCATCAGGGCTATATCGTCGATGCCGATCTGGTGAACGCGATCCAACCGGGGGTCGACAACCGCCAGTCGGTTCTCGCCACGCTGGGCACGCCGAGCTTCGCCAGCCAGTTCAACCAGGGTGACTGGTACTATATTGCGCGCGACAGCCGCAATTATGCGTTCAACGCCCCGCGCCCGAAGGATCAGCTGACGCTGCAGATCAGCTTCGATCAGGCGGGCAACGTCAGCGCCATCCGCAAGTCGGGGGTGGAGCAGGTCGTCAGCCTGAAGCCCTATGGCAAGACCACCCCCACGCTGGGCCGCGAGCGTGGCTTCTTCCAGGATCTGTTCGGCAACATCGGCGCGGTCGGCGCGGCGGGTGCGCCGGGCGGGGCGGGGCCAACCGGGCGTAACGGCCAGTAACGGCGATCCTTTCGGATCGCTGACGCCCGCGTTCGCGGACCGTTCAGCGCGACGCCGGCATTGGTCCTCCATGAACGACGCGACACAGGGTCGCGCCGCCGCGAAGGAGGATCAGTGATGCGTAACCTTGTCACCGCCGCCCTGCTTGCTGCCACCGCACTGTCGGGCGTTGTGGCATCGGCACCTGCCAGCGCACAGTCGCGCGAAGAATTGCGGCGCGATCGCCGCGACATCCGCCAAGAGGCACGCCAGCTTGATCGCGCCCGCGCGCGCGGCGACTGGCGCGACGTGCGCGCGCAGCGCCGCGATCTGCGCGAGGCGCGGCAGGAATATCGCGAGGATCGCCGCGACCTGCGCCAGCAGCGCCAGTGGCAGCGCGATCGCCGCGAATGGCGTGCCGACATGCAGCGCTGGCGTGCCGGGCACCGCGATCTGTATGCGCGGGGCGGCTGGCAGGCGCCGTTTCGTTATCAATCGTTCCGTCCGGGCACACGAATCGGCCCAAATTACTACGGTGCGCGCTACGTAATCGCCGATCCGTGGCGGTATCGACTGCCCGCCGCGCCGGTCCGGGCGCGCTGGGTACGACATTATGACGATGCGCTGCTCGTCGATTACCGTCGCGGCGTCGTGCTCGATGTGGTGCGCGGTTTCTACTTCTGAGCCGGTGATACGGCCGCGCCGCCATTAACGCGGCGGCGCGGCCGGTACCGGCTTGGGTCGGCACCGGTCCCGAAAGGGGGAAAGGGGACCGCAGCGGCAACGATCGGTCGCTCATTCGGTTCGTGGGTCAGCACGCTTCTTCGGCGTCGTTGCTTTTCTGCCACAGTCTTGCCATCGATGCGGCGGTCGGGGGGCAGTCAGCATGGGTCGCAACGCGCAATGATGGTCGGGCTGGACGGCTTCGATCGCGCCGTGTCGGAACTGGCGTTGTTCGCAGCGGTCGTCATCCTGTTGGGGGGGATCGACGATGTGCTGATGGATCTGGTGTGGTGGCGCGTCCGGCGGCGCGAGCCGAATTGCATGGACGTGCCGGTAGCGCCATGCCTGCCGCTGGCGGTATTCGTGCCCGCCTGGGACGAGCAGGCGGTGATCGGCGCGATGCTGCGCGCGACGCTCGCGCGCTACGACCATCCCGATTACCGGGTCTTCGTCGGATGCTATCCCAATGATCCGGGAACCTTGGCCGCCGTGGCCGCGGTGGCGGCCGACGATGCGCGCGTGCGCCGGGTGGTGGTGCCGCACGATGGCCCGACCACCAAGGCGGATTGCCTGAACGGGCTGTGGCGCGCACTGGTCGCCGACGATCGGGCGCAAGGGCGGACGACGGCCGCGATCGTGCTTCATGATGCGGAGGATGTCGTCGACCCGGCCGAATTGCGGGTATTCGACGACCATCTGCGCGATGCGGCGCTGGTACAATTGCCGGTGGTGCCGCTGATCGATGCCAAACGACGGCTGGTCTCGGGTCATTACGCCGATGAATTTGCCGAATCGCACCGGCGGGATCTGACAGTCCGTTCGGCACTGGCGGCGGCGGTGCCGCTGGCGGGAGTGGGATGCGCGATCCGGCGCGACGCGCTGGAGCAGCTCGCTGGCGGGAGCGGGATGCCGTTCGAGCCGCACAGCCTGACCGAAGACTACGAGTTCGGCCTGCGGGTCGCCGCGCTGGGGCTGCCGGCGCGGTTCGTGCGGTGGCGTGAGACGGCGGGCGGTCGCCTGATCGCCACGCGGGCGTTCTTTCCCGACACGATCGACACCGCAGTGCGCCAGAAAGCGCGCTGGGTGGCGGGGATCGCGCTATCGGGGTGGGATCGCACCGGCTGGGGCGCGCGGGTGCATGGCGCGGAATATTGGATGCGGATGCGCGATCGGCGGGGTTTGCTGGCGGTGGCGGCGCTGCTCGCTGCCTATCTCGCGCTGGTCGGGTGGGGGGTGTCGTCGCTCCTGCACGCCATCACGGGCAGCGAGGCGGTGGCGGTCGGACCGGGCCTGCGCGTCTTGCTGATGCTCAATACCGGGCTGTTGTGCTGGCGGCTCGGCGCGCGCGCCGCTCATACGAGCGCCGAACATGGCTGGCGCGAGGGATGCTGGTCACTGCCGCGCGCGGTGGTCGCCAATTATATCGCGATGCTGGCAGCCCGGCGGGCCTTGTGGCGATATGTCACGACGCTGTTCGGCGCCGCGCCCCGCTGGGACAAGACCGCGCACCGCTTCCCCGAGCAACTGCCGGAGGCGACGTGAGGCACGGCGGGCGACCGCTGCGGTTTCTGGTGCTGGTGTTCGGCGCGTGGATCGGGCTTCGAAGCTGGCAGCTCTGGCCCGATCCGCCGGTGCCGAAGCTGATCCGCCACGCCATGCGGCGGATCGGCGCGCGCCGCGATCCCCCGGGACCGATGATCATGTCGCGACCGCCAAGCACCATCATCGTGGCAGCCTCGACTGGCCCGACCGAAAAGACGACCGCGCCCGCATACGAGATGCCGGCGATCGTCGACCCGCCGATCATGGCATTGGCGACGCCCGATCCGCCCGCGATTCAGCAGGAGGCATCGCCTTCCTATCTGGTCGGGCTGCTCGACATGGTGCGTTATGGTACGCCGCTGCCCGCGACCCCGAGCGCGCGG
Organism: uncultured Sphingomonas sp.; assembly: GCF_964021865.1. GTDB lineage: Bacteria > Pseudomonadota > Alphaproteobacteria > Sphingomonadales > Sphingomonadaceae > Sphingomonas. Next base: position 61,959 of record NZ_CAXIAM010000013.1, read on the forward strand.
CACTGGTCGGCAAGCGGCTGGGCGATGCTGCGGGGGAGTAGTGCCGGCAGCGGGGTAGCGACGCCGCAATTGGGCGGATCGCAGGCCGGGATCAGAATCGCGCGCACCCTTGATCGACAGGGGCGCCTCGCGATCGCAACGCGAGTCGCGATGGCGCTCGACACTCGGCAGCAGGAAGCGGCGGTCGGCCTTGACTGGCGACCGACCGCCTTGCCGGTGCGAATCGTCGCGGAACGGCGGATCGGGCTTGCGAACCAACGCGGCGGCACCGCCGTCGGGCTGGTCGGCGGGGTGAGCGACCGGCCGCTGCCAGGCGGCTTTCGATTGGATGGCTATGCGCAGGCGGGAACGGTGATCCGCGCCGAGCCCGAAGGCTATGCCGATGGCGCGCTGCACGTCACCCGTCGCGTGACCGGTAGCGGTGGAGGCGCGACGATCGCGCTGGGTTTCGGCGTATGGGGCGGCGCGCAACGCGACGCTCTGCGGCTGGACATCGGCCCCGCGGCGACGTTGGACGCGCCAATCGGGCACGCGTCGCACCTGCGCTTCGCGGTCGAGTGGCGGCAGCGTGTCGCTGGCGATGCGCGGCCTTCATCCGGGCCGGCGCTGTCGATCGGCACCGACTATTGATGGCATCGCGCCCGCGAACCCGCTAGCGGTTCGACCCGTCATGGACATCTATCTGCCGATCGCGAATCTGTCGGTGAACGCACTCGTGATGATCGCGCTGGGCGCCGGCGTCGGGTTGCTGTCGGGAATGTTCGGGGTCGGCGGCGGGTTCCTGACCACGCCGCTGCTGATCGTCTACGGCATCCCGCCGACCGTTGCCGCCGCCTCCGCCGCCAGCCAGGTGACCGGCGCCAGCGTCTCGGGCGTGTTCGCGCATTTCCGGCGCGGCGGGGTCGATACGCGGATGGGGACGGTGCTGGTGATCGGCGGCGTGCTCGGCTCGCTGTTCGGCGCGTGGCTGTTCCGGCTGCTCCAGCAATGGGGGCAGATCGATACGACCATCGCGATCACCTATGTGCTGCTGCTCGGCTCGATCGGGCTGATGATGCTGAAGGAAGCGGTCGACGCGATCCTGATCGCCAAGGGACGGCGCAGCGCACCGGCGCGGCGGCGGCGGCACCATCCGCTGGTCGCCAGCCTGCCGTTCCGCACGCGCTTCTACGCCTCGGGGCTGTATATCTCGCCGCTGGCGCCGCTGCTGCTCGGGTTCTTCACCGGCATCCTGACGATCCTGCTCGGCGTCGGCGGCGGGTTCGTGCTGGTACCGGCGATGATCTACCTGCTCGGCATGTCGACCGCGGTGGTGGTCGGGACCAGCCTGTTCCAGATTCTGTTCGTCACCGCCGCCGCGACGTTGGTGCACGCCACCACCACCAAGGCGGTCGATATCGTGCTGGCGGGGTTGCTGCTGATCGGATCGGTGGTCGGCGCGCAGGTCGGCGCGCGCTTCGCGGCGAAAGCGCGGCCCGAATATCTGCGGCTCGCACTGGCGTTGATGGTGCTGTTGGTGGCGGGGCGGATCGCGCTCGGCCTCGGCTGGCGACCCGACGAAATCTATACGGTCGAGCTGTCGTGAGGGCCGCACTGCTGCTGGCCGCCGCGCCGCTGTTGATGGCGCAGGCCAAGCCGGTGCTGGTGCCCGATGTCTCGCAGCGCGAGATCGACATCGCCTACAGCTTCGCCGGGGCCGAGCTGCTGCTGTTCGGCGCGATCATCTACCCCGGCGGACGGACGCCGACCGACACCAAGGGCGCGGATGTCGTGGTGGTGGTGAAAGGTCCCACGCAGTCGATCGTGATCCGCGAGAAGGAGAAGGTCGCCGGCATCTGGGTCAATGCCGGGCGGCTGCGCTATCGCTCCGCGCCGTCCTTCTACGCGGTCGCCTCGTCGCGGCCGCTGAACGAGCTGGTCGATGCGCGCACCCGCGCGATTTACGAGCTGGGGCTCGACAGCCTGCAACTGTCGCCCGCGTCCGCCGCGCCGTCGGAGGTGCAGGATCGCTTCACGCGCGGGCTGGTCGAACAACGCGTGCGTACCGGGCTGTTCTACGAAGCGCCGCGGGCGGTCGAGATCAGCGACGGCGTACTGTACCGCGCGCGGGTGTCGATCCCGGCGCGGGTGCCGGTCGGGCGCTTCACCGCCGAGACCTTCCTGGTGCGCGACGGGCGCGTGCTGGCGGTGGCGGTGCGCGACATCGACATCCGCAAAAAGGGGTTCGAGCGGTTCGTCGCGCAGGCGGCGGATCGCCATGAGTGGCTGTACGGCGGAGCGGCGGTGTTGCTGTCGGTCGCGCTCGGCTGGGGTGCGGGGCGGCTGGCGCGACGCTGATCGCATCCACCCGATCTTTACGGAAGACGCGGTAGGGCCAGCACTTCCCAGACCTTGGACGCGCTCTCGCCCATGAACGACATCCCCGCCTCGTACACCTTCGACGCCGCAATCGCCGCTGCCTTCTCGGGCGCAGGGCCGGCGGAGGAGGACGCCATGGCGATCGGCTTCGTGTGCCAGATCGCGGGGGGCCGCGGCGAGCTGTTGCTCGACCGCGCCGCGCTCGACGGCTTGCGCGCGCATCGTGATCCGGTGCTGGCAATGGCCGGGCAGGTCGGCGGACAAGTGAAGGTACGGGTCGGCGCGACGTTGCTGATCGCGACGACGCGCGCGCTGCGGCTGGCCGACGATCGCGGCGAGGCGGTGATCGCCGAGGTCGATTTTCTCGGCGAGGGCGATGAGGAACGGCTGACCGGGCGGATGCAGCGCTTCCGCCGCGGGGTGACCAGCTATCCGATCCCAGGCGCGCGGGTGTTCGCGGTCGACGGGCAAGAGCTGCGCGAGATCTATGCCGCGCGCGGGCGGGCGGCGATCGAGATCGGCACGGTTCATCCCAGCCGCGACGTCCGCGCCTCGCTGTATGTCGACGCGATGCTCGGCAAGCATTTCGCGCTGCTCGGCTCGACCGGCACCGGCAAGTCGACCGCCGCCGCGCTGATCCTCCACCGCATCTGTACGCTCGCGCCGCAGGGCCATGTCGTGATGATCGACCCGCACGGCGAATATGGCGCGGCGTTCGGCGAGGCTGGCGCGCTGTTCGACGTGTCCAATCTCCAGATGCCGTACTGGCTGATGAATTTCGAGGAACATTGCGAGGTGTTCGTCACCTCGACTGGCGCGGCGCGGCAGGTGGATGCCGACATCCTCGCCAAATGCCTGCTCGCCGCCAAGGCCAAGAGCCGGGCGGGGCAGGAGATCGCCAAGCTGA
>NZ_CAXIAM010000014.1:0-61573 GCF_964021865.1 uncultured Sphingomonas sp.
ACCCGCAGAGCCGCCGCCCACATGTCCCTTCATCTTACCTACAATGTCAAAGAGCGGCAAAAACCGGCACCACCCTCATCCTACCTTTCGGTAGCTGAGGCCAGTGCCCGTGGTTGCGATCACCGCCGCGATCCCGAACCGGAAGAACCAGTTCGCCGCTGCGGTGACACCCATCTAGGGAAGCCGATTGGACGCGTAAAGCCCCTTTTTGCAGATTTTTGCAAAAAAGTGGAACGAGGCCGCTTGCCGGGCTTTGTAGGCGGCCCTGTCACCGCTTTTTTGCTTGGCTCCCCCTTTCTCAGCGACGCGGCCAATTCCATCGGTCGTGTCTCTGTTATCGAACTTTCCATGTTGCGTGACGCACCCGTCAGTTTCGATTGGGGTTGCTCGCCACGCTTGACGCTAAGAGCGGCACCGTCGGCTTCTGCTGCACGGCGAGCTTTACCGGCAAAGTCGCTCTCTCACGATCGTCGTCCCGAAAACGCCGCGGTCAGGAACCCGCTCCCTCAGTCCAGCGGTAGTGTGATCGTCACGACCAGGCCCGGTCGAGCGTCGCCGAGTGCCAGCGCGCCGCCATGCAGCCGCGCCACCGCCGCCGCCAGCGACAAGCCGAGCCCCGCCCCGCCCCCCTGCCGCGCCTCATCAAGCCGACCGAAGCGGCGGAGCGCATCCTCGTGCCGCCCCGCCGGGATCCCCGAACCGCGATCCGCGACCGCCAGCTCGACCGCGTCGTCTATCTTGCGCAGGGCGAGCGTGATGGGGCCCGCGCCGTACTTCAGCGAATTGTCGATGATGTTGCCGAGCGCCTGCGCCAGCAATTCGCGGTGTACCCGCGCCACGCACGGACTGTCGGTCTCCACCGACAGCGTACGCTCCTGATCCTCGGCGAGCGGCGCATACATCTCGGCGAGCCCCTCCAACTCGGCTGCGAGATCGATCGCCACGAAATGCTCGCGGCCAATTCCCGCCTCGGCGCGGGTAATGCTGAGCGCGGTCTGCACCAGCGCGAACAAACGATCGGCTTCCGCCAACGCGCGCTCGAGCAACTCGACCGCCGACGGCTCCCGCACCTGCGCCGCCGCGCGCTCCAGCACGACGCGCATACGGGTAAGTGGCGACTTGAGATCGTGCGCCAGCCCGTCGGTGGCCATGCGCAATTCGCCCATTAGTGTCTCGACGCGCTCCAACGCGCCGTTGATCGCCACGCCCAAGGTCGCCAGTGCATCGCGCGATCCGTCTGCCGGCACGCGCGCGCCAAGGTCGCCCGCCGCCACTGCGTTCAGGGCCGCCAGCGGCTCCTCCAGCCGCGCGACGATCGTCCGCGCCGCGATCCACGCCGCCAGCGCCGCGAAGATCAGCGCCAGCGGCAACGCAACGCCGCTCACCTGCTCCAGCATCCGCATCGCGCGCGCCTCGCCCGCGACGATCGTGCCGACCAGCAACCGCTCGCCCCCTGGCAATCGCACCGCCTCGACATGCATCGGCTCGGCGGTGTTGAGCCCGGTGCGATACAGCGTCACTTCGGTCGCATGGCCATCGCGCATCACGCTGGGCGGCCAGGCATCGAGGTTGCCACCTAGCCAGCTGCCGTCGCGGCCGATCAGCAGGAGCACGGTCCCCGGGGTCACCAGCCCGTGGGTGCGCAGCGCCACCTCTCCGCGCACCCCCTCCGCGCCTCCGGCGGCATAGCTGGCGCGCAAATCGTCACGTAGCACCGCCACCGTCCGCTGCGCATCGGCCCGCAGCTGTCGCCGCACCGCGGTGCCGATCGTCACGATCAGCGCGGCTGCGCTGACGAGCTGCAACAGGAAAACCAGCGCCGCGAACCGGAAGGTGGCGGAACGCAACACCTAGGGGTCAAGCCCGAGGCGATAGCCCGCGCCGCGCACCGTATGCAGCAGCGGGCGATCGAACCCCTCATCCACCTTCTTGCGCAAGCGGCTGAGGTGGACGTCGATCACGTTCGTGCCGGGGTCAAAATGGTAGTCCCACACCCCCTCCAGCAACATCGTGCGCGTCACCACCTGATCGACGTGGCGCAGCATGAATTCGAGCAACCGAAATTCTCGGGGTTGCAGGTCGACCGCCTTACCCGCGCGCTTCGTCCGCCGGGCAAGCAGATCCATCTCAAGGTCGCCGCATCGCAGCACCGTCTCGACCGCTTTTGCCGCGCCGCCGCGCCGGATCAGCAGCCGGATCCGCGCCAGCAGTTCGACGAACGCGAACGGCTTGGTCAGATAATCGTCGGCGCCGTTGGTCAGCCCGTGGATGCGGTCATCCGCCGCACCCAGCGCGGACAGCACGATGACCGGCGTCTCGATCCCCGCCGCGCGCACCGCACCCAGCACGCCCATGCCGTCGATCCCGGGCAGCATTCGGTCCAGCACGATGCAATCGTAACTGCCGTCGGTGGCATGGAACAGCCCGTCGCGCCCGTTGGCGGCGCGGTCGACGACGAAGCCTTCTTCGGTCAGTCCGCGAGTGACGAAATCGGCAGTGGCATCGTCATCCTCGATCAACAGGACCTTGTTGGCCACGCCCGTCTCCTCCGTCTGCATCCAGATGCACGTCGACCTCTCTCTTGCCGCGGCGGACACGAATGTCGAGGCTTTGGCCGAGGAAAGCGTGGTCCGCTGCCTCGACGGTAGAGATCGGACGATCGTCGACCGTCTCGATCACATCGCCGACCAGCAGGCCGCCGCGTCGCGCGGCGCCGCTGACGCGCACGCTGTCGACCACCACCGACTGACCGCCGAGCGGCGCGAACGTCGCACCGATCCGCTCGCTGCCGCGCGCATTGCCGCCGGTCAGCCCAAGCGTCCGCGACCAGGCGAGCCCGCCGATCAACGCGGCCAGGATCACGAGCAGCGCGAGCAACCCGATCGCACGCACGTCGGGGTCGGCACCGGTCGGAAAGGGGTCGCGCGCGCGCTGTGGCCGTGGCGGCATGGTCGACATGGCATGAACCTCCGAATTCATTGCTAACCTGCTGCCACTCGACGCAAGATGAGCCGTTTATGACCGATCGGTCATGATCGCGGATGACCGAAACGTAATCTCGTCATCACGCTATCTCCATTGATCGTCGCCTATAGCCGCGATGTTCGGGCGTTCTGCCCGTCGGGAGTTGATACGTGATCGTGATGACCGTCGTCGCCGTGGCTCGGAAAGGTCGCTGAGCCGTGGCACAACCCATCTTCTTCGATCCCACCGGTCGTCGCAGCCGCATGTCGAAGCGCGTGCTTGCGGCGTTGCTGGTGATGATCGTGATCAGCTCCGCGATCTTCGCGCTCACCCTGATCCGCGTGCCGCGCGGCCGCGATCTCGCACTTCCGCTACCTCAGCCGCGTGCCGCCGCGCTACGGATCGAGAAGTCGCTCGGTCGCGGCATCGCTGGCTGGCTCCCGCACCGCCCCGCCGCGGCCGACCCGCATTCGCCGCTGTCGATCGGCTTCTACGTGCCCGGCGACGACGCGAGCATCGCGTCGTTGCGGCGGCATAGTGCTAGTCTCGATTGGGTGGTGCCGGCCACGATCAGCGTGTTCGGACCGTCGCACACGGTGCAGCTGGACCCCGATCCGGCGTTCGACCGCATGATCGCGGCGATGAAGCATGCGCCCAAGGTGTTGCCAATGGTGCAGAATTTCGGCGACAGCGACTGGGACGGCGCCGGCGCCGCCGCCTTGCTCCGCGATCCGCGCGCCTCGGCCGACATCGCGCGCAAGCTGGGCCGGTACGTCACGGTGACGCATCGGGCCGGTCTGGTCATGGATTTCGAGACCTTGCCGGCGCAATCGATGGGAGATTACCAGCGCTTTTTGCGCGCGGTGCGCGCCGCGATGCCGAAAGGCGCGCAATTGGCGGTCACGGTGCCGGCCGAGGACGATGCCTGGCCGCTCGCCGCGCTGGCGCGCGTGTCGGACCGGCTGATCTTCATGGCGTACGACCAGCATTGGGAAGGCGGCACGCCCGGCCCGATCGCCGGCCAGTCGTGGTTCGTCGATCAGGTCGCGCAGGCGATCCGCACCGTCGGCCGCGACAAGCTGGTCGTCGCGCTCGGCAGCTACGGCTACGACTGGCACGGCGACGACACCGATGCGCTGTCGATCGAGGATTCGTGGCTGGCCGCGCACGACAGCCAGGCGCCGATCACCTTCGACCGGACATCGGGCAACGCCGGCTTCGCCTATGACGAGGACGGGCAGCGCCACACGATCTGGATGCTCGACGCCGCCACCAGCTGGAACGAGCTGGTCGCGCTCAAGCATCTTGGCATCGACGACGTGGCCTTGTGGCGGCTGGGCAGCGAGGACCCCGGCTTCTGGGCGGACCTTGCCGCCTGGCGCACCGGCGGCACCCCCGACCTGTCCGCGCCGCGCGCCTTGCTCAACGCCGATGTCGAGGGCAGCGGCGAGATCCTGCGCATCACCGCCACGCCGACCCCCGGCGTGCGACAGGTGACGCATGCCCGCAATGGCATCATCACCGACGAACATTATGCGGCGCTGCCGACGCCCTTCGTCGTCCGCCGGACCGGCGCGCAGAACCCCAAGCTGCTCGCGCTCACCTTCGACGACGGCCCGGACCCGACGTGGACACCAAAGATCCTGAAGGAGTTGGAGCAGGCGAACGTCCCCGGTACCTTCTTCGTCATCGGCCAGAACGCGTTGGAGGAGCCCGGCCTCCTCAACCGCATCATCGCGGACGGCGGCGAGATCGGCAATCACACCTATAGCCACCCCAACCTCGCCGCGGTTTCGGACCGACAGGCGCGGCTGGAGATCAACACGACCCAGCGGCTGGTCGAGGCGTATACCGGGCGGCGGATGACGCTGTTCCGCGCGCCCTATTTCGGCGACGCCGAACCGACGACGACCGACGAACTGGGGCCGGCGCTGATCGCGCAGAACCTGGGCTATACGGTCACCGGGCTGCACGTCGATCCCGACGACTGGGCACGCCCCGGCACCGACACGGTCGTCGAGCAGGTGCTCGATCAGGTCCATAACGCCACCCCCACCAACTCGGGCAACATCGTGCTGCTCCATGATGGCGGTGGCGACCGGTCCGAGACGGTGGCCGCCCTGCCCCGCATCATTGCCACGCTGAAGGGCGAGGGCTATCGCTTCGTCACCGTCTCGCAACTTGCCGGACTCAATCAGGCGCAGGCGATGCCGAAGGTCGTCGGGCGCGATCTGCTCGCGGTGCGGACCGACGTCGCGGTGTTCGTGGTGCTGGCGGCGATCGTCGCGGCGATCGGCTGGCTGTCGTATCTGGCGATCGGGCTCGGCATGGCGCGTGCGGTGTTGATGGCCGTGCTCGCCTGGATCCAGAGCCGCCGCCGTCGCGCCGACCCGCCGGTCTATCGCCCGACCGTCTCAGTCATCATCCCGGCGTATAACGAGGAGCGGGTGATCGCCAGTTCGGTGGCGCGCGTGCTGTCCAGCGACTATCCCGACCTGCAGGTGATCGTCGCCGACGACGGGTCGAAGGACGGCACCAGCGCCGCGGTCAGCGCCGCCTTCGCCGACGATCCGCGCGTGACGTTGCTGACGCTCCAGAACGGCGGCAAGGCGGCGGCGCTCAACCGCGCGCTGCTCCAGGCGGACGGCGAGGTGGTGATCGCGCTCGACGCCGATACGCAGTTCGAGGCGGAGACGATCACCCGCCTGGTCCGCTGGTTCGCCGATCCCCGCATCGGCGCAGTGGCGGGCGACGCGCGCGTCGGCAACCGCGTGAACCTCGTCACCCGCTGGCAGGCGGTCGAATATATCACCGCGCAGAATCTCGAACGCCGTGCGCTCGCCGGGTTCGATGCGATGACGGTGGTCCCCGGCGCGGTCGGCGCGTGGCGGCGCGCCGCACTCGACGCGGTCGGCGGCTACCCGGAGGATACGCTGGCCGAGGATCAGGACCTGACGATTGCGATCCAGCGCGCGGGGTGGCGCGTCACCTACGATCCGCGCGCGGTGGCGTGGACCGAGGCACCCGAGACGTTCCGCGCGCTCGCCAAGCAGCGCTATCGCTGGGCGTTCGGCACGCTGCAATGCCTGTGGAAGCACCGCTCGATCCTGCGCAAGCGCAAGCCGTCGGGGCTGGCGCTGGTCGGACTGCCGCAGGCGTGGCTGTTCCAGATCCTGTTCGCCGCGATCTCGCCGCTGATCGACCTGACGCTGATCCTGTCGATCGTCGGCACCGCGCTGCGCGTCCATCAGCACGGCTGGGCGCAGACCAGCGGCGACATCAGCAAGATGGGGCTTTACTGGCTGATCTTCACCATCGTCGAGGTGCTGTGCGGCTGGATCGCCTATCGCCTCGATGGCCGGAAGGAGCGCTATCCGGCGTTCCTGCTGATCGCGCAGCGGCTGGTCTATCGCCAGATCATGTACGGTGTCGTGATCCGCGCGATTTCCTCGGCGGTGCGCGGGATGGTGGTCGGCTGGGGCAAGCTGGAGCGCACCGGCCGCGTCGCCGCCCCGGCGCAATGATCGGCGCGTCGCCCCGGCCGCATCGCCGGGGCGACGTTGGCGCAACTCGCGCATTGCCGCGCGCCGGCCGGGATGGGATGAACGTCGGCATGCGTCGCGTCCTTCTGCTGCCCGCCCTGATTCTCCTGTCCGCCCCGTCGGTTGCGCAATCGCCGCAGTCGGTGCGCGCCGACGATCGCGCCAATTGGGTCCGCGCGGTCGCCGCCGGCTATAAGGCGGCATTCCTGTGCGGCGGCATCTTCAACGCCGGGCGCAGCGAGCGGCAGATCGAGGCGGTCGAGCTGAAGGGCATCTATCCCGAATATGAGGAGATCGTGCCCACGCTCAATGCGCGGGTCGATCGACGCCGCGGCATCGTCGCGGTGACGTTCGACCGCGCGCTGCCGCCGCGCTACGCCAGCTGGCAGGCAGGCCGCGGCTGCACGCTCGCCCCGATCGGCGCCGCCGCGCTTCCCGCCGCGCGCAGCGCCCCGCCCCCGCCCGCCGGGGCCGACCCGCGCCCGTGGCCGATGGGGGACGCCGGCGTTGCGCCCCGCCCATCCGCGGCGCTGGAGCGCGTCATCGAACATGCCTTTGCCGGGACGACATACGGCCATGGCACCGACACGCTGGGGGTCGTCGTGCTCCGCGACGGGCGGGTCGTGGCGGAGCGCTATCGCGACGGCTTCGGCCCGTTCGTCGCCAACCGTACCTGGTCGGTCGCCAAGAGCATCACCGGTACGCTCGTCGGCATGAGCGGCGTCGATCCGCGCCGACCCGCCAACATCCGCGAATGGCAAAGCGCCTATGGCATCGATCCGCGCGCCCGGATCACGCTCGATCACTTGCTGCGGATGTCGTCCGGGCTGCATAGCGATACCGCCGGCAACCGCACCGACGCGATCTATTTCGGCGGGACGACCGTCGGCGAACAGGCGACCGGGTGGCCGCTGTCCTCGCGCCCCGGCGAGCGCTTCCGTTACGCCAACAACGACATCATGCTGGCCGCGCGCTCGTTGCGCGCTTCGTTGGGCGACGTCCGCTATCGCGCGCTGCCGCAACGGCTCTTCACCGCGCTCGGGATGCGCCACACCGTCGCGCAGAGCGACTGGCGGGACAATTACATCGCCTCCAGCGATATGTGGACCACCGCGCGCGATCTCGCCCGGCTCGGGCAATTCTGGCTACAGGATGGCGTGTGGCAGGGTCGCCGCCTGCTCCCCGCCGGCTGGATGCGTTACATGACGACGCCCAAGGGGCCGCAGCCCGACCGCAGCGAAGGCTATGGCGCATCAATCTGGCTGTTCGGCCCCGCACAGGGGCTTCCCGCCGGCAGCTACTCGGCGCAGGGCAATCGCGGCCAGTATGTCATGGTCGTCCCGGCGCACCGCCTCGTCATCGTCCGGCGCGGCGAGGACCCCGGCAGCGCGCGCTTCGACGTCGCGCGCTTCGCCGCCGACGTGATCGCCGCGCCGTGACCTTCCGCGAGTGGGACGATGTCGCGGCGTTCGCCGCGACGCTGCCCGGCGTCGAGGCATCGACGTCGTGGGGACAGCCAGCGATGAAGGTGCGCGGCAAGCTGATCTGTTCGACCGGCCACGAACCCGGCAGTTTTCACGTCGCCGCGACGCACGACGAAAAGACGGTGTTGATGGACAGCGATCCCGACACCTTCTGGCAGACGCCGCATTATGCGAACTGGCCGGGGTTGCTGGTCCGCTATGGCAGCGACGACCCCGAGCGCATCCGCGCGGTGATCGCCCGCGCCTGGTGGGACCGGACGACGCGAAAAGCGCAGGCGGCCTTTGGCCCCCGCCCCTGACCGGTTCACGCACTTCGCCGCGATCGACTGGTCCGGCGCGAAGGGCCGTCGTCACAAGGGGATAGCGGTCGCCTGTTGTGCGATTGGCAGCGACGCACCGGTCCTCATCGCGCCGCCCGGCGACGCCAGCGCATGGTCGCGCGCCGCGGTGCTCGACTGGTTGCTGGAGCGGCGCGACGAACCACTGCTGGTCGGCTTCGATTTCAGCTTCTCCGCGCCGTTCGTCGCCCGCGGCGCGCACCTGCCCGGCGAAACGGCGACGCGGGACGCCCGCGCATTATGGGCCTATGTCGATTCACGGTCGGCCGATGACGATCTCGGTGCCGCCTCGTTCCTCGAGGCGCGACGCGGCCGGCACTTCTATCTCGGCGCCGCCGACGGGATTAAACGCGACTTCCTCCACTGGCGCGTCTGCGAGCAACGCGGCGACGGCACCACCAAGCCTTCCACCGTCTATGACGCGATCGGTGCGGCGCAGGTCGCCAAGGCGAGCTTCGCCGGGATGCGCCTGCTGCACCATCTCGACAGGCGGGTCGCGGTCTGGCCGTTCGACCCCGTCGCTACCCGCGGCGCGTTGGTCGTCGAAATCTACACCGCCATCGCCGCGCGCGCAACCGGACTGCGTCGTGGCCTCAGCAAGATCCGCGACGCCGCCGCGCTCGATACTGCGCTCGCCGCGCTCGGCAGCGGCCCGCATGCACCGCTCGCCACCTACACCGATCACGCGACCGACGCGCTGATGACCGCTGCCTGGCTACGTCACGTCGTCGGCGACCCCGACCTGTGGCATCCCGCCGCGATGACGGACGCGGTCGCCGCGACGGAGGGCTGGACCTTCGGCGTCACCTGACGCATGGAGGGCCGCGTAACGGCGGGCCGGTTTAGCTCAGCTGGTAGAGCAGCGGTTTTGTAAACCGAAGGTCGCGGGTTCGATTCCTGCAACCGGCACCGCCGTTATTCCGCCGCCAGGGCAGCATCGAGGTCGAGGGTCTTCACCCTCGCCGGCACGCCCGCCACCATGACGTTGGGCGGCACGCTCTCACGCACCAGCGCGCCCGCCGCCACCACGCTGCCCCGCCCGATCGTCACGTCGGGCATGATCACGCACTGACAGCCGATCCACGCGCCTTCCTCGACGACGATCGGCGCGGCCTTGACCGACCCCGCACGCCGTTCCCGGGTGCCGACCTCATGGTCGGCAGTGACGAACCGCGTGTGATGCCCGACGACCACATTGTCACCGAGCACGACCGGTGCGCTGAGGTCGAAATAGCAGCTTCGATTGATGAAAACGCGATGACCGATCCGCAATCCATAGCCATTGACACGGCAGCCACCCTTAATCGTCGGCGCCCTTCCCGACCGACAGGAAATCAGACGATAAAGATGTGCGCGAAGCCGAGAAGTGAAGGGATCATCGGGCAGAGTCGAAGCAATCGCGTTGATAATCGCCACCCACCACACGCGCAATGTCGACCTCAGCATCAATTTTTTCCTACGAAAGTAACAACTTAAGATATACGGGTGACTTCGACTCGGATCGCCGTCGATGCTTGGCCGCTACATCTGCTGGATTCTGCGGTGCAGGTCTACTGGCGTCGCTGGCTGTCCATCGCGCGCTGCAACCCGTGCGTCGCTCGCTCGTTGCGCCGGGGCAATGACCTTGAAAGTCGCCAGCTATAATATCCGCAAGGCGATCGGCACCGATCGTCGCCGCAGCCCGGAGCGTGTCCTGCAGGTGCTGCGCGAAGTCGACGCCGACATCGTCGCGCTTCAGGAAGCCGACCGCCGCTTCGGACAGCGCGCCGCGGTGCTCACCCCGCATCTGCTGGAGGAGCATAGCGACTGGCAACCGGTCGGGCTCGGCATGCGCGCCACCAGCATGGGCTGGCACGGCAATGCGATCCTGGTGCGCAAGGCGGCGCGCATCCTCGATTGCGAACAACTGCATCTGCCCGCGCTCGAGCCGCGCGGCGCGGTGCTGGCGGAGGTCGCGATCGGCGGCACGAGCGTTCGCATCATCGGGATGCACCTCGATCTGTCGGGGCTATGGCGGCGGCGACAGGCCGCGGCGATCCTCGCGCATGTCGGCGCCAGCGCGCGGACGATGCCGACGGTGATGATGGGCGATCTGAACGAATGGACCCGCGCCTCGGGCTGCCTGCGCGACTTCGGTGCGGCGTTCCGCTTCGCCGAGACGGGGCCCAGCTTCCATGCGCGACGCCCGATCGCGCGGCTCGACCGGATCATGGTGTCGCCCGAGCTGCGCATCGCCCGCTGCGGGGTTCACCAGTCCGCCGCCGCACGCGTCGCCTCCGATCACCTGCCGATCTGGGCGGAGTTGGCCGCCGGATAGCGCCCCGGCGATGGCCGGGGGTGCCTTTGCGACCTTCTGTCGCGTGCTTCCTTGTGCGCGGGGGCAAAACCACTGATAAGGCGCCACCAGGATGAACTTGCGCCGCACCCGGGTGTTGCGCCATCCAAGAGCAGTTCAGGAAGGGAGCTTAGCATGGCAAAGTCTGCGGAGAAGCGCGGCAAGGACGAGACCAAGGCTGCGGAAAAGAAGGTCAAGGCGACCGGCAAGCCCGCGGGCGGCGCACGTGGCGGCATCACCGCTCCCGTCACCCCGTCGGCGGACCTGGCCGAGATCGTCGGCAAGAAAGACCTGCCGCGCAGCGAGGTCGTCAGCAAGGTGTGGGAATATATCAAGAAGCACGATCTGCAGGACGCCAAGGACCGTCGCCAGATCAACGCCGACGACAAGCTGGAGAAGATCTTCGGCAAGAAGTCGGCCAGCATGTTCGAGATGAACAAGTTCCTCAGCGCGCATCTGACCGCGCCGAAGAGCTAATTCGCTCGACGCGCGTTCGCCGTGGTCGCTTACGACCCGGCGGGCGCGTGTCCGATCAGCCGCGACAGGTCGCGAAGCGTGCGGATCATCGCGATCCCCTTAGGCCCGGCGATATAGCGCGGCTCCCAGCGCGGCGCGAACTTCTCCTTGTAGCTGCGCAGGCCGCGAAAGCCGTAGAAGCGCTCGCCGTGATGGAACACCAGCGACGCCGCGCGCGCCCAGGCGGGCGCCAGCCGCCGCCCCGAAATCCCCGATAGCGGCGCGATCCCCAGCGAGAAGCGCTGATAACCACGATCCTTCGCCCATTGCAGGATGTTGACGAACAGGAAGTCCATCGTGCCGTGCGGCGCGTCGTCGCGGTGCCGCATCAGATCGACCGACGCCTCGGCATGGTTCTCGGTCAACCAGAGATTGGCGAAGGCGGCGATCCGCTCGCCCTCCATCACCAGCGCGAGGTCGAAGCGTTGCATATAGTCCCGGCTGAAATGGCCGAGGCTGAAGCTCTTCTCGGCATGCCCCTTGCTCGCCATCCATTCCGCGGAGATCGCCTCCAGCTCGTCCAGCACCACCGGCACCGCCGCCGCGGGCACGATCCGGAACGTCAGCCCGCGCCGCGCTGCCGCCCGTTCCGCCTTGCGCACCGAGCGCAGCCGCGGCGTATCAAGCGTGAACTCGGGCAGGTCGATGATCGCTTCCTCGCCATATTTGATGACGTGGAGCCCCATGCCGATCGCCAGCTCCAGCACCGGCCCGGTCACCTGGTACAGCATCAGCCGTCCCTGCGCCTGATCGGCCTTGTCGCGAATGCGCCAGAGCAATTCGGGCCAGTCGTCGCGCGTGCCGACCGGATCGCCCATCACGATCCAGCTCGCGCCGCGCACCTGGTACATCAGCATCGCATCGCCGGATTCGGAAAACAGCAGCCGCTTGTCGTCGATCATCGCTAGCATCGCGTCGGTTCGATCGGCGCGCGCGATCACGCGGGTCAACGCTTCCGGCGCAACGGCGCGCGGCTCGGGCGCCTGCGGCGGCGACATCCATCGCCATACCAGCGCGACCAGCAGCGCCACCGTCGCCGCCAGCGTGCCCCGCAGGAACCGCGGCGCATCGCCCTTCAGCGCGAACTGCCACCACAGGCCATCCTCGTAAGGGACGCGGCGATAGGCGAACAGCCCGATCCACACCGCCGCCGCCAGCACCACCAGCACCGCCGACAGCCACCCCGCCGACCAGCGGATCTGCGTCAGCGCGGTACGGCGATAGAAGGCCCCGCGCGTCCATTGCAGCATCGCCGCCAGCGTCAGGCAGGCGATCGCCTCCTCGTAATCGATGCCCTTCGCCAGCGAGAAGGCCGCGCCCGCCAGCAACAGCGCGCGTATCGCGACGAACGCGCCATCCAGCCGCCGATAGAGCCCCGGCGCGAGCAGCAGCAGCCCGGTGCCGACCAGGCTGGCCGCGATGTGGCTCGCCTCGATGAACGGCAGCGGGACGATCGACGCGAGCGCGCCCATCCGCGCATGGAGCGACGGCAGCGATCCGGACAGCAGCAGCATCGCCCCGCCCATGAAGGTTGCGGCGGACAGCGCAAGCGGCGCGATCCCGTTGGCCACCGCCCGCCCGTCGCGCAGCAGGCGCGACGAGAACGGATGGTCGAGCAGATGCCGCCGCCGCAGTCCCTCGCGCCACGCCAGGATCGCGACCGCCACCGCAAGCGGCAGCAGATAATAGATCACGCGATAGGCGATCAGCGCCGCGAACGCGACCGAACGATCACCGGGGAGCACCGCCAGCACCACCGCCTCGAACACGCCGATCCCGCCGGGGACGTGCGCCAGCACCGCCGCGACGATCCCCAGCGCATAAGCAAGGATGAACGCGGGCAGCAATGATGGATCGGCACCCTGCACCAGCACGAACAGCGCCGCCGCGGCGGTGCTGGTATCGAGCACCGCCAGCCCGATCTGCGCCAGCACCTGCCCGAAACTCGGTAGCGGCACGCTCAGCCGCCAGAGCCGCAGCGGTCCGCGCGCGTTGCCGCACAGCATGACGACCGCGGCGATCAACACCAGCACCGTCGCGGCGATCCCGTGCGACACCACGGCGGGGATCGTGAACCCGGCTAGCTCGATCGGCCCGCTTCGCGCCAGCAACGCCACCGACGCGACCGTGACGACGCCGCTCCAGAAGGTCGCGCTGGCGATCCCGATCACGCGCGCCACGTCCGGCCCGTCGAGGCCGGCCGCAGTGTAGATCCGGTAACGCGCCGACCCGCCGGTGAGCAGCGACAGCCCAAGATTGTGGCTGAGCGTATAGCTGGTGAACGACCCCAGCGCCGCCACCCGCCACGGCAGCGGCCGCCCGATGATCCGCAACGCCAGCACGTCGTAACCGGTCAGCGTCAGATAGCTGAGTGCGGTGAAGAGCAGCGACGCCGCGATCTGCCACGGCGTCAAGGCATGCAGCGCGGTGCGCACATGAGAAAAGTGCAGTTCACGCGTCAACTGCTGCATCGCGGCAAAGCCGAGCCCGATCAGCACTAGCACCATGACGAGCGACAGCGCGGTCCGATGCCGCGCCAGCCACCCCTTCATCTCAAGCATGAGGAACGTCCGAAATCCGGTGCCATAGCTGCGATTTGCACAGCAGCCCGCCGAGGATGCAGCCCTTCACCTTCATTTCGTCCGGCCCGACCTGCTGGATGATCGAATAGAAGCGTCGGTTCATGTCCGGCACGAACACCGTGCCAGCCCAACTCCCCGGCTTCTGCACGCGATAATTTTCCAGCAACGCGGTGCCGATCAGCTTCGGCGTGCCGCCGTCGCGCGCATCGTTCTGCGCCTCCTGGTTCGCCCAAACGATCCAGCCGCATAGCCGCTCGCCGCACGGGCCGGTGCGCACCGCCACGCTCTTATAAGGGTTCATCCATGTGCCGTAGATCGTCGCGGTCGGCGTGGGCGCTTGCGATTGCGCCGCGGCGGGAATGGCCACGGCCATCGTCAAAGCGGCGATGGCCGCGGCGAAGCGAGAAGCGAACATATCTGATCCCCTGTGATCGGCCGACCCTAAGCCGTGGTGGATTGCCGGCACGTCGACGACGGCTGAATTATCCGTAATGAAGATGACGGCTCAGCGACCGTTTGCGATCGCGTCGCGCAGCGTCCGCGCGATCAGCGGCACGTCATAATTCAGGAAATGCCCGCCGGGCAGCGCCACCTGCCGGACGTTCTGGTCATGCAGCAACGGGCACAGGCTGACCGTCTCCGCCACGCCCTGGATGCAGGTAACCGGGGTCCAGTCGAGCCGCCGCGCGCTCGGACCGGCCGGCGCATCGGGCCGTCCGTCCAGCACGCCGCCGGGACTTGCCTTGAACAGCAACGTGTTACCCGGCACCAACAGGATGATCTGCCTGACCTTCGGCCGCAGCGCGCGCGGCAGGCGTGCGCCGGCGAATTGCAGCATGTCGGCGCCGAACGACTGCCCCACCAGCACGACACGCGACGTTCCCGGCATCTGCTCCGCGTGCGCGACCGCCGCGGCGACGATCGCCGCCGCCTCGTCGGGCGTCCGTCGGGTGCCGAACGCGGTCAGCGAATTGAACGCCAGAACGGGTAAGCCGTCCCTGTTCAGCGCCGCGATCAGCCGCGGCCCCATGCCGGCGTTGATCCCCATATCGCCCGACAGGAACAGCACCCGCGTGCCGCGCATCGCGACCGGCGCGGTGGCCGGTTCGGCGCGAAGGATCGGGCCGCCGAAATAGCCGAGATAGCCGACGAACCCGGCCACCAGCAGCGCCGCGCCGGTGACCGCACCCGCCACGATCGCCAGCCAGTTGCGTCGGTTCGTCGGCATGGTCAGGCACTCACGGCATAAGTGATCACGAAACAGGCGGCGGTGAGCAGCAGCATCGCGACGATGAACGTCGCGTCGGCCACTTGCTCCAGCCGGTGCAGCCAGGCGCGCCGCCGCGCCGCCGGGGTGCGCACCGCGAGATAGGAGGCCAGCATCGCGATAAGGAAGATCAGTGCGTCGACGGCCAGCAGATCGTCCGCGAAGCTCGCCCGCCGGCCCGAGGCGATACCGACATGCAGCAGCCCGATCCCGGTGAGGCAGACTCCCACCATCGCCGCCGCCATCGGGCAGATCAGCCGGCATACCCGCTCATCGAGCGCCGACCGCGACCGTTCACGCTCGACGGCGGCACGGCCGAAGCGGTCGGAGAAGGGCTGATCGCTCATACCGCGCTTCTGCCCGGCGCGCATTCGCGATTGCCTGTCCGGAACATGAGCGATCGGTCATGTTCGCCGCGTATTTCAGAGCGTTAAGCGTAACGTGATGAACGTCTCGACGAGGCAGGCTGATGACGCAGGCCGCGCTACGTCCCGGCGGTACTTTCCGGTCGGGCCCAAGGGCGACCGGCTTTCAGCCCTGTGGGGCGGCGAAGGCGCCAAAGCTTTTCACGCGGAGGCGCGGAGGACGCAGGGATGATGCGCTTGCCGCATTGGGAGCTCATCCTCGCCCGATCTGAATGACAGGGTGATGATACCCCATGCGGTGCACCTCCGCGTCCTCTGCGCCTCCGCGTGTATCACCCCTTCTTCTGACGCCTCGCGTGCCTCGGCCCGCGCCTCAGGCCAGCTCGGCCTGCATCCCCATCATCGCCGCCAACGCCCGGTGACGCTTCTGGACCGTCTCGCCATACAGCGCCGGATCGCCCGGTTCGAGCCGCAGCACCCCGCCCGCGGCGCTGACCGCCGCCCGCGTCAGCGGTGCGGCGAGGCCACCACTCAGCCGCTGGCCCAGCCGGATCGCCAGCCCCCATTGCACCGCGCGCCGCAGCCCGGCCTCGCCCGCGAGCGCGGCGAGCGGTTCGGGGCTGTTGGTCGCGCCGCCCAGCGCTGTCCACAGCGCCTGCGCCACCATCGCACGGCCGCGCGCATCAATCGCCACCCAATTGCCGTGCAGCGCGACCTCCATGCCGCGCTCGGCACGGAAATCCGGATTGGCGCGCCATCCGACATCAGCAAGGTGACACGCCGCAATCCGCAGTCGCGCGTCCTCGACCGGATCGTCGCCGAACAACGGCGCGATCCAGCGATCGAGCAGATCGCCATGTTCGGGGAACCGCCCGCTGCGTCGCCCCTCGTCACGCGCGGCGATGATCAGCGGATCGGCCGCACGCTCCGACGACGACAATCGTTCGTAGAGCAAGCCCTCGCGCAGCCCATAGGCGGAGACGATCGTCCCGCTGCTGCGCAGATGCTTCAGCATCGCCGCCAACAACGCCGCGGCATCGGACAGCGTCGGGATGCGTCCCGACGACAGGCCGGGCACGTTCTTCAGCCGGGCCTTGCCGACATGCGCAAGCGTGCGGCGCAGGCGTGTCACCGTCTCGCCCGACATCGCATATTGGTGGATCACCGGCAGCGGATAGCGAGTCGCTTCCATGTCGAGCCGCGCCAGCGCGCGCCACGATCCGCCGACGAGGTAGAAGGGCAATCCCTTGCCCGCCCCCAGCCAGTCGCTTTCCTCAAGCAAGGCGCGAACCTGGCGATCGAGCCGACCTTGCTCGCGCAGTGCCGCGATGCGCAGCACGCCGAGCGGGAAAGACGCCCGCCCCAGCAGCTTGCCGCGCCGCACACGCACCAGTTCGAGGCTGCCGCCGCCCAGATCGCCGACGATGCCATCGGCCTCGGGGATGCCCGATAGGACACCGTAGCCCGCCGCCTCGGCTTCCTTCTCGCCGGGCAGGATCTCGACCTCGAGCCCCGCCGCCTCGGCCACCGCAATCAGATCGGCGCCATTGCTGGCATCGCGCACCGCCGCGGTCGCCACCGTGCGGAGCACCGCGACATCCATTTCACGCGCCAGCGCGGCAAAACGCCGCAGCGCGGTCTGCGCCAGCGCCATCGCCTGTTCGTCGATCGATCCGCTCTCGGCGAGGCTACGCCCCAGCCCGGCCAGCACCTTTTCGTTGAACAGGATCGCCGGAAGGCGCGGCGGGCCCTGATAGACCACGAGCCGGATCGAATTGGAGCCGATGTCGATGATCGCGGTGCGCGGTTCTTCGGCGGGAACGGCATCCGGCGCGTCGACCACGCGCTTGGGCCACCTCAACGCTTGCGCCTCAGCGACAGCACCGGCACCTCGTCACCGTCGAGCGCGGCGCCGCGTCCCGACAGCGACGGGTTGACCATGAAATACCGGTGCAGGTTGAACGGCTTCTCGCCCGGCGTATCGCGGACGTAGCTGCCATCGGCCTCCAGCTCCCAGCTTTGCTCGTTGTCGATCAGATTGGCGACCATCACCTGATCCAACACCTGATCGTGCACCGTCTCGTTTTCGAGCGGCAGCAGATATTCGACGCGGCGATCGAAATTGCGCGGCATCCAGTCGGCCGACGAAATGTAGACCACCGCGCCATCGTTGGGCAGCGGCGCGCCGTTGCCGAACGCCGCGATGCGGCTGTGTTCGAGGAAGCGCCCCACCACCGACTTCACGCGGATGTTCTCCGACATGCCCGGCACCTTCGGGCGTAGGCAGCAGATTCCCCGCACGATCAGGTCGATCTCCACCCCGGCGCAGCTCGCCTCGTAGAGCTTCTCGATGATGATCGGATCGACCAGTGAATTCATCTTGGCCCAGATCGATCCCGCACGCCCGGCGCGGACATGCGCGATCTCGGCGTCGATCCGCATCAGCAGCCGCTCGCGCAGCGAGCGCGGGCTGAGCACCACCAGCTCCATGTCCGCCGGCTCGACATAGCCGGTGATGTAGTTGAACATTCGCGCCGCATCGCGCCCGATGCGAGGATCGGCGGTGAAGAAGCTGAGATCGGTATAGATTTTGGCGGTGATCGGATGATAATTCCCGGTGCCGAAATGGCAGTAGGTGCGGAACTTGCCGTTCTCGCGCCGCACCACCATCGCCACCTTGGCATGGGTCTTCCAGTCGATGAAGCCGTAGACGACCTGCACCCCGGCCCGCTCCAGCGCGCTGGCCCACTGCAAATTCTGCTCTTCGTCGAAGCGTGCCTTCAACTCGACGACCGCCGTCACCGATTTGCCCGCCTCCGCCGCGGCGATCAGCGCGCTGATCACCGCCGATTGCTTGCCCGCGCGGTACAACGTCTGTTTGATCGCGACCACGTCGGGATCGTTCGCCGCTTGCTTGAGGAACGCCAGCACCACGTCGAACGTCTCGTACGGGTGGTGGACGACGATGTCCTTGCTTCGGATCGCCGCGAAGCAATCGCCGCCAAACTCCCGAATTCGTTCGGGAAACCGCGGCGTAAATGGGACGAACTTCAGGTCCGGCCGATCCTCGTCTGCCAAAAGCGACAAATCGCCGATGCCCAGGAACGTTCCCGTCTCGGTCACGATCGTGTCGCTGCCGCCAAGCTCCTCACGCAACACCTGCGCCAGCCCGTCGGGCATCCCGGTTTCAAGCTCCAACCGGATCACTCGCCCGCGGCGGCGGCGCTTGATGGCATTGGCGAAGTAGCGGACCAGATCTTCCGCCTCTTCCTCGATCTCGATGTCGCTGTCGCGCAGCACGCGAAATTCCGCCGCGCCCAGCACGTCATAACCGGGAAAAAGCATGGGAGAGAAGCGCTTGAGGATAGACTCTACTGCAACGTACGAAGCTCGCTCACTGCCCGGCAGCCGCACGAAGCGGGGCATCGCGGCGGGCAGCATCACCAATTCCCGGATCGGCTCCGAGTCCGACCTGCGCACCAGATCGAACATCACCGCCATCCCCTTGTTGGGCATGAACGGGAACGGATGCGCGGGGTCGAGCGCCTGCGGGGTGATGACCGGAAACAGTTGCTCCTGAAAATAGGTGTCGAGCCACGCGCGCTGCTCGGCATCCAGCGTGTCGAGCGACCGGCTGCCCAGCACCGTGATGCCCGCCGCGTCCATTTCCCGGCGGATGTCGCCCCACACCGCCTGCTGGCTCGCCATCAAGGCATCGGCCTGCTCGACGATCGCCGCCAATTGCTGACCGGGTGTCAGGCCGTCGGCCGAGCGTGCCTCGACGTCCTGAAGCTGCTGCCCCTTCAGTCCGGCGACGCGGACCATGAAGAACTCGTCGAGATTTCCACCGGAAATCGCAAGAAAGCGGAGCCTTTCCAGCAGCGGATGCGCCGGATTGCATGCCTCCTCCAGCACACGCCGATTGAAAGCGAGCCATGATTGCTCGCGATTGAAATAGCGCTCGCCATCCCGCTCGACGAACGGATCGTCCAGGTGAAGCGCGGCTTCGGCGTCCTTGCGCGCAATACTCACGGGCCGTGTCATGATGGGCGGTCGCTCCGGTTCTTTGCCGACTTGTCCAGATCCAGGGTTTCGCGTGCCAACGGGATCGTCAGCCGGCGGCGCCCTGCCAGCGCGGCACGATCGAGCCTATCGATCGTGTCCATGACGGCGGTGTGACTGCGCTCGGTCCGCGCCGTCAACCAGGTGATCAGATCGGGGCGCGCGTCCAGATGGCGCCGCGCAAAGCCGCGCTCGAACAGCGCTGCGATCAAGGTGTCCTCCGGCGCGCCGATCGCGGCCGCCGGACTGGCGGCGAGCCGCGAACGCAGATCGGGCAACGCAACCGGCCAGTCCGGAGGCAGTGCGGAAGCGATCAGCAGCAGCGGTCGCCGCTCCTCTTGCGCGCGGTTCCAGGCGTGGAACAGCTCCTCTTCCGCCACCGTTCCGGCATCGTCGATCACCGATCCGCCGGACCGTGCAGCGAAAATCCGCCCGAGCAACGATCGGCCCGACTTGGGCGGCCCGGCGAGCACCGCGGTGCGCACCGGCCACGTCGCCCAATGTTCGAGCAACCGCACCGCGCGCGCGTTCGATTCGACCACCAGAAACTCGCCCTGTTGCTCCGCTGGCCAACCGAGCGGCAGTGCGATCTGGTTCATGTCGCCGCCCCCGCACGGGGACTGGGGCTCGGCGTTGGCGCGGCGCGGCGAATGCGCAAGGTGGTTCCGTTGCCGATGACTTGCCAGCCCCGCGCCTCCAGCGCGGCGCGCAGCGCCTCGGGCGTGCCGGCATAGCTGACGTTCATCGAGGAGACACCGCCGAGCGCCAGGCTGGTCGTCGCGGCGCTCGCGACGCCCGGCACATTGCGCAGCGCCGATTCCGCCGTGTTCACGGCACCGGCATCCGGCGTATCATATTGAATGGTAAGGGCCAGGCTCGTCGAGATCAGCGCCGGATCGTCGGCGAGCAGGTCGGACGCTTCCTCGACCGGCGTCTCGATCACCGGCATGATCGGGTTGAGCCCCGGATCGAGGCCCAGATATCCCTCGCGCAGCGCGCGCTGATAGACGCCGTCGAGCCGCCTGACGCCTTCGTCCAGCAGCGCCGGAATGCCCGCGCTGCTGCCGACGCGGAGCGAGAAGCGCTGCAAGATCCGGTGATCGGGACCGTAACGTGCCTCGAACACACCGATCACGGGGCCGCCGGGCCATTGCCGGTACAGTTGCACGGTCGGCATCAGCACGTCGCTGGCACCATATTGATCGATCAGCGACCGCCACCAGCCGCGATCGGGTCGCTGCGTCTGGCCGACGTTCAGCAACAACGAATCGGGGCCGGTGCCGGTCGGGCGCACATAGTCGATCGCGCTGCTGCCGGTGCGGAACCGCGCCCACGCCTCCTGCCAGAGCGTGCGCTGTTCGAAGACCGTGCCGACGCCGGTTGACCATTGCACCGGCACGACCAGAAACGGCGACGATCGCGAGACCGCTGCGGAAACGCCGAGCAGCCCGGCGGTGCGCGCGCGATCGAACAGCACGCCCAGTCGCGCGATATAGCGGTTCGGGCCGATCTGCTCGTTCTCGACGACGATGCTCGACACGATCGAGTCGAGCGTTCCGTCGGGCAGCGTCCCCGCGCCCGCGCCCATTCGCTGCGACAGCAAGGTATAGGCCTTGCGCTGCGCCTCGCGCCAGCCCGCCAGCCGCGCGGCATCGGCATTCGGGCCCGATACGTCGACGCGGACGCCCGCCACCTCGAAGTCGTTCGAACTGTCGACCGCCGCGACGCCGCGATCGCCTCCCTCGATCTGCGCCAGCACGCCACGCGCGCCGAGCGCGGCGGCAAGGGCGGTCAGGACCAGCATGATCGGAAGGCGATGGCGCATCGGCACGTCTTTTGGCGAAGCAGACGTGGAAATCCAAGCGCGATATGGCTAGGCGCGGTTCGCATGAGCAACGAAGCCTACACCTACGAGAGCGCCGGCGTGTCGATCGCGGCCGGCAACGCGCTGGTCCGCGCGATCGCGCCGCTGGCCCGCGCCACCCGCCGCCCCGGCGCCGACGCCGACCTCGGCGGGTTCGGGGGCTTCTTCGATCTCAAGGCAGCCGGGTTCACCGATCCGCTGCTGGTGGCGGCCAACGACGGCGTCGGCACCAAGCTGAAGCTGGCGATCGAATGGGATCGCCATGCCGGCGTCGGGATCGATCTGGTCGCGATGTGCGCCAACGATCTGGTCGTGCAGGGTGCCGAGCCGTTGTTCTTCCTCGATTATTACGCGACCGGCCAGCTCGACAATGCGGTGGCGGAAAGCGTCGTCGCCTCGATTGCGGAAGGCTGCCGGATCGCCGGCTGCGCGTTGATCGGCGGCGAGACCGCCGAGATGCCGGGCATGTATGCTCCCGGCGATTACGACCTCGCCGGCTTCTGCGTCGGCGCGGTCGAGCGCGGCGACGTGCTGACCGGCGCGGCGATCGGCGCGGGCGACGTGATCCTCGGGCTCGCTTCGTCGGGCGTGCATTCGAACGGCTTCTCGCTGGTCCGGCGGCTGGCCGCGGACAAGGGGTGGAAGCTCGATCGCCCCGCTTTGTTCGATTCGGACCGGTTGCTGATCGATATCCTGATGGCGCCGACGCGCATCTATGTCGCCAGCCTGTTGCCGCTGCTGCGCGCGCACAAGATCAAGGGGCTGGCGCATATCACCGGCGGCGGGTTGCTCGAGAACATCCCGCGCGTGCTGCCGCCAGAGGCGCACGCCCATATTGACGCCGATGCATGGGAGCAGCCGCGGCTGATGGCGTTCCTGCAGGCGCAGGGCGCGATCGAGCCCGAGGAAATGGCGCGCACCTTCAACTGCGGGATCGGCATGGCGGTGGTCGTCGCCGCCGATCAGGCCGACGCCGTGGCCGAGGCACTGCGGGCGGCGGGCGAGACGGTCCATACGATCGGGCGGATCGAGGCCGGGTCGCGCGGCTGCACCGTCACGGGCAGCACCGAAACGTGGAGCGCGCGCGCCGACTGGACGGCGACGCACCACCAATGAGCGCGTCTCCCGCCAGGGTCGCGGTGCTGATCTCGGGCCGCGGATCGAACATGCAGGCGCTGGCCGGCGAACAGGGCGACGCCTATCGCATCGTGCTGGTCGCCTCCGATCGGCCCGAGGCGGCCGGGCTGGCCTGGGCGCGTGCGGAGGGACTGGAAACCTTCGCGCTTTCCCCGAAGGGGATCGGCAAGGCCGCTTACGAGGAGGCGCTCGACGCCGCGCTGCGCGATGCCGGCGCGGAGTGGATCGCGCTGGCCGGCTATATGCGGCTGTTGTCGGACGCCTTCGTCGCGCGCTGGCGTGGGCGGATCATCAACATCCACCCCTCGCTGCTGCCGAAGTACAAGGGGCTCGACACCCATGCGCGCGCGATCGCCGCGGGCGACGCGGCGGGCGGATGCTCGGTGCATGTCGTGACCGAGGAGCTGGACGGCGGCGACGTGCTGGGCCGCGCCGAGGTGCCGATCCATCCCGACGAAACGCCCGAAAGCCTCGCGGCGCGCGTGCTGATCGAGGAACATCGGCTGTATCCGGCCGTGCTGAAGGAGTTCGTTCGCTCATGACCGTATTGGAACAGGTCCGCGCCATTGCGCTGTTGCTGCCAGAAGCGGAGGAGCGCGCGATCGACGGCAGCGCTGTTTTCTACGTCGACGGGAAGCCATTCGCGACCGTGTCGGCCGAGGCGCCTCCGGTGGTGCGGGTGCGCGACGCTTCGGGCGAGGTGTCGATCACGCTCGACGACGATATCGACTGGACGTTGGTCGAGGATCGTATCGCGCGAAGCTGGGAACTGACCGCGCCGCGGCGGCTGCTGGAGGCCGGCGGGCGCTGATCTTCGCGCCGTCGTCCAGAAAAGCGATCCTGTCACGATAAAAACAGGCGCGTCCCAGATCACATCCGGGACGGCGGCCGTGTACAGCGGGGCACGAAGCGCGCGACCCTAATGCGCGGTACCGCTGGCATCCTGAACGACCGCGACATCGATCGGATGGTCGAACGCGATCCCCGTCCGGCCCTCGGTCTGCCAGACGACACGCCCGGCGACCCAGCCGAGCCCGCTCAGCTTGATCTCCACCGCGCAGTCGGGCGGCAGCGGATGCGGCAGTTCGGCCATCAGCCCGCCCGCCGAAACGTTGCGGATGCGCACGAGGAACCCCGCATCCTCGGCATGGACACGCATCCGTGCCGACAGATGAATCTCGCCACGCCCACGCTCGTCGGGCTGGCCTGCCGCCTTATGGTCGTCAACCAAGCTGTATCTCGACTGCCCCATGTAACCCGCCCGCTCGTTTGAGCCGGACGGTTGCGTCAAAATCATTGATGAAAGGTTAAGATCGGCGTCAATCGTCGCGTGACACCTTCTCCGCGCGCTCATGCCGCTCCTGCGCCTCGACCGTCATCGTCGCGATCGGACGGGCTTCCAACCGGCCCAGGCTGATCGGCTCGCCGGTGACCTCGCAATAGCCATATTCGCCATCGTCGATGCGGCGCAGCGCGGCGTCGATCTTGGAGATCAGCTTGCGCTGCCGATCTCGGGTGCGCAGTTCCAGCGACCAGTCCGCCTCGCTTGATGCGCGATCGTTGAGATCGGCCTCGCGCAGCGAGTCGACCTGTAGCTGCGACAGCGTACCCTGCGCCTCGCGACGGATCGCATCCTTCCACGCGAGCAGCTTGTGGCGGAAATACGCCTGTTGGCGCGGGTTCATGAACGGTTCGTCCGCGGTGGGGCGGTAACCGTCCGGCATCGGGCTGGAGAGCGCCTCCGGCTCGTCAAACGCGTCTTCGACCTGACTCATCACTGTCGCCATGACCTTCTCCCGCCCACGTGAAGGATGTCGTCAGCATCACTGCACGCCCCTTTGGGCGCGCCTATAATCGTCTGACCGGTCCTCCACAAGCGAACAGGATGGTCGTAATCGATACGATATGTCGCAACGCTGAACACTTACCGTCGGCGGGCGGGAGGCGCCCGCCGACGATGACGATCAGGCCGAGAGCAGCGCCTTTTCGATATCCGGGATCGGATGGCCGGTCAGGTCCTTGTCCAACTCGCCGGTCAGCCGCGCGCTCACCTCCTTGTGGTAATGTTTGCGTAGCTCGCCCAGCGTGCGCGGCGGCGCGATTACGATCAGCGATTCGAAGTCGTTCGACAGCGCGCGGCGCTTCAGCAGGTCGGCGGCTTCGGCGGCGAAGCGATCCTCCTCAAGCTGGTGGAAGTCGGTCTGCTCGAAGCTGCCGCGCGAGGGCGCAAATTGCGCGCCGCCGCCCTGGGCATGACCGGAGCCGCCCTGCGCGGCATTGGGTGCTCCTGCCCCGCTCTGCGTCGACGAGGCGCCGCCGGCGGCATCGGTCGCCTGATCGCGCGTGGCGGGGTTCGCGCGCTCCTCGGCATGCTCGACCTGCAGGTTCGGATAGTCGGTATCGCCTTCGTTGCGCAGGAACAGCAGCTTGCGGCCATCGGCGACCAGGACGACCGAATTGTGGGGGACCTGCATGGACGTTTCTCCTTCTGCCCGTTGCGTCACAGGCGAAGAACGCCGCGCGTGCGGCGCGGGTTGCCTCGCGGCGGGCGCGGGGTCATAGCGCGGCCATGCACGACATCCGCCTGATCCGCGACGATCCCGCCGCTTTCGATGCCGCGATGGCCAAGCGTGGCCTGCCCGCCAGCGCCGAGACGTTGGTGTCGCTCGACCGCCGCCGCCGCGAGGCCGCGACCGAGGCGCAGACCGCGCAGGCGCGCCGCAACGAGGCGTCGAAGGCGATCGGCGCGGCGAAGGCGAAGAAGGACGACGAAACCGCCGCCGCACTGATGGCGGAGGTGGCGACGCTCAAGGAACGGCTGCCGCAGCTTGAGGCCGAAGAGGCGGAGACGGGCAATGCGCTCGACGCCGCGCTCGCTGCCCTGCCCAACGTGCCTGCCGCCGACGTGCCCGAGGGTGTGGACGAGGACGACAACCAGCTCGTCCACGAACGCGGGCAGCGCCCCGATTTCGCCTTCGCCCCGCGCGAGCATGACGCGATCGGCCCGGCGCTGGGGCTCGACTTCGAGACCGGTGCGGCGATTGCGGGCGCGCGCTTCACCCTGGTGCGCGGCGATGCAGCGCGGCTGCAACGCGCGCTGGGGCAGTTCATGCTCGACCGGCTGACGCGCGCGCACGGCTATGAGGAAGTCGCCCCGCCGCTTATGGTGCGCGACGAGGCGGTGTTCGGGACCGGGCAATTGCCCAAGTTCGCCGAGGATCTGTTCCGCACTACCGACGGCCGCTGGCTGATCCCGACCGCCGAGGTGTCGCTGACCAATATCGTGCGCGAGAAAATCCTCGCGCACGACGTGCTGCCGCTGCGCTTCGCGGCGCTGACGCCGTGCTTCCGCTCCGAGGCGGGCGCGGCGGGGCGCGACACGCGCGGCTATATCCGCCAGCACCAGTTCGACAAGGTCGAGATGGTGTCGATCGTCGCGCCCGAGGCGAGCGAGGACGAGCATGAGCGGATGACCGCGTGCGCGGAAGGGATGCTCGACGCGCTGGGGCTCGCCTATCGCCGGATGAAATTGTGCACGGGCGACATGGGGTTCACCGCGGCGCGCACCTATGACCTTGAGGTGTGGCTGCCCGGGCAGCAGCG
Source organism: uncultured Sphingomonas sp. (assembly GCF_964021865.1). GTDB lineage: Bacteria > Pseudomonadota > Alphaproteobacteria > Sphingomonadales > Sphingomonadaceae > Sphingomonas. The sequence continues at coordinate 26,060 of NZ_CAXIAM010000014.1, forward strand.
CTATCGCGAGATTTCGAGCTGCTCGACCTGCACCGACTTTCAGGCGCGGCGGATGAACGCACGTTACCGGCCGGAGGGCGGGAAGACGACGCGGTTCGTTCACACGCTCAACGGCTCGGGGCTGGCGGTCGGGCGGACGCTGGTGGCGGTGCTGGAGAATTACCAGCGCGAGGACGGCACGGTGACGGTACCCGAGGTGCTGCGGCCGTACCTCGACAATCTCGACGTGCTGGGGGCGCACTGATGCGGATCCTGCTCTCCAACGACGACGGCTATCACGCGCCGGGGCTGGCGGTGCTGGAGCGGATCGCCGCGCAGCTTTCCGACGACGTGTGGGTCTGCGCCCCGGCGTCCGAACAGTCCGGCACCGGGCGCTCGCTGACGCTGACCCGGCCGCTCCGCGTCAAGCAGTTCGGAGAAAAGCGTTTCGCGGTCGGAGGCACGCCCACCGATGCGGTGATGTACGCGCTGGCCGAGCTGCTGCGCGATACGCCGCCCGACCTGATCCTGTCCGGCGTCAACCGCGGCGGCAACATCGCCGAGGACGTGATGTATTCGGGCACGGTTTCGGCGGCGATGGAGGGCGCGCTGGCCGGCGTCCGCTCGGTCGCGCTCAGCCAGCGCTACGGCCGACGCGAACCCGGCGACGATGTGTCGTTCACTGCCGCCGAGGAATGGGGCGCGCGCGTGCTGCGGCCGCTGCTCGACTACGACTGGGCGCCGCGATCGGTGGTGAACATCAACTTCCCCGAGCCCGAGGCGGGCGCGGTAAAGGGCGTGCGCGTCGTGCCGCAGGGCCTGCGCGACTACGGGCGCGTTCGCTTCGATCGCCGCACCGATCCGCGCGGGTTCGATTATCACTGGCTGTCGATGGGGCGGGCCGTGCCCGCCGACGACGACGGCAGCGACCTGACGACGATCACGCAGGGGTGGATCACGGTGACGCCGCTCCAGCTCGACCTGACGCTGCACGGCTCACTCGCGGCGCTCGGCGACGCCTTCGCCGGGGTGTAGCGCGGCTTGACGCGGCGAGCGGCGAGGTCGGCGGCGCTGCTGCTGATGCTGGCGGGGTGCATTCCCGCCGCCGATCCCCGCTTCGCTCCGCCATCCGCGGCGCCGGTGCCCGCCGCCGATCTGCCTGCCGAGCCGCTTCCTGAACCCGAGCAGGAGCCGACGGTCGAGGCGCCGCACCCGGTCCGTCCCTCCCGCCCGCCCCGCCGTTCCCCCGTTGAGCAACTCGCCGCACCACGCCCGGCATGGGAAGCGGCACCCGTCACGCCCGACGCGCGGCTGGTCCGCACACAGGATGTCGTGGTCCGCCCTGGCGACACGTTAAGCGCGATCGCCGAGCGGACCGGCGCGTCGATCGCCGCCATCGCACGCCGCAACAACCTGACGCCGCCCTACGCCCTGCGCGCCGGACAGCGGCTGGTGATTCCTGGCGGACGCTATCACCGCGTCGATCCGGGGCAGACCGGCATCGGCATCGCGCGCGCGTATGGCGTGCCGTGGAGCCAGGTGGTCGCCGCCAACGACCTGCGCGAGCCGTTCGTGCTGGTGACCGGGCAGCGCGTGCTGATCCCCGCGCAGTCCGCCTCCGCGGCCGAACGCGCGGCGGCCTTCACGCTCGACGTCGACACGATCCTGACCGGCGGCGAACCGGCGGTCGCGAGCGGACGCGCGCCGGTGCGTCCCGTCAAGGGCACGACCAAGGTGCCCGCCGCCACCGTCCCCGTCGCGCCGCCCAGCGCCTCGCCGGGCCGCTTCGTCTGGCCGCTGACCGGCCGGATCGTCCGCCGCTTCGGCACCGGGCGCAGCGGCGAGCGTTTCGACGGGATCGAGATTGCGGTGCCCTCCGGCACCGAGGTGAAGGCCGCGGCGGCGGGGACGGTCGCCTATGCCGGCGACGGGATTGCCGCGCTGGGCGGGCTCGTCATCGTCAAACACGGCGACAATTGGACCTCCATCTATGGCCATGCCGGCAAATTGCTGGTGCGGCGCGGACAGGCGGTGACGCGCGGGCAGGTGATCGCGCTGAGCGGCGCGACCGGCTTCGCCGACCAGCCCGAGCTGCATTTCGAGCTGCGCCGCGGGCGCACGCCGGTCGATCCGGTCACGCAATTGCCGCGCCGCTGACCTGTGTGTAACGACGCGCACATCATGACCGAATATCAGTCCGACCTGCTCCGCACGCTGACCGCGCGCGGTTACATCCACCAGATGACCGACGCCGCCGCGCTCGACGCGCTGGCCGCCAGGCAGGTCGTGCCCGGCTATATCGGCTTCGACCCGACCGCGCCGTCGCTGCACGTCGGCAGCCTGGTGCAGATCATGCTGCTGCGCCGGCTGCAACAGGCCGGGCACAAGCCGGTCGTGCTGATGGGCGGCGGCACCGGCAAGATCGGCGACCCGAGCTTCAAGGACGAGGCGCGCAAGCTGAACAGCGACGAGGTGATCGCCGCCAATGTCGCGGGCATCAAGCGCATCTTCGACCGCTTCCTGACCTTCGGCGACGGCCCAAGCGATGCGGTGATGCTCGACAATGCCGAATGGCTCGACAAGCTCGAATACATTCCGTTCCTGCGCGAAGTCGGGCAGCATTTCAGCGTCAACCGGATGCTGAGCTTCGATTCGGTCAAGCTGCGGCTCGAGCGCGAGCAATCCTTGTCGTTCCTCGAATTCAACTACATGATCCTGCAAGGCTACGACTTCCGCGAGCTGGCGCGGCGCGAGGGCGTGCGGCTGCAGATGGGCGGCAGCGACCAATGGGGGAATATCGTCAACGGCGTCGAACTGGCGCGGCGGATGGACGGGACCGAGGTGTTCGGCGTCACCACCCCGCTGCTCACCACCGCCTCGGGCGAGAAGATGGGCAAGACCGTGGCGGGCGCGGTGTGGCTGCACGAGGACCAGCTACCGCATTTCGATTACTGGCAATTCTGGCGCAACACTGACGACCGTGACGTCGGGCGCTTCCTGCGGCTGTTCACCGACCTGCCGCTCGACGAGATCGCGCGGCTGGAGGCGCTGGACGGCGCCGAGATCAACGAGGCCAAGAAGGTGCTCGCCAACGAGGCGACCGCGATGTGCCGCGGCCGCGCCGCCGCGGAGGATGCCGCCGAAACCGCGCGCAAGACCTTCGAGGAAGGCGCGAGCGGCGCGGGGCTGCCGTCGATGACCGCTTCGGGTGCAACCCCGCTGGTCGACGTGCTGGTCGCGCTCGGCTTCGCCGCGTCGAAGGGAGAGGCGCGGCGGCTCATCAAGGGCGGCGGCGCGCGGATCGACGGCGAGAAGGTGGCCGACGAAGCCGCAGTGGTGACAATCGGAGACGCGCCGGTGCGCATTTCCGCGGGCAAGAAGCATCATGGGATGGTGAACCCCGCTTAACGTCTTTGCTCACTCCACGTTAACCCCAGCCGGGCGATAAGGCGGGGTTAGCGTAGGAGGACGACATGGCCGTACGATCGGCGACGATAGCGTATGAAGACCGCGTCGAACCGCGCGACGAGACGCTGCATCGCACCCGGCTGACCGTCGCCGGCGGCGACCCGCGGCTGGTGACGATCGTCAACGTCTCTCCGAACGGCTTCATGGCACGCAGCGACGAGGCTTTCGAGGTCGGTGATGTGGTGACGGTCACGCTCCCCGTGGCGGGCAGCTTCACCGCCGAGGTGCGCTGGGCGCTCGGCGGACGGATCGGCTTCAAGCTGGCGCAGGAAGTACCACCGGCCTTGTACCAGTTCGTCCTGGCAGCGATGCGCTAACCGTCATTGCGTCGCCACGCTCGCAAAGACGAACGAAACGGCGCGGTCACCCTTTGCGGAACACCACCACCCCGATCAGCACCAGCGCGATGCCCGCGAGCTTGGTCACCGTCACGGGTTGCTGCGGCAGGTGCAGCAGGCCGAAATGGTCGAGCGTCAGCGCTGCGATCAACTGGCTCGCGATCGCGATGCTGAGCGCCGCCGCAATCCCCAGCCGCGGCGCGGCGAAAGCGAGCGCCGCGACGAACGCCGCGCCGTAGAGGCCACCCAGCCAAGACCACCACGGCGCCCCCTTCAGCGCCGACAGCGGCGTGCGATCGAACGCCCAGACGACGAGCAGCGCCGCGGTGCCGACCGTGAACGACACCAGCGCCGCCAGCCAGACCGACCCCGACGCCCGCGCCAATGCGGCATTGGTCGGCGGCTGGATCGCGAGGCCCAGCCCCGCGAGCACGACGATGATGATCGGTATCAGGCCGGCCAAGATGCTATACTCCCCATCATCGTCATTGCGAGCGCAGCGAAGCAATCCAGGGCAGCGCGCGGAACACTGGATTGCTTCGCTCCGCTCGCAATGACGGCTGCCAAATCGTTCACCCCGTGCGTGCTGAGCTTGTCGAAGCACGTGCCCAATCACACGCCCTTCGACAAGCTAAGGGCGACCGGTGGTCGACGAACAAACCGCAAAATCGTCCCATCACCCCGACCGCAGCAACGCCACGCCGGCATCGCGCTCGAACAGGTACAGCGCAATTCGCGCGGCCTGCCCACGCTCGCCGTGCAGCCCGCCATCGCGGTCGATCAGCAACCGCGCATCGTCGGTCGCCGCGGGCAGCAACTCCGACAGCAGCTCCGGCGTCGCGAGCCGGAACATCGCCTCGCCCGACTGCCGGGTTCCCAGCAGCTCGCCCGCGCCGCGCAGCCGCAAATCCTCTTCAGCGATCCGAAAGCCGTCGTTGGTCTCGCGCATCAACGCCAGCCGCGCGCGCGCCGTCTCGCTCAGCGACCCGCCGCGTAGCAGCAGGCACACCGATCGCCCGCCGCCGCGCCCCACGCGGCCACGCAACTGGTGCAACTGCGCCAGCCCGAAGCGATCGGCATGTTCGATTACGATCAGCGTGGCATTGGGCACATCGACCCCGACCTCGATCACCGTCGTGGCGACCAGCACGCCGATCTCGCCCGCCGAGAAGCGCGCCATCACCGCGTCCTTCTCGACGCCCTTCATCCGCCCGTGCACCAGTCCGACACGATCCCCGAAGCGGCTGGCGAGCGCCGCGGCGCGCGCCTCGGCGGCTTGCAGGTCGCTCGTCTCGCTTTCCTCGACCAGCGGGCAGACCCAATAGGCCTGCTTCCCCTCCGACAGATGCCGGCCGAGCGCGTTGACGACTTCGTCGACACGTTCCTCGGACAACACCCGCGTCTCGATCGGCTCGCGACCGGGCGGCATCTCGTCGAGCCGGCTCTGGTCCATCTCGCCGTGCAGCGCGAGCGTCAGCGTGCGCGGGATCGGTGTCGCGGTCATCGCCAGCAGGTGTGGCGGGGTGCGGCCCTTGGCCTGCAACAGCATCCGCTCGGCCACCCCGAAGCGATGCTGCTCGTCGACCACTACCAGCCCAAGGTCGCGGTAGCTGACCGCCTCCTGGAAGATCGCGTGGGTACCGACCAGAATGTGGATCGACCCGTCCGCCAGCCCCATCAGCGTCGCCTCGCGCGCGCGGCCCTTGTCGCGCCCGGTCAGCACCGCGATCTCGACCGGCAGCCCGGCGAGCGTCCGCCGCAGCGTCTCATAATGCTGGCGCGCGAGGATCTCGGTCGGGGCGAGCATCGCCGCCTGCGCGCCGGCCTCGACCGCGATCAGCAAGGCCATCGCCGCGACCAAGGTCTTGCCCGAGCCGACATCGCCTTGCAGCAGCCGCAGCATCGGCGCGCTCTGCGCTAGGTCACCCTCGATCTCGCGGACGCTGCGCGCCTGTGCGCCGGTGAGCTGATACGGCAGCCGCAACAGATCGCGCAGCCGCCCGTCGCCCTGCAACGCGCGCCCGCGCCGCTTGCGCGTATCCGCGCGCACGATCGACAGCGCGAGCTGGTTGGCGAACACCTCGTCATAGGCGAGCCGCGCGCGCGCCACTGCATCGGCGGGATCGGCATGGAGCCGCGTCATCGCCGCGCGCCACGCGGGCCAGTCGCGTTGCGCCTTCAGGCTCGGCTCGATCCATTCGGGCAGGTCGGGGGCACGCGCCAGCGCCTGCTCGACCAGCGCGCCGAGGCGGCGCGAGGTCATGCCTTCGGTCAGCGGATAGATCGCCTCACGCTCGCGGAACTCATCGTCCTCGCCGCCCACCTCCGGGTGGACGATCTGCAAATCCTGCCCGTATTGATCGAGCCGCCCCGACACGCGACGTGGCTCGTTGAGCGGCAGCAACTTGCGCACCCGCCCGGAGCCGCCGCCGAAGAACACCAGCACCACCGTGTTGCCGTGCGTGTCGCGCGCCACGACCCGCGTCGGCGCGCGCGGGCTGCTGCTGGTGCGATAATCGGTCGGGGTCAGCGTGATCGCGATCGTCCGCCCGACGTCGCTCTGCATCAGCTCGTCGCGCGGCCAGCGATCGACCCAGCCCGAGGGGAGGTGGAACAACAGGTCGACCACGCGCGCGATCGCCAACCGGTCGAGCGGCTTGGCGAGCGCGGGCCCGACGCCCTTCAACGCCTCCACCTCGGCGAACAACGGATTGAGGATATCGGGTCGCATGGCTATTTGGAGGCGATACCCTGCCCCGACGGCCGCCGCCAGCGCCCGCCGGTCGTTTTGCATTGGACCTGTGATGGATCACGACATCCGCCTGAAACGCCTGCGCTTCCGCGCCTGGCACCGCGGCACGCGCGAGGCCGATCTGATGATCGGCGGCTTCTTCGACGCGCATGGCGCGACATGGAATGCGGAACAGCTCGACTGGTTCGAGCGGCTGCTGGAGGAGCAGGACGTCGACATCATGGGCTGGGCGATCGGCTCGCTGCCCTGCCCACCCGAATGGGAGGGCGAGATGATGCAGACGATGCGGCGGATCGATTTCGTCACGGTGCTCGATACCGGGATGTGACGCTACCTAGCCCCTCCCTTTCAAGGGAGGGGTTGGGGTGGGTCGAGGCATGACGATACGGCCGCCTTAACCTCGCCCCTACCGTACCAACCAGACGACACCCACCCCCTGCCCCTCCCTTGAAAGGGAGGGGGGAGATAGAATGCCCGACCTCTCGAAAATCCTCAAAGCCACCGTCCCCCTCACCCTCTCGGGCGTGCCCGGCGGCTTCCTCCCCTCGCTGCTTGCCGACCTTGCGCGCGCCGCGCCGCGCCGCGCGGTGTTCGTCGCCGCCGACGAGGCGCAGATGCGCAGCATCGCCGCGACCGCGCCGTTCTTCGCGCCCGAGCTGGAGGTCGTGCAGATCCCGGCCTGGGATTGCCTCCCCTACGACCGCGCCTCGCCGACGTTGCGCGTCATGGCGGAGCGGATCGGCGCGCTGCACCGGTTGCAGCAGAAGCCGGCCGCGCCGCAACTCGTGCTCACCACCGTCAACGCGCTGACACAGCGCACGCTGACCCCGTTCCGCATCCGCCAGCTGGTCGCCGAACTCAAGCCCGGCGCGCGGATCGACCGGGACGCGCTCGGCGCCTTGTTGCAGGCCAACGGCTATGTCCGCACCGATACCGTCCACGATGCCGGCGAATATGCGGTGCGCGGCGGTATCGTCGATCTGTTCCCGAGCGGCGAGGAACAGGCGCTGCGCCTTGATTTCTTCGGCGACGAGATCGAGAGCGTCCGCACCTTCGACCCCGGCGACCAGCGCACCACCGGACGGCTCGACGGCTTCGTGCTGCTCCCCGCGTCCGAGGCGCTGCTCGACGACGACAGCGTCAAGCGTTTCCGCACCCGCTATCGCGAGAAATTCGGCGCGACCGCGACCGGCGATCCGCTGTATCAGGCGGTCAGCGAAGGCCGGCGGCTGGCGGGCATGGAGCATTGGCTGCCGCTGTTCGAGGAAAAGCTCGCGACGCTCTGGGATCACCTCGGCGATGACGCCGTGGTCGTCCGCGACGCCGGCACCCCGGCAGCGGTCGAGGGGCGGCTCGACGCGATCGCCGATTATTACGAGAACCGGAAACGCGCCGAGGCCGCCGAGCCGGGCAGCTATCGCGCGCTGCCCGCCAAGACGCTCTATCTCGACGAGGAGGAATGGCGCGCCGAAGTCGCCGGGATGCCCGCGCATCTGGTCACGCCGTTCCACGAACCGGAATCGTCGACGGTGCTCGACTTCCAGGTCGACGGCCCGCGCGACTTCGGACCCGAGCGCGCCAATCAGGCCAATGTCTACGAAGCGGTCGTCGCGCACGTCGCGCGGCTGAAGAAGGACAGGCGCAAGCCGATCCTCGCCAGCTATTCGGTCGGCGCACGCGACCGGCTGAAGGCGTTGCTGGAGGATCATGGGCTGACGGATGCGCGATTGGTCGATACGTGGCAGGAGGCGCTGGGCCAGGCCGCTCCCCTCCCTGCAAGGGAGGGGCCGGGGGTGGGTGGAGGCCCGGAGACACCGCGCCCCGACACCAAATCCAGCCGCACCACGAACACGCCACCCTCCCCCAACCCCTCCCTTGCAGGGAGGGGAGTAAGCCTGATCGTTCTCCCGCTCGATCACGGCTTCACCGCCCCCGACGTCGCGGTGCTCACCGAGCAGGACATGCTCGGCGATCGCCTGATCCGCCGCGCCAAGCGCCGCAAGTCCGCCGACGCGTTCCTTGCCGAACTGGCGACGCTCTCGCCGGGCGATCTGGTCGTCCACACCGATCACGGCATCGGCCGCTACGTCGGGCTGACGCAGGTGCCGGTCGCCAAGGCACCGCACGATTGCGTCGCGCTCGAATATGCCGGCGGCGACAAGCTCTACATTCCGGTCGAGAATCTCGAGGTCCTCTCGCGCTACGGCTCGTCGGAGGAAGGCGCGAGCCTCGACCGGCTCGGCGGCGAGGCGTGGCAGCGCCGCAAGTCGAAGATGAAGGAGCGGATCCGCGAGATCGCCGGCACCTTGATCGCGGTCGCCGCCGAGCGCGCGTTGCGCCCGGGCGAGGTCGCCGAACCGGACGCGAGCGGCTATCCGGCGTTCGTCGATCGTTTCCCGTATGAGGAAACCGACGATCAGGACCGCGCAATCAGCGACGTCCTTGACGATCTGGCCGCCGGCAAGCCAATGGACCGGCTGATCGTCGGCGACGTCGGGTTCGGCAAGACCGAGGTCGCGCTGCGCGCCGCCTTCGTCGCGGCGATGGCCGGGATGCAGGTCGCGGTCGTCTGCCCGACGACGCTGCTTGCCCGCCAGCATTACCAGAATTTCTGTGCCCGCTTCGACGGCTTTCCGGTCGAAATTGGTCGCCTCTCACGACTGGTGACCGCCAGCGAGGCGAAGAAGGTGAAGGACGGCATCGCGGCCGGCACGATCGACATCGTCATCGGCACCCACGCTTTGCTCGCCAAGAACGTCGACTTTAAGCGGCTGGGCCTCGTGATCGTCGACGAGGAACAGCGCTTCGGCGTGACGCACAAGGAGCGGCTGAAGACGCTGCGTGCCGACGTGCACATGCTGACGCTCACCGCGACGCCGATCCCGCGCACGTTGCAGATGGCGATGGGCGGCCTGCGCGAACTGTCGGTGATCCAGACGCCGCCGGTCGATCGCCTCGCGGTGCGCACCTATGTGATGCCGTGGGATCCGGTGGTGCTGCGCGAGGCGTTGCTGCGCGAACATTATCGCGGCGGGCAAAGCTTCCTCGTCACCCCGCGCATCGCCGACCTGCCCGATATCGAGGAGTACCTCCGCCGCGAGGTGCCTGAGATCCGCTACGTCATCGCGCACGGCCAGATGGCGCCGACCGAGGTCGAGGAGCGCATGTCGGCGTTCTACGACAAGAAGTTCGAGGTGCTGGTGTCGACGTCGATCATCGAGAGCGGGATCGACATTCCATCCGCCAACACGATGATCGTCAACCGCGCCGACCGCTTCGGCCTCGCGCAGCTTTATCAGCTCCGCGGGCGGGTCGGGCGGTCGAAGACGCGCGCCTACGCCTATATGGTCGCCCCGCCCGAGCGGCAGATGACCGAGGCGGCGGAAAAGCGCCTCAAGGTGCTGAGCGATCTCGATACGCTGGGCGCGGGGTTCCAGCTTGCCAGCCACGACCTCGACATTCGCGGCGCAGGCAATCTGCTCGGCGACGAGCAATCGGGGCATATCAAGGAAGTCGGCTACGAACTCTACCAGTCGATGCTGGAGGAGGCGATCCTTGAGGCCAAGGCCGGCGGGCTGCGCGAGCGCCAGCGCGACTTCTCACCCCAGATCAGCGTCGACGCGCCGATCCTGATCCCCGAGGAGTACGTCCCCGACCTCGATCTGCGGATGGGCCTCTACCGCCGCCTCAACGAGGTCGACGAGGTACAGGGGCTCGATGCCTTCGCCGCCGAGATGATTGACCGTTTCGGCCCCTTGCCCGAGGCGACCGACAATCTCGTCAAGATCATGGAGATCAAGCTCAACGCCAAGAAGGCGTGCGTGTCCAAGCTCGACGTCGGGCCGAAGGGCGCGCTGGTCGCGTTCCACGACGACAAGCCGCCGAACGTCGCGGGGCTGCTCGCCTATGTCGACAAGCTGGGCGGGATCGCGAAGCTGCGCCCCGACAGCAAGCTGGCGCTGACCCGCGTCTGGGCGGATCCGAAGGCGCGGCTGCACGGCGCGCTGCAATTGTCGAAGGGGTTGGCGAAGGCGGCGGGCTGAGGCGCGTCGTTGCGCGCTTGGCGGAGCAATGGCGGGCCCTGCCGGGATACCGCTTAGCTGCTGTGGTCGGAAATGATCTTCCAGCCGTCCTTGCGGCGCTCGAACAACAGGGTCGTCAGCCCGGTCTGCGGCGCGCCGCTCGCCGGCGTCAGCGTCCAGCGCGCGACGTGCAGCACATGGACCGCGCTCAACGTGCGCCACGCCAGCGGCTGGAAGCTCAGCCGTCCGCGCGTATTGCCGCCATTGGCGAAGCTCTTGGCATAGCGTTCGGCGATCGCCGGCTTGCCGCGCACCACCTTGTCGCCCGCCACGTACACTGCGTCGGGGGCGTAGATGGCGGTGGAGCGCGCCAGGTCGCCGGCGTTCCAGCCCGCGGCGCTGTCCGCCATCGCGGTGTCGATCGCCGCCTGCGGGGTGGCGGTGGCGGCCGCCACCGCGATCAGCGCCGGAACGATCGTCATTTCTTCTTGCCCCCCTTCACCTGCCCCGACCGCACCAGATCGACCAGCGCGGCATCGTCCAGCGGCCCGGCACACAGGAACCCCTGATAGAAGGTGCAGCCGCGCGCCGCGAGCAATTGCCGCTGCGCCTCGGTTTCCACCCCCTCGGCGATCGTCTCCAGCCCCAGACCCTCGGCGATGCCCAGCACGCCCTGCAACACCACCCGGTTCCTGGCGTCGCTGACCGCCGCGGTGGTCAGGCTGCGGTCGATCTTGATGTAATCGAGCGGCAGCGTCGCGACATAGGACAGGCTGGAATAGCCGGTGCCGAAATCGTCGAGCGCCACGCGGCAGCCGGCGGCGCGCAACGCCGCCAGCGCGACGCCCGCGGCGCGAAGGTTGTCGATCATCGCGCCCTCGGTCACCTCGGCGGTGACGCGCCCCGGCGCGATCCCCGCCTCGTGCACGCGCGCCAGGAAACGGCTGACGAACGGCGTGCGCGACAGATCGGTGGCGGTGACGTTCACCGCGATCCGCAATCCCGACAGCGCATCGGGCCAGTCGGCGGCGCGGCGCAGCGCCAGCGCCTGGACGTGATCGGACAGCGCCACCCCCAGCCCGGCACGATCGGCGGCGGCGAGCAGCGTTTCCGCGCCCAGCTCGCCCAGCCGGGGATGATGCCAGCGCGCCAGCGCCTCGACGCCGACGATCCGCCCCTCGATCAGATGCACCTGCGGCTGGAAGCGGACATCGATCTCCTGTCGCTCCATCGCGCGGTGCAGGTCGGCGGCGAGCGCGGCGATCGGCACCCCGCTGCCCTCGGTCGCCACGCGCGTCGTCACGCCTTCGCTGGCGCGGGCATGCGCCAGCGCCTCGGCCGCGCGGCGCAGCAGATGGTCGAGCTCTTCGTGATCCACCTGCCGCGCCACGCCGATCCGCGCGCCCAGATGAATCGTCTCGTTGCCGATCGTAAACGGCTGCTCCAGCGCGCGCTCGACCGCATCGACCGCGGCATCGCCGACCTGTGCGTCGCCCGCAACGACGATCGTGAAAGTCGCCCCGCTGCGAACCGCGGCGCTGCGATAATCCGCCAGCGCCTCGCTCAGCCGCTCGTCGATCGCCTCCACCAGCTGGTCGCCCGTCGTCCGCCCGTATGCGGCGTTGACGATCTCGAAACTGGTCGGCGCGGCGGTGATCGCGGTGACGCCGTGATCCGCCGACGAGGCAAGCTGCACCTGTTGCTCGCTGGCGGTCCGCTCACCCCGGCGGCGCCCGGCGGCGCGTTGCATGGTTCGTGTCTGACGCTCCATATTGCCGCTCGTAAGCGGTGGCGCGCGACGCGGCAATCCGATCTTGCCGGGCAGTGAACGACTCAATAGCTTCGCGCGTTGTGACGGCAATGATCGAAACCAGCAGCACGGCCGCGCCGCTCATCGACGGCTTCGGCCGCACCATCCGATACTTGCGCGTGTCGGTGACCGATCGCTGCGACCTGCGCTGTCGCTATTGCATGGCGGAACACATGACGTTCCTGCCGCGCGAAAAAATTGCGACGCTCGAGGAATTGGCGATCATCGCCGAGCGCTTCGTCGCCCGCGGGGTGCGCAAGGTGCGGCTGTCGGGCGGCGAGCCGCTGGTGCGGCGCGACGTGCTGCAACTGGTGCAGCGGCTCGGCCGGCACGTCGGCGGGGCGCTCGACGAGCTGACGATGACCACCAACGGCACGCGGCTGCGCGACCATGCCGCGGCGCTCCGCGACGCCGGGCTGCGGCGACTGAACGTTAGCCTCGACAGCCGCGATCCCGAACGCTTCCGTCACATCACCCGCCACGGCGACGTGGCGCAGGTTCTGGACGGCATCGCCGCCGCGCGCGACGCCGGACTGGCGATCAAGATCAACATGGTCGCGCTGAAGGGCGTGAACGAGGACGAGATTGCGACGATGCTCGGCTGGTGCGTCGCCGAGGGGCACGACCTCACGCTGATCGAGACGATGCCGCTCGGCGCGGTCGATGAGGATCGCACCGACCGCTTCCTGCCGCTGACCGTGGTGAAGGAGCGGCTGGACACGCACTTCGCGCTGGAGCGCGACGCGGCACAGACCGGCGGTCCGGCGCGCTATTGGCGCGTCGACGGCGGCGCGACGCGGCTGGGGCTGATCTCGCCCCTCACGCAGAATTTCTGCGACGGGTGCAACCGCGTGCGGCTGACCACCGAGGGCCGGCTGTACACCTGCCTCGGCCACGACGATCATCGCGACCTGCGCGCGGCGCTGCGCGACGGCGGCGTCGCCGCACTCGACGCCGCGATCGAGGATGCGCTGACCACCAAGCCGCGCCGCCACGATTTTCGCATCGGCCGCGACGAAGGCCCGGCGGTCGCACGGCATATGAGCGTCACCGGCGGATGACGACCTATCCCCGGCGGGCGCTGGTCGCCTCGCCCACCGCCCCCGCGCAGGCCGCGCGCGCCGAACTCGCCGATGCGTGGGACTGGTGCCCGCTGGAGGAGGCCGATCTGGTCGTGGCGCTCGGCGGCGACGGCTTCATGCTCCAGACGCTGCACCTGCTGCTGGAACGGCGGCGCGCGATCGTCCCGGTGTTCGGGATGAATCTCGGCACCGTCGGCTTCTTGATGAACGAGTGGCGCCGCCACGATCTCGACGGCCGGATCGAGCGCGCGCGCGCGTTCAAGGTGACGCCGCTGACCGCGACCGCGACCGGCTTCGACGGCAGCCTCCACACCCTGCCCGCGATCAACGAGGTGTCGCTGCTGCGCGAGACAAGGCAGACCGCCAAGCTGGAGGTGCGGATCAACGACCGCATCGTGCTCGACGAGCTGTCGTGCGACGGCATCCTGGTCGCCACGCCCGCCGGCTCGACCGCCTACAACCTCTCGGCACACGGGCCGATCCTGCCGCTCGGCTCGCAGATGCTGGCGCTCACCCCGATCAGCGCGTTTCGCCCGCGGCGCTGGCGCGGCGCGATCCTGCCCGACAAGACGCGCGTGTCGCTGCGCGTGCTGGACGCGGGCAAGCGCCCGGTCTCCGCGGTCGCCGACCAGCGCGAGGTGCGCAACGTCGCGCAGGTCGACATCGCAATGGACCGCGCGCGCGAGCTGACGTTGCTGTTCGATCCCGAGCACGCGCTCGATGATCGCATCACGATGGAGCAGTTCGTCGCATAAGTCGGAAAGATGAAATAAGGGTCTTGCGCACTGGAAATCCGGCTTTATAGACCCCCTCCACGACGTTGAACGACGTTCCCTGATAGCTCAGCGGTAGAGCTCTCGACTGTTAATCGAGCGGCCGTAGGTTCGAATCCTACTCAGGGAGCCACCTCTTTTCGCTGAAGCCACGCGCTTTCGATGATGCGAAAATCGAGCTGCTGACGATTGTTTTCATCTTATCATGATGGTGCCGCTTGCCGGCGGTCGGCGGCTCACGGCACGCGAAACCCTCTCACGACAATCTTTCCGGCGAAGATCCCGCCTCACCCACCCTGCTGCGGCAAGCCCGAGTCCGATCGGCGCGTCCGCATCGCCTCGTCGGCCTCGTTCGCATTCGCCTTGTCGATCTGCGTCCATTCGGCGCGGGTATGGCACGTCTTCTTGGTAAATCGACTGCCCGTCACGCCCACTTCCTTGCAGACGCGCTGGTTCGGATCGACGGGCTTCGGCTCCCTGGCCGAAGCCAGCGCGGGGATCGCCAGCATCATCACCGTGACAGGCACCATCAGCTTCATCGAAACGTCCCCCGCGATGCGCATCGGATCGATGCTCCCGACGATCTTACGGCACCGTCCCGCCGCGCGACAATCGCCGTGACATAGCGTAGCTCGCCGCACTCCCGACAGCGGAGCGATTTCGTTCATCGCACGTTCCACTCATCTCGGCTATGCGACGGCTCGTCGCACCGCCCGGGTGCGTTGGAGAGTACGCCATGATGAAGAAGTTCGGCCGCTCAGCGATGGTGATGGCGCTGGCGGCCAGCACGACGCTGGTCGCGGCCTGCGCCACGGAAACCGCGTATCGGCCCGCCACGGGCAGCGGCTTCTACCGCACCGGCTACAGCGACCTGCGAATCGAGCCCAATCGCTACCGCGTCACGTTCGCCGGCAACACCGTAACCGATCGCGATGTCGTGGAACGCTATCTGCTGTTCCGCTCGGCCGAGCTGACGCTGCAGAACGGCTACGATTACTTCGTCATGGCCGATCGCGACACCGATCGTCAGGCACGCACCTATTCGACGCCCGGGTTCGGCGGCGGCTGGGGCCCCGGGTTCGGCGCGTTCGGCGGCGGTCTGTGGGGTCCGCGGTGGGGCTTCTACGGCCGCGGCTTCGGCTATCGCGCCTGGGACCCGTTCTGGGGCGGGCCGTGGGGCGGCTGGGGCGGCGGTCAGGACATCCGCACCGTCGACCGCTACGAGGCATCGGCCGAGATCGTGATGTTCAAGGGCACTCCGGATCGCGGCAACGTTCGCGCCTTCAACGCGCGTGCGGTCGTCGATTCGATCGGGCCGACGATCCGTCTGCCCAAGGCGTCCTAAGCCACCCATTCTGCCGGATGGCGAAAGGGTCATCGGTCCGGGTGACCGATGCCCCTTTTCTTTGCGGTCAATGCGGTACGGCGCCCAGCTCGAACCCGGTCTTGTCGTGCAGCGCGAAGCG
Source organism: uncultured Sphingomonas sp. (assembly GCF_964021865.1). Lineage (GTDB taxonomy): Bacteria > Pseudomonadota > Alphaproteobacteria > Sphingomonadales > Sphingomonadaceae > Sphingomonas. Next base: position 41,750 of record NZ_CAXIAM010000014.1, read on the forward strand.
ATCGACCAGGTCGGCGCTCGCCTGATTATAGCCGACGATCTCCACGCTCGCCCCCTCACGCCGCAGCCGCGCGACGATCTTGTCGAGCGCCGCGACCGCCGAGATGTCCCAGAAATGTGCGGCGGACACGTCGATCACCACCGACTGCCCGCCCTCCGCCGCAAAGGCGCGCGTGAACAGGTCGACCGAAGCAAAGAAGATCTCGCCGCGCACCCGGTAGCGGACCGGATCGCCCGCGATGCGCTCGACCGCGAACATCCGCCGCACTTTCCCCGCAAAAAAGATCCCTGAGAGCAGCACCCCCGCCGCCACACCCTGCGCCAGATCGCGGGTCGCGACGACGATCGCGACGGTGACGAGCATCACGATCGACGAGGTCGGCGGGTGTCGGCGCAAATTCGGGATCGCGTTCCAGCTGAAGGTGCCGATCGACACCATCACCATCACCGCGACCAGCGCCGGCATTGGCACGCGCCCGACCACCGGCCCGAGAACCGCCAGCAGGAACAGCAGGAACGCGCCTGCGATCAAGGTCGACAGCCGCTTGCGTCCGCCCGAGGTGACGTTGATCACCGACTGCCCGATCATCGCGCAGCCGCCCATCCCGCCGACCAGCGCGGCGGCGATGTTCGCGCCGCCCTGCCCCATGCACTCGCGACGCTTGTCGCTCTCGGTGTCGGTCATGTCGTCGACGATCTGCGCGGTCAGCATCGATTCGAGCAGCCCGACCGCCGCCATCGTCAGCGAATAGGGTAGGACGATCCGCAGCGTTTCCAGCGTCAGCGGTACCTGCGGCAGCACGAGCGACGGCAGCCCCTCTGGCAGCCGCCCCATGTCGCCGACGGTGCGCACCGGCAGGTCGAGCGCGACCGCCAGCACCGTCAACACCACGATGGCAACCAGCGGCGACGGCACCGCCCTGGTCACGCGCGGCAGCAGGTAGATGATCGCCAGCCCGCCCGCGACAAACGCATAGCTGTGCCAGCTCACGCCGGTCAGCTGCGGCAATTGCGCCATGAAGATGAGGATCGCCAGCGCGTTGACGAAGCCGGTGATGACCGAGCGCGAGACGAACTGCATCAGCAGGTCGAGCCGCAGCAGCCCGGCGACGATCTGGAGAACGCCCATCACGATCGTCGCGGCGAACAGATAGTCGACACCATGCTCGCGGACCAGCGGCGTCACGACGACCGCGACCGCGGCGGTCGCGGCGGAGATCATCGCCGGTCGCCCGCCGAGCAGCGAAATGATGATGGCGATCGCGATCGAGGCATAAAGCCCGACGCGCGGATCGACCCCGGCGATGATCGAAAAGCCGATCGCCTCGGGGATCAGCGCGAGCGCGACGACGACACCGGCGAGCACCTCGCGACGCGCCTCGCCCGCATCCGCGCACCACGCGGATCGGAAATGGGAAAAGATGTTGGTCATGAGCCTGTTGAAACCACAACACGCATCGGCGCCCACTACGGACGCTGAGTTCGAACGATACGTGAAGGTTGCCCGGCGGATCGGCGGCCGGGATAGCCACCCGGAGTTGCACCGGGTCCATGCGGATGCCGGTGCCCATAGGCGAAGCCGGTCCGCCGCGGCAAGACCCGAAGCCACCGTTGCCCAAGCGAAGGCAGGGCCATGTCTGTAGAGTGGATGGAAAAGGCCGACATACATCGACCCACCCATGTGTCACACCGTTCACTAAGCCGCCGCAGCCATAGGCTCCTGCCGCGGCAGCGGCGACGCCGCTCTACCCGATCACCCCCGCGCGCAACTTCGCTGCCACCTCGCGCCCGTCCACCCCCGCCTCGCGCATCACCGCCAGCGTCGGCGCGCCATGCCGCTTGGCCAACCGCGCGCCATCCTCCCCCACCAGCAACGCGTGATGCCACCACCGCGGCACCGGCAACCCCAATAACGCCTGCAACACCCGGTGCACATGCGTCGCCTCGAAAAGATCGCGCCCGCGCACCACGTCGGTCACGCCCTGCGCGGCATCGTCGACCGTCACCGCCAGATGATAGCTCGCCGGCGCATCCTTGCGCGCCAGCACGATATCGCCCTGCGCCAGCGCCGCGTTCGCCACCGTCTCCCCATGATCGGTCCACGACAGGTCGCCGCAGCGCGCCATCGCCGCCGCCATATCCAACCGCCAGCAATGCGGCGCATCCCGCTCCGCCACATGGCGACACGTTCCGGGGTAGACCGCCACCGCCCCATGCGGCGCGCTCAGCGCCTCCGCGATCTCCGCACGCGTGCAATAACAACGATATAACAGGCGCATCTCACGCAACCGTGCAAGCGCGGCGGCATAGACGTCCAGCCGCGCCGACTGGAACACGATCTCCCCGTCCCACGTCAGCCCCAGCCAGCGCAGGTCCGCGACGATCGCCGCGACATGCTCGGGCCGGCTGCGCGTTCCGTCGATATCCTCGATCCGTAGCAGGAACCGCCCGCCCCGCTCGCGTGCGAAATCATGCGCCAGGATCGCCGAAAAGGCATGGCCCATATGCAGACGCCCGGTCGGCGATGGCGCAAAACGGGTGACGACGCTCATGCCGCGCGCTGTGCGCCGAGCCGCGCGCGCGGACAAGAGGGTGACGTTTGGCGATATCGCGCGTTAGGAAGCGCCTATGACCGAACCCACGCCCCCCGTCGCCGCCACCCGCCCGCACCGCTTCACGATGCACGGCATCACGATCGACGATCCCTGGGCCTGGCTGAAGGACCCGAACTACCCCGACGTCACCGACAAGGACGTTCTCGCCTATCTCGAGGAAGAGAACGCCTATTTCGAGGCGCAGATGGCGCCGCACCGCCCCTTGGTCGACCGCCTCTACGAAGAGATGAAGGCACGCATCAAGGAGGACGAAAGCAGCGTTCCGCAGAAGGACGGCGACCACCTCTACTGGACCGCCTTCGAGACCGGCGGCCAGTATCGCAAATGGTGGCGCAGGCCGGTCGCGGGCGGCCCTGACGAGCTGCTGCTCGACGAACCTGCACTGGCGGAGGGAAAGGAATATTTCCGCCTCGGCGCCTTCTCCGTCTCGAACGATGCGAGCAAGCTTGCCTATGCCATTGACGACAATGGCTCGGAGCGGTTCACGATCCACGTCAAGGACCTGACCACCGGCGAACTGCTTCCCGATACGATCCCCGGCATGTTGTCCGAGATCGTCTGGACTGCCGACGACAGCGGCTTCCTTTACGGGCTCGCCAACAAGGAATGGCGCACCGACAACGCGCGCGTCCACCGCCTCGGCACCGACCCGGCCGAAGACGTCGAGCTGTATCACGAGGATGACGAGGGCTATCGCGTCGCGGTCGGCGAGACCAGCGACCGCAAGTGGATCGTCATCGGCACCGGCGATCATGTCACCAGCGAGATCCGGCTGCTCCCCGCCAGCGACCCGTTCGCCGAACCGATCCTGATCGCACAGCGGCTGCCGGGACGTGAATATGACGTCGACACGCACGGCGACACCCTGTTCATCCACACCAACGACACCGATCCGATGTGGCGGCTGGTGACCGCGCCGATCACCGCACCCGGCGAATGGACCGAGCGGATCGCGCCTTCGCCACATTTCTACATGACCGGGGTCGAATGTTTCCGCGACTTCTTCATCGTCGAGGGGCGCGAGGACGGGCTCGATCAGATCGAGATCCACGCTTACGATCCCGCCGCCGCCCCACGCCGCATTCCCTTTCCGGAAGCAAGCTACGCTGCCGGGCTCGGCGACAATCCCGAATACGCACAAACGGTTCTGCGGCTCGGCTACGAGTCGATGGTAACGCCAGGCACCGTTTACGATTACGATACGGCGACCAGCCAGCTCACGACCCTGAAGGTCCAGGAGATCCCGAGCGGCTATGACGCAGCCAAATACGACACGCAGCGGCTGAAGATCACCGTGCGTGACGGCACCGCCGTGCCGGTGTCGATCGTCTATCCGCGCGATTTCCCCCGCGACGGCACGCGGCCGTTGTTCCTCTACGCTTATGGCGCCTACGGCCACGCGATCGCGCCGGGCTTCTCGACCGGCATCCTCAGCCTGCTCGACCGCGGCTTCGCTTATGCGATCGCGCACATCCGCGGTGGCGACGACCTTGGCCAGCAATGGTATCACGACGGCAAGCTCGAGAAGCGCACCAACACATTCAATGACTTCGTCGACGTTGCGAAGGGGCTGGTCGAACAAGGCTGGACCAGCGCAGGCCGGATCGCGATCGCCGGGCGCTCGGCTGGCGGCGAGCTGATGGGCGCGGTGGTCAACTCCGATCCGCAGCTATGGGGCGCGGTGATCGCCGACGTGCCGTTCGTCGACGTGCTCAACACGATGCTCGACGAGACGCTGCCGCTCACGCCGGGCGAATGGCCCGAATGGGGCAACCCGATCGAGGACGTGGCGGCGTTCGAGCTGATCCGCAGCTACTCGCCCTACGACAATGTAACGGCGCAAGATTATCCCCCGATGCTTATCTCGGGCGGCCTCAACGATCCGCGCGTGACCTATTGGGAGCCCGCCAAATGGGCCGCCAAGCTGCGCGCCACCAAAACCGATACCAACGTCCTGCTGCTCAAGACCAACATGGGCGCCGGGCACGGCGGCAAGTCGGGCCGGTTCGAGAGCCTGCGCGAGGCCGCCGAGGAACACGCCTTCGTGCTCTGGCAATTAGGGGTGGAGGGGTGACCCTCGTGCGCCGCGACGTCGTACATCCGGCAGCGAGCCGCCGACCCGCATGACGATCGAGGCGATCGTCGCGCGCTATGGCCTCGCCGCGCTCTTCGCGGGCGCGGCGCTGGAGGGCGAGGCCGCGGTGGTGGCCGGCGGCATCCTCGCGCACAAGGGACTGCTCTCGCTGCCGTTCGCGATGCTCGCCGCCGGGCTCGGCTCGTACACCGCGGATCAGGCGTGGTTCTACGCCGGCCGCCATTTCCGCGACCACAAATGGATCGCCGCCGCCCGCGCCAAGCCCGCCTTCGCGCGTGCCGTCGCCGCATTCGAGCGCCATCCGACCGCGTTCATCTTCGCCTTCCGCTTCCTCTATGGCCTGCGCACCGTCAGCCCGATCGCGATCGGCTCGACCCACGTCTCGGCGCGGCGCTTCGCGCTCGTCAACGGCGTGTCGGCGGCGTGCTGGGCGGTGCTGTTCACGGGAATCGGCTTTCTCTTCGGGCACGGCTTCGAGCAATTGCTCGGCCGGATCGTCGCCGACCGACGTCTGTGGTGGATGGTCGGCGCGCTGATCGCCACGGGAATCGCGTTCGCCGGCTGGCGCTGGTACAAGGCGCATCACGCATGAGCTTCACCCGGACCTTTACTGCGCAGCCCGCCGACATCGACGAGCTCGGCCACGTCAACAATGCCGTCTGGGTGCGCTGGATCCAGGACTTGTCGGTCGCGCATTGGGCGGCGATCGCGCCTGCGGAACATCAGGCGGCCTATGTCTGGATGATCACCCGCCACGTCATCGATTATCGCGGCAATGTGGTGGAAGGCGAGACGGTGACGGGCGAAACCTGGGTGCCGGACCCACCGCGCGGCGCGCGCTTCGACCGCCACTTCCGCTTCTTCGGCAGCGACGGCAAGCTGCGCGTCGAGGGCGTGACCACCTGGGCGCTGCTCGACCGGGCAAGCGGGCGATTGCTGCGCATTACCCCCGAGATCGCCGCGCCGTTCCTGGCGTAGCGCTCTCGTACGCCCACCCATCCGTTCGTCCTGAGGAGCGGCTGAGCCTGTCGAAGCTCCGTCTCGAAGGACACGCGCAACAACCGTGCCTCAAGACGCCATCTCGGCGATGCTGGATGGCTCCTCGGCACGAACGATGTAGGTGGGGCGAACGGGTGGCAGAAAGACGGAGGCCGTCACCAGCCCCCGCCCCTTCGGTTAGCAAAATCAGGCGTTTGCCGGCTGCTTCTCGCCAATCACCTTCAACAAATCGTCGAACGACTTGGAGAAGCTCGCCACGCCCTCCTCGACCAGCGTCTTCGTCACGCCGTCCAGATCGAGCCCCAGCCGCGCCTGCTCCTCGATCACCTGCCGCGCTTCGTCGACGCCCTGCGTCAAGGTCTGCGCGACCGTCCCGTGATCGCGGAACGCGTCCATGGTCTTCGGCGGCATCGTGTTGACCGTCTCCGGCCCGATCAGCTGGTCGACATACAAGGTATCGGGATAGTCGGGGTTCTTGGTGCCCGTCGACGCCCACAGCAGCCGCTGCGGCTGCGCGCCTTTGGCCGCCAGCTTCTGCCAGCGGTCCGATGCGATGAACTCCTGATACCAGGCATAGGCCAGCTTGGCGTTGGCGATCGCGACCTTGCCCTTCAGCGCCTTGGCCTCCTCGCCACCGACGCCGGCATCGATCGCATCGTCGATCTTGCTGTCGATCCGGCTGACGAAGAAGCTGGCGACGCTGGCGATCCGGTCGACGGACATGTCCTTCGACACGCGTTCTTCCAGCCCCTCGACATAGGCGAGCGCGACCTTCTTATACGCCTCGACCCCGAACAGCAGCGTGACGTTGACGTTGATCCCCTTCGCGATCGTGTCGCGGATCGCGCGCACGCCGTCGTCAGTGCCGGGAATCTTGATCATCAGGTTCGGGCGGTCGACCGCCTGCCACAGCCGCTCGGCCTCCTCGGCGGTCTCGGGACCCTTGAGCGCCAGATACGGCGACACTTCGAGGCTGACGTAACCGTCCTTCGCGTCGAGCCGGTCATAGACCGGGCGCAGCGTGTCGCACGCCGCCTGGATGTCCTTCACCGCCTGCGCTTCATAGCGCGCCATCGGCTCCGCGCCGGGGTTCGCCTTGTCGAACTCGGCGAAACCCGAGTCATAGGCGTCACCCGCGCCCATCGCTTTCTCGAAGATCGTCGGGTTGGAGGTGACCCCGGTCAGCCCGTCCTCGTCGACCAGCTTCTGCAAGCCGCCCTGCTCGAGGAACTTGCGGTCGACGAAGTCCAGCCACACCGCGGTGCCGGCGTTGCTGAGGTCCTGTAGCTTGCTCATCTGCTCTCTCCACGTCCGTCGCCCCTGCGCAGGCAGGGGCCCATGTCTCTCACCACGAACGGCGTCGCCAGCCGATATAGTGATCGGCCGGCGTCACCGCGACGATTACGCCATCGCTTCCTTCGCCACCTTCACGACATTGTCGACCGTGAAGCCGAACTTGTCCGCCAGCTTGGCGAGCGGGGCCGACGCACCGAAGGTCGACATCGTGATCTGCCGCCCTTCGTACCCGACATAGCGATCCCAGCCGAGCGACCCGGCCATCTCGATCGCGACCCGCGCCTTCACCGCCTTAGGCAGCACGCTTTCCTTGTACGCCGCATCCTGCAGCTCGTAGCGATACCAGCTCGGCATCGACACGACGCGCGCCTTCACGCCCTCGGCGACCAGCTTCTCATAAGCCTGCACCGCCAGCGACACTTCCGAACCCGTCGCGATCAGGATCACGTCCGGCGTCTCGTCGCCACCTGCCAGCACATAGGCGCCCTTCTCGACGCCGTCAGCGCTCGCATATTTGCTCCGGTCGAGCGTCGGCAGCGCCTGCCGCGACAGGATCAGCGCCGCCGGGGTGCTGGCATCCTTCATCACCGCGCGCCATGCCGCGGCAACCTCATTGGCGTCACCCGGGCGCAGCGTGTCGATCCCCGGGATCGCGCGCAGCGTCGCCAGATGCTCAATCGGCTGATGCGTCGGCCCGTCTTCGCCGACGCCGATCGAGTCGTGCGTGAACACCCACACCGCGCCGATCTCCATGATCGCCGACAGCCGCACCGGCGCACGCATGTAATCGAGGAAGACGAGGAAGGTGGAGCCGTAGGCGCGCAGGTGCGACAGCGCCATGCCGTTCACCACCGCCCCCATGCCATGCTCGCGCACGCCGAAGTGGAGGTTCGTGCCGCCGTAATTGTCGGCCTCGAACGACGGCGCGCCCTTGATGTCGGTCTTGGTCGACGGCGACAGGTCGGCCGAACCGCCGAGCAGCCACGGCACCTTCTTGACGATCGCGTTCAGCACCTTGCCGCCCGCGTCGCGGCTCGCGACGCCCTTTTCGTCGGCGTCGAACGTCGGAATCTCGCTGTCCCAGCCCTCGGGCAGCTCGTCCTTGAGCAACAGGTCGAGTTCCGCCGCCAGATCAGCGTGTTCGCTGCGATACTTGTCGAACAAGGCGACCCATTCGTCGCGCGCCTTGCCGCCGCGGTCCTTCACCGCCTTGCCGAACGCGTCCTTCACGCCGTCGGGCACGAAGAAATCCTCGGCCGGCCAGCCATAGGCTTCCTTGGTCTTGGCGATATTCTCGGCACCCAGCGGCTCGCCATGCGCCTTCTCGCTGCCGGCGCGCGGGGAACCCCAGCCGATCACCGACTTCACGACGATCAGCGTTGGCGCTTCGGTTTCCTCGCGGAACGAGTCAAGCGATTCGGTCAACGCCTTGATATCGTTGGCATCATCAACGTGGATGACGTTCCAGCCATAGGCATGGAAACGCGCGCCGACGTCCTCGTCGAACGCCAGATCGGTATCGCCCTCGATCGAAATCTGGTTGCTGTCGTAGATCCAGCATAGGTTGCTGAGCTTCAGATGCCCGGCGAGCGACGCCGCCTCCGACGACACGCCCTCCATCATGTCGCCGTCGCCGCACAGCACGTAGACGTCGTGGTCGAACAGCGCGAAGCCCGGACGGTTGTAGCGCGCCGCCAGCCAGCGCTCGGCGATCGCCATGCCCACCGAATTGCCGCAGCCCGCGCCCAGCGGCCCGGTCGTCGTCTCGACGCCGGTGGTGTGGCGATATTCGGGGTGACCCGGCGTCTTGGACGAAAGCTGACGAAACTGCTTGATGTCGTCCAGCGACATCGCCGGCTTGCCACTCTTTTGACCGTCGGCGTCGATTTCCTCGACCCCGGCGAGGTACAGCAGCGAATATAGCAGCATCGAGGCATGGCCGACCGACAGCACGAAGCGGTCGCGGTTCGGCCAGTCGGCATGCGCCGGGTCGTAGCGGAGGAACTTCGTCCAGATCGTCCAGCCCACCGGCGCGAGCGCCATCGGCGTGCCGGGGTGGCCCGAATTGGCCTTCTGCACGGCATCCATCGACAGCGTGCGGATCGTATCGATCTGCAGCCGCTCCGGGCTGCCGTCCTCGTGGATACCGGCGGTCGAGCTGGCGGTGTCGGTCATGCAATCCTCATGTCGGGAGTCACGGGGTCGAACGCACCGGCGTGACGCCGGTTGCCGAGTCCGTTCCCCTTAACGGCTGACGTCGACGCGTTCCAGCCGCGTAACGATGCCGCGATCCGCGACATAGGTCGCATCCACCTCGTCGAGGAACAACCCGTGCCCGAGCACGCCGGGGGTGGCATCCAGCGCCGCCGCCAGCGAGGGCGCGTCGGGAAAGGCGATGAACCGCGCGTCGAGCACGAGGTTGCCGTTGTCGGTCACGCCGTCGCGCACCGTCACCGCCGCGTCGAGCATCGCCAGCCGATCGGCGACATAGCCACGCGCGAACGGCAGCACCTCGATCGGCAGCTTGGCCGCGCCGATCGCAGAAACCCGCTTCGAGGCATCGGCGATCACCACCATCCGCGTCGAGGCCGCCGCGACGATCTTCTCGCGCAGCATCGCCCCGCCCGCGCCCTTGATCGCCCACAGCCGGTCGTCGATCTCGTCCGCGCCGTCGATCGTCAGGTCGACGCGCGCGACCTCCGCGAAGTCGCGCACCACGATCCCCAGCGCAGTTGCCCGTTCGGCGCTGTCGACGCTCGTCGCGACCGCGGTCATCCGCAGCCCCTCCGCGACGCGCCGCCCGAGCGCCTCGATCGCGAAGCGCACCGTCGAACCCGTGCCGAGCCCGACCAGCATGTCGGGCTGCACCTCGGCCACCGCCGCCTCGGCGGCGGCGCGCTTGTCGTCGTCCTGGGTCATCGCCGCCTCAGTCCATCATCCCCGCAATGGTTGCGCGTCAGGGACGCGGCGCGAAGATCTTGCCGACCAGCAGCTCCGCCGCGCGCGCAAACGCCTCACCGGGCTCGGTGCGCGCCGCCTCGGGCTTTGCCGCATCGGGTTGCGCAGCCCGCTCCGCCGCCTTCGCCGCCTCGCGCGTCAGCGCCGCGGTCGCCACCGCGCCGACCACCGCGGCCAGCGCCTGCTTGCCGGCCGGGCCCTGCACCTGCTCGATCAGCTTCTCGCCGGCCTTGCGCAGTTCCTTGGGCACTTTGACCCCCAGCACTTCCTTGGGCAGCTTGCCCTTCTTCTTCTTCGCCATCGCGTCGCGCCTCCACACTGTGACAGGCATATAAGACACCGCAGCCGCGTCGCAACCGTCGCGCTGGCCGTGCGTCTTGCCGCAGTGCGGCACCCGCCCCACATCGCGCGCTCGCCGCCGGGCTGGACGCGGCCGAACAGATATGGAACAAACTCCCCTATGGCATTGACGACGATCTCCGTCCGCGGCGCGCGCGAGCACAACCTCAAGGACGTGAGCGTCGATATTCCGCGCGATACGCTGACGGTGATCACCGGCCTGTCGGGCTCGGGCAAGTCGAGTCTCGCGTTCGACACCATCTATGCCGAGGGGCAGCGCCGCTACGTCGAATCGCTGTCGGCCTATGCCCGCCAGTTCCTTGAGTTGATGCAGAAGCCCGACGTCGACCATATCGAGGGCCTGTCCCCCGCGATCTCGATCGAGCAGAAGACCACCAGCCGCAACCCGCGCTCGACGGTGGCCACCGTCACCGAGATCTACGACTACATGCGCCTGCTCTGGGCGCGCGTCGGAATCCCCTATTCCCCCGTCACCGGCCTGCCGATCGCGGCGCAGACCGTCAGCCAGATGGTCGACCGTGTGATGGCGCTGCCCGAGGGCACGCGGCTCTACCTGCTCGCGCCCGTCGTGCGCGGGCGCAAGGGCGAATATCGCAAGGAACTCGCCGAGTGGCAGAAGGCGGGCTTCACCCGCGTCCGCATCGACGGCACGATCCACGAGATCGACGAGGCCCCCGCGCTCGACAAGAAGTACAAGCACGATATCGAGGTGGTGGTCGATCGCCTCGCGGTCAATGAGAACGCCGCCACCCGCCTCGCCGACAGTTTCGAGACCGCGCTCAAGCTCGCCGACGGGCTCGCGTACATCGACCCCGCCGACCCGGTCGAGCCGCGCACCCCCGAAAGTGTCGTGCTCGGCGACCACGCCCCGCCGGGCCGCATCGTCTTCTCCGAAAAGTTCGCCTGCCCGGTCAGCGGCTTCACGATCGCCGAGATCGAACCGCGGCTCTTCTCGTTCAACGCCCCGCAGGGCGCGTGCCCGGCCTGCGACGGGCTCGGCGAGAAACTGGTGTTCGACGAGGACCTGGTCGTCCCCAACCACGAACTGTCGATCAAGAAGGGCGCGGTCGTCCCCTGGGCGAAATCCAACCCGCCCTCGCCGTATTACATGCAGGTGATGGCCAGCCTCGCGCGCGAGTTCGGCTTCTCGCTCGACACCCCGTGGAGCGAGCTGCACCCCGAGATCGCCGACAAGATCCTCTACGGCACCGAGGGCAAGGCGGTCACGCTCACCTTCATCGACGGCAAGAAGAGCTACGACGTCAAGAAGCCGTTCGAGGGCGTGATCGGCAACCTCAACCGCCGCCTGCTCCAGACCGAGAGCGCGTGGATGAAGGAGGAGCTGTCCAAATATCAGTCGAGCCAGCCGTGCGAAGTCTGCAAGGGCGCGCGGCTCAAGCCCGAGGCGCTGGCGGTCAAGATCGCCGGCGAGGACATCAGCCACGCCACCCGCATGAGCGTGGTCGACGCGCTCGCCTTCTTCACCGATCTCCCCAACCACCTCGGCGACCAGCAGCGCGCCATCGCCGAGCGAATCCTGAAGGAGATCATCGAGCGGCTCGGCTTCCTCAACAACGTCGGGCTCGACTATCTCAACCTCGACCGCACCAGCGGCACGCTGTCGGGCGGCGAGAGCCAGCGCATCCGCCTCGCCAGCCAGATCGGCAGCGGGCTGTCGGGCGTGCTCTACGTCCTCGACGAGCCCTCGATCGGCCTGCACCAGCGCGACAACGACATGCTGCTCGCCACGCTGCGGCGGCTGCGCGATCTCGGCAACACCGTGATCGTCGTCGAGCATGACGAGGATGCGATCCGCATGGCCGATTATGTGATCGACATGGGGCCGGGCGCGGGCGTCCACGGCGGACAGATCGTCGCGCAGGGCACCGTCAAGCAATTGCTCAAGAGCAAGACCTCGGTCACCGCCGACTATCTCAACGGCACACGACAAGTCCCGCTGCCCGACAAGCGCCGCAAGGGCTCGGGCAAGAAGCTCACCGTCCACAACGCCACCGCCAACAATCTGACCGGCGTCACCGCGTCGATCCCGCTCGGCACCTTCACCTGCATCACCGGCGTGTCGGGATCGGGCAAGTCGAGCTTCACGATCGACACGCTCTATGCCGCCGCGGCGCGCACGCTCAACGGCGCGCGCATCCTCGCGGGCAAGCACGACAAGATCACCGGGCTCCAGCATCTCGACAAGGTCATCGACATCGACCAGTCGCCGATCGGCCGCACCCCGCGCTCCAACCCCGCCACCTACACCGGCGCGTTCACGCAGATCCGCGACTGGTTCGCCGGGCTGCCGGAATCGCAGGCGCGCGGCTACAAGCCCGGGCGCTTCAGCTTCAACGTCAAGGGTGGACGGTGCGAGGCGTGCCAGGGCGACGGCGTGCTCAAGATCGAGATGCACTTCCTCCCCGACGTCTACGTCACCTGCGACGTCTGCCACGGCGCGCGCTACAATCGCGAGACGCTGGAGGTGAAGCACAAGGGGCACAGCATCGCCGACGTGCTCGACATGACCGTCGAGGACGCCGCGAGCTTCTTCGCCAACGTGCCGCCAATCCGCGACAAGATGGCGATGCTGGTCGAGGTCGGGCTCGGCTACGTCAAGGTCGGGCAACAGGCGACGACGCTGTCGGGCGGCGAGGCGCAGCGCGTCAAGCTCGCCAAGGAACTCAGCCGCCGCGCCACCGGCAACACGCTGTATATCCTCGACGAGCCGACCACCGGCCTGCATTTCGAGGACGTCCGCAAGCTGCTGGAGGTGCTTCACGCGCTTGTAGAGCAGGGCAACACTGTGGTGGTGATCGAGCACAACCTCGACGTCATCAAGACCGCCGACTGGATCGTCGACCTCGGGCCGGAAGGCGGCGTGAAGGGCGGCGAGATCGTCGCCGCCGGCACGCCCGAGGAGGTGGTGAAGGAACCGCGGAGCTTTACGGGGCGGTATCTGGCGCCGTTGTTGGGGAAGAAGAAACCTTTAGCGGCGGAATAATGTCGTTAACAAAAACTAACTGCCAAAGGTAACTTGCATTATTCCCGACAGATGCTAAGCAAGGGATGCCCTAAGCGTCTTGCTTGGGGGAGCTGCGTTAAGGACCGCAAGCGCGAACTTTCGCGCCGCGCGGATGATCGTTGAGACGTTGATCGTCAATTCGGTTTCTACTCCTGACAAGGCTGTGGTGATACCAGCATCTAAGATGCCATCATACCACACTAGGTAAGCAACGTACCGGCTAGACCGGAAGTCAGGTAAGTAACCCGGGGGAAATGGGACGCACGGTATCCTTTGCCCCCGGGTACGCACCCGAAGACGAGGATTTTGACCCGTCGTCGGACGACTTCATTTCACAAGAACGCAGTTATCGCCATTTTGACCGACCTGTGAGTGAGGCGGATCGAAGTGGAATTCGGCTGACAGAAGACGCAATTCTACGCAATTCCTTTTGGCCCTTACTTTCATTCAAGAAAGTTGAGCGTCGCGTTAAGCGCGACAAAAAATCGGGATCTGTCTCGTTTAAAGAGAAAATCCGAGAAATTAGATTCTGCTCGCATCAAGATGCGGCTTTATTAGAACGATACGCATCTTGGCTCTCAGAAAAGTACGAAGCCTCCTTAGTGTCGCAAGGACTTTCCCCGACCGTCCTCGCTTATCGCAAGGGAGTAGGCAACAATATCACTCAGGCCAAACTCTTATTCGACGAAATTCGTCGTAATGGCGATGTCATCGCCATTGCATTGGATATTAGCGGTTTTTTTGACAATATTCGACACGATGTCCTTCGAAATTCGCTCAATTTCGTAACACAAAGAACACCCCTATCGGCTGCCGATTTCAAGATATACAAGAGAATGACCCAATTTGAGTGGGTTGAAGCCGATGACATCGAGGTACGGCTCGCAGGAAAGAAGCGTCCAGCAGGTCGAATTTGTGACGCCTATCAATTTCGTTCGTTAATAAGGAAAAAAGGGGATAGCCTAATAAAAAGGAATTCGGCGCGATTTGGTATTCCGCAAGGAACACCGTTGTCGGGATTATACGCCAACATTTCCATGCTTTCGTTTGATAGCAAACTGCACGACCACTTTTCGGCTTGTGGAGCCCTTTATCGGCGGTATTCAGATGACATGGCGGTGATTCTACCTAAGGGCTCAGATCCTCAGAAGCATATACAATTTGTAGAAACCGAACTTCGCAAAATCGGCCTCTCGCTTAGCGACGCAAAAACAGAGATTAGCACGTTCGAACTCCAGCGAGATGGCCTAGTCAGTGACAAACCCTTCCAATACCTTGGGTTTACCTTTGATGGAAAAAAGACACTTATTCGACAGTCATCACTAAATCGGTACTACGCAAAGATGAAGTCAGGAGTCCTCGCCAAGGTTGTAGCCGCCAAGAAGAATAAGGTCCACCCATCAAATATTTACATGAGAGAGCTTTTTAGAAAATATACGCACTTCGGAAAATACAGAAACTTTCCTCGCTACGCATATCGCTCATCTATCGAACTTTCCTCCCCTCACATTCGCCGACAACTTTCAAATCATTTTGAAATTTTCAAAGAGATTGTTAGACTTACAATCGCCGCAGTATATTGAGTGGCGGTCTTGGCGTCGCAATCGCCATCTCACAGCGATCAACTTTTCAAATCAGGCTGTCCTACACCCTCCAACATAAGCCACCCTCCCGCACCCTTACCGCAGGAGGACACCGCGCATGACCGTCATGACCCCGATGGAAGGCATCACCGCCCCCGCCCGCCGTGCCCCGATGCCGCCCCCCGCCGTCACCCTCCTCACCGACACCACCCAATCCCGCCGCCACGACGGCTGGTCCGCCACCAACCAGCGTACCTTCCTCGAAGCAATCGCCGAGGGTCACGGCGTCGACGCCGCCTGCGCGCGCGTCGGGCTGTCCGCCACCTCCGCCTATGCCTTCCGCCGCACCGCCAAGGGCGCGGCGTTCGCGCTCGGCTGGCGCGCCGCGTCGCTCGTCGCGCGTGAGGTCGTCGCCGAGACGCTGATGGTCCGCGCGCTCCACGGCCAGACCGACACCTACACCCGCGCCGACGGCAGCGTCGTCACCCGCCACCGCCACGACAACCGCCTCGCGATGAGCCTGCTCTCGCGCCTTGATCGGCAGGTCGAGGCCGCCCCCGACACCGACGTAAAAGCCGCGCGGCTCGTCGCGCAGGAGTTCGACGCCTATCTCGATCTCGTCGCGGGAGGCGGTGGCGCCGCGCGCGCCGGGCTGTTCCTCGCACAGCGCAGCGGCGCCCTTGATGCGGGCGACGCCAGCGCCACCGACCTCGCCCCGCTCTACGCGCTCGCCGCCGCGGACCGCTTCGCGCGCACCGGCCACGCCAGCGCCGCCGACGTGCCCGTCGCCGATCTCGACCCCGCGCAGCGCCAGCACTGGAGCGCCGAGCAATGGGCGCGTGCCGAGGCCGCCGGGCTGATCGCCTTCGCCGCCCCGCCCGCGCCCGATCCGACCCCGCCGGCGTCTCAACATTCGCAACATTCGGCCCCGCCCGCCGATCCGGTGTGGTGGGACGATCAGGCGCAGGATTGGCGCACCTACTTCCCGCCGCCCGCGGATTTCCTCGGCATCGAGGACGGCGATCCCGCCGATCTCGACTACGAACGCTCGCTCACCGATGCCGAGGAGGCGCTGATGGGCGACGCGCCTTATGGCCCGGACGGGTCGATGCTCGCGGAACTGGCGGCCGAGCGCGACGCGTGGTTCGGTGCGCGGGCCGCCGCGCCGCGCGATGCCGCGCCCTCGTTGACCGACGAGACGCCTGAACCTTCGTGGTTCGCCGACGTTGCCCCCGCATCCCTCCACGACACAGGAACGCTTGCGACATGAGCATCTTCGGCGCGATCAAGAAGGCGATCTTCGGCGACCACGGCCCGCTCGGCGGCCAGTTCTCGGGCAAGAAGGACGCTCCGGCCGCTCCGGCCCCCGCCCCGGGCGCATCGACCGCCCCCGCGGCGCCCAGCCCCGCGCCCGCCCCGGCGGCCCCCGCCCCCGCGCCCACCGCGCAGGCACCGGTCGATGTCGAGGCGGTGCTGACCGGCATTGCGCAGCAGAAGGGCAACCCGGATCTCAACTGGCGGACGTCGATCGTCGATCTGATGAAGCTGCTCGATCTGGATTCAAGCCTCGCCAACCGCAAGGAACTGGCCACCGAACTCGGCTACACCGGTGAGAAGGACGGCTCGGCGGAGATGAACATCTGGCTCCACAAGGCGGTGATGCGCGAGCTGGAGAAGAGCGGCGGCACGGTGCCCGCCGCGCTCAAGGACTGACGGTCGAGCGGACGGCGACGTTCCATCGTCGCCGTCCACGTCAGGATAGTGGCGGAAACGGCCGATATAAAAGGTCGTAGGTCATTCGCCCGGTCCCTTCGCCTGGATGGCGAGCGCATGGATGCGCGCGGCGAGCAGATCGGCCAGCGCATGGTTGACGAGCCGCTGCCGCGCGACCCGCGACTGTCCGGCGAACGCCGCGCTCTCGACGATGACGCGGAAGTGGCTCTCGCCCGTCCCGTCGTCGCCGAGATGCCCGCGATGCTGCGCGCTTTCGTTGATGACCTCGAGCCGGGTCGGGGCGAGCGCGGTGGTCAGCCGCTGGGTGATCTCGGTAGCGATGTCCGTCATGCCACCCCATATAGCGCCCTTTCTGCGTCAAGCGACGAGTGAGTGGTGAAACCCCAGAACGATCGACCCCATACGCGTTTCCACGGCCGGGTGGCGGGCTCGGACAAGCCGTGCGCGCATCCCGGCTGCGCCGAGCCCGGCGAGTTCCGCGCGCCGCCGCTGGAGGGCGCCGGCGCGCACGACGGCCCGCCGCGCTTCCGCTGGTTCTGTCTCGACCATGTCCGCGCCTTCAACGCCGGCTACAATTACTTCGACGGCATGACCGCCGACGAGATCCATCAGGCGCAGCGCCCGCTGGCCGGCTGGGAGGGTGAAACGCGCGCCTTCTCGAAGACGCGGATGGGGGATCAGGGGCCGCGCTGGGCCGATTTTGCCGACCCGCTCGACGCGATCGGCGCGAAATATGCGCGCACGCCGCCGCGACCGAACGGCCGCCCGTTGTCGCAGGAAGATTGCCGCAGTCTGGACGCGCTCGGGCTGTCGCCCGACGCCGATCGCAGCGCGCTGCGCAAACGCTATTCGGAACTGGTCCGTCGCTACCACCCGGACCGCAACGGCGGCGACCGCACGCACGAGGCCGCCCTCCGCAAGGTCATCACGGCCTATCAGCACCTCCGCCGCGCGCCGGCTTTCGCGTGAGCGGTCAGATGATGTCGAGCACCAGCCCGAGATCGCGCGCCTCGTTCGCCTCGATGTACCAGTTGTTGGGCGCACGCTCCTTCAGGTCGTCGAGCGACACCTTGCTGCCGCGCACCAGGTCGGCAAAGCCTTCTTCCTGGATGCGGATCGAATCCTCGATCTCGTTGAGCTTGGCCTTGAGTACCGGTGCCAGCGTGTTGAGCGGACCGGAGAGCTGGATCGTCGAATTCATCAACCGCTCATGGATCATGATCCGCGAGTTGCGCGTCAGGAAGCGCTTGTCGACCGGGAAGGCGGACATGAACGTCGCCCCCGCCGAATAGACCGCGACCTTGCCGAGGAACAGCGCCTCGCGCCCGGTATACTCCCGCAACAGCCGGATCGAATCGCCCATCGCCCGCGCCATCTCCGGATCGCCACCCAGCGTGGTGATCGAAACGACGATCGGCCCGTCGCCCGGCGCGGCGGCGAGCTGGTCCTTGAAATTGGCATACATCATCTCGTCCACGGTGCCGTGGAGCTGGATGTGCGGCACCGCGAGCAGCGGATACGAACTGGCGTTGTTTTCGGTCATGCCGCGCCCAAACCATGAGCGGGCCGGCGGTTCCGTGGCTGTCCTACATCGCGGCGATGCGGTATCCCGAGCGCGACATTCGGCACACGCCCTTTCTCACTACCGCATCGCATCCGCCCGACCAATGCCCCGGACTTGCTCCGGGGCCCCGGCTCGCCGCCGGGGCGACGAAGAGCGTGCTTAGTAAACGCGCTTCTTCGGCTTGATGTACTCGACATCGTCGGTGAGCGTGTAGTCGTGCACCGGACGATAATCGATGTTCGTCGCACCGCCCTTGCCACCCCAGCCATCGAAGGTGGTGATGGTGTGTTTCATCCAGTTCGCGTCGTCGCGCTCGGGGAAATCCTCGTGCATGTGCGCGCCGCGGCTTTCCTTGCGGTTCTCCGCGCTCTTCATCGTCACGACCGCCTGGCCGATCAGATTGTCGAGTTCCATCGTCTCGACCAGATCGGTGTTCCAGATCAGCGAGCGATCCGCGACGCTGACGTCGTTCATGCCCTGATAGATCGTCTCGATCTTCGCGACGCCCTCGCTGAGCAATTCGCTGTCGCGGAACACCGCACAGTGGCGCTGCATCGTCCGCTGCATCTCGGCGCGCAGCTTGGCGGTCGGCGTGCCACCCGTGGCATGGCGGAAATGGTCGAGCCGGCCGAGCGCCATCTCTTCCGAGCCCTTCGGCAGCGGATTGTGCGGCGTGTTCGGCTTGAGCATCTCCTTGAGGCGCAAGCCGGTCGCGCGCCCGAACACCACCAGATCGATCAGCGAGTTCGAACCGAGCCGGTTCGCGCCGTGCACCGAAACGCACGCCGCCTCGCCGACCGCGAACAGCCCCGGCACCACCGAGTCCGGATCGCCGTCCTTCAGCCGAACGACCTCGCCGTGATAGTTACAGGGGATGCCGCCCATATTGTAATGGACGGTCGGCGTGACCGGCAGCGGCTGACGCGTCAGGTCGACGCCCGCGAAGATCTTGCCCGTCTCGGTGATCCCCGGCAGCCGCTCGTGCAGCACCTTGGGATCGATATGGTCGAGATGGAGGAAGATATGGTCCTTGTCCTTGCCGACGCCGCGGCCCTCGCGCATCTCCATCGCCATCGAGCGCGCGACGACGTCGCGGCTCGCCAGATCCTTGGCGGACGGGGCATAACGCTCCATGAAGCGCTCGCCCTCGGAGTTGGTGAGGTAACCGCCCTCGCCGCGCGCGCCCTCGGTGATGAGCACGCCCGCGCCATAGATGCCGGTCGGGTGGAACTGCACGAACTCCATGTCCTGCAAGGCGAGGCCCGCGCGCAGCGCCATGCCGTTGCCGTCGCCGGTGCAGGTGTGCGCCGACGTCGCCGACTGGTAGACGCGCCCGCCGCCGCCGGTCGCCAGCACGACCGAATGCGCGCGGAAGCGGTGGATCGAGCCGTCTTCCATGCACAGGGCGATCACGCCGCGGCACGCGCCATTCTCCATGATGAGGTCGAGCGCGAAATATTCGACGAAGAAGTCGGCGTCATACTTCAGGCTCTGCTGGTACAGCGCGTGCAGCATCGCATGGCCAGTACGGTCGGCGGCGGCGCAGGTGCGCTGCACCGGCGGGCCCTCGCCCATGTTCTGCATGTGCCCGCCGAA
>NZ_CAXIAM010000015.1:0-61539 GCF_964021865.1 uncultured Sphingomonas sp.
TCGGGCGAGGTCAGCCGGTCCTTGGTCTGCGACTGGAATTGCGGATCGCGGATGAAAACCGACAGCATCAATTCGCTGCCGACCATCACGTCGTCGGCGGTCAATTCCTTGGCGCGCTTGTTGCCGACCAGATCGCCGAACTGGCGCAAGCCCCGGACCAGCGCCTGCCGCAGCCCCTGTTCGTGCGTCCCGCCGTCGGGGGTCGGGATCGTGTTGCAATACCAGCTATAGCTGCCCTCGCTCCACAGCGGCCACGCCACCGCCCATTCGACCTTGCCCTGGCTGTCGGCGAAATCCTGCTGCCCCGCGAAGAAATCGGCGGTCGCGCATTCGCGGGCGCCGATCTGCTCCTTGAGGTGATCGGACAGCCCGCCGGGAAACTGGAACACCGCCTCGGCGGGCGTCTCGTCGATCAGCAACGACGCGGCGCACTTCCAGCGGATCTCGACTCCGGCGAACAGATACGCTTTCGATCGCGCCAGCTTGTAGAGCCGCGCCGGCTTGAAATGCAGCTCCGGCCCGAAAATCTCGGTATCGGGGACGAAGCTGACCGTCGTGCCGCGCCGGTTGGGCGCCGCACCGACCGTCTCCAGCGGCCCCAGCGTCACCCCGCGCGAGAAGCGCTGGCGGTAAAGCTGCCGGTCGCGCGCGACCTCGACGACCGTCTCGCTCGACAGCGCATTTACCACCGACACGCCGACGCCATGCAACCCGCCTGACGTCGCATAGGCTTTTCCTGCGAACTTGCCGCCCGAGTGGAGCGTCGACAGGATCACCTCCAGCGCCGACTTGTCGGGAAATTTCGGGTGCGGGTCGACCGGGATGCCGCGACCGTTGTCGTGGATCGTCAGGCGATTGCCCGGCTCCAGCGTGATCTCGATGCGTGTCGCATGTCCCGCGACCGCCTCGTCCATCGCATTGTCGAGCACCTCGGCGGCCAGATGGTGGAGCGCCCGCTCGTCGGTGCCACCGACATACATGCCGGGCCTGCGGCGGACCGGCTCCAGCCCCTCCAGCACCTCGATCGACGACGCATCGTAACTGGCGGAGGTGGCAGTGGCGGACGCGAAGAGATCGGACATGGGGGGTATATACGGAACGGACACCGCCTGCGCCACCGCACGCCGACAGCAACCGTTCGTCACGCAACCTATCGTGGAAGCGTCCCGTTGCCGCCTCGTGTTCTCAGGGAGTTAGTGAATGAAGGCGTATCTTTTGGCGGCGGTCGCCGCGCTGGTTTCGGTGCCCGCGCTCGCGCAGGACGGCACGAATGGCGACCCGGCGGTGACCGGCGGCTTCTCGGGCATCTATGTCGGCGCGTCGGGCGGCTATGATGTCCAGCCCAACGATGGCGGCTCGACCATCCTGTTCGACCGCAACCTAGACGGCCGCTTCGGCGACACCGTCCTCACCGGCGCCGGTGCAAACGCGTTCGGCCCGGGCTTCTGCGGCGGCCGCGCACAGGCGGCGACCGGCCCCCAGAACGGCGGTCCCGGTTGCCGCAACGACAAGGACGGCTGGTCCTATAACGCCCGCGTCGGCTTCGATCATCAATCGGGCCCGATCGTCTATGGCGTCGTCGGCGAATTCGGAAAGTCGCACATCAACGACAGCGTCACCGGTTTCTCCTCGACGCCCGCCAATTACGTGATGACGCGCGAGATCGGCTGGGAAGCCGCGGTGCGCGCTCGTGCAGGCTTCACGCCCAATGATTCGACGCTGTTCTACGGGACGTTCGGCCCGTCGCTCGCCCGCATCGATCGAGATTTCTCCTCGAGCCAGAGCACCAACAGCTTCGAACAGCGCGGCAAGCGCAACCAGTTCGGCTTCCAGGGCGGCGGCGGCATCGAGCAGCGCATTGGCGACCATTTCTCGGTCGGCATGGAATATGTCTATCACCAGTACCAGGACAACGACTTCCGCGTCCGCGCCGCTGGTCCGGCTGGCACGCCGTTCACCAATGCCAACAACGGCGGGACGGTGAACGGGACGGACTTCCGGCGGTCGGACGACAAGTTCAACTGGCACAGCCTGCGCGCAACGGCGGCGTTCAGGTTTTAAGGCGACGGGTGTCCTGCGCCACACCGGCGCAGGACACCCAAGCCCGGACAGCGTAGCGCCAGCTACGTCTGACGACGCGGGCTTTGCCCGCGGCGGGACTTGAGGACGTAGACCGCGCCTCGGCACACCCACCCCGGCCTTTGCCGGGGATCGCGCATGTCAGATGTATCGCTTCAACAAGGCCCGCCGCGGGCAAAGCCCGCGCCGTCGGACGCGGCGCTACGCCGCGCCGGCCGGGCTGATCGGCGATTGCGCGCTCCCGCTTCACTGGAGCTTGCGCGACCGGCCGTCAGCGCATCCGCGGCCCACCGAACGGCAGCGGCGGCGCGCGCCGGTCACGCCGCGGCAGCTGCGCCTGATACGCATGCCCGCAATGCGTCACGCAATACGGGAATCCCGGGTTCACCTTCTCGCCACAGAAGTGGAAGTCCGGCTCACCCGGATGCCCCAGCGGCCATTTGCAGATTTTGTCGTTCAGATCGAGCAGCGACGTCTTGTCGGCATATTCCGGCGCGGTACGTGCGGGCACCAGCCGGCGCGGCGGCGCAGGGGCGATCGGCGGCTGCTGCTCGCCGGGCGCCTGACGGACGAACCCGCCGGGCCCGACAGAGCGCAGGATCGGCTGCGGCGCGCGCTCCGATGCGGGCACGGCGGGCGTCGCCTCTTCGGCAGCGAAGGGCGCGTCGTCTTCATCCTCCTCGTCGGCCTCGACCACAGGCGCGGGGGGCGGCGGCGCGGCGACCGGCGCAGCGGCGACCGGCTTGGGGCGCGGCTCCGGCTTCGGCTCGGGCGGCGGGGGCGGCGCGGCGGCGGCGGCCGGCGCAGCCGATGCCGCGGCGGCATTCGCCTTCTCGGCAGCGACGCGCGCCTCTTCCTTGCTGACCACCGGCGACGGGCGCGATTGCAGGCCGAGCCGATGCGCCTTGCCGATCACCGCGTTTCGGCTCACGCCGCCCAGTGCTTCGGCGATCTGGCTGGCGGTCTGGCCGCCTTCCCACATCGTCTTGAGCGTATCGATGCGCTCCTCGGTCCAGGACATGATCGTCTTCCTCGTTCGCGTTCCGGTTGCGGGCGGCGGCGGCAGCGGGTACCCGCGTTTGCGATGAGCAGCCAGCCCCCTATCGGACAAATTCCATCAGGCGTCAGGAACGCCCCCGGCGTCCCGGTCATCCGGAACGTCAACTGGGGCGGCCTGAAGACCCTCTATGTGAAGGAGGTGCGCCGTTTCTTCAAGGTGCAGCTCCAGACGATCTGGGCGCCCGCGATCACCACATTGATGTTCCTGGTGATCTTCACGGTCGCGAATGGCGCGCGCAGCCCGGTGCGCGTCGGCGGCAACGACGTGGCGTTCGCGGACTTCATCGCTCCCGGGCTGATCGTCATGGGGATGCTCAACAACGCCTTCGCCAACGCCAGCTTCTCGCTGCTGGTCGGCAAGATCCAGGGCACGATCGTCGACTATCTGCAGCCGCCGCTGTCGACCGCGGAGCTGCTCGCCGCGCTCACCGGCGGCGCGGTGACACGCGCCTTCTGCGTCGGCGCGACGGTGTGGCTTGCGATGGCGCTATGGCCCGGGGTGCACGTGACGCCGCAGCATCTGTGGGCAGTGCTGTGGTTCGGGCTGCTCGGCGCGGTGTTCCTCAGCCTCGCGGGCGTGCTGACATCGATCTGGGCGGAGAAGTTCGACCATGCCGCGGCGGTCACCAATTTCGTGATCGCGCCGCTGACCCTGCTCAGCGGGACCTTCTATTCGGTCGACCACCTCGCGCCCGCGTTCCGCGCGTTCAGCCATGTGAACCCGTTCTTCTACGTCATTTCCGGCTTTCGCTACGGCTTCCTCGGCACTGCCGACTCGCCCATAGCAACCGGCAGCATCGTGATCCTTGCGATCGACATCACGCTCGGGCTGCTCTGCTACACGCTGCTGCGCCGCGGCTGGAAGCTCAAGAGCTGAGCGACGCGCTACCCGAGGCCGAGCCGCGATCGACCCCCGCCGCACCGCGGCTGGCGTGGATCGCGCTGGCGCTCGCCGGGCTGATCGCCGCGGCACTGCTCGCGTTCGAGATCGGCGACGGCGCGCCGCTCGGCTGGGACCGCGCGATCATCCTCGCGCTGCGCACTCCCGGCGACACAGCGCAACCGCTCGGCCCCGCGTGGCTGCACGAGGTGATGGTGAACATGACCGCGCTGGGCAGCGGCACGGTCCTGACCAGCGTCGTCGTCGCGGTCGCGGGCCTGCTGCTGGTGCAGCGGATGCGGCTCACCGCTGCGCTGGTGCTCGCGGCGACGCTCGGCGGCTCGCTCCTCGCCGGGCAGGCCAAATATTGGGTCGGGCGACCGCGCCCGGAGCTGGTCGACCATCTGGTGCAGGTCACCGGGCTTAGCTTTCCCAGCGGCCATGCCACCAACAGCGCGATCATCTACCTGACGCTCGCCGGGCTGGTCGCGCAGGTCACGCCACACCGCGTCGTTCGCCGTTACGTGCTGGCGCTCGCAATGGTGTTGGTTGGAGCGATCGGGGTGAGCCGGGTCTATCTCGGCGTCCACTGGCCGTCGGACGTGCTGGCCGGCTGGTGCGCCGGCACCGGTTGGGCGGCGTTGTGGTGGTGGATCGCGGCGGCGTTGCGGTCGCGGCTGGCGACAAATTCGTCATTGCGCGCGTAGCGAAGCAATCCAGAGCCGGATCAGGACGCCGTGGATTGCCGCGCGTCGCTCGCGATGACGATCAGCCCTGCCGCTCGGCCAGCTTCCGCTCCCAAGCCAGCGCATCGCGGACGATACCTTCGAGATCGTCGCGCTTCGGCGTCCATTCGATCGTCTGGAGGATCGCGCTGTTGTCTGCGACCAGCTCGCCCGGATCGCCCGGTCGCCGCCCCTGCAGCTTGCGCTCGATCGTCCGGTTGGTGACGCGGTCGACCGCATCCAGCACCTCGAGCACCGAGAAGCCGCGGCCATAGCCGCAGTTGAGAACATGGCTCTCGCCCGGCTGGTCGATCAACAGCTTGAGCGCGGCGACATGCGCCTCCGCCAGATCGCTGACGTGGATGTAGTCGCGCACGCCGGTGCCGTCACGCGTGTCGAAATCGGTGCCGAACACCCCGACGCTGTCGCGCTTGCCGGTCGCGGCCTCGACCGCGATCTTGATGAGGTGCGTCGCGCCGATCGTCGATTGACCGCTGCGCCCCTCGGGATCGGCACCCGCGACGTTGAAATAGCGCAGGCAGCAATGGTTCATCGGATGCGCCGCCGACACGTCGCGCAGCATGAACTCGGTCATCAGCTTCGACATGCCGTAGGGATTGATCGGCGACTTCGGATCGTTCTCCGAAATGGGCACGCGCTCGGGCGTGCCATAGGTTGCGGCGGTCGAGGAAAAGATGAAATGCGGCACGCCCTCCGCTACCGCGCTCTCGATCAGCGTGCGCGTCGCGGCGGTGTTGTTGCGATAATATTTGAGCGGGTCGCTGACCGATTCGGGCACCACCACTGACCCGGCAAAGTGCATGATCGCCTTGACGTCATGTTCGCGGATCACGTGGCGGACGCCGGGATCTTCGACTGCAATCTGGACGAACGCCGCGCGCCCATCGACCGCCCAGTCGAACCCGGTGACGAGATTGTCGATCACCACGACCTCGTAGCCGGCATCGAGCAGCGCCAGCACCGCATGGCTGCCGATATAGCCCGCGCCGCCCGTCACCATCACCTTGCCGTTCAACGTCGTCATGTCAGTCTCCCGAAAAGTTGCCGCCGCGTAGCGACTTCCTACATGGGACGCAAAGGAGACGAGTTTCATGACGGAATATGCGACGCTGGCAGGCGGCTGCTTCTGGTGTACCGAGGCCGTGTTCAAGGACGTGATCGGCGTCGAGAGCGTCGAGAGCGGCTATATCGGCGGGCACGTCCCTAACCCGACCTACAAGCAGGTGTGCGGCGGCGACACGGGCCATGCCGAGGCGATCCGCGTCGGCTTCGATCCCGAACAGGTTAGCTATGCCGATCTGCTCGATATCTTCTTCGCGACGCACGATCCGACGCAGCTCAACCGCCAGGGCAATGACGTCGGCACGCAATATCGCTCGGCGATCTTTCCCGAGACGGTGATGCAGGAGGAACAGGCCAATCAGGCGATCGCGCGCGCGCAGGAAACGGCGTCCGGCAAGATCGTGACGACGATCGAGCCGTTCGGCGACTGGTATCCTGCCGAGGGCTATCACCAGGATTATTGGGAGACGTCTGGCCGCTCGAACCCCTATTGCATGGCGGTGATCCCGCCCAAGCTGCAGAAGCTGCGCAAGAGCTTCGCGGCGCGCAGCAAGGCAGTGACCGCCTGATCCGTCGCCCCTGCGCAAGCAGGGGTCCATGTCTGCATAGTGCGTCAGACCATCTGACACAGGCGCGACGTTTCTGTGTCAAAGGTCTCACAGAACGAAACAGTCACAGGCTCCTGCCTGCGCAGGAGCGACGGCAGGCCCCTTCGTCATTCCCGCGCAGGCGGGAATCCAGAACCTCGGACGTCATCTGAACCCCGCCTACGCGGCCGTGACGGTCGTACTTTACCGGTGCGCGGCGCGGCGCAGGCGGTCGTTGATCGCGACCCCCACCCCCGTCTCCGGGATCGGAGCGACCGCGATCCTCGCACGCTCGCTCGCATCCCCGCGATGCAGCGCATCGAACAGCCGCGCCGCCGCCTCCTCCAGATCGCCGGTCGCCGACAGCGTGTCGTCACCCGCCACCGCACCGAACCCGATCAACCACTCCCCCGCTTCGCGCGCCGCCGCCTCCAGACGCAACGGCTTGCGGGGCGCGTAATGCGTCTCCAGTTGCCCCGGCGCGCTGACCTGCGCCGTCCTGCCTGCCGCGACCGGCAACACGTCCAGCAACATCTCCGCGGTCACCGGCCCCGGCCTCAGGATCATACGCCCGGCGACGATCGTCGACTCGACCCCCGTCGCCGTCGCCCCGTCGTCGAGGATCAGTGGCACCGCCTCGCCCAGGCTCGCCGCGACATGCGCCGCGCGCGTCGGGCTGATCGCGTTGCTCGCATTGGCGGACGGCGCGGCAAGTGGCGCGCCGCTCGCCGCCAGCAACGCCTGCATCGCGCGGTGTGCGGGCACGCGAATCGCGATCGTGTCGAGCCCCGCCGTCACCAGCGACGCGATCCCCGCCTCCGCACGCACCGGCAGCACCAGCGTCAGCGGCCCCGGCCAGAACCGCGCCGCCAGCGCACGCGCGTCGGCATCGAACACCGCGATCCGCTCTGCCGCCGCCAGATCGGGCACATGGACGATCAGCGGGTTGAAGCTCGGTCGCCCCTTGGCCGCATAGATCCGCGCCACCGCCGCCGAATCACGCGCGTCGGCGGCAAGTCCGTAGACCGTCTCGGTCGGCACCGCGACGATACCGCCGGCACGAATAATGCCGGCGGCTTCTTCTACAGCCGCCATGCCGTAACGTCGAATGACAGGGTCTTGAGCACACATCGCGCTCGGCTATAGCGGCTGGACAGGAGAGAGAGAAATGCCCTTCGCCGCCGCCACTGCCGAACAGCGCTTCGTGCTCGACCATGTCGTCCGGCTGGACGAGATCGCCGCCGCCGACCGCTTCGCCGCCGCCTCGCCCGACGTGATCGAGGCGGTGCTGGACGGCGTGGCGCACTTCGCGGCCGGAGAATGGGCCCCACTTTTGCGCGCGGGTGACACGATCGGCGCGAAATGGACCCCCGACGGCGTGAAAATGCCCGCCGGGTTCCCCGAAGCGTACCGCGCCTATGTCGAGGGCGGCTGGGGCACGATCGGCGTCGACGAGCAATGGGGCGGACAGGGGCTACCGTTCGTCGTGCAGGCCGCGGTGCTGGAGACGCTCGGCACCGCGAACATGGCCTTCGCGCTGTGCCCGACGCTGACGGTCGGCGCGATAGAGGCGCTGGCGCACCACGGCTCCCCCGAGCAGCAGGCGACCTATCTGCCCAAACTCGCGACCGGCGAATGGACCGGCACGATGAACCTCACCGAGCCGCAGGCGGGCAGCGACGTCGGCGCGCTGCGCACCACCGCGACTCCGCGTGATGATGGCACCTTCGCGATCAAGGGCACGAAGATCTTCATCAGCTTCGGCGATCACGACATGGCCGAGAATATCGTCCACCTCGTCCTCGCGCGCACCCCCGACGCGCCCGCCGGCACGCGCGGCATCTCTTTGTTCCTCGTGCCCAAGGTGCGGCTGGACGGCACGCCCAACGACGTGCGCGTGGTGTCGATCGAGCACAAGATGGGGCTCCATGCCTCGCCGACCTGCGTGCTGTCGTTCGGCGATCACGACGATTGCCGCGGCGAACTGATCGGCCCTGAGTTCGGGGGGATGCGCGCAATGTTCACGATGATGAACAACGCCCGCCTCAACGTCGGGCTACAGGGCGTGCAGTCGGCGGAGGCGGCGACGCAGGCCGCGGTCGGCTATGCGCGCGACCGTGTACAGGGCGCGCGCGACGGCAAGGCGGCGGCGATCGTCGAACATGCCGACGTCCGTCGGATGCTGCTGCGGATGAAGGCGCAGACGATGGCGGCGCGCGCGCTCGTCTATTACGCCTGCGGGCAGGTCGACCGCGCGACGCTCGGCGATGCGCGCGCCAAGGAGCGGCTGGAGATCATGACCCCGCTCGCCAAGGCGCATGCCACCGACATCGGCAACGAGGTCGCGAGCCTCGGCATCCAAATCCACGGCGGGATGGGCTATGTCGAGGAAACCGGCGCGGCGCAATTCTTCCGCGACGCCCGCATCACCCCGATCTACGAGGGCACCAACGGCATCCAGGCCGCCGATCTGGTCGGCCGCAAGCTGGCGCTGTCGAACGGCGGCGCGTTCGCGGACCTGATCGCGGACATGCGCACCGAGGCGCAGGCGCCGACGCTGGTGCGGCTGATCGACGCCTGCGAGCGCGTCGGTCGGCGGTTGCAGGGCGCGAACGCCGACGATCGCCATGCGGCGAGCTATCCCTTCCTGACGATGCTGTCGGTTGCGTCGTGCGGATGGCTGATGGAGCGACAGGCACGCGTCGAAGGCGCGGGTCAGGTGAAGAAGGTGGCGGCGACGTTCTACCTGGACCAGATCGTGCCCGAGGCGCTGGGGCTGGAAGCGGCGGCGAACGCCGATGCGTCGGTGTTGTACGCACTACCGGCGGAGGCGTTCTGATTTGTCGTCCCGGGCTTGACCCGGGACCCCGCTTCTTCTTTTTCGCAGACGTAAGAAAAGAAGCGGGGACCCGGATCAAGTCCGGGGCGACGGCGGAAGTATCACTCTCCCGACGGACATCCATTGACCGGTGCCGGCCCCGCCTTCTCCGGATACCAGCGCGCGACCCTGCGATCCTGATCGTACAGGCACACCGCCGCGTCGGTTCCATCCGGCCGGATCGCCACCGCCCAGTTGTGCGGCCCGCAATTGTGCGGCTCGCACCCGAACGCGACCAGCTTCCCCTCGACCAGCGCGATCGGCGTCGCGGTCACGTCGCTGCCGAGCACCAGCGCGCGCACGTCCTTGTCGGGCACCACCGCCGCCACCGCCTCGCGCACCTGCGGCTGACGCAGGAAACTGGGCGCGGTCCCCTTCGGCTCGGTCGGATATTCGCCGACATAGGCAGACAGACCGGCCGCCGGCGACGGCGCGGCGCTCGGCGTCGGTGACGGCGCGACTGCGGTGGGGGTCGGTGTCGGCGCGGCAGGCTCACGCTGGCACCCGGCCAGCACGACGCCCAGCGTCAGCGGAAGGAGAAAGGCACGCATCACCGGATCAATAGCGTCACGCCGGCGCACGTTCCAGCAGCACCGCGGCATCCAGCCCGAGTAACTCGATCCGCTCGCGAATCCGCGGCCATTGCTGCGCGACGAAATCCTCGCGCTCCACGGTGCGCAGGCGTTCCGCCGCACCGGGCAGCACGAACATGCCTACCCCGCGCCGCACCTCGACATAGCCGTCGTCCTGAAAGCTCTGATAAGCCTTTGCGACCGTCAGCGGGTTCGCGCCATGTTCGGCGGCGAGCGCCCGCACCGAGGGAAGCTGGTCGCCCGCGCCGAACTCGCCGCGCAGGATCGCCGCCGCGATCGTGCCGCGCAGGCGGAGATAGACGGGCGAGTCGTCGTTGCTGAGCGCTGCCATGCTGCCTTAATACAGCATAGGGCTCATGCTGTCGAGATCAGCCCTGCCAATCGCTCCATAAGCGCGCCTCCTCGGGCCGCGGGCGCTCGTCGAGCGCGCGGCCGGGCGTACCGATGAAGATGAACCCCGCGATCCGCTCCGGTGCCTGACCGAAGGCGTCGCGAACGCGGTCCGAAAACGCCGGCCAGCCGGTCAGCCACCCGCCCGCAAAGCCATGCGCGTGCACCGCATGGAGCAGGTTCATGCACGCCGCCCCTGCCGACAATTCCTGCTCCCACAACGGGATGTGGCTCTCCGGCCGCGGGCTGGACAAGGCGACGACCAATGCCGGCGCCTGTCGCGCGAATTGCTCCATCGTCTCGATCTCGGCGCGTCCCGCGGCGGGACGCTCTGCGCGATAGGCATCGACCAGCAACGCGGCGAGCGCGTCGCGGCGATCGTCGCCGACGATCACGAACCGCCACGGCGCCAGCTTGCCATGATCGGGGGTGCGCCCGGCAATGCGGATCATCTCGACCAGTTGCGCGTGATCCGGCCCCGGCGCGATCAGGTCGCGCGGCTTGCCCGAACGGCGCGTGGTCAGCAGTGACAGCGGCGAGGAAAGGTCATTGAACATCGTGTTACGGTGGATAGGCGATGTGACAGGATATTTACAGCGCCCGCTTTGCCGTTAGTCTCCGCCGCAACCTTGTCCCCGCGATCTTCCGCGGACGATGACCCGTATTCAGGAGCCTTTGCCCCTCATGGTGGACACCCCAACCGCGGACAGCCCGCGCGAGCCGGATATCAGCCACGTCAATCCGGCCGAGGAAGCGACCTGGTTCGGCCATCCGCGTCAGCTCGCCCGACTGTTCACGACCGAAATGTGGGAGCGGTTCGGCTTCTACGGCATGCGCGCGCTGCTCACGCTCTACCTGACGCAGCATTTCCTGTTCGGGGATCGGCAGGCGACCGGGCTGTACGGCGGCTATACCGCGCTCGTCTATCTGACCCCGCTGATCGGCGGCTATCTCGCCGACCAGTATCTCGGCTCGAAGCGCGCGGTGAAATTCGGCGCGGTGCTGATGGCGATCGGCTATTTCACGCTCTGCTTCGGCGGTGAAACCGCCAAGCCTTTCGCGACCGTCGATGGTCAGCGCTACGAGGTCGCGATCGAGAAGAACGCCGAGGGCGTCGAGACCCGCTACGTGCTCGATGGCGCGAAGCGGCTGGCGATCAAGGGCAATGACGACGGCACCGTCGCGCTGCTCGGGGCGGACGGTCAGCCCGAGCGCACCGTCGCCAAGGGCGCGTTCCAGTCGGACGGCGAGCGCAGCCCGTTCTACGTCACCGTCATGCTGCTGGCGCTGTGTCTGGTGTCGGTCGGCAACGGCTTCTTCAAGCCGAACATCTCGACGATGGTGGGCGAGCTGTATCCGGTCGGCGACCGTCGCCGCGATACCGGGTTCACGATCTTCTATATGGGGATCAACATCGGCTCGACGCTGTCGCAATTGCTCTGCCCACTGCTTGCGACGATGGTCGGCTGGTGGGCGGGCTTCGGGCTGGCGGCGATCGGGATGCTGGCGTCGTGGTCGCTGATCCAGTTCGATGGCGGGCGGCTCAACGGCTATGGCGAGTCGCCGGTGCAGCCCGGCCAGCGCGACCGCGCGTTGGGCATCTATGCCGCCGCGCTGATCGGCGTACCGCTCTTCTACCTGTTGTTCACCAATCTGATGAACGCGCCCGAGCCCGTCGCGGGCGCCGGATTGCTCGGCTACATCATCGCGCTGCCGCTGATGGGCAAATTGCTGTTCGGCACGTTCCTGATCGCGGTGCCCGGCATTCTGATCTGGTCGTTCAGCAACGGCTCGCGCGCCGAGTTCCAGATGATGCTGGCCGCGATGGTGCTGATCGTGTTCAACGTCGTGTTCTGGACGCTGTTCGAACAGGCCGGGTCGAGCCTGACGCTCTATGCCGACCGCAACACCGATCTGTCGATCTTCGGCCTGTTCTCGCTGTCGGCGGGACAGACGCAGTTCTTCAACGCCTTCTTCATCGTCGTCTTCGCGCCGATCATGGCGGCGATGTGGACGAAACTGGCCGCCGCGGGGCGCGAGCCGTCGATCCCCGTCAAGTTCGGCATCGCGCTGATGCTGGTCGGCTTCGGCTTCCTGTTCCTCGTCTTCGGCGGGCGTTTCGCGGGCGCGGACTTCAAGGTCGCGATCTGGTGGCTGGCCGGACTGTACCTGATCCACTCGGTCGCGGAATTGTGCATCTCGCCGGTCGGGCTGTCGATGATCACCAAGCTGTCGATCGCGCGCGTCGTCGGGCTGATGATGGGCGTGTGGTTCCTGTCGGTATCGGTGGCGCAATATGTCGCCGGGATCGTCGCACAGGTCGCGAGCGTCGACACGGTCGGCGGGCAGGTCACCAACCTCAAGGTCAGCCTCGACACCTATAACGGCGTGTTCTGGACGATCGGCCTCGCCGCCACGGCGATCGGCCTGCTGCTGATCGCGCTGTCACCGGTCATCCGGAAGTGGATGCACGGCGTCCAGTAATCGACATCAATCGACACGCGACAAAAGCGTGACCTTCTGGCAGCAAGACGGCGGCGACCCGACACTTCGGGCGCCGCCGTTTTCGTTGGTGCGTATCGGGGAGCATTGATGGCTGAGTTGTTCGGATTGATGCAGGACTCTGCGCTCACCGTCGACCGCTTCCTCGATCACGGCGCGACCTGGCACGGCGACCGCGAGATCGTCTCGCGCGAAGCGGACGGCAGCATCACCCGCACCGACTATCGCCGCCTGCATCACACGGCCAGACAGGTGTCCGATGCGCTGCTCGCCGCCGGGGTCGCGCCCGGTGAGCGGGTGGCGACGCTCGGCTGGAACGGCGCGCGCCACATGGCGGCGTGGTACGGCACCACCAACATCGGCGCGGTGCTCCACACGCTCAATCCGCGGCTGTTTCCCGAACAGATCGCGTGGATCGCCGCGCACGCGGGCGACCGGCTGCTGCTCGCCGACCCCGCCTGCGCCGCGCTCGCCGCGCGGCTGGTGCGCGACGTGCCGTCGATCGAACGGGTCGTGTTCCTGTGCGATCGCGCCGCGCTGCCCGCGACCGACTATCCGGCGGTCGCCTTCGACGACTGGATCGCCCCGCACGCCGGCAGCGCGGCATGGGGCGGGTTCGACGAGCGGCTGGCGTGCGGGCTGTGCTACACCTCGGGCACCACCGGCGATCCCAAGGGCGTGCTTTATTCGCACCGCTCCAATTACCTCCACACGATGATGGCGTTGCAGGCCGACGCACTGGCGCTGACGCAGCGCGACACGGTGCTACTGGTCGTGCCGATGTACCACGCCAATGCTTGGGGGGTCGTCTATGCCGCGCCCGCGGCGGGCGCGAAGCTGGTGCTGCCCGGCGCGCGGATGGACGGCGAGTCGCTCTACGAGCTGATCGAGGCGGAGGGCGTCACCTTCTCCGCCGCGGTGCCGACCGTCTGGCAGGGGTTGCTCCACTATCTGCGCGGCACCGGGCGCGCTTTCTCGACGCTTCACCGCGTCGTGATCGGCGGTGCGGCACCCCCGCCCGCACTGATCCGCGCCTTTCAGGACGATTACGGGGTGGAGGTGGTGCAGGGCTGGGGCATGACCGAAACGTCGCCGCTCGCCACCCTTTCCACCCCCACTGCCGAGGCGCTGGCGCAACCCTATGAGGAACAGGTGCGGCGCAAGGCGATGCAGGGGCGCCTACAGGTCGGGCTCGACTTTCGGCTGGTCGACGACGCCGGCCAGCCGCTCCCGCACGACGGCCGGACCGCCGGGCGATTGCTGATCCGCGGCGCGACGATCACCAGCGGGTATTTCCGTGACGATACGCCGGTGCTCGACGCCGACGGCTTCTTCGACACCGGCGACGTCGCGACGATCGACGCCGCCGGCTATATGCACATCACCGACCGCGCCAAGGACATCGTGAAGTCCGGCGGCGAATGGATCAGCTCGATCGAGATCGAGAATATCGCCAGCGGCCACCCGGCGGTGGCGATCGCGGCGGTGATCGGGGTCGCGCATCCGAAATGGGACGAACGCCCGATCCTGCTGGTCCAGCCCGCACCGGGGCAAATCCCCGACAAGGCGGATCTGCTCGCCTGGCTGGGCGGCAAGATCGCGCGCTGGTGGATACCCGACGACGTGCTGGTGGTCGACGCCATCCCGCTCGGCGCGACCGGCAAGATCGACAAGAAGCTGCTGCGCCGGCAATTCGCCGACTATCGCCTGCCCGAATAACCGGAACACCGCGCCCCGCCACCTCGTTACGCCCCCGATCACCGATGGATTGAGAGGGGCAATGGCGGACGCGATCAGGACCGCGCGCGGCTGGCTGCACGATCTGCCCGGCTGGCTGTCCGACATCTTCTACGTCGTCGCCGCGCTCGCGCTGGCGCTGGTGCTCCACCGTGTCGTCGTCTGGGTCGCCCGCCGCGCCACCGCTGCGCGCCCCGACAGCGCCAGCGCGCTGTTCGTCGAACGCATCCGCAAGCTGCTGCGCTGGCTGATGCTCGCGATCGCGCTGGCGGCGGTGCAGCCCGCGCTCGACCTCACCCGCGGGCAGGCGATCCTGTGGGGTCGCCTCGCCGCATTGCTGGTGCCCGGCCTGATGGGCTGGTGCGCGATCGTCGCGGTCGGGACGATCACCGACGTGATGATCCGCCACGCCGACATCAGCGTCGCGGACAATCTGCGCGCGCGCCGCCGCCGCACCCGGCTGGGCATCTTCCAGCGGATCTTCGTGTCGATCATCATGCTGGTGACGATCTGCACGATGCTGATGACGATCCCCAGCGTCCGCAGCCTCGGGGTCACGCTGGCGGCCTCCGCGGGTCTCGCCGGCCTTGCGGTCGGCGCCGCGGCGCAGCCCGCGCTCAAGAACCTGATCGCCGGCTTCCAGATGATCTTTACCGAGCCGATCCGCATCGACGACGTCGTCATCATCGACAACGAATGGGGACGGATCGAGGAGATCCGGCTGACCTATGTCGTCGTCAAGATTTGGGACGAGCGGCGGCTGGTCGTCCCCGTCTCCAAGTTCCTCGAACAGAGCTTCCAGAACTGGACGCGCCAGTCGAGCGCGCTGCTCGGCAGCGTCTTCTGGTACGTCGACGCCGACACCGACGTTGAGGCGCTGCGCACGAAACTGGGCGAGATCGTCACCGCCAACCCGCGCTGGGACGGGCGGTTCTGGAACTTGCAGGTGACGGACGTGAAGCCCGACGGTTCGGTCGAGCTGCGCGGGCTGATGACCGCCAAGGACGCCGCGACCGCCTTCGACCTGCGCTGCGACGTGCGCGAGGCATTGCTGGCGCATATCCGCGCCGAACAGCCCGGCGCCATGCTCCGCCGCCGCGCCTATGTCGCCGTCGAGGGCACGGGATAGATGCGATCGCGACCGGCCTGCTTGGCGTCATAGGCATGGCGGTCGGCGCGATCGAGCAGCGTGACCAACGTGTCGTGCGGCCGCAATTCGGCGATCCCGCCGCTCACCGTCACCCACGGCAGCGCGCGCCCGAGCCGCGTGACCGCCGTGCGGATCGCCTCGGCCGTCGCTTCCGCGCCGCGCAGGTCGGTGCGGTGCAGCAACACGACGAACTCCTCGCCGCCCAGCCGCGCGACCAGCGCATCGCGCGGCACCGTGCGGACCAGCACCTGCCCGACCGCGTGGAGCACCGCATCGCCGGTCGCGTGACCGAAGCGATCGTTGATCTGCTTGAAATGATCGAGATCCAGCATGATCGCGGCCATCGCCTCGCCATAGCGCCGCGACAAGGCGATCGACGCGGTCGCCCGCCGCTCGAACCCGCGGCGGTTGGCGATGCCCGTCAGCATGTCGGTCTCGGATTCGGCGCGGGTCGTCCGCAGGATCGCGCGCACGATCATCAGCAGCACCGACAAAGCGGTCGTGATCGTCAGCAATCCTCCCACCGCCTGCGAGAACAGCGCATAGGAACTCGCCGCATAGTCGCGCATCGTCTCGCCCGATCCGAACGCGGCGGCGAAGAACGGCTTGACCGCGAAATAGCTCGCCGTGATCGCGAACACGACCCCCAAAGCCGCCCACCACGGATCACGCTGCCGGCGTACCGCGCCGATCGCCATCGTGGTGCACAGCAGCAGCATGGCATAGAAAGGGAATTGATAGACCAGCCCATAGCCGATCGTGTTGCGGGACCGGTCATCGAGCAGCAGGCGCCCGATCAGCGCCAGACCCGCGATCACCGGCGCCGCCGCCCCGGCCCGGCGATGTTCGGTCAGCGCCGCCACGCCGCGCGTGAAGCACAGCATCGAGACGACCAGCGCCAGGTAGCTGGTGGCGGTGAACAGCAGCGGCGTCGCGGTAAAGCGCACCCCGAGTTCGCTCAGCGGCGCCAGCACGCCGACCGCATAGGTCGCGAGGAACCACCCGGTGCTACGCTGCTGGGGATAGGAGGCACGCAGGACCGCAAACGTCACCGCGAACAGCACCGCGACGCAAATATTGACGATCAATGCGTAGATCGCACCACTCACATACGCACCACGGTGATTCTCGATTAGCAGCCCGTGCGACCAAGCGGCAGCGGCAGCAACCGAAACAATGACGTCAATGCATGTTTATTTCATTCAGCCGGTGGCCTCGGCGGTGATCTTGCTCTTTTCAAGGGCAGTCAGGAAGGTCTTTGCCCACCATGTCACGTCGAATTCCTGCACCCCGGCCATCAGTTTCTCCCAGCGCCGCACGCGTTCCTCGCGCGGCATCCGTAGCGCCTGATAGATCGCGTCGGACACTTCCTCGGCGCTATAGGGATTGACCAGCAGCGCGTCCGCCATCTGCTCCGCCGATCCCGCGAAGCGCGACAGCACCAGTACGCCGGGGTCCTCCGGGTCCTGTGCGGCGACATATTCCTTGGCGACGAGGTTCATCCCGTCGCGCAAGGGAGTGACCAACCCGATCTTGGCGGCGCGATAGATGCCGGCCAGATGATCGCGCGGATACCCCTGGTTGACGTAACGGATCGGCACCCAGTCGACATCGGCATAGGCACCGTTGATCCGCCCCGACAATCCTTCGAGCGACTGACGGATGCGTTGATAGCTCTCGACCGAGACGCGGCTGGGCGGCGCGATCTGGAGCAGGAACACTTCCTTGCGCTCCTCGGGATGCTCGTTGAGGAAGCGCTCGTAGCCGAGAAAGCGCTCCTCCAGCCCCTTGGAATAATCGAGCCGGTCGACGCCGACGATCATGTCGCGCCCGTCGGCGCTGTCGCGCATTCGGCGATAGGCGAGCCGCGCGGGCACACTCTTCGACATTTCCGCAAATTCGACCGCGTCGATCCCGATCGGGCAGGCGATCAGTTCGACCTGCCGGTCGCCGAGCCGCGCGATATTGTTCTCGATCGTCGCGCCCATGTCGTGCCGGGCGAAGTCGCAGAACGACTCGAGCCACTCCTCGGTATGAAAGCCGATCAGGTCATAGGCGAACAGCGATTCCACCAGCTCGCGTGCGTTGGGCAGCGTCCCCAGCAGCCGGCGCGGCGGCCACGGAATGTGCAGGAAGAAGCCGATCCGGTTGGTGCAGCCGCGCTCGCGCAACTCCGCGCCCAGCGGGAACATGTGATAATCCTGGATCCAGATCACATCGTCCGGCTCGATCAGCGGGCGGACGGTGTCCGCGAACCGCTGGTTGGTGCGCTTGTACCCGCCAGCGAAGTCGCGCTCATATTCGGCCAGGTCGATGCGGTAATGGAACAGCGGCCACAGCGTCCGGTTGGCGTAGCCGTCGTAATATTCCTGAACGTCCTGCTCTTCCAGGTCGACGGTCGCGGTGGTGACACCCTGGTTGCGCTGGAAATTGATGTGGCCGTTGAACTGGTCGGTCTGCTCCCCCGACCAGCCGAACCACATGCCGCCGCGATCGCGCAGCGCGGCGGCGAGCGCGACCGCCAGCCCCCCCTGTGCGCCGGCGGTCGAGCCCTTGGGCGCGGTGACGCGGTTGGAGATGACGATCAGGCGATTCAACGGATACTACTCCAAGGTTTACTGAGCATGGCAGCGCAGTTGATCATGCCGACCAACGAATAGGTCTGCGGATAATTTCCCCACAGCTCGCCGCTTTGCGGATCGATGTCCTCGGACAGCAGCCCGGCGGCGGTGCAGCGCGACAGCATTTCCTCGAACAGCGCGCGCGCCTCGTCGCTGCGGCCGGTCAGGAACAATGCCTCGATCAGCCAGAAGGTGCAGACGTTGAACGCCGTCTCCGGCAGCCCGAAATCATCCTCGGTGTCGTAACGCAGCATCGTCGAGCCGCGGCGCAGCCCCTTCTCGATCGCCACCAGCGTATCGAGGAAGCGCGGATCGTCCGCCTCCAGAAAGCGCAGGTCGAGCAATTGCAACACGCTGGCGTCGAGATCGTCGCCCGCGAAGGTCGCCGACATCCGCCGCGTGTCCTCGCGCCATGCCGCGCTCTCGATCCGTTCGCGGATCACCTGCGCGCGCTCCGACCACAGCGCCTCGCGCTCGGGCAGCTTCAGCCGCTCGGCGGCATTGGCGAGCCGGTCGCACGCCGCCCAGCACATCGCGCTCGAATAGGTATGGACGCTCTGCCGCGTGCGCAGCTCCCACAGCCCGGCATCGGGCTGGTCGTAATTGGCCCAGGCACGCTCGCCGACGCGCTCCAGCGCCTCGAAATCCTCGATGCCGCTCTTCCGGAACAGCCGGTGATCGAAAAACGCGTGGACCGAACACAGCACGATCTGCCCATAGGCGTCGTGCTGGATCTGCTCGGCGGCCTGATTGCCGACGCGCACCGGCCCCATCCCGCGGTAGCCGGCGAGCGACTCCTCGATCCGCTCGGGTAGCTGCGCCTCGCCCAGCACCCCGTACAGCGGCTGGATATGCCCGCCGCGCGCCCCGTCGACGATGTTGCGCAGGTAGCCGAGATAGCCCTCCAGCACGTCGAGCGCGCCGAGCCGGTTGAGCGCCTGTACGGTATAATAAGCGTCGCGGATCCAGCAGTAGCGATAGTCCCAGTTGCGCTGCGACCCGGCATGTTCGGGGACCGAGGTGGTCAGCGCGGCGACGATCGCGCCGGTTTCCTCGTGCTGGCACAGTTTCAGCGTGATCGCGCAGCGGATCACCACTTCCTGCCATTCCAGCGGCACCGCCAGCCCGCGCACCCAGCCCTGCCATTCCTGCGTCGTGCGATACAGCATCAGGTCGACGGTGCTGGCGAGATCGCCCTGGAAGCTCTCGTCCGGGCCGAGGAAGAAGTGGAGCGGCCGCTCGACGCGGAACGCATGTTCGCCCTGCACCATCGCGATCGGCGCGGTGGTGGTCAGCCGCAACGCGATCGTGTCCATTAACAGCCGCAGGTGGTTCGACCCGCCGATCTGCTCGCGGCATCCCCCGCCCCAGCCGCAGGTCGGGCGCAGCGCGATGCGGACTCGCGGGCTGCCCGCGATCGGCCGCACGATCCGCGCGAACGCGACGGGGCGATAGGTGCGCCCCTCCCGTTGGTAGCGCGGACAGAAATCGATCACCTCGATCGCGCCGCCGTGCG
Organism: uncultured Sphingomonas sp.; assembly: GCF_964021865.1. GTDB lineage: Bacteria > Pseudomonadota > Alphaproteobacteria > Sphingomonadales > Sphingomonadaceae > Sphingomonas. The sequence continues at coordinate 19,801 of NZ_CAXIAM010000015.1, forward strand.
AATCACGGTGCGTGGTGACGAGGATCGGCGTGTTGCGAATATATTCCTGCTCGATCGACACGCTGTCTTCGAGGCAGATCCCCCAATAGCCGGTGTCCGGCTGCTCGCCGCCCAGCAGCGCGGAGAAGAGTGGATCGCCATCGACGCGCGGGACGCAGCCCCAGACGAACCGTCCCTCGCGATCGACCAGCGCACTCACTTGGCAATTGCCGATCGGCCACAGATCCAGCGTCGTCATGTCTTCTCCCTGCACGCGGCGTCGAGCCAGGCGAGCACGTCGGCGACGCCCTCGACCCGGTAGGTGGCGGCGGTGTCGCGCGCCGGGCCGACCAGCACGCCCGCGCCGCCCAATGCGGCGGCCGCGGCGAAGCCGGCCTCGTCGGTCACGTCGTCCCCCACGAACACAGGAACCGTGCGCTGCCGTAACGGTTCCCGCATCAACAGCTCGACCGCCGCGCCCTTGTCGCGCCCGGCCATCCGCAGCTCGACCACCATCTTGCCGTGTTGCAGGTGCAGGTCGTGGACGGTGGCCAGCTGTTCGGCCAGCGCGGTCATCGCCTCGCCGGCCTCGGGCGCGCCGCGGAAATGCAGCCCGACACCAAACGGCTTGTCCTCGATCAACGTGCCGGGATGATCGGCGGCGAACGCCTGCGCCTCGGCCAGCGCGGCGTCGAGCGCGGCCGACCGGTCGGGCGCGGTGATGCTGCCGTCGGGCGCGGCGACCTCCAGCCCGTGGCTGCCCGCGATCGGTGGGACAGCGGGCGCGATCAACGCGCCGATCTCGTGAACGGGACGCCCGCTGACGATCGCGACGCCGCCGGGTAGCGCGGTGCCGAGCCGTTCGAGCAAGGCCGCCAGGTCGTCCGCGACCTCCACCCCGTCCGGCGTCTCGGCGATCTCGACCAGCGTCCCGTCGAAATCGAGGAACAGGCTGGCGTCGGTCAACAGCGAAGGCGGGGGCGGCAACAGGTCGGTCATGCACGCTCAAACCCGGCGCGCGCCATTTCGATGCAAGCGCGCAACGATTACCCGGTCGCGGCGACGCGCACCAACGCACCTGATTGCCAGCGATCGTACGCGGTGAAGAAATCGGTGAACGGCGCCTCCAGAACCGGCAACCGCTGCGCCGCGAACGTGGGTATTTCCGCGGCCGGTACGGTCCCGACGGCAGCCAATGTGTCACGCGCGGCGACGCAGAATCTGCCGTGGGCGAAATCCTGCGCGAAGAAATTGTACAATCGCGTCATCTGATCGTCGAACGCATCTTCCCACTGCGTGCCCCGCGTGGCGCGATATTCCTGCTGCAACGCGGTCTGCGCGGCGGCCAGCTCGACCTTTCGGGCGCCCAGCATCGCATTGTATTCATTGACCATCACCGCCTGATCCGCGCCGCGACAGGCCAGCACCGCGACGTTCAGCGCCGCGCGCAGATGCCAGACGCTCCCCGCTGACGACAGCCCGACATTCGGCGTCGCCCACCGCCCGTCCGCCAGCTTCGCCGGTATCCGCATCCCCGCCCGCGCCCCCACCGGCATCGGCGCAAGCGTCATCTTTACAATGGGTTGCGGCGGAGGCGGCGGCGCGGAAGGCGGCGTATGCGAACAGGCGGCGGCAAGCAGCGATGCCGCCCCCACGGCGAACAGGCGCACGCGCATCGTGAAACCCCTTATAAAACGCAACCTTGCCGCAATCTCATCGCGGAACGGTTCGCGATAGACTCAAGCCGCCCCGCCGTGCGTCAGACACGTCGAGGCGAGTCGATGTCGCCCAGCCGCCCGTCTACCCCGCCCGCTTTTCAAACGCTTGCGCCGCCTCGGCCATCAGCGCCGCGATGATGTCGGCGATCGGTTCTTCCCTGGTGACCATCCCCACCGACTGCCCGGCCATCACGCTGCCATGCTCGACATCGCCGTCGATCACCGCCCGCCGCAGCGCGCCGGCCCAGTAATGTTCGATCTGCAACTGCGCCTCGGCCATCGCCACGCTGCCCTGGTCGAGCGCCTGCGCCACCTCGCGTTGCCGCGTCGTAAACAGTTCACCGCCCGCGTTTTTCAGTGCGCGCACCGGGATCACCGGCAGCCGCGGATCGAGTTGCACGCTCGCCACCGCGTCGCGCGCCGACGCGCGGATGAACGCTTTCTTGAAGTTCGGATGCGCGATGCTCTCGCTCGCACAGACGAAGCGCGTACCCAGCTGCACCCCCGAAGCGCCCATGTCGAGATAGCCCGCGATCGCCTCGCCGCGCCCGATCCCACCCGCGACGAAGACCGGCACGACGTCAGACAGTTCGGGCAACATCTCCTGGGCCAGCACGCTGGTCGACACCGGCCCGATATGGCCCCCGGCCTCCATCCCCTCGATCACCAACGCATCCACACCCGAGCGCACCAGCTTCTTGGCGAGCGCCAGCGTCGGCGCGAAGCAGATCGCCTTCGCCCCGCTCGCCTTGATCGCCTCCAGCGACCCCTTGGGGGGCAGCCCGCCCGCCAGCACGACATGCCCGACCTTGTGCGTCGCGCACACCGCGATCAGCGCCGTCAGGTCGGGGTGCATCGTGATCAGGTTCACGCCGAACGGCTTTTCGGTCATCGCCTTCGTCGCGGCGATCTCGGCATCGAGCAGCGCAGGCGTCATCGCACCGCACGCGATCACGCCGAAGCCACCCGCATTCGACATCGCCGAGACGAGGTGCCGCTCCGATACCCACGACATCGCGCCGGCCATGATCGCCACGTCGCTGCCGAGGAACTTCGCGCCCTGCTCCATACGTGCGGCAAGGCGCTTTTCTCCGGCGGTCGTGGCGGAAACGGTCGGCGTGGTCGCGGTCAAGGTGTCGGTCATCGACCCTGACTAAGCGGCGCGTCCACGCGTGGCAACACAGCCGCTCGATCACCGCGCCCGCCATCGTTCTCAGTGATCGAATTTTTGCGCGAGAAACGGCAGCAATCCGTACTTTTCGCCACCACGCGGACGTGTCACCTTCCTGTCATAAGAACGAGGATGAGGATTTCTGAAGATGGTTGCCGGTTACAACTTTTCCACGCGTCGGCGCTTCGCTGTTCTGGCCGGGCTGGCCGTGGCGAGTTGGGGCGTGATCGCGATCACGATCGACGCTCTGTTGCAGCTGACGCACTGACGCGGAACCGTCACGGATCGGCCATATCGCCGTCACCGCGGCGAGATGGGGGCGTCACATGAAGGCGGCATAAGGGCGGCGAGGGAGAGCCGCTCATGCCGCCGATCGCCGACACGCTCGCGCCCATCTCCGGGCATATCGCCGACGTCACCGATCTGTTCGATTTCGCCCATTCGCGCCCGCACCGCCCGGAAGAGCCGGTCGGCGAGCGCCGCCGTTATCGCACGATCTGGATCAGCGACGTGCATCTCGGCACCCGCGGCTGCAATGCGGACATGTTGATCGACTTCCTCGACCATGTCGACAGCGACACCATGTATTTGGTCGGCGACATCGTCGACGGCTGGCAGCTCAAGAAGCGCTTCTATTGGCCGGCCGCGCATAACGATGTCATCTGGCGGCTGATGAAGCGCGCGCGGCGCGGCACGCGGATGATCTACATCCCCGGCAACCACGACGAGATGTTCCGCCAGTTCGCGGGTCTCGATTTCGGCGGGATCAAGATCCGGCGCAAGGCCGTCCACGAAACCGCCGATGGCCGTCGCCTGCTCGTCCTCCACGGCGACGAGTTCGACGCGATCACCCTGTCGCACCGCTGGCTCGCGCATGTCGGCGACGCCGCCTATACCGCGCTGATGACGCTCAATCGCGTTGTCAGCGCGGTACGTCGCAAGTTCGGGATGCCTTACTGGTCGCTGAGCAAGCACGCCAAGGCCAAGGTCAAGAACGCGGTGGCGTTCATCTCGCGCTTCGAAGAGATCGTCGCCGAGGCGGCGGGCAGCCGCGGCGTCGACGGCGTCGTCTGCGGCCACATCCATACCGCCGAGATGCGCAACATCGCCGGGATCGCCTATTACAACGACGGCGATTGGGTGGAGGGGTGCAACGCCCTGGTCGAGCATTTCGACGGAACGATGGAAATCCTCAACTGGGGCGAAGAAATCGCGCGTCGTGACGCGGCCCCTGTCACCGCCCTCGCCGCCTGACGCAATGCGGATCGCGATCGTCACCGATGCCTGGGCGCCGCAGGTCAACGGTGTGGTCCGCACGCTCGAGAATGTGATCGCGGAGCTGCGCACCGGCGGGCATGAGGTGCTGGTCGTCTCGCCCGCCGATGCGCCATCCATCCCCTGCCCCACCTACCCCGAAATCCGGCTGGCCTTCATGCCCCCGGCGACGATCGGGCGGCGCATTACCGGCTTCGGTGCAGAAGCGGTTCATATCGCCACCGAAGGCCCGCTGGGTGTCGCGGCGCGGCGCTGGTGCCTGTCGCGCCGGCTGCCGTTCACCACCGCCTATCACACGCAATTCCCTGATTACGTTGCGGCGCGCACCGGTGCGAACCCGGAATGGATCTGGCGCTACGTCCGCTGGTTCCACAGCCCCGCCGCCGCCGTGCTCGCATCGACCCCGACGATCGAGCGCGCGCTCGGCGCACATGGCCTGACCCGCGTCCGTCGCTGGGGCCGCGGCGTCGCACCGCTCTTCCGACCCGAGGGCGAGCGCAACGCCGTCATGGCCGCGCTGCCCGGGCCGGTGCTGCTCCATGTCGGGCGGGTCGCGGTCGAAAAGAATATCGCGGCCTTCCTCGCCGCCGACGTACCCGGAACGAAGGTGGTGGTCGGTGACGGTCCGGCGCGCGCGGCGCTCGAACGCCAATATCCGGCCGCGATCTTCCTTGGCGCGCTGTTCGGCGAAGCGCTCGCCGCCGCTTATCGCGCCGCCGATGCGCTGGTGTTTCCCAGCCGCACCGACACGTTCGGGCTGGTGATGATCGAGGCGCTGGCGTGCGGCACGCCGGTCGCAGCCTTCCCGGTCGCAGGGCCGGTCGACGTGCTGACCACCGAAACCGGTGCGATGGATGCGGACCTTCCCACCGCGATCGCGCGCGCGCTGACGCTCGACCGCACCGCCTGCGCCGCGGCAGGCGCGCGCTTCACCTGGCCGGCCAGCGCGCGGCAGTTTCTCGACGCGCTGCAACCGTTCGGCTCCGCGCTGGCGAAGGCAGCGTGAGCGCGCGCTTGCCCTAACGCGCGCCACACACTAAGTCCCTCGGTAACAGGCGGCCGCTCCGGGAAGGGGCGGCCCTTTGCATTTATGGAGACTGTCCGCATGGCCCAGCCGCTCATGCCCCACGCGACCGCCTCGTGGCTCGTCGACAATACCGCGCTGTCCTTCGAACAGATCGCCGATTTCTGCGGGCTGCACATCCTCGAGGTGCAGGCGATCGCCGACGACACCGCCGCGACCAAGCTGACCGGCCGCGATCCGGTCCGCGCGCACGAGCTGACGCAGGAAGAGATCGACAAGGCGCAGGCCAATCCGAACTATCGCATGACCATGACCAAGGGCCCGGATCAGGTGCGCCGTACCAAGGGTCCGCGCTACACGCCGGTCAGCAAGCGGCAGGATAAGCCCGACGGTATCGCGTGGATCATCCGCAACCACCCGGAAATCTCGGACGGCGCGATCAGCAACCTGATCGGCACCACCCGCACGACGATCGCGGCGATCCGCGACCGCAGCCACTGGAACATCGGCAACATCACGCCGAAGGATCCGGTGACGCTGGGCCTGACCACGCAGCGCGAGCTGGACGCCGCGGTCAACAAGGCAGCGAAGGCAGCCGGCATCGAGCAGGCACCGACCGACACGCGCCTCGACGGCGACCGCGAGGCGCTGATCGCGTCGCTGCGCGCACAGCGCGAGCAGGCCGCGCGCGATGCGGAGAATGGTGTGGAGAGCGACGCCACGGCACGTCCCGCGTTCGAGGACCCGTTCCGCCGCTGAGCGGAGCGGGGAGCGCTATTGACCTGTCGTCCCGGACGTGATCCGGGGCGACTGCTCTACTCGTCATTGCGAGCGTAGCGAAGCAATCCAGGGCCGGATGAGGAGGCTCTGGATTGCCGCGCTACGCTCGCAATGACGACCGCGGGTCGAGGCGAGCGACACTCCGCTCGCCCCTAAACTTCTCAGATCGCGCCCGAGAAGGTGTCGCACACTCCCGGGTTGCCGTTGCTCTCGATCCCGCGCCGCAGCCACGCCTGCCGTTGCGCCGAGGTACCGTGCGTAAAGCTGTCGGGCACCACACGCCCTTGCGCCTCGCGCTGCAACGTGTCGTCGCCGATTGCCTGCGCCGCGCGCATCCCTTCCTCGACATCACCCGGATCGAGCCGGTCACGGTTCATCGACGCCCAGACGCCGGCATAGCAATCGGCCTGCAGTTCGAGCCGCACCGACAACGCGTTGCCCTCCGCCTCGCTCGCGCGCCGCTGCGCCTGTTGCACCTCGGTCGATGTCCCGAGCAGGTTTTGGATGTGATGGCCGAACTCATGCGCGATCACGTAATATTGCGCGAAGTCGCCGCTCGCCTTGTACTTGTTGGCCAGCTCGTCGAAGAAGCTTGTGTCGAGGTAGATGCCGCGATCGGTCGGGCAGTAGAACGGGCCCATCGCCGACATCGCCGCGCCGCAACCCGACTGGCCGCTGCCGCTGAAGAATTGCAGCTTCGGCGGGCTGAATTGCTGGTTCTGGCTCGCAAAAATCTTTTCCCACGTATTCTGCGCGTTGCTGAATGCGCGACACGTATCACGGCGCGCGGTTGAGGCGTCGCACACCTGCTGCACCGTCTCGCGTGACGGTGCACTCACCTGCGGCGCGGTGCCGCTGCCCCCGCCGAGCATCCCGCCAAGATTGCCGAGCCCGCCGAACACCGCGAGCAGCAGCAACACCACCACGATTCCGCCGCAGCCGAAGCGGCTGCCGATCAGCGGCAGCAGCCCCAGCAGAAATCCACCCCCACCGCCGCCGCCAAGCCCGCCACCACCGCGGGCTTCGCCGACGTTGATATCATTGTCATAATCGTCGAGCCGCATGTCCGCCTCCCCTGCAAAGGCCAGTCGTTACCGTTGCGGCATGAATGCGTGCACCCCGCTGCGGGTTGCAACCGCCGCCCCGCTCGCCGATGGATGGGCGAGACTCAGGTGTGAAAGGCCCGGCAATGTTCCTGAACGGCAAGAGTGCGATCGTCACCGGATCGACCTCGGGCATCGGACTGGCGGTGGCGCGCGCGTTGGCCGGGGAGGGCGCGCACGTCATGCTCAACGGCTTCGGCGAGCCCGAGGCGATCGAGCAAGCGCGCGCCGGTGTCGCCGCGCTCGGCCCCGGCGAGGCACTGCACGACGGCGCCGACATGACCGACCCCGCCGCCATCGCGGCGATGGTGGCGCGCGCGCATGCGGCGTGGGGCGGGCCGGATATCGTCGTCAACAACGCCGGCATCCAGCATGTCTGCGGCATCGCCGACTTCCCCGTGGACAAGTGGGACGCCATCCTCGCGATCAACCTGTCGAGTGCGTTCCACATGATGCGCGCCGCGGTGCCGCACATGCGCGCGCGGGGCTGGGGCCGGATCATCTCGACCGCCTCGGCGCACAGCCTGGTCGCCAGTCCCAACAAGTCGGCCTATGTCGCCGCCAAGCACGGGCTGGTCGGGCTGACCAAGACCGTCGCGCTGGAAACCGCGCAGCAGGGGATCACGGCCAATTGCATCTCGCCCGGCTATGTCTGGACGCCGCTGGTGGAGCAGCAGATTCCCGACACGATGAAGGCGCGCGGGCTGACGCGCGAACAGGTGATCGACGACGTGCTGCTCGCCGCGCAACCGACCAAGGAGTTCGTCACCCCCGAACAGGTCGCGGCTCTCGTGCTGTTTCTCTGCCGTGACGAGGCAAAGGCGATCACCGGCGCGAACCTGTCGGTCGACGGCGGCTGGACCGCGGCGTGAGGCGTGTCGCCGGTGCACTGCTTCTGTGTCTCGGTGGATGCGGCGCACGCTCGACTGTTCCGCCCACTGCCCCGCCTCCACCCGACGAATTGACCACTGCGCCCGACTGGCGGCGGCTCGCCACCGCCGCCGATCGAGACCGTTTGCGTCGCTGGTACGAGGCATGGATCGCGGCGCTGGCGCAGGCACGTCCGGTCGCTGCCGCCGACCTCGCCGCACAGGGAGCATTGTTCACGATCGACGCCGCGCTCGACGATCCGGTCCCGCCGGTGGGAACCTATCGCTGCCGCACCTTCAAGCTGGGCAGCAAGGGGAAGGTCAGCACCGGCTTCACGGCGTACGCATGGTTCGATTGCCGGATCACCGCCGCGCCCGACGGGGCGGCGCAATTGGTCAAGGTGACCGGCTCACAGCGGCAGGTCGGGCTGCTCTATCGCGCCGACCCGACCCGCGCCGCGTTCCTCGGCACGCTGATGCTCGGCGATGAGTCGCGCGCTTACGGCTATGGCGCCGACGCGACCCGCGACGTGGCCGGCTGGATGGAACGGATCGGCCCGCACCGCTGGCGGCTGGTGATGCCCTATCCGGCATTCGAGTCGACGCTGGACGTACTGGAACTGGTGCCTGCCGCATAAGCCATCGCCCCCGAATGTCTGTCGGGGCGATCGACAGGGCTACTGCCGCTTGCCCTGCATCGTGCCCGGCGTACTCACCGGCGCGTCGACCGGCACCACACCGTCGATCGGCGGCAGCGTCGCGAGATAGTCTTTCCCCGTCTGCTCAACCACCGTCACCGCCTGCGGCTGCGCGGCGACCACCGCGCGCAGATAGCCGCTGGGCTTCTTCATCAGCTTGGGAAATTCTACCTTCGTCAGCCCGGACCGCCGCGCCGCCTCCCGCACGAAGGTCACGCAATTGCGCTTGTTGAGATTGTAGGTCGCATCGCCGGTCCGCTCGTCCCATTCGCGGATCAGTGCGACGATCGCACCATATTGCGCGTCGGTCAGCGTGCGGGAGAAGCGGACGTGGCTGCCCGCCATATAGCCCGGCTTGGGCCGCTCCACCCTCCCGGCGACATTGCCGAACAGAATTGCCGGGGTGAGCGATCGCGCCGTGAAGCCATAGGCGGCGTCGACCGGCGTCCCGCCCGCGTCGGGGGTGCCGCGCAGCATGAAGAACGCGTGCGGGAAACTGTTGCCGAAATCACGGCTCCAGAAGGTAATCGTCACCGCCGCCTGTGCCGGCCATGCCGCGAACGCGACCAGCAGCAGCGACAGCCGCACCAGCCAGCGTCGCAGCCCCCTGTCAGGCACCCGCGACGGTCAATCGTTCGAGCTGATCGTCGCTCAGCCGGATCGCGGTCGCGCCGAGCAACTCCTCGACCTGCGTCGCCGAGGTGGCGCTCGCAATCGGCGCGGTAACACCCGGCTGCGCGATCAGCCATGCCAGCGCGATCTGCGCCAGCGTCGCGCCGCTCTCCGCCGCGATCGCGTCCATCGCGTCGAGCACGGCAGCACCCTTGCCCTCGAGCAGGTCGCCCATCCGTGCGCCGCGCACGCTCTTCGAAAAATCGTCCTTCGTCCGGTACTTGCCGGTCAGGAACCCAGAAGCCAGCCCGTAATAGGGTACCACGCCGACGTTCTCGGTGACGCAATAATCCTGCAGCTCACCCTCGAACTTGTGGCGGCTGACCAGATTATATTCGGGCTGGAGCACCTGATAACGCGGCAGCGCCGCCGCGCGTGCGGTTTCGATCGCCGACTTGAGCCGCGCGGCGTGGAAATTGGACGCGCCCAGCACGCGAACCTTGCCGGCCTGCACCAGCGTCGCGAATGCCTGCGCGACCGCCTCCTGCGGCTGATCCTCGTCATCCTGATGCGCGAAATAGAGGTCGATCCGGTCGGTCCCGAGCCGCTTCAGCGACGCCTCGCACGCCGCCACGATTCGCGCCGGCGCTAGCTTCTCACCGCCCTCGCCCGGCAGCATCCCGACCTTGGTGGCGATCAGCACACGGTCGCGCACGCCGCGATCACGCAGCCACTCGCCGATCATCGCTTCCGACTCGCCACCACGATGGCCGTCGACCCAAGCGGAATAGACGTCGGCGGTGTCGATCATCGTCCCGCCGCCCGCGACGAACGCGTCGAGCACCGCGAACGACGCGTCGCGATCGGCGGTCCAGCCGAAGACGTTGCCACCGAGCACGAGCGGCATAATCCGCAGGTCGGATGCGCCAAGGCGCCGCTTTTCGGTCATCATCGTCTTTCGGCCGGAGCAACCGCCGCGACTGCGATCAGCCGCGGCGGCAATTACATCAGTTCTTGTCGCGCAGATCCTCGCCTGCGCGCACCATCGCATTGCCGGTTGCATCGGCGGCACGGTCACCGGTGTTCTTCAGCGCGTCACCGGTGCGATCGAGGCTGTTCTCGGCCTTGTCGAGCGCGCGATCGGTCGCCGCATCAACGTCGTTGACGGCGTTCGACGTGGTCGCAGCGGTGTCGGCGGCGATCGCATTGCCCGCCTGCGCGGTCTCGTTCTGCGCGCGCTCGCTGCACGCGGCGAGGCCCAGTGCGGTGGCGGCGATCAGGCCAGTGGTGAAAAGACGCTTCATCGGGTTTCTCCCTGTTTTATTACGCCGGCAAAATAGCCGCAGCGGCAAGGCGAACGAAACATCCCGCCAAAAGGTTCAACACGCCTCCTGCGTTGACCCATATAAAGATATCTTTATATGTGGTGCCATGAAGCTGGCCCTCGATATCTTCCGTGCGCTTGCCGACGAATCGCGGTTGCGGATCGTCGCGCTGCTCGGCGCCATGGAATTGTCGGTCGGCGAACTGGCGCAGGTGCTGGGACAAAGCCAGCCGCGCGTCTCGCGCCACGTCAAGATTCTCTGCGACGCCGGGCTTGCCGAGCGCCGCAAGGAAGGCAGCTGGGTGTTCGTCGCGCTCGGTAAGCGTGCGCGCGTCGCGCCAGTACTGGCGGCGCTCGACGCTTATGGCGTCGCGGGCGAGGTCGAGGCGGATATCGCGCGGCTCTCGGCGGTGCGCGCCGATCGCGCGGCGGCGGCGGCGGCGTGGTTCGAGGCGCATGCCGGCGAGTGGGACGCGATCCGCTCGCTGCATGTCGCGGAGGATCAGGTCGAGGCCGCGATGCGTACGCTGCTCGGCGCTGCGCCGCTCGGGCGGCTGATCGACATCGGCACCGGCACCGGACGGATGATCGAATTGTTCGCCCCCGCCGCAACGCATGTGCTGGGCATCGACAAAAGCAGCGAGATGCTGCGGCTGGCGCGCGCGCGGGTCGGCGAGCAGGCCGAATTGCGGCAAGCCGATCTTTACGCTCTTCCGGTAGCCGACGCCGGGATCGATGTGGCGATCCTCCATAACGTGCTGCATTTTGCGCAGCAGCCGGGCGCCGCGATCGCCGAGGCGGCGCGCGTGCTGGATGGCTATGGCCGGTTGCTGATTGCCGATTTCGCGAGCCATGACCGCGAGGAATTGCGAGCGCGCGACGCGCATACCCGGCTCGGCTTCGCGGATGCGCAGATCGCGGGCTGGTTTGAGAAGGCGGGCTTGTCGCTCGAGCAGGTGGAAACGCTCGAGGGCGGCGAACTGACGGTAAAATTGTGGCTCGGGCGCAAGCATGGCGTCCCGGTGCGGGAGGTGAAGGCGGCATGACGTTCTCGGTCAATCAGCTCGAAGAGGCGCGGCGCGCGCTGGAAGCGCCGCTCTACGCCGACGTCGGCGGCGACGTTGAGGTCAGCTTCGAATTCTCGCCGCCCAAGACCGACAAGGCCGAGGAAAACCTTTGGCAGTCGATCGAGACGCTGTGCCCGCTGGGGCCGCGCTTCCTGTCGGTAACCTATGGCGCGGGCGGCTCGACCCGCGACCGCACCCACGCGACCGTCGCGCGGATCGCGCGTGAAACCAAGGTGCCCGCCGCCGCGCATCTCACCTGCGTCGAGGCGACCCGCGAGGAGATCGACGCGGTCGCGCAGGAATATTGGGCGGCGGGCGTCCGCCACATTGTCGCGCTGCGCGGCGATCCGCCCGCGGGCGCCGCCGATTACGCTCCGCACCCCGGCGGCTATGCAAACGCTGCCGCTTTGGTCGAGGGGCTGCGCCGGCTGCATCCGTTCGAGATTTCGGTCGCCGCCTATCCGGAGATGCACCCGAGTTCGGCCGATCTTGCCGCCGACCTCGACAATCTGAAGCGCAAGCTCGACGCGGGCGCCAACCGCGCGATCACGCAATTCTTCTTCGAGCCGGAAACCTTCTTCCGCTACCGCGACGCGGCCGCTGCCGCGGGGATCGGCGCGGAAATCGTCCCCGGGATCATGCCGATCGGCAGCTTCGCCGGGGTCACGCGGATGGCGTCGATGTGCAACACCGACGTGCCGGGCTGGCTGGTGCGGCTGTTCGAAGGGCTCGACGATCATCCCGCCGCGCGCCAGCTGGTCGCCGCGACGGTCGCTGCCGAGCTGTGCCGCAAACTCTATGCCGGCGGGGTCAAGCAGCTCCATTTCTACACGATGAACAAGGCGGAGTTGAGCTTTGCCATTTGTCACCTGCTGGGCGTCCGCACCCGCCCGGCGCAGGAAAGGGCGGCGGCATGACCATTCGCGATACCTTCAATGCCGAGGCGGCCAAGCGCATCCTCATCACTGACGGTGCGTTCGGCACCGAGATCCAGAACTGGAAGCTGTCGGAGGCCGATTACGCCGGCACGCTGACGCTCGGCCACGATCAGAAGGGCAATAACGATATCCTCGCGCTGACCAAGCCCGAGGTGCCCGAGGCGATCCACCGCGCCTATTTCGAGGCCGGAGCGGACATAGCGGAGACCAACACCTTCTCCGCCAACCGCATCAGCCAGGCCGATTACGGCGCCGAAGGGCTGGTGCGCGAGATCAACGTCGAAAGCGCGAAGCTGGCGCGCCGCATCGCCGACGAATATCAGGCGAAGGACGGCCGGCCGCGCTTCGTGGCGGGCGCAATCGGCCCCACCAACAAGACCTTGTCGCTCTCGCCAGACGTCAACGATCCGGGCTATCGCGAGATCGACTTCGATTATCTCAAGGACGTGTACCGCGAGCAGATCGACGCGCTGGTCGAGGGCGGCGCGGACTTCGTGCTGATCGAGACGGTGTTCGACACGCTCAACGCCAAGGCCGGGATCATGGCCGCAATCGAGGCCGGCGAGGCGCTGGGCCGCGATCTGCCGATCATGCTGTCGATGACGCTCACCGATCTGTCGGGGCGCAACCTGTCGGGGCATACGGTCGAGGCGTTCTGGCACGCGGTGCGCCACGCGCGCCCGCTGACGATCGGGCTGAACTGTTCGTTCGGGGCCGAGCAGCTGCGCCCGCACGTCAAGGTGCTCAGCGAACTCTGCGACACGCTCATCATGGTCTATCCCAACGCCGGGCTGCCCAACGAACTGGGCGCCTACGACGAAGCGCCGGAGACGACCGCCGGGCTGGTCGGCGAATGGGCGTTCGCAGGGCAGGTCAACGTGCTCGGCGGCTGCTGCGGCTCGACGCCCGCGCATATCAAGGCGATCGCCGACCACGTCCGCGGCATGGCCCCGCGGCAGGTAGCGGTGCCCGCGGTGCGGACGCGGCTCGCCGGGCTGGAGCCGTTCACGATGGCGGCATAAGCGCCGTCGCCCCTGCGCAGGCAGGGGCCCATGTCTCTCTCAACGAGCGACAGTGTTTGCCGAACCAGAGATAGGCCCCTGCCTCCGCAGGGGCGACGGGATTTAGATGACCACCTCCTCCACCCAATTCGTCAACATCGGCGAACGCACCAACGTCACCGGCTCGGCGGCGTTCAAGAAGATGATCCTTGCCGGCGACTACACCCGCGCGGTCGAGGTCGCGCGCCAGCAGGTGGAGAATGGCGCGCAGGTGGTCGACGTCAACATGGACGAGGGGCTGCTCGACGCGCACCACGCCATGACGACCTTCCTGAAGCTGATCGCCGCCGAGCCCGATATCGCGCGCGTGCCGGTGATGATCGACTCGTCGAAATGGGACGTGATCGAGGCCGGGCTGAAGTGCGTTAGCGGCAAGCCGATCGTCAATTCGATCAGCATGAAGGAGGGTGAGGAGCAATTCCTCGCCCATGCCCGCAAGTGCATGAATTATGGCGCCGCGGTCGTCGTGATGGCGTTCGACGAGGTCGGGCAGGCCGATACCCGGCAACGCAAGGTCGAAATCTGCGAGCGCGCCTACAAGCTGCTGACCGGCATCGGCTTTCCGCCCGAAGACATCATCTTCGACCCCAATGTCTTCGCGGTCGCCACCGGCATCGAGGAGCACAACAACTACGGCGTCGACTTCATCGAGGCATGCCGCGAGATCAAGGCGCGCTGCCCGCACGTCCATATCTCGGGCGGTTTGTCGAACCTGTCCTTCAGCTTCCGCGGCAACGAGCCGGTGCGCCGCGCGATGCACTCGGTGTTCCTCTATTACGCGATCCCTGCCGGCATGGACATGGGGATCGTCAACGCCGGGCAGCTCGACGTCTATGACGCGATCGACCCTGAGCTGCGGCAGGCGTGCGAAGACGTCATCCTCAACCGCGATCCCGAGGCCGGCGACCGGCTGGTCGCGCTCGCCGAGAAGTTTCGCGGCACCGATGCGGCGGCCGAGAAGCAGGCCGCCGAATGGCGCTCGCTGGAGGTGCGCAAGCGGCTCGAATATGCGCTGGTCAAGGGCATCGACGCGCATGTCGTCGAGGATACCGAGGAATGCCGCCAGCAGTTCGCGCGCCCGATCGAGGTGATCGAGGGGCCGCTGATGGACGGGATGAACGTCGTCGGCGATCTGTTCGGATCGGGCAAGATGTTCCTGCCGCAGGTGGTGAAGTCGGCGCGCGTCATGAAGAAGGCAGTCGCGCATCTGATGCCGTTCATCGAGGCCGCCAAGGAGCCCGGCGCAAAGGGCAAGGGCAAGGTCGTGATGGCGACCGTCAAGGGCGACGTCCACGATATCGGCAAGAACATCGTCGGCGTCGTGCTCCAGTGCAACGGCTTCGAGGTGATTGACCTCGGCGTGATGGTGCCCTGGTCGAAGATCCTCGCCGCCGCGAACGAGAATGACGCCGACATGATCGGCCTGTCCGGCCTCATCACCCCGTCGCTCGACGAAATGGTGACCGTGGCCGAGGAAATGCAGCGCGCGCAGATGCAGATGCCGCTGCTGATCGGCGGCGCGACCACGTCGAAGGTCCACACCGCGCTGCGCATCGCGCCCGCCTACACAGGGCCGGTCGTCCATGTGCTCGACGCCAGCCGCGCGGTCGGCGTCGCGACCACGCTCGTCTCCGACACGATCCGCAACGATTATGTCGCCGGGGTCGCCGCCGATTATCAGGCGGTGCGCGATGCGCGCGAGGGCAAGGGGCAGAACAAGCTGCTGCCGCTCGACGAGGCGCGCAAGCGCGGCTTCGTCGCCGACATGGCGCTCAAGGCGCCCGCCCCCGCGCAGCCGGGCGTGCACGTGTTCGACGATTGGGATCTGGCGCATCTGCGCGAGTTCATCGACTGGACGCCCTTCTTCCGCGCCTGGGAACTGGCGGGCAATTATCCCGCGATCCTCACCGACGAGGTGGTCGGCGAAAGCGCGTCGTCGCTGTTCGCGGACGCGCAGGCGATGCTCGACCGGGTCGTGTCGGAGAAATGGCTGACCGCGCGCGGCGTTGCCGGACTCTGGCCATGCCACCGCCACGACGACGACGTCTGGGTCCATGACCGGCACAGCGTCGACCATCGCTCGCCCGACGGCGGAAGCGTGCCGGAGGGCTTCAACGTCCCCGATCTCGACCGCCGCAACGAACATTCGACGCGGCTGCCGTTCCTGCGCCAGCAGATCGCCAAGCGCGAGGGCCGCGCCAATATGTGCCTCGCCGATTTCATCGATCCGGCGGGCGACTGGATGGGCGGCTTCGCGGTCGGCATCCACGGCATCGACGCGCACCTCGCGCGCTACAAGGCCGACAACGACGACTACAACGACATCCTGCTGAAGGCGCTCGCCGATCGTCTCGCCGAGGCGTTCGCCGAGGCGCTGCACCAGCATGTCCGTCAGGAACTATGGGGCTATGCGCCCGACGAGCAACTGACCAACGACGCGCTGATCCGCGAGCAGTATCGCGGCATCCGCCCCGCGCCGGGCTATCCCGCCTGCCCCGAACATTCGCTCAAGGTGCGATTGTTCGAGATGCTCGATGCCGAGAAGAACGTCGGTCTGGAACTGACCGAAAGCTTCGCCATGCTGCCGACCGCGGCGGTCAGCGGCTTCTACTTCGGTCATGCGCAGGCGGAATATTTCGGGGTCGCGCGGATCGGCGAGGACCAGTTGGCGGACTACGCCCAGCGGCTCGGCGTCGACAAGGAGCGCGCCACCCGCCTGCTCCGCCCCAACCTCGATTGACCGCGGTCAGGTCGCCAAAATCACCGTCGTTCCTGCGCAGGCAGGGGCGACGGCCCACAGCGAGGAAGACCTAGCCCATCGCCGCCGCAACGATCGCCCGCGTGCCCACGTGGGTACGATCATATTCCACGATCGAATCGAGGCTCTGCGCCATCGCGCGGATCAACCGCGTCCCCACACCGGTCCCCTTCGGCGGCTCGTCGCCCAGCCCGATCCCGTCATCCTCGACGGTCAGCCGGAACCGCGCGTCGCCATCGCGCGACAGCCGCACGCGCACCTCGCCCGGGCCGCCGGGATAGGCATATTTGCACGCATTGCTCACCAGCTCGGTGACGATCACCCCCAGCGATACCGCGCGATCGGTCGGCAGCCGCAGTGGTTCGGCATGCAGCACCAGCGCGCGCGGGCACTCGTCGGTCGACCAGGTCTGCGTCAGCTCGTCGATCAGCTGCGTCAGATAATCGAGCATGTCGACGCTCTCGACATCGTCGCCGGTGTACAGCCGCCGGTGGACCTGCGCGATCGCGCTGATCCGACGCTGCGTATCCTCCAGCGCGGCGCGCGCCGCCTCGTCGGTCAGCGCGCTCGACTGCATCCGCACCATCGCCGACACCAGTTGCAGCGAATTGGCGACGCGGTGGTTCACCTCCGCCAGCAACGCCTCCAGCCGCGCATTGCTCGCGCGCAGGTCGTCCTCGGCGCGCGCCTTGGCACGGGTGAGGTGCGCGCGCTCGATCACTTGCCGGAACGTCGCGTCGAGCAGGTCGAAGAAGTCGTCGCCCGGCGTCTTGACGATATAGTCCGCCGCGCCGCCGCGCAGCGCCGCCAGCGCGACCTGCGTCTCCTCCGAGCCGCTGACATAGACCATCGCCGGCGCATCGGGCAGCGCCGACAGCCGCGCCATCGTCTCCAGCCCGTCGATCCCCGGCATATAATGGTCGACCGCGACGACATCGAACGGTTCGGCCGCGGCCAGCGCCACCCCCGCCTCGCCGCCATCGGCGACCGTCACCTTGTATCCGCGCCGCTCCAGCGCACGCGTCACCAGCCGGCGGATGCCCGCATCATCGTCGATATAGAGGATGCGCGGCGCGTCCATTGTCAGGTCGCGTCGCCCAGGTCGGGAACCTGAATGACCGACAGGAACAACCCCAACTGGCGGATCGCCTGCGCGAAACTCTCATAATTCACCGGCTTGGTGATATAGACGTTGGCGCCCAGATCATAGCAGCGCTGGATTTCGCGGCTGTCGTCGGTGGTGGTCAGCACCACGACGGGGGTGCGCTTCACCGGGCCGTCGCTGGTCTTGATCTTCGCCAAGATGTCGGTCCCGCTCATATCGGGCAGGTTGAGGTCCAGCAGCACCAGCGCCGGGCCGTTGAGCTGCGGCCCGGTGGTATCGTTGAAGATATAGTCGAGCGCGCTGGTGCCGTCGGTAAAATGACGGATCGGGTTCATGATCCCGGCACGGCGGATATTCTTCTCGATCAGCCGCGCATGACCTTCGTCATCCTCGATCATCACGATATTGACGGATTGCGGCGCATTCATGGGTTGATTTCCTGTTTGGCGACGACAAGCGGCAGCGACACGGTGAAGGCCGCCCCTTGCCCGAGTTCGGAGACGACGTCGATCGAGCCGCCCAGCCGGAAGACGAGCGCGCGGACGGTGGCCAGCCCGATCCCCTCGCCCGGCCGATCCTGCGCGCCCGACCGGCGGAACAGGTCGAACACGCGCTGATGGTCGCGCGGATCGATCCCGCGGCCGTTGTCGCGGATCGTATAGTGAAGACGATCGCGCCCGCGCCGTCCGCTCACGGTGATGCGGCCCGGCACGCCCGGCCGCAGATACTTCACCGCATTTTCGATCAGGTTCGAGAAAATTTGGTCGAGCGCGAGGCGATCGCTCACCACCACCGGCAACGATCCCTCGACGGACAGGATGGTGTCGGTTTCCGACAACCGATGCGACAGCGTTTCGCCGATCTGCTGGATCAGCGCGGCGACGTCGATCTTCTCGGGCGCCAGCGCGCGCCGCCCCTGTCGCGACAATTGCAGGATCGCATTGATCAGCCGGTCCATCTTCTGCGTCGAGGTGCGGATGAAGCCGATCGCTTCGGGCAAATCCTCGAGCGCCGCCAGCCGCGCTTCCTCGCTCGCCACCGCGGGCGCCTCGGCATCGACGCGCTCGACCAGCGCGCGCAGCGACGACGCGGCGGTCTCCAGCTCGGCGGTAAAGCCCATCACATTGACCAGAGGCGAGCGCAGATCATGGCTGACGATATAGGCGAAGCGCTGGATTTCCTCGTTGGCGCGCGTCAGGTCCTCGGTGCGCGCCGCGACCATATCCTCCAGCCCGGCATTCAGCTCGCGCAACGCCTCGTCCGAACGCGACAGGTCGCGCGTGTAGGACAGGATCGTCAGCGTCGAGATCACCGCCACCACCGCCAGCACGACGCCGCCCAGCACGATCAACGTGTAAAAGGCGCGCTGGCTGGCACGCAGCTCGGCGTCCCGATGCGTCATCAGCCGCCGCTCGACCTGCGCCATCCGATCGAGCACGTTGCGGATCGTCACGATGTCGCGCACCTCGGCATCGTCGGCAAAGGCCAGGATCGCGCCGCGCTGATCCCCCGCCCCCAGCAAGGCGAGTGTCCGGTCCTGACGCGCCAGCAGGCTGCCCAGCTGCAGCCGCAATCCCTGCAGGTAGCGGCGCTGCGCCGGATTGTCGCGGATAAGCCCTTCGATCTGCGCCAGCGCGGGCGTCATCTGGGCGCGCGCGCGCTGGAAATTGGCCCGCGTCACGGCGCGATCGGGGATCAGCATCAACCCGCGACGTGCCGCCTCGCTTTCCTCGACGAGCCGGCGAACATCCAGCACCGCGCGTTCGACCTGATAGGTGTGCTCGACCAGCCCCGTGTGCAGCTCGTTTCGCTGCATGACCCGCACCGCCGCATAGCCGACCAGCAGCAGCGCGATGAAGCCGAACGCCATCAACGCGGTCATGCGCCGCGCAAGCGTGCGATTGGTCGGAGCGGCGGCAGGCGGATCGGCCATTACGCTTCCGTTATCGCTTGCCGGCGTGCCGCGCCAGCGAAGATGCAGCGCCACTGACGTAAGTTGGGCCGAACCCGTCGTGGACGCTGGAGCGGCATGACATGGGCTGGAAGCGCCCATCCGTCATTGCGAGCGCAGCGAAGCAATCCAGAGCCGGACCGGGACGCCGTGGATTGCTTCGCTGCGCTCGCAATGACGAATCGCGTTGACGTCATCACGCTCTAGGACCGATCGACATTCAGCGTCAAAAGAAGGCGCAAGGGGTAAGAGATTCGACGCGGAGGCGCGGAAGACGCGGAGCTGGTGCGCTCGCCGCATCTGTCGCTCATCCACTCGCGATCGGGAACGACAGGGGTGCGGTTGCCCTACGCGGTATAGCGCCGCGTTCCTCGCGTCTCCGCGTGATCCAACCCGTCGCCTGACGCCCGGCATCCTGACGTCGGATGTCGATCGGTCCTAGAGCAGCAGTTCCTGCGCGGTCATCCGCCCGACATGCCCACCGCCACGCCGCCGCGCCATCTCGGTCTCGGCGGTGAAGCGAACGTCGGGGTCACGGTCGGTCATGAACTTGACGAGGCTTTCCTCCTCGATCTCACGCCATTCCTTGCCGCGATCCGGCCCGTAGCGGACGCGCGGCAGCAGCCCCGGCTCGCTCGACCATTGGATCAACTGCGCCACCGACGCCTCGTTCAGCTGATCGCGCAGATGGTGCGCGGTCACATAGGCGTCGGGGAAAGCGCGGTGCGCGGGCAGCCCGCGTTCATGATCCAGCCCGACCGGCTTGCGCCAGTAACGCAGCACCTGGTTGGAATAGCTGGGCGAATCCGGCCACAGCCGTAGCGCGCACTTCCAGGTGCAGATCCAGTCCGCCCCATGCGTCAGCGCGGGCGTGCAGAATTGCTCCTCGAACGCCGCACGATGCGCCGCCAGCGCGATGCGGCGGGGATAGGGATCGAGCACCTGTCGCGCCACATCGTGCCACCACGGTGCCTCGGCGACATCTTCGTCGCGGATATGATGGACCGCCTGCGTGATCGCAGGCATCGGGCGGCCCGGGTTGACGAGGATGTTGCCCCCGTCGCCATACAGCTCCCAGCGCCCGTCCGTTCCCAACGCGACATCCTGCCAGCCGACCTCACATACCGCGTGCGCGGGCGGGGCGGCGCCGGTGGTTTCGAGATCAATGACGCGGATGATCTGCGATTGCGTGCGGCGGGGATACATCATGCAAGATTGATGTGGGGCTTTCGACCGTGAAATGCCACCTTTGCCGCCGCGCACGAAAAAGCCCCGGACCATCCGGTCCGGGGCCTTCCGTTACAGCCGCGCCACCCTCCGGCGGCGCGTGCCGCACCAGCTCAATACGTGCCGGAGAAGCTGCTGTTCAGATTGGTGTCCTTCTGATCGGTCGCACCGGT
The DNA here is from genome assembly GCF_964021865.1 of uncultured Sphingomonas sp. Classification (GTDB taxonomy): domain Bacteria; phylum Pseudomonadota; class Alphaproteobacteria; order Sphingomonadales; family Sphingomonadaceae; genus Sphingomonas. The sequence continues at coordinate 40,634 of NZ_CAXIAM010000015.1, forward strand.
GGTCGTGCCCGAGGTGCTCGAACCGGTCGTCGTCGTGCCGCTGGCGGTCGTCGACGACGTAGCAGTCGTCGAGCCCTGCGACCGGTCGCGATCATTGCCACGATCGCCATAGCCGAACATTGCCTGGTTCGACTCTTCGTTGCGCCAGTGCTGCTTGGCTTCGTCGGCGGTCTTGGACAGCGTCACCTTCTTGTCCTCGACCGACTTGATCCAGCGTGACGGGATCGAATGGTGCTGACCGCCGGCGTCGACGTCGTTCTTGGTCAGCAGGATGCGGTCACCACGCACCTTGTCGACGGTGCCGACATGGCTGCCGTCCGAACCGACCACCTCGAAATGCTCCTCGACCTTTTCGAGCGAGGCGCGCTGCGTCTGTCGCTCGGTACGGAAGGTCGAGAATTCATTCTCGAACCGCGAGCGGTTTTCCTGACGATATTCGTCATAGTCGCGGTCGAGCGCGGCGATCTGCCCCGAACGCCAGTTATGATAGTCCCCGTCACGGTCGGAGCGGCCCTGCTGCTGGTAATAGCGCTCGTCATAGCGGCTGTCGGCCTCGCGACGACGCTCGGCATCCTCGTCGCCGAACCAGCTGCGGACCTCGTCGCCGGCGCGGGCGAAGAAGCCGCGATCGTCATAGTCGTAGCCCTGCGGCTGGCGGCCGTAATCCGCGCCGCGGTCGCGATGACGGCTCTGTGCGCCGCCGCGATAGTTATCGTCGTCGTCGTGGCGATGCGATCCGACGTCGTTGAAACGACGCCCGTCCGAACCGTAGCTGCCGTGATACTCGCCGCCCTGGCCATAGCCCGACGACTGACCGTAACGCTGCTGCTGGCCATAGCCGCCGCCCGAGCGCTCGCTGTAGCGATCGCGATAGTCGCTGCGCTGGCCGCTCGAATAGCCGCGATCCTCGCGATCGCGATCATAGCTGCCGAAGCCGCCCTGCTGACGGCCATAGCTCTCGCGCTGACCGTAATTGTCGCGGCCGTAGCTGCCCTGTCCGTAGCTGTCGCGCCCGTAGCTGTCGCGCCCGTAACCGCGCTGCGAATAATCGTCGCGCTGACCACGGCTGCGATCGCCGCGATCGTCGTCGCGGTCGAATGCGCCCGCTGCCTGATAGTCGCGCGCGCTCGAATAGCCGCCGGAGCGACCGGCGCCATAGTCACGGCCATAATCCTGCGTCTCGCTGCGCCCGTAATAATCGCCCTTGGGGTCGGTACCGCGCGGATAGCGTTCGTAGCCCATCATGATTCTCCTGCGTCAGACACGGGTCGCGCACCGCGTTGCGGCGTCACGCCAGTGCGATCAGAAAGCTGATCTGGCGCAGTTCGTTCCTGTCGTTACACTCGCACAACATTGTTTTCGTCGCGTGCGTGCACCGGCTGGCCGTCGATGATTTTTCGAATTTCGGCGCGAACCCCTGTTGCGTCACCCGCGGATCGCGTTTAAGGGCGTCGCTCCCGGCCAGGCCGGGTATCGGCTGGCGGGGCTGTAGCTCAGATGGGAGAGCGCTGCAATCGCACTGCAGAGGTCAGGGGTTCGATTCCCCTCAGCTCCACCACCCGCCACCGATGACCGAACCTCGCTCAAAATCACCTGAGGCCCGTCCCGCCGCCACGCTGATCGTGATGCGCGATCGTGCCGATGCGGCGCCCGACATCCTGATGGTCGAGCGGGCCGGCGTGATGGCGTTCGCGCCGGGCGCGATGGTCTTCCCGGGCGGACGCGTCGATCCCGGCGACCACGATCTCGCGCAGGCGCTCGGTTCAGCCGACATCGACGAGGCCGCTGCCCGGATCGCCGCGATCCGCGAAACGATCGAGGAGGCCGGGCTGCCGATCGGCTTCGCGCGCACCCCCGACGCCGCCGCAACGGCGACGATCCGCGCCGCGCTCGGCGGCCAAATGCGCTTCCGGGAGGCACTGCGTGCGATAAAAGCGACGCTGAACCTCGATGCGCTGGTCCCGTTCGCGCGCTGGTGCCCTGATTTTAGCCCCGTTCGACGCTACGATACGCGTTTTTACGTCGCCCGTTTGCCCCCCGACGCGCCCGCACCGCAGGTCGACGGGACCGAGAATGTCCGCCTCTGTTGGTCGAGCGCACAGGCGGTGCTCGACGATGCCGATGCGGGACGCCTGTCGCTGATCTTTCCGACCCGCCGCAACCTCGAGCGGCTTGCCCTGTTCCCGTCTCATGCCGCAGCGGTGGCGCAGGCGCGCGCCTATCCAATCCGCGTCGTGGTGCCGTGGTCCGAAACCCGCGATGGGGAGGAATATCTCTGCATTCCCGACGATCTCGGCTACCCCGTCACCGCCGAGCGCCGCGATCTGGTCCGGCGCGGGTAGCACGCGCGGTTCGCCGCCTCACCGGCTGGACCGTCGCGCTCGCCTTGATCGGCACGCTCGCCCTCATCGCCTGGGGCACGCTGCGAGGACGTCCACAGGATCTACCGTGGACGCCGCTCGACCTCGGCCAACCCGTGGGGCTGTTCACCGGGCGCAAGCTGGCCGGCTTGACCGGCGATGCCGCCTTATGTCGTGGCTTGCTGACACAGGCCGGGGTGCGTTTCACTGCCCTGCCTGTGCGCCGCGACGGCCAGTGCGGCTATGACGATGCGGTGCGGCTGACCGCTGGCGGCGCGCACAGCACGGCGCTGTCACCCGCCAACCTCGGCATTTCCTGCCCGGTCGCGGCGGCGCTGGTGATGTGGGAGTGGAACGTGCTCGTCCCCGCCGCGCGCCGCCACTTCGACGCGCGCGTCACCCGCATCGACCATTACGGCAGCTATTCGTGTCGTCGCCTCTACGGCCGCGATGCCGGGGCGTGGAGCGAACATTCAACCGCCGACGCGATCGACATCGCCGGCTTCCGCCTGTCGGACGGCACACGGATCAGCGTCGCGCGAGACTGGAACGGCAGCGGACAAAAGGCCGCGTTCCTGCGCGAGGTTCGCGACGGCGCCTGCGGGCTGTTCGCGACGGTGCTGTCGCCCGATTACAATGCCGCGCACCGCGATCACTTCCATCTTGATCAGGCCGCGAGGGGCGAGAAAGGCTGGCGCGCATGTCGCTGATATCGCTTGATGCGCGCGATTGGCATTGCCGCGCGGACTTCTGGGCGGCGCTGCTCCCGGCGCTGGGCGCGCCCGATTGGCACGGCCCCAACCTCGATGCGCTGTACGACGGATTGGTGGCGGGAGAGAATCGCGTCCGACCGCCACTCACCATCGAGATCGCGGTCAGTACGCCCCTCCCCGAGCCACTGACCGCCTATCTCGACCGCGTCCGCCGCGTGTTCGCCGATGCCGCGCGCGATACGGGTATGACGATCGATTTCCGCTTCATCTGAGCGTCAGTGCGGCAGCGCGGCCGTGTCGACCTTCTCGACCCAATGCGGGAAGAAGGCGGGCTGCCGTGACGACCAGCCCGAGGCGGTCGCCGCCGCTTCGCTGATCGACTGGAGCAACTGACGCCGCAATTCCGGGTGCAGGTGCGGCATCGCCGCCGCCGAGCAGAACGCGGAGGGGAGCCACGGACGGACCTTCGCACCGACCAGCCGTTCGAATAGAAAGCGGAACGCCGAGAAGGACGTGATCCGCCCCTGCCCCAGGTCGAACGCCGCCAGCGTGATCAGCGGAGCGAGCACCTGCTCGGCCGCGTCGAGTCCGCTATCATCGGGAACCAGCGCGCGAATGCCGGCAAGGCGGCGATAATGCTGCGCTTGCGCGCGGATGCTCGCTGCCTCGACGATGTCGCGTGACCAGCGCGCCAGTGCGTCGTCACGATCGAGACCGACATCGAGGCTGCGCCGGATGTACCGCTGCGTCGCCGCCGGGAAGGTCGCGAACTCCTTCATCTCGGCCAATGTCATCGCCCCTTCGGCCGCCTTCATTCTACCCATCGTCACACCCCGCCGTGCATGATCCAATGCCCGGAAGAGTGCGCCAAAGTGGTTAACATCTGGCTTAACGGCGCCGTCTTCCGACTGTCACAAATCAGCATGACCTGTGCCGCACCGCAACATAGATGCGACGAATGGAGTAGTTACGTCAGATATGAAGGCTTGAGATGACGTTGCGCAAGAATCAACATGCCGCCGATCCGGTTTCGATTCGGATCGCCGACATGAACATACCAGCGTCACGCGTCGCGCTGACGCTCCGCTTCTTCTGCGGCATCGAAGCCCGAGGATGGCGCAGGCTCGCTACGGCCGGGCTGCGTAATCGACACCGGGTCCGACGCGTCCATCGTCTCGTCGAGCCCTGCGTCCAGCCGCGCATCCTCACTACTCGGGTGCTTGGCCAATCTCTTATCGATGGACCGGTCCTGCCCGGCATCCTGTCGCGCGTCTTTCGATCCGCCAGCATTGCCGGCATCGGGCGCCACCGACAGGCTGTCGAGCGCGCGTTCGTCGATCGGGCTCGCTTCGGTCATCATACCCTCCTCATCCGGACACATTGGTTCACATCCCAACGCCGCTCATGCGCCCCCGTTCCTATGGCGCCCGTTCCTACGGCAACCGTGTCACCCGGACGCGCTGCTCCCACAAGCTGGCGGTGCCGAAGATCGTCATGAACGCGATGTCGGTAGCGTCGCGCCCGACCCCCACCAAGGCGATTTCGTCAGGGCGTGCCATGCCGGTGGCGTCGAGCAAATGCCACGCGCCGTCCAGCCACACCTCGGCGACAGCGTGAAAGTCGGGCGGATCGACACCTGGCGCATAGACCGACACGCAGCGCGCCGGGATTTCCGCTGCCCTCGCCAAGGCGACCACCAGATGCGCATAGTCGCGACATACCCCGCGCCGCTCCGCAAAGGTATGCAGTGCACCACCACCGGGCGCGACTGGGGCGTAATCGAGATTGTCGCGCACCCAATCGGCGAGCGCCACCGCCAGCGCGCCGCCGCTCAGTCCGTCGAAGGTACGTCGCACGAAATGATCGAACCGGTCGGCTTCGCAATAGCGGCTCGGTAGCAGATAGGGGATCGTCGCGGCGGGCAGCCGCGCCGCCGGGGTCGCGGGCAACAGGTCGAGCCGGACGGCCGGGCGGTCGATCGCGACGATCGCATTGTACCGCGCCACCAGCCGGTGCTCGGCTCGTGCCCAGCAGCGTTGCCCGATCCCGTCCTCGCCCGCGACCGCGCGGATCGCCTGATCCGACTCGATCACCAGCGACTGCGTCTCCAGCAACTGGTCGGGCAGCGCCGCCACCTCGATTTGCAGCAACACATCGGCGGGGGCGGGAAAGCCGTAATCCAGCACGGCTTCGATCGACAGGCGCATCTCGCCCCTTCCACATAAGAGAAAGGGCCCGGCGGTCACCCGCCGAGCCCTGTGACGTTCCGTCGCTCAATCCCGCGGATCAGTCGCGGTTCCCGCCGAACAGGCGCAGGATGAACAGGAACATGTTGATGAAGTCGAGATACAGGCTCAGCGCCGACATGACGACCGCCTTGCCCACCATCTCCGGGCCATAACCCGCGACCTGGAAATACAGGCTCTTGGTACGCTGCGTATCGTAGGCGGTAAGTCCCGCGAACAGCAGCACGCCGACCAGCGAGATCAGCAGGCCGAGCGGCCCCGAATTGACGAACAGATTGATCAGGCTCGCGACGATCAAGCCGACGAGGCCGATGATCAAAAACGTGCCGAACGCCGACAGGTCACGCTTCGTCGTATAGCCGTACAGGCTCAGCGCAGCGAAACCGGCTGCCGTGGCGGCGAACGCCTGCGCGATCGCGAGCGGCGAATAGACGAAGAAGATCGACGACAGCGACAGGCCCATCGCGACCGCAAAGCCCCAGAACATCGCCTTGAGCGTCGAGGTTGAGAACTTGCCCTGTCCGAAGCTCATCGCGAACACGAACGCCAACGGCGCCAGCGCCACCACCCAGCGCAACGGCGTGCCGAACACTGCCTGGGCATAACCCGACAGCGCGAAGCCAAGCGCCACGATGCCGGTCAGCAACACGCCCGAGGCCATGTAGTTGTAAACGGACAGCATGTACGACCGCAGGCCGGCGTCGCGCGCCTCCGTGCGGGTGCCCGACGCGGCCCCGCCAAACGGGGCAGCGGAGGGCCGGGGATCGGACCAATTGGCCATTGTCTCTTTGCTCCTTCATCCGAACGAATGGATCGGATAGGGTGAATATCGCGCGTCGGTCCCGGCTTTTCAAGCGACCGCCGCGGCGCATCCGATCCAGCAAAGGTTCGTTACAGCACCATGCACCGCCTGTTCGTCGCACTGCGCGCGCCACCGGCGATCCGTGCCTTGCTGCTCGAGGTGATGGAGGGCCTCGTCGGTGCGCGATGGCAGGACGATGAACAGCTTCACCTCACCTTGCGCTTCATCGGCGAGGTTGATCGCCGACAGGCCGAGGACGTCGCCATCGCGCTGTCGCGGATCGCCGCCCCCGCCCCGACGGTGCGCATCGATGGCGCAGGCACGTTCGATAAACGCGGTAGGATCGACACGGTGTGGGCGCGCGTCGTCCCTGCCGAGCCGCTCGCCGCGCTCCACCGCAAGGTCGACCAGGCGCTCGCCCGCGCCGACGTCGCCCCCGATCCGCGCCGCTACTTGCCCCATGTCACGCTCGCACGCCTCTCGCGCACAGCGGGCGACCCGGTGCTGATCAACCGTTGGATCGCCGATCATGCCGCCCTCGCCTCTCCCGACTTCACGATGCCGCATCTGACGCTTTTCGAGAGCATCCTCGGCCACGAGGGCGCACGCTACGAGGCGGTGGCCCGCTGGCCGCTGGATGAGTGACGATCATCCCGGACCTGATCCGGGATGACGAAGAAAAGCGGGAGCATCCTCTTCCCTCGCCTCATTACTCTGATACGCTGCCGGAAAATCGGGAGGATGCATGGCCGGAGAGCAGGACGCCCGCGCGAGCGGCTATGCGTGGTATGTGCTGGGGCTATTGTTCCTGGTCTATGTCCTCAACTTCGTCGACCGTCAGGTAATCTCGATCCTCGCCGAGGACATCAAGTGCGATCTGAACCTGCGTGACGAGGATCTCGGCTTCCTCTACGGCACCGCCTTCGGGGTATTCTACGCCTTGTTCGGCATCCCACTCGGGCGATTAGCCGACAATTGGCATCGCGTCCGCCTGATGACCGCCGGGCTGACGCTGTGGTCGGCGATGACCGCGCTGTCGGGGCTCTCCGCCAACGGCGCGCAGCTCGCCGCCGCGCGCGTCGGAGTCGGAGTGGGCGAAGCAACCGCGTCGCCTTCCGCCTATTCGCTGATCTCCGACTATTTCCCCAAGCGGCTGCGCGCCACCGCGCTGTCGATCTATTCCGCCGGGCTGTATGTCGGCGGCGGCTGTTCGCTGTTCATCGGCGGGCTGATCGTCCAGAACTGGAACCGTGCCTACCCCGGCGGCGGCCCGCTCGGGCTCTCCGGCTGGCAGGCGGCGTTCCTTGCGGTCGGCGTGCCGGGGCTGGTGCTCGCACTGGTCGTCGCGACGCTGCGCGAGCCGGCGCGCGGCGCGGTCGAGGGGCTCCCCACCCCACCGCCGCACCCGGCCCCGTTCCGCGCGTTCCGCGACGAACTGATCACGATCCTGCCGCCGCTCACCCTGATCGGCGCGGCGCGGCTCGGGCGACGCGCCTTGCTCGTCAACCTCGCGGGGCTCACGATCACCGTGGCGCTCGTCGCCTTGCTTCACGCACTCGGCGAGCCGCTGCCGCAGTGGATCGCGGTCGGTGTCGGCGGCTATGCGGTCTTCTCCTGGGCCTGCGCGCTGCGGCATCGCGACCCGCCGACCTTCACGCTGATCCTCGGCACGCCCGCCTTCCTCTGCACGGTGGTCGCTTATGGGCTCAACGCCTTCATGGCCTATGCCTCCAGCTTCTGGGCCGCGCCTTACGCGATCCGTGTGCTTGGCGTCGCACCCGCGCAGGCCGGGCTGTTCATCGGCGGCGCGGGCGCGGCAGCGGGGTTCATCGGCGTCACCACCGGCGGGCTGATCGCCGACCGGTTGCGGCGCACCAACCCGGCCGGTCGGCTGGTGCCGGTACTCGCCAGCGCGGTGCTGCCGGTCCCATTCATGATCGCCGGCTACACCACCGCGGTGCCGACGGTGCTCTATGTCTGCGTGTTCTGCGCGCAGGTGTTCGCGGCTTGGGGGCTCGGTGCGGCGGCCGCTGCGACGCAAGACCTCGTACTGCCCCGGATGCGCGGCACGGCGACCGCGACCTTCTTCATCGGCACGACGCTGATCGGGCTGGCGCTCGGCCCGTATCTGGCCGGGCGAATTTCGACGCTCAGCGGCAACCTGTCGACCGGGATGCTGTCGCTGCTGCTCAGCGTGCCAATCGCCGTTACGGCAGGGCTGATCGCCTACCGGCGCTTCCCCGCCGCCGAGCGCACACGTGAAGAGCGTGCGCGGACAGCGGGGGAGCCAATCTAGCTCACGACGCCTGGAACACCCCGCACGCGATCCGGCCACCCGAATTGCCGCTCGGGTCGGTCATCAGGTCGTCCGGCCCGGCATGGATCACCATCGCCGCGCCATCGGCGTCGAGCAGCCCGGCCAGCGTCGCGCCCGGGATCACCGCGCCGATCGTCCCGCGACCGTCGCTGCCGATCACCAGATTGGGCAGATCGCCCTGATGCGGCCCCTGCGGGTTCATCGTTCCGTGCTTCTTCTGCGTCGGATTCCAGTGACCGCCCGCGCTCGTGAAGTCCGGTGCGTCGCAACGCCCGACCATGTGGACGTGCGCGCCATGCGTCCCCACCGGCATCCCCGTTGCATCGATCGTGAAGCGCACGCCGCCCGCCACATCCGTCGCGCTCGCGCGGCCGACGGGCGCGCCGGTAGCGGTCGCCAGCATCGCCACCGCGCGCGCGCCGCCGGCGACCGGCGTGCCGGTGTCCATCTTGCCCTCATCATTGCACGCCGCCAGCATCAGCGCCGCCAATCCGATCCCCGTCAACGTCACAACCTGTCGCATCGTCGCTCCTCCCTATAATCTTCGGCCTATGATCTTCCGCGCCAACCCGCTGTCGTGCGGGCGGGTTCCGGCAGCGTCATTGATGGCCATCCGCGATCAGCGCCGCGATCCGCCGCCCCAGATAGGCGGCCTGCATGATCGCCAGCACCAGTCCGATGTTGAGGACCACGATCTCGATCAGGAAGAACCACAAAGGCGTCCCCGCGATCATGCTCAGCCCCAACAGGATCGTGCGCGGGTTGGCGCCCAGCGCCGCCAGCAGCGGCAGCGCGCGCGACCCGATCGAGCGCGCGATCGCCGCGATCCGTCGCCGCTCGGGCGGATCCGCCTCAGCGCTCGCCACCAGCGCGTTGACGCGCTGCGTCGGGCGTGACAGCGCGTGCCACACGCTGAGATAAAGGTTGGACAGCGCTACCCCGATCCCGCGCCCGTCTGCCTTCGCATTCTGCAGCCACGGCGTATTGTACGCCCACCATTGATAGGTCCGTCGCTGGCTCTCTGCGAACACCGATTGCACTGCGCGGCTCAGCCCCGCAGCGATCGCGATGGGCCACGCGATCCAGCCCACGGTGTCGTCCAGCGTCCCCGCCAACAACAGATAGAGCACGCCATGCCCGGCATAGTCGCACAGGCCGTCGACGATCTCGCCCGACGGCGAAGCCCGCCCCGACATCCGCGCGAGCGCACCGTCCGCGCCGTCGACGACATGCCACCCGCAATGCAGCGCGAAGGCGACCGCGATCGCCATCGGGGTCGCGACCCAGGCGTAGAGCACCGCGGTCACCATCACCATTACCGCGCCCGCGATCGACACCATGTTCGGCGTCACCGGAGTCGGCACCAGCGCCTTCGCCAGCCGATGCGCCAGCGGATGGTACAGCACCCTGTTCAAAAAACCTTGCAGCTCACGCGGCTTTCCCGCCACAGCCGTTTCAGATTCGTTCACGCGGTCCCTCGCGAGATTGCCCCGGTGCGCCTATACAGCGCATCGGCTCGCTTGACAGATGCCACGTATCTGTCACGAAGCGGCAACGTAAAATGGCTTTTCGTCCGACTAAGCGTCGGCAAGTGGGGTAGAATGGCGACGATCAAGGTTGCGGTTATCGGTGTCGGCAACTGCGCAAGCAGCCTAATTCAGGGTAAATATCACTATGCCGGCAGCAATACCGCCGCGGGCCTGATCCACGAGGACATCGGTGGATACAAGGTCAGCGATCTGGAATTCGTCGCTGCCTTCGATGTCGACTCGCGCAAGGTCGGGCTTGATCTGGGTGAAGCCATCTTCGCGAAGCCGAATTGCACCAAGGTCTTCCATGCCGACGTGCCCAAGACCGGCACGATCGTGAAGATGGGCGCCAAGCTGGACGGCGTCGCGCCGCACATGCTGACCGCCGCCAACGATCGCGGTTTCGAGATCAACGACACCCGCGATGCCGAGAGGGCGGAGATCATTGCCGAGCTGAAGAACTCGGGTGCGGAGATCCTCGTGAACTTTCTGCCGGTCGGCAGCCAGGACGCGACCGAATTCTACATGGAGTGCGCGCTTGAGGCCGGCCTCGGCGTCGTCAACTGCATGCCCGTGTTCATCGCGTCGCGCCCGGAGTGGGAGAAGAAGTTCGCCGACGCCGGCCTGCCGATCATCGGCGACGACGTGAAGGCGCAGGTCGGGGCGACGATCGTTCACCGCGTGCTGTCGAACCTGTTCGGCCAGCGCGGCGTGACGATCGATCACACCTATCAGCTCAACACCGGCGGCAACACCGACTTCATGAACATGCTCGACCGCAACCGGCTGGCGAGCAAGAAGGAGTCGAAGACCGAGGCGGTGCAGGCGGTGATCGCCGAGCGGCTGGCGGACGAGAACATCCACGTCGGCCCGTCGGACTACATCCCCTGGCTGGGCGACAACAAGCTGTGCTTCCTGCGGCTTGAGGGCGACCTGTTCGGCGGCGTGCCGATGAATCTCGAGCTGCGCCTGTCGGTCGAAGATTCGCCGAACTCGGCGGCGGTCGTGGTCGATGCGATCCGCTGCGTGAAGCTAGGGATGGAGCGTGGGATCGGTGGCGCGCTGGAAGGCCCGTCGGCGTTCTTCTGCAAGCACCCGCCGCAGCAGGTGACCGACGATGTGGCGGCCGCGATGACCAACGAGTTCATCCACGCCGACGCACGCCTCGCCGCCGAATAAGGCCCTTCGACCTTGCACGCGCTGATCGTCGCGGCCGGCTATGGCAGCCGGCTGCGCGAGGTGTCACCCTCGAAACCGCTGACGCTGGTGAACGGCGTCGCGTTGATCGAGCGCGTGCTGCGCGCCGCCTGCGCAGGCGGCGTCACCGACGTCACCGTCGTCACCGGCCATGAAGCGGAGCGGCTCGAACGCCATCTGGCGCTGGCCGCCGCGACGCTCGACCTGCCGGTGCGCTGCGTGCGTACCCCCGACTGGTCGCTGTCGAACGGCCATTCGGTGCTGACCGGCGCGGAGGCGATCGGTGCGCGGCGACATCTGTTGATGATGGCCGACCATCTCGTCGATCCCGCGCTGATCGCCTCTGTGATCGCAGCGCCCGAGGCGGCGCTGACGCTCGGCGTCGACTGTCGGCTCGACAATCCGCTCGTCGACATGGACGACGTCACGCGCGTGCGGGCGGAGGACGACCGGATCGTCGCGATCGGCAAGCACCTGCCCGACTATAATTGCTTCGACACCGGCGTTTTCGCGGTCGATGCCCGCTTCCACGATGCGCTGCGTGCCTCGATCGCGGCGGGCGGCCCGGGATCGATCTCGGCCGGGGTTCAGGCGCTCGCACAGCGCGGGGACGCCAAAGTGCTCGACATCGGTGACGCCTGGTGGCTCGACGTCGACGACGCCCGCGCCTTGGCGCAGGCCGAGGCGGCGCTGTCGACGCGCGACGCGCATCAGCACGCGGCCTGACAGCAACAAAACCTCACCTTCCAGCCCGGAACACGCCCGCAACACAGGTTATTACACCCGACGATTGTTTTGATCGCCGGAGAACAGCCATGTCGCACGACCATCGCCCGATCGGCCAGCGCAGCAGCGCCGGCTGGCCTGCCCTGCTCGCAATCTGCGTCCTGATCGTAGGCGTCCTCTATCTGACGCTCGGCCGCAACGAACCCGCCGCTCGCGTCAAACCCGCCACCGGAACGGCGCAGGCAATGGCGCTCGCCGCGGAACAGCCCGCGCAGCGATAGTCTCCCCGTTGTCCCGAACTTGATCCGGGACCGCGCCTTTCTGGCCCGTAAAGGAACAACGGCGGCCAACGGATCGTCACCCCAACCCGCGCGTTCCCCCAACCATGACCGACCCCGTCGACCCCCAGCATCGCCGCCGGACCGCCTTCGACAAGGACACCGGCAAGTTCGGACAGGGCTACACGCTTGACGAGGAGCGCAAGCTCGCCGCCGACATGCCCGCCGGCTCCGTATCTAACCGACCGTCGCAGCTCGCTCCTTCGGAAGGCGATGCAGGTCGCCGCGCCTCGTTCGACCCTGCAACGGGCGCGGTCCGCGGTAGCGGCGCAAGCGCCGGCGGCGGTCATGACGGCGAGGACCCGAGCGACGATCGCCCCGGCGGCTCCGGCGCACCACTGACGGGTGTCGGCAAAGACTGACGTTTGGCGTCCGAGTTCGACATCATCCTGTTCGGCGCGACCGGCTTCACCGGCAAGCTGGTCGCCGACTGTCTCGCGCAGCGTGATCCCGATGGGCTACACTGGGCGATCGCTGGGCGCGCTGCCGACAAGCTCGCTGCGGCCCGCGACGAACTCGCGATCGACGTTCCTATCGTTATCGCGGACAGTCACGACGCCGCCGCGCTGGAGGCGATGTGCCGCCGAACCGCGGTCGTCATCAGCACCGTTGGACCGTATCAGCTCCACGGGAGCAAGCTGATTGCCGCCTGTGCCGCGACCGGCACCGCCTATGTCGATCTGTGCGGCGAACCGGCATGGATGCGTCGGATGATCGACGCGCACCACGAGGAGGCGCAGCGCAGTGGCGCCCGAATCGTCTTCTCGTGCGGCTTTGATTCGATCCCGTTCGATCTTGGCGTGTTGACCTTGCAGGAGGCCGCGCTCGCCCGCTTCGGCACGCCGGTTCCGCGGATCAAGGCGCGTGTCCGGCACATGAAGGGTGGCTTCTCCGGCGGCACCGCGGCCAGCCTCAAGGCGACGCTCGCCGCCGCCGCGCGCCAGCCGTCGCTTTTGGGGCTGCTCCGCGACCCGTTCGCGCTCACCCCGGGCCATGCTGGCCCGCCTCAGCCGGGCAGCCTGCTTCCCGAGTACGACCCGACGCTCCAGTCTTGGGTCGCGCCGTTCATCATGGCGCCGATCAACACCAAGAACGTCCACCGTACCAATTTCCTGCTAGGCTACCGCTGGGGCGATCTGGTCTATGACGAGATGGTGGTCGCCGGGCTGGGCGATCTCGGCAAGGCCGCGGCAGAGGCGCTGGCCAAACTCAATCCCTTCGCGGGCGACAAGGGTCCGAAGCCCGGCGAAGGCCCCTCGAAGGAAGAGCGCGACACCGGCCATTTCGACATCCTCTTCGCCGGGCTGATGCCCGACGGCACACGGATCGACGCGGTCGTCACCGGCGACAGCGATCCCGGTTACGGCTGTACGTCGAAGATGCTGGCGGAAAGCGCTTTGTGCCTGCTCCGCGACGTTGACACCGCGGGCGGTATCTGGACGCCGGGCGCGATCATGGGCGCGCCGCTCCGCCAACGCCTGATCGCGCGCGCCGGGATGACCTTCACCGCGGGTTGAAGTGTCGCCCCGAACTCGACCCGCAAAAAGCTCATCTCCTTCACGTAGGGGTTGGAATAGGGCTAGTTCGCCAGCGTTCGGCGTCCGGAAGATGCCCATTCCCGGCCTCCCCTGAAGGGAAGGCGTGAACCTAAACCATGTCCCCCTCACCCTCGCGCGCAACTTCGCGCTCGGCCTCCACGTCCAGCAATGCCAACAGCTCCCGCGCACCATATGGCTTGGCGAGCAGATGCATGTTCGGCTCCTGCACCTCAACCGCACCGATGTCCCCGCTCGCCACAACGATCCGGATCCCGGGATGCAGTTCCGCCGCACGGCTCGCGAGTTCCAACCCCGACGATCCAGGCAGGTGCACGTCGGTGACCAGCACGTCGATCGGCGCGGTCTGCAACGCCGCCATCGCCTCCTCGGCACTCGCGGCATCGACCACGACATGCCCCGCCTCTTGCAACACCTCGGCGGTCGCACTGCGGATCAGCATATCGTCCTCGACCAACAGGATCGTACGCCGCTCACTCGTCGGCTCGGCGACGCGCGGCATCGGCTGCGGGCGCGGCGCGACGCTCTCGCGGCGCTGCCCCTGCTGGGCAAGGACATGCCGCACCTTCCGCGCCAGCGCCTCGCGCGTGTACGGCTTGGACAGCAGTTCGACGCCCGCATCCAGTCGTCCGCCATGCACGATCGAATTCTCGGTATAGCCGCTGGTGAACAATACCGCGATGTCGGGCAGCCGCTCTCGCGCCTTGCGGGCCATCTCCGGGCTCTTCATCGCCCCCGGCATCACCACGTCGGTAAAGAGCAGGTCGATCGCGATGCCACTCTCGACGACGCTCAGCGCGCTCTGCGCATCCACTGCCTTGAGCACGCGATAGCCGAGATCGCCCAGCATCTCGACCACGGTGGCGCGGACCTCGTCATCGTCCTCCACAACCAGCACCGTCTCGGTGCCGCCCGCGATCGGGCCATTGTCGAGCACCACCTCGACGTCCTCGCGCTCCATCGCCCGCGGCAGATAGAGGCGGATCGTCGTGCCGTGCCCAGGCTCCGAATAGATGTTCACATGCCCGCCGGACTGTTTGACGAAGCCATAGACCATCGACAGTCCCAGCCCCGAGCCCTTGCCCTCCGCCTTGGTGGAGAAGAACGGTTCGAACACCTTGGCGACGACGTCGTCGGACATGCCGCAGCCGGTATCGCTCACCGCCAGCATGACATACTGCCCCGGCTCGACCTCGTCGTGGCGGCGCGCATAATCGTCGTCGAGATGCGCGTTCGCCAGCTCGATCGTCAGCTTGCCCTGCCCCTCCATCGCGTCGCGCGCGTTGATCGCCAGGTTCAGCAGCGCATTCTCGATCTGGCCCGGATCGATGAACGTGTTCCACAGCCCGCCGCCGAAGATCGTCTCGACCTCAATCCCCTCGCCGATCGCGCGGCGCAGCATATCGTCCATTCCGCGCACGAAGCGGGTGACGTTGACAACCTTGGGCTCCAGCGCCTGCCGCCGCCCGAACGCCAGCAATTGCGACGCCAGCCGCGATCCGCGTGACACGCCCGCCAGCGCGTTCGCCACCCGCGTTTCGGCGCGCTCGTTGCCCGCAATATCCTTTTGCAGCAGCTGGAGATTGCCGGAGACGACCTGCAGCAGATTGTTGAAGTCGTGCGCGACGCCGCCGGTCAGCTTGCCGACCGTCTCCATCTTCTGCGCCTGCGCCAGCTTGCGCTCGGCGGAGTGGCGCGACGCGATCTCCTCGATCACCCGCGTCTCCAGCGTCTCGTTGAGCTGGCGGAGCTGATCCTCGGCACGCTCACGGTGACGCACCTGTCGTTCGAGCTGCTCGGCATGATCGCGCAACGCCGCCTCGGCGGCGCGCTGGTGCGTGATGTCGGTATGGACGCCGACCCATTCCGCGACATCACCCTTCGCATCGATCCGCGGCACCGCCCGCACCGCAAACGTCCGCCACGTCCCGCAATGGCGGCGGACGCGGTGTTCGAACACGAAGGTCGACTTCGACTCGACCGCCTTGCGCCACGCCGTCACGGTCGGCTGCGCGTCGTCGGGGTGGACGGCGTCGGCCCAGCCATAGCCCTGATATTGCTCGGGTGTCTGCCCGGTCAGCATCGCCCAGCCGAGCTGCTCACCGACCATCCGGCCGTCGGCGTCGTTGGTCCACAGCACGCCATGCATTGCCTCCATCGCGGCGCGGAAGCGCGCGTTGCTGGCGTGGAGCGCCTCCTCGCGGCGCACCCGCTCCTCGACATCGAGCACGATCACCTGGAAACCAAGCACGTCGCCCGCAGCCCCGAAGCGCGGCAGATACCGGATGTCGGCGCGCCGCCACGATCCGTCGCCGTGCTGGATCAGCGAATCCTCGACAATCGTCTCGCCGGCCAGCGCGCGCTCCATCGCCGGGCGGCGGCGCTCAAAATTTTCCGCGCCGATCACGTCACGGGTGTGGCGACCGATCACGTCGTCCGCGCCGATGCCGAACCACTCGTAATAATGCTGGTTGGCGTAACGATAGACCAGATCGCGATCGATAAACGACACCAGCAGCGGCAGCGCATCGGTAACCGTGCGCAGCTCGGTCTCGCTGGCGGCCAGCCGCCGCTCCAGCAGCAGCCGCGTGGTATTGTCGATCACCGTGCACAGCACGCCACCGGACTTGCCGTCGCTTTCGAGGACCGGCGTGTAGAACAGGTCGAAGAACAATTCGGTCGCTACGCCCTGGCGGATCAGCGTCAGCGGCTGATCACGGTAGCTGACCACCTCGCCCGTCAGCCCACGATCGATAATCGCGCGGTTCCATTCGTCGATTTCGGGGAACACCGCCGCGGCAGCCTTCCCCATTCCGCCGGGGTGCCGCGCGCCCATGATCTCGCGGTAGGCGTCATTGTAGAGCAGCACGCCGTCGCGCCCCCACATCAGCACCTTGGGCACTGGCGAGTTGACGACGTTCGCCACCGTCACGCGCAGCGTCGGCGACCAGCGCTCGATCGGCCCCAACGCATGGCGTGACCAGTCGCTGTCGCGGATTATCGCGCCGCACTCGCCGCCGCCCACGGGCCAGCCGCGCAACACCTCGCGCGACGACCCGCCATCGCGCAGCAGCTTCAGCGCCGTGCGCACGACCTCGCTGGCGTTGCCGTAGTCGCCCGTGGCCAGACTGTCGGTGACGAAGGCCTCCAGCTCGGGGGTGAGCGAAACATTGCGCGATTGACGTTGGGCCATGATGCGAATGTCTGCCTCGCTCCACCCTGTGTCAATGAG
The DNA here is from genome assembly GCF_964021865.1 of uncultured Sphingomonas sp. Lineage (GTDB taxonomy): Bacteria > Pseudomonadota > Alphaproteobacteria > Sphingomonadales > Sphingomonadaceae > Sphingomonas. The sequence continues at coordinate 57,650 of NZ_CAXIAM010000015.1, forward strand.
TGACACAAGGGTTCTGACGTAGATTGAATAGGTTAATTATCCTTCAATCCACCCGGCGCGGAAAGCGCGCTGTTTGGCGCTCAGTCTGCCGCCGGTCGCCTCGACCCGCACGATCTCGAGGCGGGGATCGGGAAGGGCGCGGACGCTGCGCTGCTGCTCGACGCCCCGTCGCGCGAAGCGTATCGTCACTGTCTGCCCCGGTGTCAGCCGCTCCAGCGTTGACGTCCATCCGCTCGCATCGACAACCACCCCACCATCGATCGCGACGATCTGATCGCCCGCGTCGAGCCCCGCCACGTCGAGCGGCGAGCCCGGCACCGGCGCGGCGGCGAGGAGCATTCCGCCCGGAATAACATGCGCTTCGGGTGCGCCGATCCAGCCGTGCCGCGGCGCAGCCGGCCGCAGCACCAGCCCGGCCTGCGCCAGCAGCGGTGCGAAATCGGGCAAGCCGCTGGCATTCACCGAATTTGTGAAGAAACCGTCGGCAAAGGCGGCGTCGCCGGTGACGACCGCAAGACCGCGCCTCAGGTCGTCGGGCGTGTACGGGCGCTCGGTGCGGCCGAAGGTTTGCCACATGTACCGCATGAGGTCGTCGAGCGAGCGCTTGGGAAAGCGCTGCCGGATCGACAAATCCAGCGCCAGCGCAACGACTTGACCATAGGAGTAATAAGACAGGAACACGTCGGGCGCGACCGGGTCGACCGAGGTCGCCGCGTCGGCAAAGGGTGCGCGCAGGCTCATCTCCTGCGGCCCGCCGTTGCGCCGTGCGGGCGAAAATAACACCGTGTTGAGCGCTCCGGTGGTCGTTTTTGCCCAATTATCGATGTCAGTGAGGCCGGCCCGGCGCAGCATCAGCGGCCCATAATAATTGGTGAAGCCTTCCGCGAACCACAGCGACGGCGTGGCATCGGCGCGGGTGAAGTCGAACGGCTCCAGCTCGCGCGGGCGCAACCGCTCGACGTTCCAGGCATGGAAGAATTCGTGCGAGATCGTCGAAAGCTGCCCGGCGTTGCTGCCGTCGAGCGGGGTGGGCGTGGTCACCACCGTCGAGTTGCGATGCTCCATCCCGTCGCCCGACACCTGCGGCATGTAATCGGCGAGGAAGGTGTAGCTGCCATAATCGAAGCGCGGCCATTCGCCGAACAGCTTGCGGTGCTGCGGGATCAATTGCTTCACCTGCGCCGCCAGCCGGTCGACATCGGCGGCCGAACCGCCGTGATGCACCGCCAGCCGGATCGTGTAGCGCTGCTTGCCCTCGCCGACCGGCCATTCGCGGATCTCCTGCCGCGCCACCTCGATCGGGCTGTCCATCAGATATTGCAGGTCGGGCGCGGAAAAGGTGTTCGATTGCCCCGCCACGACCGGCAATTGCGTTGCGATCGTCCAGCCCGCGTCGGGCGACACGATCCGCACGCGTACCGGCGCGGCGTCGAAGCCGGTCGCCCACATCAGCGTCGCGGGCGGATTGAGGTGCGCATGTTGCGTGTCGATCTGCACGTAGGTGCCGTCGCCGCGATTGCCGAACAGCGTGTAGCTGACCACCACCGTCCCGTCGTGTCCGGCGACGCTCCAGCCATAGGGATCGCTGCGCGTCAGCGGCAAGGGTCGCCCGGCGCCGTCGCGCGCGGTGACCGCATAGACGTTCTTGGCGAATTCGTGGAGCGCGTAGCGGCCGGGCGACGAGCGCGCCATCTGCACGCGCAGCGGCCCGGCCGGCACGCCGCGAAACGTCGCGACGATCTGCGCGCGATGATGCGCCGCATCGGGGAAGGACAGGTCGTAACGAACCTCGCGCGCCGGTTGCGCGACCCCCGGCGTCGCCAAGAACAGCCCGCCTGCCATCATCATTGCCGCCATCCGCACGTCCGTCTCCTCCGCCGCCAGCCGCTCCTTGAGCACGGGCGGCGCACCGCGGCAATCACCCGTGCCGCACGCGAATCTTCAACGGGGATGAACCGATGGCGACACGGCGGGTTACGAAGACAGGTTCGCACAATAATGGAACGCCATACGATGCCCGATCCGCGCCCCGCGCCGCCGCGTCCGACGTCCGCGACAGATGGCCGCCGATGACCCCGACGCTCAAGCCGCTTGCCGATCAGGTCATTGTCATCACCGGCGCCAGCTCCGGGATCGGGCTCGTCACCGCACGGCTGGCCGCCAAGCGCGGTGCCCGCGTCGTGCTGGTGTCGCGTGACGGCGATGCGCTGGTGCGGATCGTGCGCGAGATCAGCGAGGCCGGTGGCCACGCCGATTTCGCGATCGCCGACGTCGGCGATCTGCGCGACGTGCAACGCGCGGCGGCGAAGGCGGTCGAGCGCTTCGGCCGCATCGACACATGGGTCAACGATGCTGGCGTCGCAATCTATGCCAAATTGCTCGACACGCCGATGGACGAGCATGAAAAGCTGCTGCGCACCAATTATTTCGGGACGGTCCACGGTTGCCTGACCGCGGTCGAGCACCTGCAACGCGCGGGCGGCGCGCTCATCACGATCGGTTCGATCGTCTCCGACATCCCCAGCCCCGGCATGGGTGCCTACGCCGCCAGCAAGCATGCGGTGAAGGGCTATATCGACTCGCTGCGGATCGAGATCAACGCCGATCGCCTGCCGATCTCGGTGACGCTCATCAAGCCATCGGGGATCGACACGCCGATCGCCGACCACGCTGCCAATGATCTGGACGGCGCGGCGCTGCTCCCGCCGCCGGTCTACGATCCCGAACTGGTCGCCGAGGCGATCCTCGACGCGGCACAGCATCGTCGCCGCGACGTGACGGTCGGCGGAACCGGACGGCTGGAGGTACTGACCGCGCAGCATTTTCCCGGACTGCTCGACCGGCTGGGCGGCACGCTGCTGCCGTGGCTGCGCGATCCGAAGCGCGCGCCCAGCCGCCACGACAATCTCGCCGCGCCGGTCGCCAATGGCGAGGAGCGTTCGCAGGACCAGCACGGTCGTCGCCTCAGTGTCTATGAGACCGCCGGCCGTCATCCGCTCGCCACCGCCACCGCCGCCGGAGCGGCGATGGGGCTGGCCGCGCTGGCCTTTCTGGGTCAGCGCCGGCTTGACCGATAGGCGGAGAGCCGGGATGTCTGTGTCGATCGCCAACAGGGGTCAGATGATTTTGTCCGACGAACGATGCGATGAAATGACATGAGCGCCGGGTCGCCCACCACGGTGCTGATCGTCGAGGACGAGTTGTTCGTGCGCATGATCGGCGCCGACGCGCTGGAGGAAGCGGGTTATGCGGTGATCGAGGCCGCGAGCGCCGACGAGGCGCTGGCGGTGTTGGAGGAGGCAGACAATGTCGAGGTGCTGTTCACCGACATCAGGATGCCCGGAACGATGGACGGACTGAAGCTGGCCGAAATCGTCCACGAACGCTGGCCGGGCATCCGCATCCTGCTCACCTCGGGCGATATGCGCCCGTCGCGTAACGACATTCCCGACGACGGGCGCTTCCTCGCCAAACCGTATCGCTTCGAAAGCCTGTCGCGCGAGCTGACGACGCTGCTCGACAGCCGCTGATAGATCGGTGCCATCGTCGCCCCGGCATTGATCTGGGGCGACGGTTCTTTTTCACCGAAGCAGAAGAAGAAGCGGGATCCCGGATCACGTCCGCGATGACGGACCGATTGGCGGCAGGAGTTTCGTGCCTCTGTGCGAACAACCCGTTCTCGTGACGCCCCCAGCGTACCGACCGCTCTTGCGCCCCCGCCCCGCGCCACCTATGTCTTCGGCAACGCGGGCGCCCTTGTGGCGCCCCGCTTCGCGCGCCTTTCCTTTTTTCGTCTTCTCGGCTAAGGCCGCGCGCACTCAACGCGAAAGAGATCCCGTTTGGCGAAAGAAGAACTCCTCGAGATGCGCGGGCAGGTGGTGGAACTGCTC
>NZ_CAXIAM010000016.1:0-61212 GCF_964021865.1 uncultured Sphingomonas sp.
TCAAGTGCGCCCCGTCGGTGAAAAGCCCTCTAAGCCCAGCAAAAGGATCGGTCAAGCGATTCGATGACACTTTTTTGGCCCGCGTGCGACGAATGTGCGTCAGCGCCGCTTTAATACAATCGGACGGCCTGTTTCCCTCCGTCGCACGAGCATTGGGCTTCTGCTATCGACCCCCGCCATGCCGATCCGTTTTCCGATCCGCGCGGCGTTGCTGCTGCTCCTGTTGTCGTTCATGCCCGCGCCGTCGTTCGCGCAAGCGACTGACGACGGTCCCGCCATTCAGTTGATGCGGGCCGAAGCCGATGTGCGCGCCGTCGACCGCGCTCTCGACCTGCGCGTCGACGACGACACGCGGAACGCGTTGCGCAAACGCATCATCGCGGCGCGCCTAGCGGCCACCGCAGCGACGGCCGATCTTGCCGGGGACCTCGCGCTGGTCGACGCCCGGCTCGCCGGGCTTGGCCCAGCCAGTGTCAACGAGGCACCCGACCTTCGCGCACAACGGCAACGACTCGCGCGCCAGCACACCGCCCTTGATTCGAGCGTGAAGCGCGGACGGTTGATCGGCGTCGAGGCGCAGCAGCTCGCCGACGAACTCGACCAAAGCGTGGCCGAACGCTTCAGCCAGACGATCACCGCGCGCAGCCCCTCGCCGCTGCTCCCCGCCTTCTGGGTCGCCGTTCTCGAGGCGTTGCCGCGCGATTTGCGACGTGTGGAGCATTATGTCGCGACCGGCGTCGACGCGATCGGACGCGGGCACGGATCGATCTGGCCGGCGCTGCTCGGGATGATTGCCGCACTGGCGATCGCCTTTCCGGCGCGTAGCGCCGCGCAGCGCTTCGGGCGGCGCTTTCTGATCGAGGATGCGCCCGGACACCGCGTCCGTCGGTCCGCCGCCGCGATCTGGCGGGTCCTGGTGGGGACGCTCGTGCCGTTCCTGGCGGTGTCGGTGCTGATAGCGGGGTTGCGTTGGTCGCAATGGCTGCCCGCCACATGGGAAGCGATCGCCGACGATGTGACGGTTGCCGCTACCTATGCGTTTTTTGCATCGGCCGTTACAGGGGCGCTGCTGTTGCGCCATCAGCCGAGCTGGCGGGTGGCGCCGATCGCAGACGATGTCGCCACCGAACTGCGTCCATATAGCTGGTTGCTCGCCGCGACGGCGTTCGTCAGCTACATGCTGGAGCGGATCAACATCGAGATCGGGATCAGCCCTGCGGCGCAAAGCGCGACGCATCTGCTGGAGATCATCCTCCATCTCCTGGTGCTCGCGGGTGCCTTGCTGGCACTCGGCCGATTGCGCGCGAACCGTGCCGACGAGTCGGCGACCGCACCGGCGCGCGCCGGGCTGGGCGCGGCGGCGCTGTTCGCTTGGGTGCTGGCGCTCGCGACGCTGGCGGCGTTGCTGCTTGGCTTCCTGGGCTTCGCGCTGTTCACCATGAAGCTAGTCGGGTGGAGCATCGTGCTTGCCACCGCCACCTATCTCCTGATGGCCGCGGCCGACGATCTGGCGATCACCTTGTTTGCGCGCGACAGCACCCTTGGCCGCGCGGTGTCGCGGGGTTTGGGATTGCGTGGCGCGGTGGTCGACCAGTTCGGGGTGCTGCTGTCGGGCGTGACGCGCGTGACGCTTGCGTTGATCGCGCTGGGGCTGTTCTTCGTGCCGTTCGGCGCGGGCAGCGGGATCGGCACCCTGGTCGCGCGGATCGGCTTGCTCGCGCAAGGGGTTCAGGTCGGCGGCATCGCGGTATCACCGGGGGCGATCGTGCGAGGCGTCGCGGTGCTGTTCATCGGGCTGACGCTGGTGCGCGCGTTCCGCCGCTGGCTGGAGGAAAAGTACCTGCCCGCCACCGATCTCGACGGATCGGCGCGCAATTCGGTGGCACTGGTCGCCCGCTATGTCGGGATCGCGCTGGCCGTTATCTGGTCGCTCGCTTCGCTGGGAATCGGAGTCGAGCGCATCGCGTTGTTGCTGTCGGCGCTGTCGGTCGGAATCGGGTTCGGGCTTCAGGCGATCACATCAAACTTCGTCTCGGGCCTGATCCTGCTTGCCGAGCGTCCGATCAAGATCGGCGACTGGATCCGCGTCGGCACCGACGAGGGAGACGTAAAGCGGATCAGCGTCCGCTCGACCGAGATCGCGCTGCCCGATCATTCGACGTTGATCGTGCCCAACTCGGAACTGATCACCAAGTCGGTGCTCAACAAGACGCTCGCCGGGCCGCTCGGCCGTATCCAGGTCCAATTTTCGGTTCCGCTGGAGACCGATGCCGACCGCGTGTGCATGATCGTGTCCGACACGTTCGCCCAAGAGGCCGAGGTGCTCGACGACCCCGCGCCGAAAGTGTTCGTCGATTCGATCGCCGACGGCAGGATCTTCTTCAATTGTTTCGGGCACGTCGCGTCGCCGCGCGTCGCCTATGCCACGCGCAGCGCGGTTCTCACCATCCTGCTGCGGCGTTTCCGCGCCGAAGGCATCGAGATCGGGACGATGCCGCAGCGCTTGGAGTTGATCGACGGCCGGCAGATTCCGGCTTAGCATCTTGTTAACCTTTTAGCGGTAAAATCCGACCCGGGGTGTCAAACGCGGGGGACGCGCGTGCGCGGAGGGAAATGCTGGCGACTGTATCGCTGGTACGCCGATTTGGGGAGCGATCCGCGACTGGCGGTTGCGCAAGCCGTGTCGCTCCAGCGGCAATTGCCCTTCCTCTATGCCTTGCTGCTGGTCAATTCGCTGGCAATCGTCTTAACCCACCGCCATGTCGCGCCATTCGCGATCAGCACGACAGTCCCGCTATGCCTGTTCACGCTCAGCAGCCTGCGGCTTCTCCACTGGTGGCGGCGTGCGAACCGCGATGAACAGCTGAATGCCGGCGATGCGCGCCGCCGCCTCCGAATGATCACGTTGATCGGGATGTTTCTGGCCGCCGCGTATATCACATGGTCGATCGCGTTGCTGGGGTACGGCGACGCCATCCAAAAGGCGCACGTGATGATCTACGTCACGACGACCGCGATCGGCTGCATCTTCTGCCTCGGCGCGCTGCCGCAGGCGGCGTTGCTGGTCGGATTTATCGTGATCCCGAGCTTCATCGGCGCGTGCCTGGCGCGACAGGACATGATGTACACCGTGATCGCGGTGAACGTCGCGCTGGTATTGGTCGTGCTGCTCCATGTCCTGTTCAACAGCTTCGACCACTTCCGCAAGCAAGTGATCGCACAGACCCGGCTCAAGCGCCAGCATGACGAGCTGATCCGCCTGAACCAGGACAATGAGCGGCTGGCGCATACCGACAGTCTCACCGGACTGCCCAACCGACGCCGCTTTCACGACGACCTCGCCGAACTGGTTGCCAGCGGCGGGGCCGGGCCGTTCGCGGTCGGGCTGCTGGATCTAGACCGATTCAAGCCCGTCAACGATACCTTCGGCCATCATGTCGGCGACATCTTGCTGGTTCAGCTCGCCGAGCGAATGCGCCCGATGCTGTCGGGGGGCGCGAGCATCTATCGGCTGGGCGGCGACGAATTCGGCGTGCTGATCCCCGGCAACGTGAGGACCGCGGCGATGGTCGGCGCGCGGCTGTGCGCGGCGCTCGAAGAGCCGTTCGCGATCGGCGAGTTGACTGTTTCGGTCGGCGGCTCGCTGGGCATCGCGCAATCCCCCGACGCCGGACACGTCGCCACCGAGCTGTTCGATCGCGCCGATTACGCACTTTACCACGCCAAGCGCATGCAGGGCGGCGGGCTGTGCATCTTCACCCCCGATCTGGAAAGCGCGATCCGGCGCGACCGTGCGATCGAAGCGGCGTTGCAAGCGTGCGTTTTCGACGAGGAACTGCACCTTTACGGTCAGCCAATCGTCGGTGCGCGAACCGGACAGGTCGAAGCGGTCGAACTGCTCGCGCGCTGGCGCAGCCCGATCGTCGGCGAGATCGCCCCCAGCGACTTCATCACGATCGCCGAACGCTCGACGCTGATCCACGGCATTACGTTGGCGATGTTTCGCAAGGGACTGGCGGCGGCGCGGCTGCTGCCGTCCGACGTCGCGCTGTCCTTCAACATTTCGGCCTGCGACCTCCACTCGCCCGCGACGCTCGCCGCAATCGAGCGCGAGCTGTTCGCGTCGGGAGTTGCGGCGTCGCGGATCTGGATCGAGGTCACCGAAACCGCCGTGATGCGCGATCCCGCCGCGGCGGCGCGGGTACTGCAACGCCTCAGAGGTTTGGGGATGAAAGTAGCACTCGACGATTTCGGCACCGGCCATTCCAGCCTCAGCAACCTCCACCAATTACCGCTCGACAAGGTCAAGATCGACCGCAGCTTCATCAACGATCTGCAGGCGCAGCGCGGTTGGGCGGTGGTCGAGGCGATGGTGGGCCTGTGCCGCGCGCTGTCGCTCGAATGTGTCGCGGAGGGGGTGCAGACCGCGGAACAGCTCGAGACGCTGCTGCGCATGGGGTGCGAGCATATGCAGGGCTTCCTGTTTACCGAGCCATTGCCCGTCGCCTTGCTACCCGACGCGGTCCGCATCATCGGGCGCCGCGCCGCTGCCTGAAGATGAGCCCGGCCCGTTTGTCGCGGGGATGGCCGGCGCGACCGGTTCGTGGCGGAGCTGACCGCTTTCCCGACACGCCGCAACACTCTACCCCGCCGCCCATGTCGCGTTCCCTTGCCCCCACCTATCGGCTGCTCGCCGCCTTCTCGCTGGCGCATGCCGGAGCGGTGATCGGGTATCTGCCGTTCCTCTCGCTGTTACTACCGCTCAAGATCGATCGGCTGGCGGGCGAGGCGCGGATCGGCTGGTTGACAGTGGCGGTAGTTCTCGGCGCGGGGGTGGCAAGCGGGGCGAACATCCTTTTCGGCTGGCTCAGCGATCGGCATTATGCGCGAGGCGGCGGGCGGCGCGGCTGGATTGCGGGCGGGCTGGTCGCGCTCGCGATCAGTTACGCGGGCATCGCGTCCGCTGCGCAGCCCGCGACGCTGATCGTAGCGGTGCTGGCGTTCCAGCTGGCGGTCAACGCCGTGCTCGCGCCGATGATGGCGATCATGGCCGACGAAATCCCCGACGATCAACGCGGGCTGGCCGGCGGCTTGCTCGCGATCGGCCCGCCGGCGGCGGGTGCGGTATCCGCGTTGCTCGTTGCCGATCCAAATGGGACTGACGCCGGGCGTCTCGCATTGATCGTTGGACTCACGATCGCGGCGATCCTGCCGCTCCTCGTTATCCGTCGCCCGCCCATCCCGGCCGCACCGGCCCTGCCCTCCGCCGCTCCCGCACATCGGTTGTGGGTAGCGAGCCTCTCGCGGTTGCTGGTGCAGCTCGCGGGTGGCGCGCTCTCACTCTACCTCCTCTATTACTTTCAGAGCATCGCCAGCTCGGTTCCGCCGGCGACGCTGGCCGCGCGCGTCGGCACGCTGCTGACGATCAGCTACATTCTTCCGCTGCCGGTTGCAGTTTTCGCGGGACGACTGTCCGATCAGGCGGACCGCCGCACGCCCTTTCTGGTCGGCGCGGCGATTGCGGCGACGCTTGGGCTGCTGGCGATGGCGACACTCGCCCATCCGCTCGGTGCGGCGATCGGCTTCCTCGTCTATTCGGTCGCCGCCGCGGTGTTCCTTGCGCTGCATCAGGCGTTCGCGGTGCGAATTCTCCCCGATCGGCGCCATCGCGGCCGTGATCTGGGCGTCATCAATCTTTCGAACACGGTGCCGTCGCTGCTCGGCCCGCTGCTAACTTGGACCTTGGCGAAGCCAGGGGATTTCACGATTCTTCTGCTGGTGCTCGCGGGGCTGACGCTGACGGGCGGCGTGCTGATCCTGCCGTTGCGGCGGGTGCAAACGCAGACAGGTCCCGCTTGACGGCTCCGGGGCCGCCCCGCCGCTACCGCCCAAGCGCCTCGACCAGCACCTGCACCTTGCGCTGCCGCCATTGCGGGGTCGGCGCGACCAGCCAATAGCCCATCCGCGACGGCTGCGCTTCGCCCACCACCACGACGCGCCCGGCGGCGATGTCGCGGGCCGCAAGCATCTCCGGCACCGTCGCGCGGCCCAATCCTGCCGCGGCCGCATCAATCGCCAGCCCGGCGTCGCCGACCCGGACCTGCCCGGCGCTTTCCGGCTCGGGCGCGCCCGGCCACAGGATAGCGGTGTCCGCCGCACGATCGGCGCGCGCGACCGTCACCAGCCCCTCGCTCTCGATCGCCTCGCCCTCGTGCGTACCCGGGCCTTCACCCCAGCGGATCGCAAGGTCGAGATTGGCTTCGGTGAAATCCATCCCCTCGTCCGCGGCGACCAGCACGAAGCGCAGGTCTGGGTCGGTCGCGGCAATATCGGCGAGGCGCGGGAGCAGCCATTTCTCGGTCACGTCGCGTGGGGCCGCGATCGTCAGCGACTTGGACGATTGCCCGGCCTGCATGGCGCGCACCGCTTCCTCGAACTCGAGGAACGCCTGCCGCAAAGGCGCGAGCCCCGCCTCTCCCTCCGGGGTCAACTCCAGCCCCTTGGTGGTGCGGCGGAACAGCACGACGCCAAGCGTATCCTCGAGTGCGCGGATCTGCTGCCCCACCGCCGCCGGGGTCACCGCCAGCTCGTCGGCGGCGCGGGTGAAGGACAGATGGCGCGCGGCGGCGTCGAGCACGCGCAGCCCGTTGAGCGGCAGGTGCGTCCGCTTCACCGCGTCACTCCGCCACCGCCGGCGCGTGGAGCGCGAAACGCGGGATCGCGACATCGAACACGCGCCCGTCCTCAGCGACCATGCGATAGCTGCCCTGCATCGACCCGCTCGGCGTTGCGAGCGGACAGCCGGAGACATAATCGTAGCTGCCCTCGGGCTGGATCACCGGCTGTTCGCCGACGACGCCCTCTCCTTCGACGGTGTGGCGCGCGCCGCGCCCGTCGGTGATGATCCAGTGCCGGGTCAGCAATTGCACTGCGCCCGCCCCGTCGTTCTCGATGCGGATGTGATAGGCCCAGAACCACCGCCCGCGCCCCGGCTCGGATTGTTCGGCGAGATAGCTGACCGAAACGCGCACGGTAACGTCCTCGGTCGTCGCGGCGTCGGTGAACAACGCCTCCATGCCGGTGGCGGTGCTCACAGTCCGACCTGCCGCAGCGCGCGATCGAGATCGCCGATAAGGTCCTGCGGGTCTTCCAGCCCGACGTTGAGCCGCAGCAGCCCCTCCGTCACGCCCATCTCGGCGCGCGCCTCGGGCGAAACGCCGTAGTGGGTCGTTGAGGCCGGATGCGTCATCAGCGAGCGCGAGTCGCCGATGTTGTTCGATATATCGATCAGCTCCAATGCATTGAGCAAGGCATGCGCCTGCGCGCGGTCTTCGACCTCGAAGGCGAAGATTCCGCCCACCGCGCTCATCTGCGACATCGCCAGTTCGTGCTGCGGGTGGCTGGGCAAGCCGGGGTGGAGGATGCGCGGCACACGCGTCTCGAGGAAGCGCCCGACCAAGAGCGCATTCTCCGACTGGCGGCGGATGCGCAGATCGAGCGTCTCCAGCCCCTTGAGCACCACCCAGGCGTTGAAGGCGCTCAGCGTCGGCCCGGTGTTGCGCGTGAACGGCAGCAAGGTATTGTCGATGAAGTCCTGCGTTCCGCACACCGCGCCGGCCAGCACGCGACCCTGTCCGTCCATCATCTTCGTCGCGGAATAGGCGGTCACGTCGGCGCCGAATTCCATCGGCCGCTGGAGGGCGGGCGTCGCGAAGGCATTGTCGACGACGCTGGTGATCCCGCGCTCGCGCGCGATCCCGCACACCGCGCGCAGGTCGACCACGTCCATCGTCGGGTTGGCGGGCGTCTCGAAGAAGAACACCTTGGTGTTGGGGCGCACCGCATCCTCGAACGCCTGCGGATCGCGTGCGTCGACGGTGGTGGTCTGGATGCCGAACTTTGGCAACAGGGTATCGACCAGCCAGCGGCACGAGCCGAACGCCGCGCGCCCGGCGACGACATGGTCGCCTTGTTGCAGCTGGCACAGCAGCACGGCGGTCATCGCCGCCATGCCGGTCGCCATCGTTCGGCACGCCTCGGCACCTTCCAGCAGCGCGATCCGCTGTTCCAGCATCTCGACAGTCGGATTCTGGAGTCGCGAATAGGTCATGCCGGTCTGTTCGCCGGCGAAGCGCGCCGCCGCATCCTCGGCGCGATCGTAACAATAGCCCGATGTCAGGAACATCGCTTCGGATGTTTCGCCATATTCCGACCGGGCGGTGCCGCCGCGAACCGCGAGGGTCGCAGGGCGCCAGTTCTGGGTGATCGACCGATCCTGTCCGCTGTGCCGCTTCATGCCCCCGCTTAGCCTCCGCGCACCCGCCAGAACAAGTCAAACCAGCATCGCGCGGGCTTGTCGCCGTCGCGCTCCTGTCGCAAGCCCGCGCGAGGCGTGACGGAGGAAATGCCGCGGTGACGACATTCGGACGACAGCAGGGATCGCCGCGGCTGATCGCGCTCGGCATCGCGCTGTTCAGCTGGCTGATGTTCGTTTTGCGCCTGTCGATGCCGACCAAACCGGTATTCGACGAGGTCCATTACCTTCCCGCCGCACGCGCGCTGCTTGCGCTGTCCGGCCCCACAAACATCGAACATCCCCTGCTCGCCAAGGAATTGATCGCGGCCGGCATCCATCTGTTCGGCGACGTGCCGTTCGGATGGCGCATCGCCTCGACGCTGGCGGGCAGCGCGACGGTTGCCGGCGTGTTCGCGCTGACCCACTTACTGACGCAGCGGGTCCGTCCGGCGCTGCTCGCCACGGTCTTCGCGCTGCTCGGCTTCACGATCTACATCCAGGCGCGGATTGCGATGCTCGACACGTTCATGGTCGCATTCCTGATCTGGGGCATCGTGTCGCTCAGCTCGGCGATACGCGACGGCAGCGTGGCGCGGTGGAGCGCGGGCAGCGTGCTGATGGGGCTTGCCACGGCCTGTAAATGGACCGCCGCACCCTATGTGGGAGCGGCCGCCGTCACCTTCGTGCTGATGCGCCGCGAACGACGACAGCGCTGGCCGGGGCTCGGGACCGTTCCGGCGTTGGCGTTGCTCGGCGGATTGTCGGTCATCACCTATTTCGTGACCTTCGCGCCCGCGTTCTTCTACGCCAATGATGCGCTGACACTTCACTCCCTACCGCATTTCCAATGGGATATGTATCTGCGCCAGACGCAGAAGCTGCCGCCGCACACCTATCAGTCGAACTGGTGGACATGGCCGCTGCTGATCCGCCCGATCTGGTATCTCTACGAGCCGGTCGATGGCGCGCAGCGTGGCATTCTGCTGCTCGGCAATCCCGCGGTGATGTGGGGCGGGCTGGTCGCGGTCGTCGCCTGCTATCAGGCGTGGGTGCGAACCGGCGCGGCGCGGCTGCTCGCGCCGGCCGCGCTCTGGACCTTTTCGGTGGCGATCTTCGCGATCATCCCGAAGTCGCTCGGCTTTTATTACTATTACTATCCCTCGAGCGTGCTGCTGTGCGTCGCGTTGGCGGTGGCGATCGATCATCACCGCGCGGTGCTCGGGCGATGGGTCGAGCTGTTCCTGCTGCTGGTGTTCGCGCTGTGGCTCTACTTCCTGCCGGTACTCAGCGCCCAGGCGCTCGCCAACCCGGCGGCGTTCCACCGCTTCACATGGTTCAACAGCTGGGTGTGATGCCACGTCGGCGACTCAGCGATAGCGCCCCCACGTGAACCGCGACGACAGCGCGTAATTCCATACTGCGCCGACAAGCACGCCGAGCAACGCCGACGCTGCCCATGCGCCCTGCCGCACGTCGTGGAGGAACGCCGCCACCCCCACGTTCGCCACCGCTCCGACCGAGCAGACGAGACAGAACGCCACCCAGCCGTCGAGCAGCGCACGCGCGCCGCGCAGGCGTCGGTCACGGTAGGTCAGAACATTGTTAAGAAAGAAGTTGAAGGTCATCGCCGCAAAGGTCGCGATGATCTGCCCGGTCAGGAACGTCAGCCCGGCCACGACATAGAGCAATGACAGCACGCTCATATGCACTCCGGCCCCCAACGCCCCGATCATCGAGAACATCGCGAAGCGTACCGGCACGACGCGGCCCAGCCGCCGATCATAGAGCGCGATTAGATATTCCATCGCCACGACGTGATCGAGCTTGCTCTCCCCGATCGCGCGCGTGCGGAAGACATAGGGCAGTTCGACGAAGCGGAGCCGGCGCGGCGCGGCGCCGATGATGTCGAGCAGGATCTTGAACCCGATCCCGCCCAGTTTCGGCACCAGCCCGCGCAGCACCTCGGTCCGGATCGCGAAGAAGCCGCTCATCGGGTCGCTGAGATCGGTGCGCACCACACGCGCCGCGATCCGCGTCGCGAGCGCCGATTTCGCGACCCGATCGCGGTCCCACTCCCCGGTCCCGCCGCCCGCGACGAACCGCGAACCGATCGCGAGGTCGAGCGTGGGGTCGTCGCGTAGCACTGCGACCATCTTCGGCAGCAGCGTCTCGTCATGCTGGAGGTCGCCGTCCATCACCGCGACAACCGGCGCGGCAGTCGCGCACATCCCCTCGATGCACGCGCTCGACAGCCCACGCCGCCCGATCCGCTGGATCACCCGCACGCGCGGGTCATGCAGCGCCAGGTCGCGAACCGCCTGTGCGGTGCCGTCGGGGCTGTCGTCGTCGACGAACAGCACCTCCCAGTCGAGCCCTGCCAGCGCCGCCTCCAGCCGCGCCACCACCGCCGCGACATTGCCGCGCTCGTTGAAGGTCGGGACGACGACCGCGAGGTCGAGCATCGGCACCGATCCGTCATTGCGAGCGTAGCGAAGCAATCCAGGGCGTCCTGATCCGGCCCTGGATTGCTTCGCTACGCTCGCAATGACGTGTCATCTCGGCTCCGTCGTTCGCTGGCACCCCTACAGCGCCGCCAGCACCGCATCGCCCATCGCGCGCGTCGTCGCGAGGCCGCCCAGATCGGGGGTGCGCACCCCTGCCGCCAGCGCCGCCGAAACCGCCGCCTCGATCCGGTCGGCGGCGTCGCCGGCCCCCAGCGAATGCCGCAGCATCATCGCCGCCGACAGGATCGCCGCGCACGGATTGGCCTTGCCCCGCCCCGCAATGTCGGGCGCAGAGCCGTGGATCGGTTCATACAGCCCCTTGCCGTGCGCATCGAGCGATGCCGAGGGCAGCATCCCGATCGATCCGACGCACATGCTCGCCTGATCCGACAAGATGTCGCCGAACAGATTGCCGGTCACGATCGTGTCGAACGCGCCCGGGTTGCGGACCAACTGCATCGCGGCATTGTCGACATACATGTGCGTCAGTTCGATCTGCGGATAGTCGGCGGCGACCTCGATCACCACGTCGCGCCACAATTGCGAGGTTTCCAGCACGTTCGCCTTGTCGACCGAGCACAATTTGCCGCGTCGCTTCGCCGCGGTTTGAAATCCCACATGCGCGATGCGGCGGACTTCGTTTTCGTCATAGCGCATCAGGTCATGACCTTCGCGCAGGCCCGCCGCGGTGGTGCCGCGGCCCTTGGCGCCGAAATAGACGTCGCCGTTCAGCTCGCGAACGATCACCAGATCGATCGCCTTCGCCACCTCAGGCTTGAGCGTCGAGGCGTCTTCCAGCCCGGCGAACATCCGGGCCGGGCGGAGATTGGCGAAGGTGGTCAGGTGCTTGCGCAGCCCGAGGATCGCCTGTTCGGGGCGCAGCGCGCGTTCGAGCGAGTCGAATTCGGGGTCGCCGACCGCGCCGAACAGCACCGCATCGGCGCGCTTGGCCAGCGCCAGCGTCACCTCGGGCAGCGGATGCCCGCTAGCGCGATAGCCCGCGCCGCCGACCGGCGCCTCCTCGAACACCAGCCCGAGATCGAGCGCGTCGAGCACGCGCCGCGCCTCGGTGGTCACTTCGGGGCCGATCCCGTCGCCGGGCAGGATTGCGATGAGCTTGCCGTGTGTCATGGCCGCACCGCATGGCGCGCCCGCGCGCGTCACGCAACCGCCCTCTTCAATCGCTCGACGAGCCGCGCGCGTGCCGGCAACGGATCGCGGCGGCGTTCGAGCAGCACGTCGCGCGCGAGGAAATGGCCGGTGATCGCAAGCGCCTCAAGCACTTGCGCGCCGCCCGCCGCGCCACCGTCGCGCAGGAACGCGGGCAGCGGGAACAGCCGCGCCTCATAGCCCGCCGCCGCGCCGCGCGAGACCGCCGCGCCGCTCTTCGGGCTGACGAAGGCAAGGTCGTCGGTGGCGCCGGTGGCGATGCACGCGGCGAGATCGAGCCCGAAGCCGAGTTCGGCGAGCACCAGCAATTCGTAGCGCGCCATCGCCGCCGCCCAGCCCCGCGCGCTGGGTGCCGCTTCGATCGCGTCGAGCACGCCGCCGAGCGCGTCGTAGAGATAGGGGTAAGGCTGAGCCTCAGGGAGCGCCGCGGCGGTCAGCGCGGTCAGCCAGTCGAGCCCCGCAGCCGGGAGCGCCGATTCGTGGAGCGCCGCGCGGCTGTGCACCAGTTCGCAGGTCAGCGCGGCGAGTTGTTCCTCGGTACGCGCGCGCCACTCGCCGCGGATCAGATTGCCGGGCTGAAGGACCGGCCGCAGCCCGCGTGCGTGCCCGCCGCGGACGTAGCCGGGGCGGACGCCATCCTCGCGCGTCAACGCCCGCGCCACCGCGCCATGCTCGCCGTGTGCGCGGACGGAGAGCAGGATGGCGTCGGCGGTCACGTGCATTAGAACGTGCCAGTCACAAAGCCGTCACCGCGCATGATAGAAGTCGTACACCTGCTGCGCGACCGCCGCGCTCACGCCCGGCGCTTTCCGCAAGTCCTCCAGCGACGCATTCCGCACCGCGCGCCCGGTGCCGAAGTGCATCAGCAGCGCCTTCTTGCGCGCCGGCCCGATCCCCGGCACTTCGTCGAGCGGGCTTGCCCCGATCGCCTTCGCGCGCTTGGCGCGGTGCGCGCCGATCGCGAAGCGGTGGACCTCGTCGCGCAATCGCTGGAGATAGAAGAGCAACGGCGCATTGACCGGCAGCGTCAGCTCGCGCCCGTCCATCAGGTGGAACACCTCGCGCCCCTCGCGCCCGTGGTGCGGCCCCTTGGCGACCCCAACCAGGCAGACGTCCTCGATCCCGAGATCCTCCAGCACCGCCTTGGCGGCGTTGAGCTGCCCGCGTCCGCCGTCGAGCAGCACCAGATCGGGCCATGTCTCGCCGTCGCGATCGGAGTCCTCCTCAAGCGCGCGCGAAAAGCGCCGCGTCAACACTTCGCGCATCATCGCATAATCGTCGTCGGTCGCCGCCTGCTTGATGTTGAACTTACGATACTGGCCCTTGCGGAACCCCTCCGGCCCCGCGACCACCATCGCCCCCAGCGCGTTGGTGCCCTGGATATGGCTGTTGTCATAGACCTCGATCCGGTCGGGCGGGTCGCCCAGCTCGAACAGCTCGGCCAGCTCGCGATGCAGCCGCGCCTGTGTCGTGCTCTCGGCGAGCCGCCGTTCCAGCGCTTCCTTCGCATTGCGCGTCGCCTGATCGAGCAGCCGCCTGCGCACCCCGCGCTGCGGCACGGTCAGCTCAACCCTGCGCCCGGCCTGTTCGGACAATGCCTCGACCAGCACCTCGGCGTCGGGCAGGACGCGGTCGATCAGGATTGTGCGCGCCGGCGGCACCTCCTCATAGAATTGCGCCATGAACTGCGTCAGCACCTCGTCCTCGGGCACGTCGGCGGTGTGCGCGGGGAAGAAGCTGCGGTGGCCCCAATTCTGCCCGCCCCGGATGAAGAACGCCTCGATCCCGATCAGCCCTTCGTGGCACGCCAGCGCGAAGATATCTGCGTCGCCCACCCCCTCGGCATTGATGAACTGCGACCCCTGGATGAAGGTTAGCGCCTTCAGCCGGTCGCGCAGGATCGCGGCCAGCTCGAAGTCCATATTGGCAGCGGCCGCCTCCATCTGCGCACCCAGCTTGGCCTGCACATCAGTGGCCTTGCCGGCAAGGAACTTCTTCGAGTCGCTGACCAGCTCGGCATAGCCGGCTTCGTCGATCCGCCCAACGCACGGTGCCGAACAACGCTTGATCTGATACAACAGGCATGGACGGTCGCGCGTCTTGAAGAACCCGTCGGTGCACGACCGAAGCAGGAATAGTTTCTGTAGCGCGTTGAGCGTGTTGTTGACGCTCCCCGCACTTGCGAACGGCCCGTAGTAATCGCCCTTGGCGCGCCGCGCGCCGCGATGCTTCTGGATGCGCGGGAATTGATGGTCGGCGCGCAACAGGATGAACGGAAACGACTTATCGTCGCGGAGCAGCACGTTGTACGCGGGGCGGTAGCGCTTGATGAGCTGCGCCTCGAGCAACAGCGCCTCGGCCTCGTTATTGGTCGTCACGATCGTCATCGACCGCGTCTGCGCGACCATACGCTGGAGCCGCTTGGACAGCCGGTCGACCTGCACGTAATTGCCGACACGATTCTTCAGCGCGCGCGCCTTGCCAACGTACAGCACGTCGCCTTTGGCATCGTGCATCCGGTACACGCCGGGCTTGAGCGGCAGCGTCTTGAGCACGTTGCGGATCGCCGCCACCCCGCCTTCCAGATCGGGCGCATCGGCGCCGCGGATCGCGTAGGTGGCCTTTTCCTCGTTGAAGCGGTCGGGGGGGCCGTAGCTGCCTGTCATCCTCCGCGATCTAGGAAGTGCCGCGCGGTGGGGCAACGGGGTGCCGTCGCCAAGTTACACCGTCACCCCTGCGCAGGCAGGGGCCTCTGGCTGCCGTCGCCTCTCGGACCGCCCGACACAGCGAGCGCGCGACGTGTGTCATACCGGGCGCCTCACTCGACAGACATGGCCCCCCTGCCTGCGCAGGGGCGACGGCTTGTTGTGGCACCGCATCCCCCTTCTTCGCCACGGACGGTATCCAGGATGATCGCGGCGGCCTTACCTGCCCCCCGCCTTCGCCCAATCGGCGATCTTCTTCTCCAGCACCGGCATCGGCAACGCGCCGGTATCCAGCACCTGCGCATGGAATTTCCGCGGATCGAACCGCGCGCCCAGCGTCTTCTGCGCATTCGCCTTCACGCGGGAGATCGTCAACTGGCCGATCTTATAGGCAAGCGCCTGCCCGGGGATCGCGATATAGCGCTCGACCTCGGCCGTCGCGTCGGTGCGCGACATCGGCGAGTTGGCGAGCATGTACTCGATGGCCTGATCGCGCGTCCAACCCTCGGCATGGATGCCGGTGTCGACCACCAGCCGCATCGCGCGCAGCATCTCGTCGTTCAACCCGCCCATTCGCTGGTATGGATCGGTTTCCATTCCGAGCTGCGGCCACAAGGTCTCGGAATAAAGCGCCCAGCCCTCGACATAGGCGGTGTTGCCACCGAAGCGCATGAACGCGGGGAGGGCGTCGTTTTCCTGCGCGAGGCTGATCTGGAAATGATGCCCCGGCACCGCCTCATGGAGATAAAGCGTCTCCATTTCCCACATATAGCGCGTCGGCAGGTCGTAAGTGTTGTAATAGAAGACGCCAGGCCGCGAACCGTCTGGGGTGCCAGACTGATAGGAGCCGCCAGCGTCGGTCTTCTCCTTGAACGCCGGAACCGGGCGGATCTCCAGCCGCGTTTTAGGGATCAGCGAGAATTGCTCGCGCACCCGCGCGTCGACGCGGCGGCCAATCGCTTCATAACCCTCGCGGAGCTGCGTCGCGGACGACGGCTGAAAGCGTTTGTCGGTGCGCAGGAAAGCGAAGAAGTCGGGGAGTGTGCCCTTGAAACCGACCTTGGCCTTCTGCACCTCCATCTCGCGGGTGATCCGTGCAACCTCGGACAGACCGAGCTTGTGGACCGCATCGGCCTTGAGCGGCAACGTCGTATTCGATTCGATCAGGTAATCGTAGAGCTTTGCGCCGCCCGGCATCGCCGATAGCCCGACGCTGTCGCGCGCCACCGGCAGATAATTGTTCTGGAGGAAATCACGCAGCCGCTGCTGCACCGGGTTGAGCACCTCGGCGATCTGGCGGGTGTAGGCGGCGCGCAGCCGTGTCTGATCGGCGGCCGGCATCGCCGCGGGGAAGGTCTTGACTGGACCGTAGAACGGCGACGCCTCGGCACCGCCCGCCAGCAGATTGTCGAGCTGCCCGATCATGTTGTGGACGACCAGCTTGGGCTGAACGATCCCGCTCTTCATACCCTCGCGAAAGCGCGCGATCGCGGCATCGATCTGCGCGGCATATTGCGCGTTCCGCTTCAGGTTGTTGTCGTAATCGGCAACGGTCTTGAACGGTGCCGCGCCCTGCCCCGACGCCAGCTCGGGGTAGAAGGTATGCAAACCGTAGAAATGGTCGAGTGGGCGGACAATCTGCGTCTCGATAAGATCCGGCGCATAGCCCCGTAGATTCAGCTCGGCCTGCTGCTTGAACACGTCATAGGCGATCTGGTCGACCGGCGTCAGCTTCGCCCGGTCGATCGTGGCGAGCGTCGCGAGATCCTGCCGCGTGGCGTCACGCTCGGCGGCGAGATGCGCGTCGGAGAAGAAGTCGCCGAGCTGGTCGGCATAGCGCATGTCGCCGCGGAACAGCGCCTGCACCGGGTTGCGGCGCAGGCTGCCCTCGTCGCTGTCATGGAAGAGCTGGCGGAGCCGCGCGTCGGCACTTGTCGCGGCGGTCGGCGGCGCGGCGGGCGCTTGCGCCATCGTGGGTGCCGCGGCCGAGGCGAGCAACACTGCGGCAGTGATCGGGAATCGCATCGTCGGGCTTCCTTCCGGTCAGATGACGCTCGGCCTGTCCGTCGTTGCGAGCGTAGCGAGGCGATCCAGGGCCGATCAACGTCCGGTGATCCCCGGACGGATCCTCACCTCGTTCGTCGCACCGGCCTTGAGCCGAGGCCCCGCTTCTTGCGACATCGGTCGGTAGCGGGATCCCGGATCAGGTTTGGAATGGCGGAAGGAGGATGTTGGAGCCCGGGGAGTCGGTCGATCCTGGATTGCTTCGCTACGCTCGCAATGACGCAAGAAGGCTGCTTGTCAACGCCATGCCGTCCTCGCGATCCGCAAGAAAGATGGCCAGTCTCAAGACCGACCAAAAACGAAAACGGGCGCTGATCGCGCCCGCCTCGTCCCGTCTGACAAGCGATCAGCTCAGTTGAGGCGCCCCACGCCGGAGATCGCACGGTCGATCAACGGGCGGTCGGCATCGGCGCCGTGGCGCTCGGCGATCAGCGCCGCCGCCGCCGCGGTCGCGGCCTCGGCGGTGCGCGCACGGACCTCGGCGATCGCGGCGCGCTCGGCAGCGGCGATCTTGTCCTCGGCCATGCGCGTGCGGCGCTCCATCAGCAACTCGGTGTCGTGCTTGGCCTTGGCGACGATCTCGGCCGCCTCGTGGTGCGCGTTGTCCCGCATCTTTGCGGCATCGACCTCGGCACCGCGCGCGCGGGCGGCATATTCATCGCGCAGCGTCTCGGCTTCCTTGCGGAGCGCGGCGGCTTCGTCGAGCTGGTGGCGGATCTCGGCGATGCGTTTGTCAAGCATCGCACCGATCGCAGCCGGCACCTTCCAGATTACCATGCCGATCAGCACGACCAGCGCCGCAATGCCGACCCAGCCGGTGTCGTTGAGACCTAATGCGGTCGGCGCAGCGTGCGATTCACCGTCGCCGGCGGTGGTGCCGGCATGGATGCCGCTGCCGTTCGCCATATCCTGATGCTCGAGCGGCTGCGCCTCGAGGTCCTGCGCCAGCGTGGAAGGATTAGCCATGATTCAGCTGCCTGCGGACCGCCTCGTTGGCGGCGTCCGTGGGGACCGCGACGCCAGACAGGCGCTGCACCAGCTCCTGCGCGGCCTCCGTCGCGATCGTCTGTACGTTGACCATCGCCGCCGCCTTGGCATTGCCGATGGCGACGTCGTGATGCGCGATACGCTCTGCCAGATCGGCATCAGCGCTGCGTAGCTGCGCCTCAGCCGCGGCCTGGGCGCGCGCCTTGGCGGCGGCGACCTCGGCCTGCGCCGCGGCGCGCGCGGCGTCCATGTCGGCGTTCCAAGCCGTCTCGGTCCGATCGGCTTCGACCCGTGCCGCCTCGGCGGTGGCAAGGTCCTGCGCAATCTGCGATTCACGCAATTCCATCACGCCCTGCACTCGGGGCACCATCATCTTGCCGATCCCGAAATACAGGATGCCGAAGGTGATGAGCAGCCAGAAGAGCTGCGAGGCATAGGTGGCGGCGATCTGACTGATTTGGGGCATGGTGATCCGCTTCCTAGGTCAGCCCCGCCCGCTGCGGGCGGGGCCATGTCGTCGGCGTGGTTACGCGACGAACACCAGGATGATCATCGTCACGAAGGCGAGCAGGCCCAGAAGCTCGGCACCGGCGAAGCCGATGAACAGGCGGCCCTGCTGGCCGTCGGCAGCACCCGGGTTGCGCAGCGCGCCTTCGAGGAAGGCGGCGAACACATTGCCCACGCCCAGCGCGGCGATGCCCATGCCGATCGCAGCGAGACCGGCACCCAGCAGCTTGGCGGCGTTTGCGTCCATGATAATAACTCCCGTTCGAAAAGATTCAGTGGTGGAAAAGAAACTCAGTGCAGGTTGACCGCGTCGTTCAGATAGACGCTGGTCAAAAGGGCGAAGACGTACGCCTGGATCGCCGCGACCAGCAGCTCCAGCAGCGTGATGCCGATCATCAGCACGAAGCTGGGCAGCGACACGATCGCCATATAGCCCGGCCCGAGATTGATGCCGTTGATGACGAACGCCGCCAGCACCTTGAGCAGGATGTGCCCCGCGGTCATCGCGACGAACAGCCGCAGCCCCAGCGAGAACGGGCGGACGAGGAAGCTCAGCAGCTCGACGACGAAGATCAGCGGGATCATCGGCAGCGGCGTGCCGTGCGGCACGAACAGGCTGAAGAAATGGAAGCCGTGCTTGCCGAAGCCGACGATCAGCACGATCGAAAAGCTGATGATCGCCAGCACGCCAGTGACGGTCAGATGGCTGGTGATCGTGAACGGGTGCCAGCCCGGCACGATGCCGACCGGCATCAGGCCAAGGACGTTGGCGAACAGGATGAACATGAACAGCGAGAAGACGTAGGGGACGAAGCGCTTGCCCTCCGGCCCGACGTTCGAGACCAGCATGTTCTGGACGAAGCCCGTGAAGCCCTCCACCGCCGCCTGCCAGCGGCCGGGAACCAGCTCGCGCTTCATCCCCCCCAGCATGAACAGCCACAGCGCGACTAGCGTGATGACCATCCACAGCGCGGAATTGGTGAAGGACAGATCATAGCCGCCCACGATCCAGGGCCGACCGAGCACAGGCTCGATCAGGAACTGGTGCATCGGATCGATCTTGCCGCCTTCTGCCGCCACTGCCGGATTCCCGCTTCTCACATACGTCAAGCGCCCGGGTCGCCCGGACGCTTGCTCGTCAACCGAATGATTTGCCTGAACGCCACGCCGATCCCGAGGAACAGCATGACGATCAGTCCCCACGGCGCGGTGCCGAACCAGCGGTCGATACACCAGCCGATCAGCGCCGATCCGACCAGACTTCCGATCAGGGCGGCGAGTACGCGATTGCCGAGCGAATACCCTGCATCCGCATCGTCACGCACCGTTCCCTGCCGAATCGCTTCGTCCCTGCGCGCCTGCTCCAGTCGACGATCGAGCTGTGTCAGGCGCGGGTCGTCCGCGTCGTGGAAATCCCGTCCGGAACCGTTCTCCGCCACGCAGCCACCCTCACCCTGGTTTTTTCTCGCCGGGGACAAGGGTGCGCGCAAGCGGCGAGCAGCCCCGCCAAGGCAGGGTCCGGTTAGACGGGGGGTCCGGGGGTGTCAACACCGCCGTCGCTCCTGCGAAGGCAGGAGCCTAAGTCTGTGCCGTCCCGCGCAACATCCGAGCCACTACCACCGCCTATGCGTCATGCCGTCCCGAAGTACGAGACAGCCATGGCCCCCGCCTGCGCAAAGGCGACGGGATCAGACACAGCGCGGATCGCGCTGCGGCGCGCCCGCGCCACGCGTCTGCCACGATCCGTCAGGCGCACGGTATTTTTCGCCCGTCTTGGTCTGCGCGATCAGGTTGCACCCGCTGGTGAAGGCAAGCTGCTCGACGGTCGCGCCCGACGCCTGCGCCTTTTGCGTGTAAGCCGCCTTGCGCTGGATGTTGATGTTGCTGACCAGGGCACGCAGCGATGCCGATCCACCGCCCACGATGCCCAGATAGCCATCGGGCTGCTCGCCGACCTCGCCCGCGGCGCGCGCCGCGGCATAAGCCGGGTCGCGCTGCGCCCAGGCAGCGACGGGCAGGGCCACCGCGACCAGCGCGGCGATCACGACAAGGCTCTTCATACGCATGGCTTAGAAAATCCCCGGGTTCTGCTGGATCAGCGACTTGGCCTCGTTGTCGAGGCGATACACCACTTCCTGCGTCACGTTGATGTTGAGGTTGATCTGGATCGGCTTGTCGGGGGCGGAAATGTTCACGCAGCCTCCCAGTCCGCCGGCCAGCATCGTCATCGCCATCAGGGCATAGGTCGTGGGGCGCATCGCGTTCGTCAATCCTGTTGCCGTCATGGTACATTCTCGCTTGCGGGCGGCTGAACGCCCGTCTTCCGGTTCTGCTCGTCGATCAACGCCTGCAGGTTGCGCTTCACCAACCGCTGCGGGTCGTAGAAGCTCGCCGCCGAATCGATCAGCCCACGGAAGGGCGCGCGGATCGTGATGTTGAAGCGGATCGGCAGGCGCGTCAGCCGGCGGAGCAGGAAATTGCTCTTCGCCCCCTCGCCTTGCTTGATCCCGGTAAAGCTGACGCCTGTCACCATCTCGCCCGCGAGTGGCCCGTTCATCTGCACGTCGAGGCTGCGGTAGGTCAGCGAGCGCAGCGACTGAAACGCCAGATTGCCCCAGAAGCCCAAATCCTTCTCGGTCAGCTCGCCCAGATAGGCGATCGACCCGCCGCCGGCGCGCGCCGTTAGCCGCCCGTCCGCGATCCGCCCGCCCTGTTCGTCGAAGAGCATCGGCAGCACGCCGTCAAAGGTGCCGGTGGCGTTGAGGTTTGAGAAATCGAACTGTTGCAGGAACTTGCCTGCATCCATCCCTTCGACCCGAAAGGTCATCCGCCGCGCGGCGTCCGATCCGAAATCCAGCACGGTCGGCTCCAGCGTCAGCGTGCCGCCCGCGAACGGCCAGCGCGCGGTATCGACTTGCACCTTCAACTCGGGGAGCAAGCGGTAGACGATCCGCCCATCGGTCACCGCGATACCCGGATTGATCGAGGTCACGGTCGCCACCTGGTCCGGCGCGCTGACCAGCCCGAGCAAGTCGGTGAAACGAATCTTCCCTGCCAGCCCCTCGACCGGGCCGAACGCCGCCGCCAGGTTCATTGCGTCGGTCGAGAAGGTGCCGCTGCTGTCGACCTTTTGCGGGGTCCAGCGGATCTCGCCCGCGCCGCGCATCGTGCCCGCAACGTCGGCGATCACCCCGAAGGTGAGGCGCGTAAGCAGCTCCGGCTGAAATCCCTTGGTAAAGGTGATCCCCGGCACCGTCAGCGTCGCCTTGCCGCTGCCGCTCGACAGACGGTGATCGATTGCCAGCTCCGCGATCGACGTGCTCGTGGTCGGCTCGACCAGTCGACCGGTGGCGTGGATCGTTCCACCCTCGAGCACGAACGCGACGTCGCGCGCTGCCATCGGCTGGAAGCGCGGCGACGTGGCGGTGTCGGCGACGCGAAGCGCCCCGTCGAGCACCAGCCGGCGGCCATCGAACCGCCATTTGCCCTCGCCCGCGCTCATCAGCAGCGGCACCGTCCCGACCTGACCGCCGGCGCCGGTGAACGTCCCCTGCGCGCCGCCGCCGGTTACCTGACCCACCAACTGTGTCGCTGCGATCCGGGTCGTGCCGATCGTCGTCGCGACGTCCCGGAGCGCGAAGCGGCGATCCGCGAGCGTCAGCGTCGCGCTGCCGGTGTCGAGCCCTAGGGCCGATCCGCCGAGCGTCCCTGCGAGACGCGTCGCGCCGAGCCGCGCGCCGCCACGCACGCTCCCGCCGGCAATCTCGACCAGCGCCGCGCGGATCGGGCAGAGCCGCAACGCGCCATGAGCCAGCATGAGACTGGAAATCGTCAGTCGCTCGAAGCCGACCGGCGTACACCCGCTGTTGACCGTCAATCGTCCGCGCCGGTCCCACAATGCCGCGATGGGCACTTGCAGCCGTTCGACACGGCCACTCGCCAGCGGCCCGCTGAGCGTCGCCTCGGTCGTGATCCGCGTCGCGCCCTGCCCGCCGGTCGTGAAGCGCACCGGCGTTAGCGTCAGGGTCGCGCCATCTCGAGCGTAGCGGGCGATCTGTGCCGTTCCGCTGATCGCGGCACCCGGTGCAGACTGCGCCAGGCGCACCGTCGCGGCGGGCAGCCCGCCGCCGCCGAGCGTTATCTGCCCGGCGAGCTGCACCCCCGCCGGGTGCCCGATCGTCACTGCGCCGTCGTCGAGCACGGCGCGCGCGCCGCTCGCCGCCGTCATCGTCGCACGCTCGATCGTCAGTAACGTTTGCGCGCCGGTCGCCAGCGCGAGTTCGGCGGCGACCTGCATATCGCGGCTCGCGCGCGCCGCATCACGGGATGCACCCGACAGCAACGGTGCGACCGGCAGCCCCGCCGCACCGTCGCCCAGGGCCGCGATCCGGCGCTGCCGTGTGGGGGCAAGTGCGACATGCTGCGCGACGAGGCGGCCCGCCAGCGTCGCGCGACCGTTCGTCAGCCGCCATTGACCATGCCAGTCGGTCGCTCCGCTGCTCGCCGCCGCGGTCTGCACCCCGTCCACCATCACGGTCGCGACCCCGCTCGTGCGATCGGCGTCACCGCGAAAGCGTGTCGCCAGATTGACGTTGCGGAGGGTCGCGGCGGTCGTCCTAACCCGCGACGCGGTGACCTGCGTCCGCCCGAACCAACGGTCGAGCCGCGGGGACAGGCCGAGATCGAGGTCTCCGGCTACCGATTGCGCCATCACGCCACCGCAGGCGATTGCGGTGGCGCGCGCCGGGCCGGCGACGCGGGGTGCGGTTGCGGTCACGCGCAGCGCCATGTCGGCCCGGAGCGCGCCGATCCGGCATCCCGCCACCGACAGAAGCGGCGCGGTGGCGACCAGCCGCCCGCGAAAGCCGTCGTTGAGCCGTCCACGCCCGCTCAGCCGCAACGCCGCCGCCCCGAAGGGAGAGTCGAGCGCGATCCGCGCATCCGCCACGTCGACGTCGAGTGCAGGCAATGCCACCGGTCCGCCCGACGACGCGGGCAGCAGCCGGTCGATCGCACCCAGCGACAATTTGCCATCGCGCAGCCGCGCCGCCACGCGCACATGCCCGGCGCGCACCGCCACCAGCTTCGGTCCCGATAGGGTCAGGTCGGTCTGGGTCTCGACCCAGTCGGCGACCAAGTCGGGCCGCGCCGGATCGCCGATGACCACATCGGTCAGCCGCTGCCGCCCAAGCCCCAGATCGGCGATCTGGTAGCGCGCGGGCACGCCCTTTGCCGCCAGTTCCTTGTCGATCACCCGCGTCGCGATCGGCACGCGTGACAGCCACAGGCCGCCGCCGGCCGCGAGCGCCAGCAACGATACCGCCACCACTATGCGCCGGCCTGCGTCGCTCACGCGCGCCCTGTCGATTGCTGGCCTGCATCGCTCATCGTGCCGCCGTCATAGGGCAGCGCGCGGCGCACACGCAATTGCGCGGGGCGACGAACCGACCTACCCCGGCGCGCATGGCCGAAAACGACGACGAAACGCGCGCGCTGGATGCAAAGGGGCACCGTGCCCGCCTGCGCGCGCGCCTGCTCGCCGATCCGGATGGGCTGCTCGATCACGAATTGCTCGAATATCTGCTCGCGTTGGCGATCCCGCGACAGGATACCAAGCCGCTCGCCAAGGCATTGCTGCGCGAATTCGGCGGGCTGCCGGGCGTGTTCACCGCCGACCCGACCGCGCTCGCGCGCGTCCCCGGCATGGGCGACACCAGCACCGCAGCGGTCCGCGTCGCGCATGCCACCGCGATCCGGCTCGTGCGCGCCCGCACCCGCGAGGCGCCGGTGCTGTCGAACTGGCAGGCGCTGTCCGATTATCTTCATGCCGATATGGCGCACGACATGGTCGAGCGGTTCCGCGTACTGCATCTAAATACCCGCAACATGCTCATCCGCGACGAGGTGATGGCACGCGGCACGATCGACGAAGCGGCGGTGCATGTGCGCGAGGTCATCAGGCGCGCGCTCGATTTCGGCGCCGCGGCGCTGATCCTGGTCCACAACCATCCCTCCGGCGACCCCTCACCCAGCCGCGCCGACATCGACATCACCCGCGCGATCATCGCGGCGGGCAAGCCGCTCAACATCGCGGTCCACGATCATCTGATCGTCGGGCTGAACGGGCAGGTCAGCCTGCGCGCGAAGGGACTGATCTGACGATCAAGGCAGCAGGAAAGTGCCCTCGATCGTCGTCACGCACGTCCCGCTCAGCACGACCCGATCTTTTACGACGTGGCAGCCGATCCGGCCGCCGCGCGCGCTCGCCTGATAGGCCGAGAAGCGGTCACGCCCCAGCCGCTGCGCCCAATACGGTGCGACGACTGCGTGCGCGCTCCCGGTGACGGGGTCTTCGGGAATGCCGAATGCCGGGGTGAAGGCGCGGCTGACGATGTCGCTGGCGTCGCCGGGCGCGGTGACGATCACCAGCCATCGCCCCTGCGCAGCGAGCGCGGCCTGATCTGGCGAGCAGCCGCGCACCGCCGCTTCGTCCGCCAGCACCGCGACCGCGTAGCCGGCATCGTGCCACAGCGTCTCCACCGCCTCTACCCGGAGCGCAGCCACCACGTCGGGCAAATCGCGCGGCACCGGGGCAAGTGAAGGCAGCGCCAGCGCGTAGTCAGCGCCGTCGCGCGCGACCTCCAGCACCCCCGACTGACGCGTGCGGAAGCGCACCACGTCGCGATCCGGATCGGACGCGAGCACGACATGCCCGGCGGCGAGCGTTGCGTGGCCGCACAGCGCGATCTCGGCGACGGGCGTGAACCAGCGCAGCTCGAAGTTCGCCGCTCCGCTGGCGTCCGCCACCAGAAAGGCCGTTTCCGACAGGTTGTTCTCCTGCGCGATGCGCAGCAGCGTCGCATCGTCGAGCCAGCCCGGCAGCGGCATTACCGCCGCCGGATTGCCCCCGAAGGCCTGCGCAGCGAAGGCATCGACCTGCGTGAACGGAATGCGCACCGCCCGCCGCCTACAGCCGTTTCGAGAACCAGTGCGGCGTCACATCCGCCTCGACCAACGGGTTATCGGTATCGACATGCCCCTCGGGATCGAGATGTATCAGCGTCTCGACGCGCGGAAAGGTATCGCGCAGCGCGTGCTCGACACGCTCGACGATATCATGCGCGTCACGCACCGACAGAGTCGCATCGACCTCCATGTGGAATTGCGCGAAATCGTGGCTGCCCGCGCGGCGCGTCCGGAAATCGTGGATGCCGCGGATGCCCGGCTGGCGCGCGGCGACCTCCATGAAGGCGGCGCGCTGCGCCTCGGGCCATTCCTTGTCCATCAGCATGTCGATCGCCTGGCTCGACGCCTGGAAGGCGCCCCATGCCAGCCACGCCGCAATCGCGATGCCGAAGACGGGATCGGCGCCCGAGATGCCGACATATTGGTCGAGCACCAGCGCTGCGATCACCGCGACGTTGAGCAGCATGTCCGACTGGTAGTGGACGTTGTCGGCCATGATTGCGATCGAGCCGGTCTGGCGGATGATGCTGCGCTGATAGGCGAGCAGCACGAAGGTCGCGACGATCGCGGCGATCGATACGCCGATCCCCAAGCCGGCGTCCTCGTTGGCGACGGGATCCGAAAAGCGGCGGATCGCCTGCACCGCGATCCCGATCGCCGAGGCGGTGATGAGCACGACCTGGAACAATGCGGCCAGCGCCTCGGCCTTGCCGTGGCCGAAGCGATGATCGTGGTCCGCGGGCTCGGCGGCGAGCTTGACGCCATACAAGGTCACGAGGCTGGCGAGCAGGTCGAGGCCGGTGTCCGCAAGGCTGCCCAGCATTGCGATCGATCCGGTATGCCATGCGGCATAAGCCTTCACGATCAACAAGGTGCAGGCCATCGCCACGCTCGCCAGCGCGGCGCGCATCGCGAGCGGGATGATGCGGCGGCGTTCGTCGCGGGTCATGGGAACAGCAGCCCTTCGGTCCATCCGCCGTGTTCGTCGGGCGTGAACACGCGCCGTTCATGCAGGCGATGCGCGCGATCGTGCCAGAACTCGAATTGGTCGGGGGTGATGCGATAGCCGCCCCAATCGGGCGGGCGCGGGACGTCCTGCCCGTCGAAGCGGGCCTTCATTTCGTCGAAACGCGCCTCGAAAGTGGCACGGTCATCGAGCGGGCGCGACTGCTCCGACGCCCACGCGCCGAGCTGCGAATCGCGCCCGCGCGTGGCAAAATAGGCGTCGCTCTCTTCGTTACTGGCATGGGTCACCGCGCCCTCGATTCGGATCTGACGACGCAGCGACTTCCAGTGAAAGAGCAACGCCGCCTGCGCATTGACGGCGAGATCGGCGGCCTTGCGGCTGCCACGGTTGGTATAGAAGACGAATCCGTCCGGCCCGTGCCCCTTGAGCAGCACCATCCGCAGCGACGGCCGACCGCGGGCATCCGCGGTCGCGAGCGCCATCGCATTGGGATCGTTCGGCTCGCTCTCGCGCGCTTCGGTGAACCAGCGGTCGAACAAGGAGAAGGGATCGTCGGCCATGCCGGCGCTTTTATCGCCATCGGATCGAAAGGTCATCATTGTCGTCGCGACCAACTAGACGCAGATCAAAGGGCGGAACCGTGTCCGCGCCCGGCGATTGAATCGCTTTCGCAACGAGGGGCGAATCCGATGGCGGCGCGCGCATATTGGCAGGGACAGATCCGGTTGGCGCTGGTGTCGATCCCGGTTGAAATCTATTCGGCCACCAAGTCCGGCGCGCAGGTCGCGTTCCACCAGATCCACGAGCCGAGCGGCCAGCGAATCAAATATGAGAAGGTCGCACCCGGCGTCGGCCCGGTCGACACCGACGAGATCATGAAGGGTTTCGAGATCGAGAAGGGCGAATATGTCCTTCTCGAACAAGACGAAATTGACGCGGTGAAGCTCGAGTCGAAGAAGACGCTGGAGCTGACGCAGTTCGTCGACGCGCACGAGATCGACGTGCTCTATTACGAGAAGCCCTATTTCGTCGTCCCCGCCGACGACCTTGCCGAAGAAGCGTTCATCGTGTTGCGTGAAGCCTTGCGCCGCACGAAGAAGGTGGGCCTGGGGCAACTCGCGATGCGCGGGCGCGAATATGTCGTCAGCCTGAAGCCGTGTGGGCGCGGCATGATCCTGGAAACCTTGCGCTACGCCGACGAGGTGCACCGCGCACAGGGGTATTTCCGTGACATTCCCGACGATAAGCCCGACGCCGAATTGCTGGATCTTGCCGAAGCGCTGATCGAGAAGAAGGCCGCCGCATTCGATCCGGCCGGGTTCCACGACCGCTACGTCGACGCGCTCAAGGACCTGATCGAGCGCAAGCGCAAGGCGAAGGGGCGCAAGATCATCGAGGACAAGGGTGGCGACGGCGCGCGCCCGGGCTCGAACGTGGTGGATCTGATGGCGGCGCTCAAGAAGTCGATGGAGGGCAAGGGCGAAACCCCGGAGAAGAAGACGTCGACGCGCAAACCTGCTGCCCGCAAACCGGCGGCGAAGAAAAGTGCTTGAACGTCATAGCCGTAGCGGGAGGGGCACGTGACGACGGATCCGCTTGCCCTCTACAATGCCAAGCGCGATTTCGCGAAGACCGCCGAGCCGGCCGGGACGCTCGCGCCGGGCAAGGGAAACAGCTTCATCGTCCAGAAGCATGATGCGACCCGGCTGCACTGGGATTTCCGCTTGGAAGTCAATGGCGTCCTGAAAAGCTGGGCGGTGACGCGCGGGCCGAGCCTCGACCCGAACGAGAAGCGTCTCGCGGTGCGGACCGAGGATCATCCGCTTTCTTATCAGACGTTTGAGGGGACGATCCCGGCCGGGGAATATGGGGGCGGGACGGTGATGTTGTGGGACCGCGGCACCTGGTCGCCGGTCAAGGGCAAGAGCGCCGCCGATATCGACAAGGGCCACCTTCATTTCATCCTCGACGGCGAGCGGATGAAGGGCGAGTGGCTGCTGATCCGGCTGCGCCCGCGCGGGAAAGAAAGGCGCGAAAACTGGCTGTTACGCAAGATCGAGGATGGCGAGGCCGGCGGCACCGACACGCTGGTGGAGACCGCGCTGACCAGCGTTGCGACCGGGCGGACGATGCAGGAGATCGCCGAGGGCAAGCGTGGCGGCGCACCGGCGAAACCTGGCCGGAAGCGCAAGACGGGCAAGCCGCCGGCGTACGAGCCGCCGCAGCTTTGTACGCTCGTGGAGCGCGTTCCGAGCGGTGCGGGGTGGATACATGAGGTAAAATACGACGGCTATCGCGCGTTGGTCGCGGTCGGGGGCGGCAAGGCGAAGGTTTTTACGCGCAGCGGGCTCGACTGGAGCGACAAATTTCCCGGCATCGCCGAAGCCGCCGCCGCGCTGCCCGCGACGACCGCGCTGATCGATGGCGAGATCGTCGCGTTCAAGGACGGCCGACCCGATTTCTCGACGCTGAAGGATGCGATCGGCGCGGGCGGCGCGATGACGCTGTTCGCGTTCGACCTGCTCGAACTCGATGGCGAGGATCTGCGCGACCAGCCCAACGTCGCGCGCAAGGAGCGGCTGCGCGCGCTGGTCGGCGATGGAGAGGAAAGGCTGCGCTTCGCCGAGCATATCACCGGTTCTGGAGAGCAATTGTTCGAGACGATGTGCCGCGAAGGGTATGAAGGCATCGTCTCCAAACGCGCCGACGCGCCGTATCGCGGGCGGCGGACGCCGGCGTGGCTGAAGATCAAATGCACCCGGCGGCAGGAATTCGTGATCGTCGGCTGGCTGCCCTCCACCAAGTCGCGCGGGCTGCGGTCGTTGCTGCTCGGGGTGCATGACGGCGACACGCTGCGCTATGCCGGCAAGGTCGGCACCGGGTTCGACAGCGCGATGATCGACAAGCTGCGCACGCGACTCGACAAGCTGGCGCGGAAGACCGCCACCGTCGACGCGCCGCGCGCCGCGGTGAAGGACGCGCATTGGGTGAAGCCCGTGCTGGTCGCGGAGGTCGCCTTTGCCGAGACGACGCTCGACGGCGTGCTGCGGCATTCGAGCTTCATCGGGCTGCGCGGCGACAAGCCGGCGGCGGAGGTGGTCGCCGAGGCCCCCGCCCCGGTGCCGGCGGTCGAGTCGCGGATCAAGGTGACCAATCGCGATCGCGTGATCTTTCCCGAGAGCGCCGTCACCAAGGGCCAGCTCGCCGATTATTATGCCGCGGTCGCCGGGATCATGCTGCCGTGGGCCGGGCATCGCCCGGTCAGCCTCGTGCGCTGCCCGCAAGGACGGGCGCGGCAATGCTTTTTCCAGAAGCACGACGCCGGATCGTTCGGTGACACCGTGCATCAGGTGCCGATCCGCGAGAAGGACGGCAGCACCGAGAATTACCTGTATGTCGACGATGCCGACGGGCTGGTCGCGTGTGTGCAGATGGGGACGATCGAGTTCCACGGCTGGGGATCGCGCGTCGACGCGCTCGAACGGCCCGACCGGATGGTGTTCGATCTCGATCCCGACGAGGGGCTCGGCTTCGAGGAAACCAAGCGCGCCGCCGTGCACCTGAAGGAACAGCTCGCCGAACTGGGGCTGGTGAGCTTTCCGCTGCTGTCGGGGGGCAAGGGCGTGCATGTCGTCGTGCCGCTGACCCCCAAGGCCGAATGGCCGGCAGTGCGCGACTTCGCCGAACGCTTTGCGCGGGCGCTGGCGCATGCCGATCCAGAACGGTTCGTGGCGGTGATGAGCAAGGCCAAGCGCAAGGGTCGGATCTTCATCGACTATCTGCGCAACCAGCGCGGCGCTACCGCGATCATGCCCTATGCCGCCCGCGCGCGCGCCGGCGCGCCGGTCGCGGCGCCCGTGTCGTGGACCGAGCTGCGCGACCTCGACAGCGCGGCACATTGGCATGTCGGGGATGCCGATGCGTTGATCGCACGCGCCAACGGGCGATCGCTGAAGGGCTGGGGCATCGCCGATCAGGTGCTGCCGGACCTTTGAGGCGGGTCGGTCGATTCCGATTGCTTAACCCGGCTGCGCCACTACGGTCCCGACCGGTTGGCTGAAGGAGGAAACGCTGGCCACGCAGCCCCTCTTCGACCCCGGCACCCTTGCCCGCCGCCGTTACGACGATTATGCCGGCGCACCGTCCGACACGATGCGCAGCGGCAATGCCGCGCCGTGGCTGGCGGAGCTCGAGGAATTGTCCACGATCGCCGGCGACGATCTCGGCCATGCGCGCGAGCGGGTGCAGCGGCACGCGATCGATATCGGCACCGGCTTTCGCATCATCGGCGAGGACAGCGAGCGGCCGTGGCCGGTCAGCCCGATGCCGCTGCTGATCGAGGCGCAGGAATGGGCATCGATCGAGCGCGGGATCATCCAGCGCGCCGACCTGTTCGAGACGATCCTCGCCGATCTCTACGGCCCGTCCAGGCTGGTGGAGCGCGGGCATTTTCCCGCGACGCTCGTCACCGGCAGCCCGTTCTTCCTGCGGCCGCTGGTCGGGCTCGAACCGCCGGGCGGGCATCATCTGCACTTCGTCGCGATCGATCTGGGGCGCAGTCCGTCGGGCGAGTGGCGGGTGCTGGCCGATCACCTGCGCGCGCCGACCGGGGCGGGCTATGCGCTCGAAAACCGGCTCGCGGTCAGCCGCACGCTCGGCGGGTTGCAGGCCCGGCTCAACGTCCGCCGCCATGCGCCGTTCTTCGCCGCGTTCCGGGAGGGGCTGGCGGCGGCATGCCGGCGCAGCGATCCGCGCATCGGGTTGCTGACGCCCGGGCGTTACAATCCCAGCTATCCCGAACAGGCGCATCTGGCACGCTATCTGGGGCTGTTGCTGGTCGAGGGCGACGATCTCGCCGCGCTGGAGGATCGGCTCTACGTCCGCACGATCGCGGGGCTGAAGCGCGTCGACGCGCTGTGGCGGCGGCTCGACCCGCGGCTGCTCGATCCGCTGGCGTTCGATTCGCACTCGCGGATCGGGGTGCCGGGGCTGATCGACGTGTGGGCGCAGGGCAATGTCGTGCTCGCCAACGCGCCCGGCGCGGGAGTGCTGGAAAGCCCCGCGTTCGGGGCCTTCCTGCCGCAGCTCAGCACGCGGTTGACCGGCGCGGACCTGATCCTGCCCAATATCGCGACCTGGTGGTGCGGGCAGCCGCGCGAGGCGGCGCATGTCGCGGGCGAGTTTGGGTCGATGCTGCTGTCCCCGGCGTTCGGCGCGCGGACGCTGGGGCTGCCGGGTGACGCGCCGGTGGCGGGGGCGGACCTGACGGCCGAGCAGCGCGCGTCCTTCCTCGACGACCTCACCCGCCGGCCGCAGGATTACGTCGGGCAGGAGATCATCCGGCTCTCGACGATGCCGGTCATCATCGAGGACCGGCTGGAGCCGCGGCCGTTCACGTTGCGGGTGTTCGCGGCGCGCGATGCGCAGGGAAACTGGCAGGTGTTGCCGGGCGGGTTCGCGCGGATCGGGGAGCATCCGGACCCGCGCGCGGCGGTGCTGGGCGAGGGCACGTGGTCGGCCGACGTGTGCGTGCACGGGGCGGAGCCGGTGTCGCCGGTGTCGCTGCTGCCCGCGCCCGATTCGCTGCACGTACGGCGCAATCCGGGAACGCTGCCGAGCCGCGTCGCGGACAATTTCTTCTGGCTCGGCCGCTATCTGGAACGCGGCGAGGCGTTGCTGGCGGCGATCCGCGTCATGCTGGGCCATTCGATCGACGCCGATACCGGCGCGGCCCCCGACGAGGCGACGATCGCCAAGCTGGTCGCCGAGATCGTCGACAGCGGCGCGGCCCCCACCCCGGCCAGCTTCCGCCGCGCCGACCTGATCGCGTTCGCGCGGATCGCGATGGAGGCGCGCGACGGCTGGCAATCGGTGGCGGCGATCAACACCCATGCGCAGCGGATCGCGGGCGGATCGCGCGACCGGCTGTCGGTCGACATGGTGCGGCTGCTCGATGCGCCCTTCCCGACGCATCGCGGGATGCTCGACCGCGCCGGCTCGCTCCAGCGCCGCTATGCCGCGATCGCGGGGCTGTCGGCCGAGCATATGGGGCGCACCGCGGCGTGGCGGTTTCACGATCTCGGCCGGCGGATCGAGCGCGCGCGCGCGATCACCCGCGCGGCGCGGATCTTCGGGATGAGCGGCGCGTCGGCGGGCGATCTGTCGACGTTGCTCGATCTCGCCGACAGCCAGATCAGCTATCGCCAGCGCTATCTGACCGGGATCGCGCGGGTGCCGGTGGTCGACCTGACGGTGCTCGATCCGGGCAATCCGCGCGCGCTCGCCTTTCAGGTCGATTGCATCCGCGCGCATCTCGCCGCGCTGCCGGTGCTCGACGACGACGGCATGGCCGAGCCGCAGCAGATCGAGGCGACCGAGCTGCACGCGTTGGTCGCCCCGGCACAGGCGGCGCTGCTCGATCCCGAGACGCTGTCGGAGGTGGAGCATCGGCTGTTCCGGCTTTCGGAGGCGATTGCGCGGCGATATTTCCTGCAGGGCGCGGAGCCGTTGCGGGCAAGCGGGTTGACGCTGGCGTGAACCCAATTGTTCTTTCCACTACCCCCGTTCGCCCTGAGGAGAGGCTGAGCCTGTCGAAGCCTCGTCTCGAAGGGCGCGCGCCTCGAGGTGCTTCGAGACGGCATTTCGACCAGCTCATGCCTCCTCAGCACGAACGGAGATTGGGAGCGGAGACTATGTCGACGGTGGAGCATCAGCTGCTCCGGCTGTCGGAGGCGATCGCGCGGCGGTATTTCCTGCAGGGCGCGGAGCCGTTGCGGGCGAGCGGGTTGACGCTGGCGTGAACCCGATTGTTCTCTCCACCATCTCCGTTCGCCCTGAGGAGAGGCTGAGCCTGTCGAAGCCTCGTCTCGAAGGGTGCGCGCCTCGAGGTGCTTCGAGACGGCATTTCGACAAGCTCAATGCCTCCTCAGCACGAACGGGGATCGGGAGCGGAAAAGTTTGACCGATGCGCTATGACATCCGCCACATCACCCGCTTCGATTACGGCAATGCGGTCAAGTTCGCGCGCTGCAACCTGCGGCTGAAGCCGATCGACTGGCCGGGGCAGAAGCTGGAGGATTATGCGCTGCACGTCGCGCCCTCGGGGCGGACGATGGATGCGCATGCCGAGGCCGGGCTGGCGCATGTCACGCGACTGGTGGTCGACGAGCGCGTGCGGCGGCTGACGATCGAGAGCGTCGCGCGGATCACGGTCGACCGGCTGGTGCCGGTGCCCGACGCCAGCGACCCGACGATCGCCGAGGTCTGCGCACTGGCGCGCGCGTCGGTGGACGTGTCGGCGGCGGGGCCGGCGGCGTATCTGTTCCCATCGCCGCTGATCCCGCTCGACCGCGCGATCGCCGATTATTGCGCGCCCGATCTGTCGCCGGACCGCAACGTGCTGGAGGCCGGGATCGCGCTGGCGCGGCGGATCCAGCGCGACTTCGCGTTCGATCCCGCCGCGACGCTGGTCGATACGCCGCCGCACGAGGCGTTCGCCAAGCGCAGCGGCGTCTGTCAGGATTTCGCGCAGATCATGCTGACGGGCTTGCGCGCCGCCGGGCTGCCCGCGGCCTATGCCTCGGGCTATATCCGCACCATCCCGCCGCCCGGGCAGGAGCGGCTGGTCGGCGCCGACGCGACGCACGCGTGGGTGCTGATCTGGTGCGGGCCGGTGCGCGGCTGGGTCGGGGTCGATCCCACCAACGGCATCTGGATGGCGGGCGACCATATCGTCGTCGCGATCGGGCGCGACTATGCCGAGATCGCGCCGGTCGACGGCGTGGTGCTGGGATCGGGCGCGCAGGCGATGGAGGTCAGCGTCGACGTCGCGCCGATCATCGAGCCGATCGCGGAGCCGATCGGAGAGCCCGCGTAACGATTGCGCTTCGCGCGACACTCCCCCACATAGGCGAGTAACACACCAACCGGGGACGACATGGCCGATCCATATGCGACGCTGGGCGTGGCGCGCGGCGCCAGCGAGGCGGACATCAAGAAAGCGTATCGCAAGCTCGCGAAAGAGCTGCATCCCGATCGCAACCGCGACAATCCCAAGGCGGCGGAGAAGTTCGGGCAGGTCACCAGCGCCTACGACCTGCTGACCGACAAGGACAAGCGCGCGCGCTTCGACCGCGGCGAGATCGACGGCGATGGCAACCCGACCGCGCCGTTCGGTTTCGGCGCCGGGGGCCGCGGTCAGGCGGGCAATGGCGGGTTCCGGCCCGAGGGCTTCGACATGAGCGGCATGGGCGGCGGTGCCGGCGGGCCGGACATGAGCGACATCTTCGAGGGGCTGTTCGGCGGCGCGCGCGGGCGCGGCGGTGCGGGCGCGGGCGGGTTCGCCAGCGGGTTCGGCCGGCGGCAGCCGCCGCCCAAGGGCAGCAACGTCGCCTATTCGCTGCGCGTGCCGTTCACCGATGCCGCGACGCTGGCGCCGCAGCGCGTGACGCTGGCGAGCGGCAGCACGATCGACCTGAAGCTGCCCGCCGGGGTCGAGACCGGCACGCAGATGCGGCTGGCGGGCAAGGGCGACGACGGCCCCGGCGGCGCGGGCGACGCGATCGTGACGATCGAGGTCCAGCCACACCGCTTCTTCACGCGCGAGGGCGACGACGTGCGACTCGACCTGCCGATCACGATCAAGGAAGCGGTCGAGGGCGGCAAGGTGAAGTGCCCGACGGTCGACAAGCCGGTGATGATCACGGTGCCGACCGGGGCAACCTCCGGCAAGACATTGCGTTTGAAGGGAAAAGGCTTTCACCGCAAAGGCGGCGAGCGTGGCGATCAGCTGGTGACGCTGATCGTCGACGTGCCGGCGGACGATGCGGCGTTAAAGGCGTTCGTCGCCGGCTGGGACGGCGGGGGGAACCCGCGCGCCGCGATGGGCGTCTGAGCGTGCGTGACCGACGCCCCCCTTTCGCTGACGCCTGAGGACCGCGCGCGCCATCACGGTGCCGCGCGGCGCAGGCTCGACCGGCAGCTCGCGCGCGTCCGCCCCGGTGCCTATGCGTGGGAACTGTTCCGACGTGCGGTGATCGGGGTGTGGACCGACGGGTTCATCCATGCCGGCAACCTCGCCTATCTCGCGCTGATGACTGTCTTTCCGTTCTTCATCGTCGCGGCGGCGGTGGCGTCGCTGTTCGGGCAGAGCGACGAGGTGCAGCACGGACTGGCGAGCTTCCTGTCGGTGTTGCCGCGCGACGTGGCGGAGGTGCTGCGGACGCCAATCGCCAATGTGTTGCAGGCGCGGACCGGGCCGTTGCTGTGGTTCGGCGCGCTCGTCGGGTTGTGGACGGTCGGCAGCTTCGCCGAGACGATCCGCGACATCTTCCGTCGCGCCTATGGCACGCGGTCGTCGCAGTCGCTGTGGCGCGCGCGGCTGGGGCTGAGCATCGCGATCATCGCCTCGGTGGTGATCGCGCTGTTCGCGTTTCTGGTGCAGGGTATCCTGACCGCGGCCGAGCAATTCATCTATCGCCTGCTGCCGGTCGCGCAGCATGTCGCGGAGTGGCTCAACATCGCGCGGCTGGTGCCGGCGGCGATCATGTTCGGCGCGCTGTACATGCTCTTCTTCTCGGTGACGCCGGGCAAATATCGGCGCAGCGATGCGCGCAAATGGCCTGGCGCGCTGTTCACGACATTCTGGTGGGTAAGCATGACCGCGGGGCTGCCGTGGGCGCTGTCCCAGCTCGGCGGCTACGACCTGACCTATGGCAGCCTCGCCGGCGTGGTGGTGATGCTGTTGTTCTTCTATCTGATCGGGCTGGGGCTAGTGTTCGGCGCGCACCTCAACGCGGCACTGGCGGAGCCGCCCGAACCGGTTGTAGAGGGGACCGGACAGGGTGAATAATGAAGCAGGTACACGCGTGAACGGATTGATGGCGGGCAAGCGCGGGCTCATCATGGGGCTGGCCAACGACAAGTCGCTAGCCTGGGGAATTGCCAAGAAGCTGAGCGAGGCCGGCGCGGAACTCGCCTTCTCCTATCAGGGCGCGGCGATGGAGAAGCGCGTGCGCCCGCTCGCCGAGCAGCTGGGCGTCGCGCGGCTGTTCGATTGCGACGTGGCGGACATGGACGCGCTCGACGCGACCTTCGCGGCGCTGGCCGAGGAATGGCCGACGATCGACTTCGTGGTCCATGCGATCGGCTTTTCGGACAAGTCGCAGCTGCGCGGGCGCTATTACGACACGACGCTCGACAATTTCCTGATGACGATGAACATCTCGGCCTATTCGCTTGTCGCGGTGGCGCAGCGCGCGCGGCGGCTGATGCCCGAGGGCGGGTCGATCCTGACGCTGACCTATTATGGCGCGGAAAAGGTCATCCCGCATTACAACGTCATGGGCGTGGCGAAGGCGGCGCTGGAGACGAGCGTGAAGTATCTCGCGGTCGATCTCGGCCCCGACAACATCCGCATCAACGCGATCTCGGCCGGGCCGATCCAGACGCTGGCGGCGCGCGGGATCGGCGACTTCAACTATATCCTCAAGTGGAACGAGCTTAACGCGCCGCTGCGCCGCACCGTGACCATCGAGGATGTCGGCGGCGCGGGGCTCTACATGCTGTCCGATCTGGCGAGCGGCGTGACCGGCGAGATCCACCATGTCGACGCCGGCTATAACGTGATCGGGATGAAGGCCGAGGACGCACCGGACATCGCGCTGGCGTGAGCACGACAGGCGTGACGATCGCGATCCGCGCCGCGCAGGGCGGCGACGTCGCCGCGATCGACGCGCTGCTCCGCACCGTCTTCCCGCGCGCCGACGAGGCCGATCTGGTGCGGCAGCTGTGCGTCGACGGCGACATGGTGCTGATGATGGTCGCAGTCGACGAGGACGCCGACGAGGTTGGGGGCGCGCTGGTCGGAGCGGTCGCGTTCAGCCGGATGGCGGTCGATGTCGGCGGCAAGGCGATCGCGGCGGTCGCACTCGCGCCGGTGGCGGTCGCCGAAAGCTATCGTCGGCAAGGCGTGGCCGAGGCGTTGATCCACGCCGGGATCGAGCGGATCGAGGCGGCGCGCGTCGTGCTGTGCTTCGTCCTGGGGGAGCCGGCCTTTTACGCCCGGTTCGGCTTTCATGCCGATTACGCGAGGAACTTCGCATCGCCGTACGCGGGCGCGCATCTGATGGCCTTGCCGGTGCAGGGCGGGTTGATGCCGTGCGGGGAGCGTGGCGAGGCAGCGCATGCGCCGGCCTTCGCACGGCTTGGCTGAGCAAGGGCGGCGCGCAGAAATCGCTCCGCACTTACGGTAAGTTAAGCACCGATTCTTACAAACCTGCGGAATGGATCACCGTTCCGACCGGCTGTTACTCGTGGCGCAGGCGGGTGTCGGCGTCGCCGCACTTGCGATCATGAGCCTGTATCCGCCCGCCGAGGGGCGCATCCTGCTGATTCCGATCGTCGACCGCGACGCCAACGCCACCGCGCGGCTGGCGCTGTCGTCGGGGGCGGCACTGCTCGGCGAGGGGCCGCTGCGCGGATCGCTGGTGGTGGTGGGGAGCCGCGCGCGGATCGCGGCGCAGCTTCGACCGTGGCGCACCGTGATGCTGGCCGCCCCGCCGGCCGGCTGTGGGCCCCTCCCGCGACAAGGGACCGTCGCATGACCGCCGCGACCGATCCGCTCGACCGGATGCGCCTGTACGGCGTCAAGGGCTGGGCCTGGGCAGGCTGGATCGTGCTCGCCGGGCTTTGCGTGGGCGACGTGCTGATCGGCGGCGGCAAGCTGCCGATAGTGCTGGCGATCGGGCTGCTCGCCAACATCGGGCCGACCGCGATGATGATGCTGGGCAGGCACGATGCGGTCGCGCGGGCGATGATGGGATCGCTGGCGACGGTGCTGCCGGCACTGCTGGTGTTCGTGCTGCAAGGGCGCGCGTGGCAGATGGACGCGCATATGTATTTCTTCGTCGCGATGGCGGCGTTGCTGGTGCTCGCCGACTGGCGGCCGATCCTGCTCGCGACCGGGCTGACCGCGGTGCATCATCTGCTGCTCGAATGGTTTGCGCCCGACTGGGTGTTCGACGGCAACGGTGATCTGGGGCGGGTGCTGTTCCATGTCGTCGCGGTCGGGTTGCAATTCGGCGCGCTGACGGTGGTGACGCTGATGCTGGAGCGGCTGTTCGCGGCGCAGGAGCGCAGCCTGCGACGCGCGCGCGAGCTGACCGCGATCGCCGAGGAGGGCCGCCGCGCCACCCAAAGCGCGCTGGAGCAGGCGCGGCTGGCCGAGGAAGTCGCGGCGCGCGAGCGGCGGCGGCGCGGGGAACAGGCGGCGCAGCTTTCGCAGGAACGGCGCGGCGAGCTGATGATGCTGGCGGGCGAGTTCGAACGATCGGTGACGTCGATCGTCGGCGGGATCGCACAGGCCAGCGAGCGACTGGAGCAGGCGGCGATCCAGCTCGAAGGCGGAACCGCCGCGGCGCGCGGCGACGCGGTGTCGGCGGCGACCAGCGCCGGCGAGGCCGCGACCGATATCGCGCAGGTCGCGGCGTCGATCCGCGATCTGACGCGCTCGATCCAGACGATCGCAGTGGCGGCCGAGCGGCAGTCGCACCTGACCGATGGGGTCAGCACCGCGGCGCAGCGCAGCGTGCAGACCGCGGCGATGCTGGAGGAACAGGCGGTGCAGATCGAGGGCTTTCTCGACGATATCCGCCGGATCGCGGCGCAGACCAACCTGCTGGCGCTCAACGCGACGATCGAGGCGTCTCGCGCGGGCGAGGCGGGGCGCGGCTTTGCGGTGGTGGCGGGCGAGGTGAAGGCGCTCTCCGCCGACACGACGCGCGCCAGCGACCGGATCGGGGTGCTGATCGCGGGGATCCGCGAGGGGGTGGCGGAGACGGGCGAGAAATTGCGCACGGTGACGCAGGCGGTGGCGGAAGTGTCGGGGGCAGCGCGCGGGATCAAGGTGGCGGTCGACGAGCAGCGCAGCAGCGCGCTGGCGGTCGATGGCGGCGCGGCGCGCGCGGCGGATATGGCGGAGGCGATCGGCGGCGGGATCGGTGCGCTGGTCGAGACGGTCTGCAAGGCGTCGACGCTGTCGGCGACGGTGCGCAACAGCGCGAGCGCGCTGGCGACCAGCGCGCGCGATCTGCACGGGTCGACGAACCGGTTCGTGGCGTTCCTGACGTGCGAGCGGGCGGCGGCGGAGTAAAGGGTGTTTGCTTGGGTGTTTCGCGGCGCCCACACCGTTCGTGCTGAGCCCGTCGAAGCACGTGCCGCAGGCGCATCGTACGGGCACGCCCTTCGACAGGCTCAGGGCGAACGGAGGAGAGAGTTGGAAATGCTCATCTGCTGCACCGCCTCCAGCGCGATACCCGCCAGATTCTGCGTCCGTTTGATGTAGCGGATGCGCAGCCGGCCGGCGGGGCGCGGGAGCGCGTGGAAGCGTTCGTAATGATCGCGATAGGCGGCCGGGCAACGGATCGCGCCGTGCGCCTGGGCGATCACCGCCGCGGCGTCGCCGAGCAGTACCGCCTCGGCGAGCCCGAGATCGTTGGCGAGCGTCAGCGCGGCGGTCAGCGCCAGCCACTCGGCCTCCATGCTGCTGCCGGGACCAAGATCACGGCGCATGTACGTCCGACCGCCCGCGACCAGCGCATATTCCATCCCGGCGGGCGAATAGCCGCCGTCGAAGAATATCTTCATGCCGCCCGCCACGCGCCGGGCGCGAGATCGCCGAGCGACCAGTCGCCGACCCGCCAGCGGATCAGCCGCAGCGTCGGGTGGCCGACCGCGGCGGTCATGCGGCGCACCTGCCGGTTGCGCCCCTCGCGGATCGTCAGCGCGATCCATGTGTCGGGAATGCTCGCGCGGTAGCGGATCGGCGGCGTGCGCGGCCACACGTCGGGCGCGGCGAGCGGTTCGACCTCGGCGGGGCGGGTCATGCCGTCCTTGAGCAGCACGCCGGTGCGCAGCGCCGCCAGCGCGGCCGCGTCGGGCACGCCCTCGACCTGCACCCAATAGGTCTTGGGCAGCTTGAATTTTGGGTCGGCGATCCGCGACTGGAGCCGGCCGTCGTCGGTGAGCAGCAACAGCCCCTCGCTGTCGCGGTCGAGCCGACCGGCGGGGTAGACGCCGGGCATGTCGACGAAATCCGATAGCGTCGCGCGCGTGGTGGGCGAACCTCGGTCGGTGAACTGGCTCAGCACGTCATAGGGCTTGTTGAACAGGATCACCGTCATGCGCGCGCGATCTGCGCCGCCACCGCCTCCGCCACGCGGATGCCGTCGACCGCGGCCGACAGGATGCCGCCGGCATAACCCGCCCCCTCCCCCGCCGGGTACAGGCCGCGCGTGTTGAGGCTCTGCATGTCTTCGCCGCGCGTGAAGCGCACCGGCGAGGAAGTACGCGTCTCGACCCCGGTCATCACGACATCGGGGTGGTCGTAGCCGTTGATCTGGCGGCCGAACACCGGGATCGCCTCGCGCATCGCCGCAATCGCGAAGTCGGGCAGGCATTCGGCGAGATCGGTGGGGGTGACGCCGGGCTTGTACGACGGCACGACGCTGCCGAGCGTCGTCGAGGCGCGGCCAGCGAGAAAGTCGCCGACGCGCTGCGCGGGGGCGTGATAGTTCGAGCCGCCCGCGACGAAGGCTTTCGCCTCGATCTCGCGCTGCATGGCGAGCCCGGCGAGCGGGTCGCCGGGGTAGTCGCGCTCGGGATCGATCGCGACGACGAAGCCGGAATTGGCGTTGCGCTCGTTGCGGGAATATTGGCTCATGCCGTTGGTGGCGACGCGGCCTTCCTCGCTGGTCGCGGCGACGACGG
Organism: uncultured Sphingomonas sp.; assembly: GCF_964021865.1. Classification (GTDB taxonomy): domain Bacteria; phylum Pseudomonadota; class Alphaproteobacteria; order Sphingomonadales; family Sphingomonadaceae; genus Sphingomonas. The sequence continues at coordinate 40,933 of NZ_CAXIAM010000016.1, forward strand.
TGCCGCCGGGGCACATGCAGAAGCTGTAGACCGTCCGCCCGTTCGAGCAGTGATGCGAGATGTGATATTCGGCCGCGCCGAGCACCGGATGCCCGGCATCGGGGCCGAAGCGCGCGCGGTCGATCCACGATTGCGGATGCTCGATGCGGACACCGATCGAGAAGGGCTTCGCCTCGGCATGGACGCCGGCCTCGACCAGCATTCCGAACGTATCGCGCGCGCTGTGGCCGATTGCCATCACGACATGCTCCGCCGCCAGATAGCCGCCGTCGTGGAGGTGCAGGCCCTTGATGCGGCGCTCCCCGCCCTGCTCGACGACGTCGAAGCCGGTGACGCGGGTCGAGAAGCGATATTCGCCGCCGAGTTCCTCGATCGTCGCGCGCATGCTCTCGACCATCGTCACGAGGCGGAAGGTGCCGATATGCGGATGCGCCTCGATGAGGATTTCCTCGGGCGCGCCGGCCTTGACGAACTCGGTCAGCACCTTGCGGTTGAGGTGGCGCGGGTCCTTGATGCGGCTGTAGAGCTTGCCGTCGGAGAAGGTCCCCGCCCCGCCCTCGCCGTACTGGACGTTCGATTCGGGGTTGAGGACACTGCGCCGCCACAGGCCCCAGGTGTCCTTGGTCCGCTCGCGCACCACCTTGCCGCGCTCGAGGATGATCGGGCGGTAGCCGGCCTGCGCGAGGATCAAGGCGGCGAACAGGCCGCAGGGGCCGGCGCCGATCACCACCGGGCGCGGCGCGCCGTCCTTTGCGGGTTCGGGGGCGCGGTAGCGGGTGTCGGGGGTGAGCGAGACGTCGCGGTCGCGGCGGTTGCGCGCGAGCACGGTGCCCTCGTTCTTCACCGCGACGTCAACCGTATAGACGAGCTGGATGCGGCCATGTTCGCGCGCATCGTTGCCGCGCCGCGCGACCGTGAAGCGGATCAGGTCGCGCGGGGTGATGCGCAGCCGCTTGACGATCGCGGCGGGCAGCGCCTCCTCGGAATGGTGGAGCGGCAGTTTCAGGTCGGTGATGCGGATCATGGCGGCGGGGCTTTAGCGGGGTTCGCGGGGGGAGGCGAATGTTGCGAATGTTGAGACGCGAGCGGGGGTATGCGTCGGGGCTGCGGCTATGGAATGAATAGCCGAATGCGGGTGGTGTAGGACATCGCCCACCCCGTCATTGCGAGCGGAGCGCGGCAATCCAGGGCCGGATCAGGACGCCCTGGATTGCTTCGCTGCGCTCGCAATGACGGCGAGCGTCACCGCCAGCCCAGCGCCGGCGCGACGTGGCGGAGGATGTTCTCCAGCACATGCGCGTTGTAATCGACGCCGAGCTGGTTGGGGACGGTCAGCAGCAGCGTATCAGCCTCGGCGATCGCCTCATCGGCGCGGAGCTGTTCGATCAGCCGCTCGGGCTCGGCGGCGTAGGAGCGGCCGAACACCGCGCGCATGTTGTCGATGACCCCGATCTGGTCGCCGCCGCCGTCGCGCCCGAAATAGGCGCGGTCGCGATCGTCGGTGAGCGCGAAGATCGAGCGCGACACGGAGACACGCGGGGTGCGGGTGTGGCCGGCCGCCTTCCACGCCTCGCGATAGGCGCGGATCTGCTTGGCCTGCTGGACGTGGAACGGCTCGCCGCTCTCGTCGGCCTTCAGCGTCGAGCTTTGCAGGTTCATCCCCATCTGCGCTGCCCAGACCGCCGTGGCGTTCGATGCCGAACCCCACCAGATCCGCTCGCGCAAGCCGTCGGCGTGCGGCTCGAGCCGGAGCAGGCCCGGCGGGTTGGGGAACATCGGCTGCGGATTGGGCTTGGCGAAGCCCTCGCCGTCCAGCAGCCGCAGGAACAATTCGCTGTGGCGGCGGCCCATGTCGGCATCGCTCTCCCCGGCGGCGGGGGCGTAGCCGAAGTAACGCCAGCCCTCGATCACCTGCTCGGGCGAGCCGCGGCTGATCCCGAGTTGCAGGCGGCCGCCCGCGATCAGGTCTGCCGCGCCCGCATTCTCGGTCATGTAGAAGGGGTTTTCGTAGCGCATGTCGATGACGCCGGTGCCGATCTCGATCGTGCGCGTCCTCGCGCCGACCGCGGCGAGCAACGGGAACGGCGAGGCGAGCTGCTGCGCGAAATGGTGGACGCGGTAATAGGCGCCGTCCGCGCCGAGTTCTTCCGCGGCGACCGCGAGGTCGATGGACTGCAGGAGCACGTCGCTGGCCGAGCGGGTGGCGGAGCCATGCGCGTTCGACCAATGGCCGAAGGAGAGGAAGCCGATCTTTTTCATGTGATGGTCTTTCGAGAACCCATCTCCGTTCGCCCTGAGGAGGGGCTGAGCGAAGTCGAAGACCCGTCTCGAAGGGCACGCGCGCGGGGCAGTGCTTCGAGACGGCATTTCGACAAGCTCAATGCCTCCTCAGCACGAACGGGTTGGGGAAAGGAACGGGACGACGAGGTATTCAGGCCGCCACCTTCTCGTCGAAGCTGCGGCGGGCTTGCTCGACGTGGGGCATGTTCTCGATCGTCCAGCGGTACAGCGCCTTGAACGGCTGGTGGAGCGAACGCCCGAGCGGGGTGATCGCGTACTCGACCGCGACCGGCGAGGCCGGGATGACGCGGCGCGAGACCATGCCGTTGCGCTCCAGCCGGCGCAGGCATTGCGTCAGCGCCTTTTGCGTCACGCCCTCCAGATGGCGGCGGATCGCGTTGAAGCGCATCGGCCCGGCGTCGAGCACGGTCAGCACCATCATCGACCATTTGTCGGCGATCTGGTCGAGCAGCGCGCGGCTGGGGCAATCGACCGAAAAATGCTGGCAGACGGGCTGGTAGCCGGGGGGCGGCGAAAGGGTGGCGGTTTCCATGAGTATACCTAGTCGATCGCAGGTGCGTTATTGACCTCAGGTTTCCGATATATACCTGAAGGGCCGCAATCACAAGAAAAGGCGCCGTGGATGTCCTCCGCTTCGGTCGATACGTTGTTCCGTCCCTTCTCGCTCGGCTCGCTGGAGCTGCCCAACCGCATCGTCATGGCGCCGATGACGCGCACGATGGCGCCGGGCGGCGTGGTCGGCGAGGCCAATGCCGCTTACTACCGCCGCCGCGCCGAGGGCGGCGTCGGGCTGATCCTGTCCGAAGGGACGGTGATCGACCGGCCATCGTCGCGCAACCATCCCGGCATCCCGTTCTTCCACGGCGACGACGCGCTCGCCGGCTGGAAGGGCGTGATCGACGCGGTGCATGAGGCAGGCGGCAAGATGGGGCCGCAGATCTGGCACACCGGTGCGACCAGCGGCCCGCCGGCGGGCGACTGGGCACCGCCGCAGCCGGTCGAAAGCCCGTCGGGCTATAACGCACCCGAGGAAGCGCGCGGTCAGGCGATGAGCGACGAGGATGTCGCCGACACGATCGCCGCCTTCGCGCGCGCGGCGGCCGAGGCCAAGGCGCTCGGCTTCGACACGGTCGAGATCCACGGCGCGCACGGCTATCTGATCGACCAGTTCTTCTGGGGCGGCACCAACCAGCGCAACGACAATTACGGCGGCGCGACGATCCGCGAACGGTCGCGGTTCGCGGGCGAGGTGGTCAAGGCGGTGCGCGCGGCGGTCGGGCCGGACATGCCCGTGATCCTGCGCGTGAGCCAGTGGAAGCAGCAGGATTATCGCGCGCGGCTGGCCGAGACGCCGGAGGCGATGACCGACTGGCTGCTGCCGCTGGTCGAGGCCGGGGCGAACGTGCTGCATTGCTCGCAGCGGCGCTTCTGGGAACCCGAGTTCCCCGAGCTGGACGGCGAGGGCGGGCTCAACTTCGCGGGCTGGGCCAAGAAGCTGGCCGGCGCGACGACGATCAGCGTTGGCTCGGTCGGGCTGTCGGGCGAGTTCCTCGCGGCGTTCGGTGGCGAGGGATCGACCAGCACCGATCTCGACCGACTGGTGGCGCGGATGGAGCGCGACGAATTCGACCTGATCGCGGTCGGGCGCGCGCTGATCAGCGACCCGGAATGGGTGGCGAAGGTGCGGGCGGGCGATGCCGCGGGGCTGAAGGGCTTCGAGGCGAGCGCGCTGGCCGAACTGGTGTGACCTTGAACGGTATGCAATAATCGCGATTGCCTCCCCCTGCGTGGCCGATATCATGGCCGCTCAGGGGGAGCTTTCGAACGATGCGATGGTGGACGACGGCGGCGGTGTGCGCACTGGCCGCAGGGGCGGCGAACGCGAGCGAGACGCCGCTTTATCAGCCCGCGCCCGACTGGGTGAAACCCGCCCCGCCGATCACCCCCGCGCAGCTGACGGCGGCTGCGCCGGTGCTGGTGCTGCTCGACACGCAACAACGGCTGAAGGACGGGCAGGTGTGGCGCTATGTCGACACCGCCACCCGCGTCGCCTCGCCCGAGTTGATGACGCAGGCCGGGATGCTGGCGATCCCGTGGCAGCCCGATCAGGGCGATTTCATCGTCCACCGCGTCGAGATCATCCGCGGGGCCGAGCATATCGACCTGCTGGCGGGGGGAAAGCGCTTCACGGTGCTGCGCCGCGAGACGAGCCTGGAGCAGCGCGAGATCAACGGCGTGGTGACCGCCAACCTGCCGATCGAGGGGCTGCGGATCGGCGACGTGGTGCACACGACCATCTCGATCACGCAGACGGACAAGGCGCTGAAGGGCCAGATGCAGGCGCAGGCCGGGCTGGTCGTGGCGCCGCAGCGCGCCGGCTATGCCCGCACCCGGTTCCTGTGGCCCGCCGACACCGCGATGCGCTGGAAGGTGCAGGCCGAGGGTGCCAAGCCGGTCGAGACGACCGCGGGCGGGATGCGCGAACTGGTGATCGCGGACGCGCTGCCCAAGCAGCCCGACATGCCCGGCGACATGCCCGCCCGCTTCGTCCAGCCGCCGTTCGTGGAGGTGGCCAGCTTCCCCGATTGGGCGGCGGTGGCGCGGACGATGGCGCCGCTGTACGCGACCGACGGGCTGATCGCGCCGGGCAGCCCGCTGGCCGCCGAGGTCAAGCGGATCGAGGCCGCCGACCGCGACCCGGTGAAGCGCGCCGGACTGGCGCTGGAGCTGGTGCAGGAAAAGATCCGCTACCTCTACAACGGCATGGCCGGGGGCAATTACACGCCGCAGGCACCGGCGCAGACCTGGACGCTGCGGTACGGCGACTGCAAGGCCAAGACGCTGCTGCTGCTGGCGCTGCTGCACGCGATGGACATCGACGCCGAGCCGGTGCTGGCGCCGGCGCAGGCCGGGGACGTCTTCTCCGACCGCCTGCCCTCCCCCGGCGCGTTCGACCATGTGCTGGTGCGCGCGACGATCGGTGACGAGGTCCTGTGGCTGGACGGCACGATGACCGGCACGAAGCTGACCGATCTGCGCGACGTGCCCGCATTCCGCACCGTCCTGCCGGTTCGCGCCGCGGGCGCGACGCTGATGCCGGTGCCGTTCCGCGCACCGGCGCGCCCCGACGGCGACATGACCGTCGTGCTCGACAATCGTGCCGGGGTGACGCTGCCCACGCTCGCGACCGTGACGATGAAGATGCGCGGACCGGGGGGCGCGATGCTGGGGCTGGTCGCGACGCAGGCGACGCCGGAGCAGACGCGCGAGATGGCGCAAGGTGCGCTCACCCCGGTCCTGGGCGAGTTGTGGGTGGTCGATCAGTCGCTGGGGTTCGATGCGGACACCGGCATCGGCACGCTGACCGCCACCGCGATCATCTCGACGCAGTGGAAGGAAGAGCGCGGACGGCGACGGCGGCTGTCGCTCGATCGCACGCTGGACGATCTGTCGTTCACGCCAGACCGCGGCCGCCCGGCATGGCGCGCGATCCCGGTCGCGCTGGGGCAGCCGTCACGCACCCTGTATCATCTCCGCGTCGAGATGCCCGGCGACGGCAAGGGCTTCGATATCGAGGGCGCACGCAGCTTCGACGCGCCGCTGGCCGGTCGCACGGTGAAGCGCAGCGTCGCGCAGAGCGGCGCGACCATCAGCGTCGACGACGACGTGGCGCTGATCCAGCCCGAGGTCGCGGTCGCGGCGATCCCGGCGGAGCGCGCGCGGGTTGCGCTGGCGCGGACCCGCAAGCTGGAGGTCGCCGCCCCCGCCTCGCTGCGCGCGCATATCGCGGAAGTGATGAGCGCGCGGCAAGGCGACCGGCTGAAGCCGCTGGAGGCCGCCTATGCCAAGGCGATCGCCGCCGAGCCGACCGAGGCGGGCGCGTACCAGAACCGTGCCAATTTCCGGTCGGGCATCTTCGATTTCGCCGGGGCGATCCCCGATTTGAGCAAGGCGATCGAGATCGCGCCCGACGCGGACCTGCACCTGCGACGCGCGTACCTCTATGCCATGACAGGCGATGCGAAGCGGCAACGCGCCGACCTTGACGAGGCGCTGGCGCTGAGCCCCGACGCGGCGGGCGCGACGATGCAGATGGCGCGCTTCATGCTGGATCACGGCGAAAAGGACGCCGCGCTGGCGATGCTGGACGAGCGGATCGCGGCAGGCGGCAGCGAGGTGCCCAATTATATGTCGGAAAAGGCCAATCTGCAGGCACGTGCCGGCGACGCCGCCGGGGCGGTGGCGACGATGGACGCCGCAGTCGCGGCCAACCCCGGCAATGCGCAACTGCTCAACAGCCGCTGCTGGACCAAGGGGACCGCGCGCATCCAGTTGGACAGCGCGCTGAAGGACTGCACGCAGGCGATCGAATCCGGCGCGCGGCTGGCCGCGCTCGACAGCCGCGCCATGGTCTATTTCCGGCTCGACCGGCTCGACGCCGCGCTGGCCGATCTCGACGCGGCGCTGGAGGACGAGCCGGATCTGCCGGCCAGCCTGTTCCTGCGCGGCGTGATCCGCAACCGGATGGGAAGAAAGGCGGAGGCCGCCGCCGACCTGCTGGCCGCGCGCACGGCGTGGCCGGTGGTGGATGCGGAATATGCGCATTGGGGCATCAAGCCGTAACGGACCCCATGCCGCCGCTTGTGCGTAGGGACCGTATATCCCGCGCACGGAGAGCGACATGACCGACAAGCAACCGATGCAAGCCGACGGCGAGGGCACCGCGCCGCACGATCCCGACGGCACCGGCGAGGTGGCGAGCCGGCGGGACAGCAGCGGCGAGAGCCAGGGCGGCGCCTATCCCAACCCGCATTCGGGCAAGCAGGGCGGGCACTTCAAGGGCGGGCAGAGCGAGCGCGGCTATCACGGCGGGAATCAGGCCGGCGAGGAGAAGGACGGGCATCAGCCGAACGCGCCGTCGACGGAGTGAAATTTCTGCCGTCACCCCTGACTTGATCCGGAATCCCGCTCCGGCCGACCGCAGAATAGGAAGCGGGGCCCCGGATCAAGTCCGGGGCGACGATACTCTGGTCAGTAACCCGCCGGCAGGCGCTGGCCCTGATTACCGTCCGCCGCGCAGGTATCCGGATGCTTGCGGCATTCCTCGTCGCGCTTTTCCTGCTCCTTGCGCAGCTTGCGGACGTATTTCTCGTCACGCTCCTTGGAGCTGGTCGTCATCAGATCGGCGGTCTTGCCGACCGCCTTCACCGGCAGCGTCGCGACGTTCCACGCGGTGCGCACGCACCCGCTGGTCGCCAGCAACACCGCGCCCGCCATCACCACCTTACGCATCATTCCTACCTCCCGCCTTTCCGCGTCGCATAGCAGCGGAAAGCTGAACAATTCCCATGAGAATCGTTCGCACGGACCTCCGCTTGCCCACCGACGTTCTTGCCGGGTCAGCGGAGAGGCGGAACACATGCACTTCACGATCAATGGCCAGTCGCACGAGGCGGAGGTGGATGTCCGCACCTCGTTGCTCGATCTGTGCCGCGAACATCTGGGGCTGACCGGCTCCAAGAAAGGCTGCGACCACGGGCAATGCGGCGCGTGCACAATGCTGGTGAACGGGCGGCGGATCAATTCCTGCCTGACGCTGGCGGTGATGCACCAGGACGACGAGATCGTGACGATCGAGGGGCTGGGCACGCCCGAAAACCTCCACCCGCTGCAATCCGCGTTCGTGCGGCACGACGGGTATCAGTGCGGTTACTGCACGCCGGGACAGATCTGCTCGGCGGTCGGGATGCTCGACGAGGTGAAGAAGGGATGGCCGAGCCATGCCTCCGCCGATCTGACCAGCGCCGACCTCGACAATGCCGAGATCAGCGAGCGGATGAGCGGCAACATCTGCCGCTGCGCCGCCTATCCCAACATCGTCGATGCGATCCGTGAGGTCGCCGACGCCAGCGCGAAGGTGGACGCATGAAGACCTTCGACTATGCGCGCGCCGACAGCGTCGAGAGCGCCACGCGTGCCGGCGGGCGGTTCATCGCTGGCGGCACCAACCTGCTCGACCTGATGAAATTGCAGGTCGAGACGCCGGAGAAGCTGGTCGACATCAGCCGGCTGGACCTGAACACGATCGAGGAGCGCGAGGACGGCGGACTGACGATCGGTGCCTTGGTGCCGAACAGCGACCTTGCCGCCGATCCGCGTGTGATCGCCAAGTACGAGGTGCTGAGCCGCGCGCTGCTGGCCGGCGCGTCGGGGCAGTTGCGCAACAAGGCGACGACCGGGGGCAATCTGCTCCAGCGGACGCGCTGCTATTATTTCTACGACACCGCCGCGGGGTGCAACAAGCGCCAGCCGGGCAGCGGGTGCGAGGCGATCGGCGGATTCAACCGCATCCATGCGATCCTCGGCACCAGCGATCAGTGTATCGCGACGCACCCCGGTGACATGCCGGTGGCGATGCGCGCGCTCGACGCGGTGATCGTCACGCAGAAGGCCGATGGCGACAAGCGGCGCGTGCCGATCGGCGACTTTTATCGCCTGCCCGGCGACACCCCACACATCGAGAACGTGCTGGAGGCGGGCGAACTCATCACCCATGTCGAATTGCCCGCGCCGCCGGGCGGGCGGCAGTTGTACCGCAAGGTGCGCGATCGCGCGTCGTACGCGTTCGCGCTCTTCTCGGTCGCAGCGGTGGTGACGGTCGAGGACGGCGTCATCACCAAGGCGGCGCTGGCGTTCGGCGGGGTCGCACACATGCCGTGGCGGAACCCGGCCGTCGAGGCGGCGCTGGTCGGCAAGGCACCCTCCGACGCCGCCTTCAACGCCGCTGCCGATGCGTTGCTCGACGGCGCGAAGGGCTTCGGCACCAACGACTTCAAGATCCCGCTGGCGCGACGCACGTTGATCGCCAGCCTGCGCGAGGTGACGCAATGACGCTGATCGACAAGGTGCTCGGGCGCGAGGATACGCGCAGCCTGACGATGAACGAGCCGCATCCGCACAGCTGGCTCGACGCGGGCACGCAGGGCGTGATCGGCAAGCCGCTCGACCGCGTCGAGGGACCGCTGAAGGTGTCCGGCAAGGCGACCTATGCCGCCGAATATCCGACCGAGCGGCTGAGTTACGGCGTGCTGGTGCGCGCGCCGTTCGGATCGGGCAAGATCACCGACGTGGTCGCCGACGCGGCGCGCAGCCTGCCCGGCGTGATCGACGTCATCACCGACTATCCCAGCTTCATCCGCAACCCGCAGCAGGGCGGCGCGCAGAAGGCGCCGACGCAGGGAGTCGAGAAGGTCGACTATCACGGCGAGATCGTCGCGATCGTCGTCGCCGAGACGTTCGAGGCGGCACGCGACGCCGCGGCGCAGGTGACGGTGGCGTATGAGCCCGCCGAGGGTCAGTATGTGTTCGCCGCACATCGCGACCAGGCGGATCGTCCGCCCGCCGACCAAATGCCGGCGCATGTCGCGAAGGGCGATCTGGACAAGGCGATGGCCGACGCCGCTTTCACGATCGACGAAACCTACACCACCCCCAGCCAGAATTCGGCAGCGATGGAGCCACATGCCTCGATCGCCGAATGGAAGGACGGCGCGCTGACGCTGCACGGCAGCTATCAGATGATCGCGTCGGACCAGATGCAGCTCGCAGCCGCATTGGGGGTCGGCAAGGACAAAGTGCGGATCGTCTCGCGCTATGTCGGCGGCGGGTTCGGGTCGAAGCTCGGCATCGCGCCCGAAAGCGTCGCAGCGGCGATCGCGGCGAAGCGGCTCGACCGGCCGGTGAAGGTCGCGATGGCGCGCCAGCAGGTGTTCGACGCCACCGTCCGCCGCTCGAACACCGAGCAGCGCATTCGGCTGGCGGCGGACGCGCATGGCAAGCTGACCGGGCTGGGACACGAGACGCTGGCCAGCAATCTGCCGGGCGAGGATTATTTCGAGCCGGCCGGGATCGGGACGCAATTCGCCTATGCCGCCGAAAACCGGCTGATCGATCACAAGCTGGTGCGGCTCAACTGGCTGCTCGCCGGCTCGATGCGTGCGCCGGGCGAGGCGGTCGGCATGCTGGCGCTGGAAGCGGCGATGGACGAGCTGGCGTACAAGGTCGGGATCGACCCGATCGAGCTGCGCCGCCGCAACGAGCCGGCGAGCGACCCGCAGGAGGATATCCCCTTCTCGTCACGCTTGCTGGTCCCGTGTCTCGACAAGGGGGCCGAGCTGTTCGGCTGGGCCGACCGGAAGGCCCAACCGGCGAACGACCGGCGGGGCGAGTGGCTGCACGGCATCGGCGTCGCGGCGGCGGTGCGGTCGAACATGCTCCAGAAGTCGTCGGCGAGCGTCGAGCTGACGAGCGACGGTCGCGCGATCGTGTCGACCGACATGACCGATATCGGCACCGGCACCTATACGATCCTCGCGCAGATCGCCGCCGAGACGCTGGGCCTGCCGCTCGAGAGCGTCACCGTGGAACTCGGCGACGGCGCCGCCCCGCCGTCGGCGGGGTCGGGCGGATCGTGGGGCGCGGGATCGTCGGGATCGTCGGTCTATCTGGCGTGCGAAGGGCTGCGCGAGAAGCTGGCCAAGGCGATGGGCGTCGACGTCGAGGCGATGACGCTGAAGGACGGGCGCGCGATCGCCGAAAATCGCGCGGTCGCGATCGGTGAGCTGGTCGGCGAGGGCATGACCGTCACCGGGAGCATCGCACCAGGCAAGCAGGAGAAGCTGCATCGTCAGGCCAGCTACGGCGCGCACTTCGCCGAGGTGAAGGTCAATGTGACGACCGGCGAGGTCCGGGTCGAGCGGATGCTGGGCGTGTTCTCGGCGGGGCGCATTCTCAACGAGAAGACCGCGCGGTCGCAATGCCTGGGCGGCATGACGTTCGGGATCGGCGCGGCGCTGACCGAGGAGCTGGTACACGATCCGCGCAACGGCAAGGTGGTGAACCGCGATCTCGCCGAATATCACGTGCCGGTGAACGCCGACATTCCGCAGATCGAGGTCGCGTTCCTCGACGAGCGCGATATCCACGCCAATCCGATCCACGCCAAGGGGATCGGTGAGCTCGGCATCTCGGGCGCGGGCGCGGCGATCGCCAATGCGATCTATCACGCGACCGGCGTGCGCGTGCGCGACTATCCGATCACCTGCGACAAGTTGCTGGCGGAATTGCCGGCGGTCTAGTTCGTCATTGCGAGCGTAGCGAAGCAATCTAGGGCGTCTCGCGGTACACTGGATTGCTTCGCTACGCTCGCAATGACGGACTCACCCGAAAGAACCTCATGGCCGACAATGATTCCGTCCTCGCCGCCGCAGCCGCCTGGAAGGGCGAGCCGCTGGCGCTTGCCACCGTCGTCTCGACCTGGGGCTCGGCGCCGCGGCCGCGCGGCAGCCATATGCTGGTCCACGGCGACGGGCGGTTCGAGGGATCGGTGTCGGGCGGATGCGTCGAGGGCGACATCCTCGACACCGCCGCGCAGGTGATCGCGGGCGCACCATTCGCGGTGAAGACGTACGGAGTCGCCGATGACAGCGCATGGCAGGTCGGCTTGCCGTGCGGCGGCGAGATTTCGGTAATGGTCCAGCCGGTCAGCGCGGATGGCTTCGACCCCGAATTGTTCGACCGGGTCGCCGAGGCGCGCGCGGCGGGACAGTCGCTGACCGTCACCACCGATCTTTCCACCGGCCATTCCGACCTGCGCCCGCAGGAGACGGGCGAGGTGTTCGTCAACCGCTACGACCCGCCGCGCCGGTTGCTGATCGTCGGCGCGGTGCAGATCGCGCAGAGCCTCGCGGCGCTGGCGACGACGTTGGGGATCGAGGTGGTGGTGATCGACCCGCGCGGCCGGTTCCTGACCGAGGAGCGCTTTCCGGGCGTGACGCTCGACGATCGCTGGCCCGACGAGGCGGTGGCGGCGTGGAAGCCGGGGCGCGCGACCGCGGTCGTGACGCTGAGCCACGACATCAAGATCGACGACCCTGCGCTGATCGCGGCGCTGGCGAGCGACGCCGCCTATGTCGGTGCGCTGGGCAGCCGCCGCAGCCATGCCGCGCGGCGGGAGCGACTGGCGGCCTCGGGCGTTGACACCGATCAACTCGACCGCATCGATGGCCCGGTGGGCATCGACATCGGCGCGATCGGCCCGGCGGAGATCGCGCTGTCGATCGCCGCCGCCATGGTGGGAGCCTTTCATGATCGCCGTTGAAGATACCGTCCTGATCCTGCTGGCCGCCGGACGCTCCGACCGGTTCGGAACGGGCAACAAGCTGGAAGAGCAGTTCCTCGCGCGCCCGCTGGGGCTGCACGTCGCGGTCGCACTGGAGGACATGCCGTTCCGCGAGCGGATCGTCGTCGTTGACGGCTGCGCGATCGATTATGCCGCGCATCGGTTCACGGTGCTGCACAATGATGCCGCGGACCGCGACATGGCATCGTCGGTGCGGATGGGGGTCGATTGCGCGCGGGCACGCGATGCCAAGGCGGTGCTGATCGCGCTGGCCGACATGCCGCGCGTCACCGCCGCGCACATCTACCGCCTGTTCGACGCCGCGGCCGTGCTCGACGGGAAAGCGGTGGTCGCGTCGAGCGACGGCACCACCCCGCGCCCGCCGGTGCTGTTCGGACGCGACCGCTTCGAGGAAGTGCTGGCGATCACCGGCGATCAGGGCGCACGCGATCTGATCCAGTCGGGGCGGCACGTCGTCGCGAACGCCGCCGAACTGATCGACGTCGACACGCAGGAGGATCTGGAGCGACTGCGCGAGCTGGTCCACGCGCCCGAGGCGTTGCTGCGGCCCGATTCGCACCTGTTGCGCGCGGGGTCGCGCGAGGAGCGTCAGGCCGCGATCGATAAGGCTGGCTGACGCGCGCGTCACGCACCTTCCGGGCGTTAACCATCTTTTTACCGTTTGCCGTTAAGATCACCCTTTGGTGCAAGTGGCAGACCTGCGATGACGAACCCGGGAACCAGCGTCAGTAAGTCCTTGTTCGAAATGGCGCTCGACTCGCTGCCGGACGGCGTCGTGCTGATCGATGCCGATCGCCGCGTGATCTACAGCAATGCCGCGCTGATTCGCCAATGGGGCGTGCCCGAGGAAATCGCGGCGACACGCGACGAGCATCTGATGCTAGGCTATGCGTGTCAGCAGCTCGTCGACCCCGCGCAATTCCTGAACGAAGTCGATCGCGTCACCCCGACGAACGAGCCGGTCGAGGACGAACTGCTGCTGCGCGACGGGCGCATCCTGATGCGGCGTAGCGTGCCGTTCGTCACCGACGGCGCGTTCGCCGGACGGCTGTGGGTGTTCTCCGACGTGACCGAGGCGCGGTCGGCGCGGCTCGATCCGCTGTGCGGCATCCCCAATCGTCGCGCCTATTCGGCGGACTTCCCCGCCTTTGCCGAGGCGGCGACCGACGGGTCGGTGCGATCGGTGGGGATCGTCGATGTCGACAATTTCAAGGCCTATAACGATCTGTACGGCCATGCCGCCGGCGATCTGGTGCTGCGGCAGATCGGCGCGCTGTTGCGCAAGCGGATCGCGCCGGTCGCCGACATGGCGTTCCGCATCGGCGGCGAGGAATTTCTGGTCGCATGCCGCGTCGCCGAGGAAGGCGATGCGGTCGCCTTCTTCGAGGCGTTGCGCGCGGCGGTCGCCGGGCTCGACCTGCCGCATGACGGCAATGTGCCGCACGGCAAGGTGACGATCTCGATCGGAGTCGGCACGTTCCGCGAGCCGCAGCCCCCCGGCGACCTGTTCACGCAGGTCGATGCCGCGCTGTACCGGGCCAAGCGCGACGGCCGGAACCGGATCGCGCGCGCCGACGCCGAGGTCCTTCGCGCCGCCTGCTGAAGCGCCGCCGCTATTCGTGGCGAAGCGCGTCGATCGGGTTGAGCGCCGCCGCGCGCCGCGCCGGGAAATAGCCGAAGACCACGCCGATCACCGCCGAGATCGCGAAGGCGATCATGTTGATCTGCGGGTCGAACGTCCACGGCACGTCGAGCAGCGGGGTCAGCCCGGCGATCACCGCTTGTGCGATCACCAGCCCGATCAACCCGCCGAGGCATGACAGCACCACCGCCTCGACGAGGAACTGCAACAGCACCTCGTTGGCGACCGCGCCGATCGCGAGCCGGATGCCGATCTCGCGTGTGCGTTCGGTGACGCTGACCAGCATGATGTTCATGATCCCGATCCCGCCGACGACGAGGCTGATCGCCGCCACCGCCGCGACGATCCGGGTCAGCGCGGTGGTGGTGCCGGTCAGCGTGTCGCTGATCTGCTTGGTATCGAAGATGTTGAAATTGTCCTCGCGCCCGTCGGTGATCGTGCGGCGCTCGCGCAGCAGATCGGTGATCGCGGACTGCACCCCGGCGGTCTGGTACCGCTGGTCGACGCCGACCAGCATCAGGCGGATGTCGCGGTTGCCGGTGAACCGGCGCTGGACCGCCTTGATCGGCATGATGACGACATCGTCCTGATCGCCGCCGAACCCGGCCTGCCCGCGCGTGCTGAGCGTCCCGATCACGTCGCAGCTGACGTCGCCGAGCCGGAAGCGCTCGCCGACCGCCTCGCCGCCGCGGAACAGGTTCTGGCGGACGGTATTGCCGATGATGCACACCGCCTTGCCCGCCTGTTCCTCGGGCGTCGTCCAGTATCGTCCGCTGGCGAGCGGCCACGGCTGGACCTGAAAATAGGCCGCCGTGGTGCCGTTGATCGTCGTCGACCAGTTCGCGCCTTCGTAGATCGCGGTGGCGCTGGCCTGCGCCTGCGGGGCGACCGCGGTGACGCCGGCGATCTGCGTGGCGATCGCGGTGACGTCCTCCGGCGTGAAGTCGGGCGGGCGTGGCCCGCCGCCGCCGCGCCCGAAGCCCTGACCGGGGCGGATCTGGAGGATGTTGGTGCCGAGCGCGGCGATCTGCGACTGGACCGCGGCGGTGGTCGCCTTGCCGAGCGTCACCATCGTCACCACCGCACCGACGCCGATGACGATGCCGAGGATCGTCAGGAACGAGCGCAGGATGTGCCGGCGGATCGAGCGCAGCGCGAGGAGGAGCGTGGTGCCGAACATCTACGCCACCTTCGTCATTGCGAGGAGCGAAGCGACGCGGCAATCCAGAGCCGCGCGCGTGCCGCCCTGGATTGCTTCGCTTCGCTCGCAATGACGAGTCCTCACGACACCTTCTCCCCTTGCGCATGTTGCGCCTCGATCCGCTCGACCAGCCCGTCCTTGAAGTGGACGACGGTGCGCGCGAAGGCGGCCATGTCGGGTTCGTGGGTGACCATCAGCACGGTGATCCCGCTCTCGCGATTGAGGTCGGTGAGCAATTCCATGATCTCGACCGAGCGCTCCGAATCGAGATTGCCGGTCGGCTCGTCGGCGAGCAGCACGTCGGGGCGGGTAACGATCGCGCGCGCGATCGCGACGCGCTGCTGCTGGCCGCCCGACAATTCCGCCGGGGTGTGGTCCCACCAGCGATCGAGCCCGACCTTTTCCAGCGCCGCCATCGCGGTCGCACGCCGCGCGCGCTTCTCGTCGCCGCGGTAGAGCAACGGCAGCTCGACATTTTCGAGCGCGGTGGTGCGGCTGAGCAGGTTGAAGCCCTGAAACACGAAGCCAAGATAGCGGCGGCGCAGCAACGCGCGCTCGTCACGGTCGAGCGTCTCGACATGATGGCCGCGGAACAGGAACGTGCCCGCGGAGGGCACGTCGAGGCAGCCGAGGATGTTCATCGTCGTCGACTTGCCCGACCCCGACGGCCCCATCACCGCGACGAAATCGCCCGCGGCGATATCGAGGTCGACGCCCTTGAGCGCCTGAAACTGCGTCGCGCCCTGACCATAGACCTTGGTCACGTTGCGCAACGCGATCAGGGGCGCGGCCTCACTGGCCACGCGACCGGCCGCCCTTCGCCGCGCCGCCCGCCGCACCCGCGCTCTCGCCCGCCGCGAGCTGCCCGGTGATGACCTGCTGCCCGGGCTGGAGCGCGCCCGCGGTCACCTCGGTCAGCGTGCCGTTGGTGTCGCCGGTCGTGACCTGCACCGGCTGCGGCGTGCCGTCCGCGCCCTTGACGTAGACGGTCTGCGTCGCGCCGCGCCCGAGCGTCGCGCTGCGCTGGGCAGCGTTGCGGCGGGGTGGGCCGGCGAGGATCGTGCCGGTGATCCCGCCGCGCTTGCCGCCGCTCGCGCTCGGCTTGAAGCGGAAGGCGGCGTTGGGGACGAGCAGGACGTTCTGGCGATCGGCGGTGACGATATCGGCGGTCGCGGTCATGCCGGGGCGCAGCTGCAACGTCGGATTGGCGACGGTCAGGTCGGCGGCGTAGGACACCACCTGCCCGGTCGTGCTGGTGCTGCTGGTGCTGCTCGACGACGACGAGGTCGCGTTGCTGACGGTCAGGTTCGAGCCGAGATCGACGCGCGTGATCGCCGCCGGGAAGGTCTTGCCCGGAAAAGCGTCGACGGTGAAGGTCGCCTTCTGCCCGACCTGCACTTCGCCGACATCGGCCTCGTCGATCGCGACTTCCAGCTTCATACGCGTCAGGTCCTCGGCGATGACGAACAGCGTCGGGGTGTTGAACGATGCCGCCACGGTCTGGCCGGGGTCGACCTGTCGCGCGAGCACGACGCCGTTGACCGGCGAGCGGATGATCGCGCGCGCACGCTGCGTCTGCTGCTGCGACAATTGCGCGCGCGCGGCGGTGACGTTCGCCTCCGCGACGTTGAGCGCTGCCTTCGCGCGCTGCGCATCGGCCTGCCCGGTCTGCAATTCGGTCTTCGACGGCACGCGGCCCTTCGACAGCCGATAGACCTCGTTAAGCCGCGCGAGCTGCGCCTGCGACTCCGCCAGTGTCGCGCGCGCCTGCGCCACCTGCGCCTCGTTGGCGGCGAGCGTCGCCTTGGCGGCGTTGATCTGGTCGTCGATCTGCTCGGGGTCGATCAGCGCCAGCGGCTGCCCGGCCGTGACCCGGTCGTTGACGTCGACCACCACCTTGGTAACCAGCCCCGAGAGCTGCGAGCCGACCGTCACCTGATTGGTCGGCGCGAGCTTGCCTGTCGCCGAGACCGAGACGGTCAGCCGCCCGCGTGTCACCGGCGTGGTCGCATAATCGACCTTGTCGGGATCGCCGAACACGCAGCGCGACAGCAACAAGCCGACCAGCACGACGGCGGCGAGCACCAGCACCCACTTGCCCCAGCGCCGCCACGCCGGCTGCGGCTTCACACCGAGGAAATCGTCGAGATTGGGGTCGGCCATCAGGGATTTCCGTTGGTGGAGGCGGGCGTCGGGGCGGGCTGGACGAGCGTCGGCGCGGGGGCGACACGCGGCGGGGCGGTCGGGACGGTCGTGCTGTCCCAGCCGCCGCCGAGCGCGGCGAAGAGCTGCACCAGCGCGGTCGCCTCGTCGGCGCGCGCCTGTGCCGCGCTGTTGCGGGTGGTGAGCAGGGTCGCTTCCTGCTGGCTGAGCGTGGTGAAGTCGCTCAGCCCGCTGCGATATTGTTCGCGCGACAGCAGGGCGGCGTTGCCGGCGGCCTCATAGGCGACCGCCAGCTCGCGCTCGCGGCGGTCGGCGGTGTCGAGCGCGACGACGGCGTTCTCGACATCCTCCAGCGCGGTCAGCACCGTTCCCTTATAGGCGGCGAGCGCGGCGTCGGCGGCCGCCTCCTGCCCGCGCACCTGACTGCGCAGCCGGCCGCCGTTGAAGATCGCCTGCGTCAGCCCCGCGAACAATCCGCCGGTGACGGTGTCGAGCAGCGTGCCGACGGTGTTGGCACGCGCGTTGATGTTCCCGCTGAAGGTGAAGTTCGGATAGAGCGCGGCCTGTGCGACGCCGATCTGCGCGGTGGCGGCGGCCAGCGCGCGCTCGGCGGCGCGCACGTCGGGGCGCTGGCGGAGGACGTCGGCGGGGATGCCGATCCCGGCGGGCGGGGTGCCGGTCGGGATCGCGCGCACCTCGGCGAGCAACGGCTTGAGCGCGCCAGGCGCCTGCGCGGTCAGCACGCCGAGCCGCGAGACGGCAGCGTTATATTGCTGTTCCAGCGTCGGGATCGTCGCGGCGGTCTGCGCGCGCTGCTGCCGCGCCTGTTCCTGATCGAGCGACGAGACGAGCCCGGCCTGCAACCGGAAGCCCGCGATCTCGAGATTGTCCTCCTGCAACGCGAGGCTGGCGCGCGCATTGGCAAGCTGCTGCTGATACAGCCGCGCGAGGATATAGTTGCGCGCGGTCTCCTGCTGGACGGTCAGCAGTGCGGCGGCATAGTCGAAGCCTGACGCCTCGTACTGCGCGCGGCTCGCCTCGATCGTGCGGCGCACCTCGCCGAATAGCCCGAGCTGGTACGAAGCGCTGCCGCCGACCGAGAAATTGTTCGCGCCGCCGCCACCACCGATGTTCTGGACGGTGCCATCGGGGAGCGTGATCGTCTGGCCGCCGCCGCGCAGCGTCTCCGAGCGGCTGTAGCCGGTATTGCCGCTGAGCGTCGGCAGCAGGTCGGCGCGGCTCTGCACCAGCGCCTCGCGCGCCTGCCGCAGCCGCGCGACCGCCTGCGCGACATCGGTGTTCGCGGCCGACGCCTGCTCGACCAGCTGCCCGAGCACCGGATCGTCGAACCGCTGCCACCAGCGCGTCAGATCCTCGGGCGTCGGCGCGGCGCGCACCGAATAGCCGGCGGGCACCGCCAGCTCGGCGGCGGCGGGCGGACGATAATCGGGGCCGACGGTGCAGCCGGCCGCCGCCAGCGCCATCGTCGTGCAGAGAAGAACGCGCCTCATATCGCCGTGCATGACGCACGCATAAGGCGCCCGTCCAGCGCTAATATGTCGCGATGTGTCGCGGCGGCATCATTCCAGCTCGAGAATGACCTGATCGACCGCCAGGCTATCGCCGGCCTGCGCCTGCACCGTCGCGACGGTGCCGGATTTCTCGGCGCGCAGGATGTTCTCCATCTTCATCGCCTCGACCACCGCCAGCGCCTGCCCGGCCTCGACGCGGTCGCCCGTCGCCACATCGAGGCGGACGAGCAGACCCGGCATCGGCGCGATCAGGAATTTCGACAGGTCGGGCGGGACCTTCTCGATCAGATGCGCGGCATAGGGGGCGACATGCGCGGGCAGGACGCGGACCTTGTGGCGGGCGCCGCGCGCGGTGAGGGTGAAGCCGTCGCGGCCCTTGGCGATCGCGACGGTCAGCGGATCGTCGCCGCCGACCTGCGCGGTGCGCGCGCCGGGGGTGTAGGCGATGGTGGCGTCGAGCGGCGTGCCATCGACCGTGACGCGGCCGTCGCGGATCGTCACCTGATGATCGTGGCCATCGACGCGGGCGACCCAGTCGGCGGGTGCGGCGAGCACATGGCCGAGCTGCCCATCGACCAGCCGGGCGCGCGTCACCTGCGCGTGGGCCGCGACGGCGCCGACCGCGGCGAGCGTCGTCAGGAGCGCGGGGGTGGTGGGCGCGCCGTGGAAGCCGTCGGGATATTCCTCGGCGATGAAGCCGGTGGTGATCTCGCCCGAGCGGAAGCGCGGGTGCTGCATCAGCGCGGACAGGAAATGCAGGTTGGTCCCCGGTCCTTCGATCGTGAAGGCGTCGAGCGCGGCGACCTGCGCGTCGATTGCCGCCGCGCGGGTCGGGGCCCAGGTGACGAGCTTGGCGATCATCGGGTCGTAGAACATGCTGACCTCGCCGCCTTCGGCGACGCCATCGTCGACGCGGATGCGGACGGCGTTCCCCCCGGACCCGCCGTCATTGTCGGTGGTCGCCGGCGGCGCATAGCGGACCAGCCGCCCGATGCTGGGCAGGAAGCCGCGATACGGATCCTCGGCATAGACGCGGTTCTCGATCGCCCAGCCGTCGAGCCGCACGTCGTCCTGCCCGAACGTCAGTTTCTCGCCGGCCGCGACGCGGATCATCTGTTCGACCAGATCAAGCCCGGTGATCTCCTCGGTCACCGGATGCTCGACCTGCAACCGCGTGTTCATCTCTAGGAAATAGAAGCTCTCCCCGGTCGTATCCGCGCCCGAGACGATCAGCTCGACC
>NZ_CAXIAM010000017.1:0-60632 GCF_964021865.1 uncultured Sphingomonas sp.
GCGAGCGGAGCGAAGCAATCCAGGGCCGGACCAGGACGCCCTGGATTGCTTCGCTCCGCTCGCAATGACGCATTATTCGACGCCATTCCGCTACCAATCCGGTCGCCGAGAAGAAGCCGGGCCCCGGAATCGCATCCGGGGCGACGACAAGGCCGAGCGGATCAATGCTCGCGGAACGAGGACCAGAAGGCGCCGACCAGCGGTTCAAGCGCGTAATCGAGCGCGGTGCGCTTGCGCAGCGGGATCAGCACTT
This sequence comes from uncultured Sphingomonas sp., assembly GCF_964021865.1. Taxonomy (GTDB): domain Bacteria; phylum Pseudomonadota; class Alphaproteobacteria; order Sphingomonadales; family Sphingomonadaceae; genus Sphingomonas. The sequence goes on from NZ_CAXIAM010000017.1 coordinate 254, forward strand.
GCGCGGGCATGCCCGGGCGGAGCTTGAACTGTTCGCCACGGAACTTCGACAGGACGTGCAACTCCTCGGGCGGCACGGTGATCTCGGCGGTGAAATAGCTGACGCCGGTCTTCTCGTCGGTGAAGCTGTCCGCCGAGAGGCGCGTCATCGTGCCGTTGAGCGGCGGGATATCGCGTTCGTGGAGGCTCGGGAACTTCACGGTGGTGTGCTGGCCGACCTTCAGATCGTCGGCGTCGTCGGGCGAGATGCGCGCCTGAATGCGCAGCGGTGCCTGTTCGGGGACGATGTCCATCAGCTTCTGCCCCGGCTGGATCACGCCGCCGGGGGTGAAGACCGTCAGCCCGACCACCGCACCGGTGGCGGGCGCGCGGATCTCGGTGCGCGCCAGTTGCTCGCGCGCCGCGCCCAGCTTCGGCAACAGCTCGCCGAGCCGCACCTCGACGTCGCGCAGATCGGCGGCGGTGCGCTCGGTGAACGTGCGTTCGGCCTCGAGCCGCTGGATCTGGCTTTCGCGCGCGGCCTCGCGGGTCTGTGCGACGCTGGCGGAATATTGCCCGCGCTGGCCCTGCAATTCGGCGCGCATCCGCTCCAGCTCGCGCAGCCGGGTCTGCGAGACGAAGCCCTTGGCCGCGACGGGCCGCAGCGCGTCGAGCTGTGCGTCGAGCAGCTTCAACTGCTCCTGCGCGGAGACGACCTGCTCGCCATAGCCGCGGCCCTGTTCGTTCGACTGCGCCGCGCGCTGCCCGAGCGCGTCGCGCTGCGCGGTTAGCGTCGCGGTGCGCGCGTTGAGTTCGGTCTGCTGGAGGCGCATCGCCAGCGCGGCCTCGGCGCGATCCTCGGCGTTGAGCGTCGCGAACTCGCGCGGCGCGGGGATGCGGGTCTGGCCGAGCTGTTCGGCCTGGAGCCGGGCACGCTGCGCGAGCAGGCGGATGGTCTGCGATGCGAGCGCGCGTTCGCTGGCGAGCACCTCCGGCGAGCCGAGGCGGATCAGCAATTGCCCCTGCTGGACGCGCTGGCCGTCGCGGACGAAGATCTTGTCGACCACGCCGCCGTCGCGGTGCTGGACCGCCTGCCGCTGCCCGGAAACCGCGAGCACGCCTTCGGCATAGGCCGCCGCGTCGAGCCGCGCGAACGCCGCCCAGCCGAGGAAGCCGATGAAGAACAAGGCCGCGACGATCAGCCCGTTGCGGATATCGCTGCGCGGATCGGCGGGCAGATGGACCGCATCGTCGCCGGTCGCCGACAGCGGGGAAGGGGAGAGGGGCAGGGTGGCCATGTGTCAGGCGCTCGCGCTGGGGGCGGTGATCGTCGGGGGCGTGCCGGGGCTGGGCACCGCGCGCGGCCGCTGCGGCGCGATCTTGGGCAGCACTTCGTCGCGCGGGCCGAACATCTCCACGCGGCCGCCGCGCATCACCAGCAGTTTGTCGACGACGGGCAGGATGCCGAGCTTGTGGCTGACCACCAGGATCGTGTGTCCGGCCTTCTTGTAATGGTCGATCGCGGCGAGCAGCGCGCTGTCGCCCTCGGCATCGAGGTGCGCGTTGGGCTCGTCGAGGATCAGCACCGCCGGGTCGCCGAACATCGCGCGCGCCAGCGCGACGCGCTGCGCCTGACCCGCCGACAGCCCGCGCCCGCCGGGCTTGAGTTCGTGATCGAAGCCGCCGGGCAACCGCTGGATCAGCTCGCGCGCGCGGGCGCGCTCGGCGGCCTTGATCGCGGCGGCGTCGATCGCGGCCGGATCATGCGCGAGTTCGGTGCGGAAGCGCGCGATATTCTCCTTCACCGTGCCGGCGAACAGCGACGGGTCCTGCGGGAGATAGCCGATATGCTCGGCGAGCAGCTCGGGATCCCAGTCGGTGACGTCGGCGCCGTCGATCCGCACGCGGCCGCGATCCGGGCGGATCGCGCCGGCGATGATCCGGGCGAGCGTCGATTTGCCCGCGCCGCTCGGGCCGACGATCGCGATCACCTCGCCCGCCGCGATCGGGATCGACACGTCGCTGATGATCGTGCCGTCGCGGGCGTCGTTGAACAGCGTGACGTTTTCGAGCCGCAGCGTTCCCCGCGGCGCGGGAAGCTGCGTGACGACGCCGGTGGTCTGCGTCTCGGTCAGCAGCTTGTCGAGCCGCAGGTAGCTGCCGTGCGCCTGCGCGATCCCCTTCCAGCTGCCGATCAGCATCTCGATCGGCGCCAGCGCGCGCGAGATCAGGAACGAGGCGGCGAAGATCGATCCGCCCGAAATCTGGTTGTCGATCGCCAGCAGCGCACCCAGCCCGAGCGCGAGGCTTTGCAGCGCGAGGCGCACGAACTTGGTGGCGGTCATGTAATTGCCGCTGGTGAAGCCGGCGCGGGTCTGGAGCGCGAGCATCGCCTCGCGATAGCGCAACTGGCGCGTCACCATCGCACGGCGCATCCCCAGCGCACGGACCGCCTCCGCACCGCCCAGCATCGCTTCCTGGCTGGCGTAGCTGGTGGTCGCGGCGATCTGTGCGCGTTCCAGCGCGGTGCGGGTGCCCTTCTCGTTGCGCCACGCGATCACGGGCAGGATCGTGCCCCCGACCAGCGCGACGACCCCCAGCACCGGATGCACGAGGAAGCACACCCCGATGTAGATCGGCGTCCACGGCGCGTCGAACAGCGCGAGCACGCCGGGGCCGCTGATCGTCTGGCGCACATTGTCGAACTCGCGCAGCGCCTGCCGCGCGACCGGCTGGTCGGGGCGGCCGAGGGTGGCGTCGAGCAGCACCGGGGCGAGCGTCGCGTCGAGCCGGACGCCTGCGCGCACCAGCAGCCGGGTGCGGACGCGGTCGAGCATCGACAGCGTGACGAGCGCGAACAGCAGCACCGCGGTCAGGAACCATAAGGTCAGCCGGCCATGCGTCGGCACGACCCGGTCATACACCTGCAGCATGTAGAGCGTTGGGGCGATATACAGGATGTTGACCAGCGCGCTGAACCCGAAGGCGGCCAGGATGTGGCGACGGCACAGCGACAGCGCCGCCCGCATCGGGCCTTCGGCACCCGGATTCGTGGTTATCATCATGGAACCAACGCCTAGCATCACCGTTTCGCCAAAGCGACGGGGTACGTGCGAGGCCCGGCCCTACTCCGGCGAGCCCCGCACGCGTTGCGGATCGTCCCTTTCCCACGCCGCACATCGCAGGAATGACTAAAGATTTTGCTAGGCCGCGCTTGTTTGCGCGCGCGATGCTGCTCGCCCGGTCATCGGATGTTTTCTTGACGCCGCCGCATTCTGCCGACTCGGCAGGCAAACTTCTATGATACGGCCCTATTGCTAGTCAGTCGCAATCGCTGTTATAGCGAGGCCATGCGAGGGCACAGGGAAAGTGGCGGATGCTGATGCAGCGGGTGGAGTCGCCCACGAAGGCAACGCCGCGTATGCGCCACCTCCGCATGGCCGCGATGACGATGGTCGTGCGGTGCCTGACCGCGTTCCTGGGCGGCTATGCGCTGATCGCCGTGGTCGCGATGCTGACCGCGCGACTGCTGCCGATCGCGCGGGTCGAGGCGACCGTCTGGGGGATGATCCCAAGCTTCCTGATCTACGCCGTCGTGGGCCTGTGGTGCTTCCATGAACCGAAGCTGGCGCGGGTCGTCGGCTGGGTGTGGGGCGGCACGATCGTCGTGGGAGCGGCGGTGTGGTTGCTGGGCGTCCGGCCGTGACCCGCTCGCTGCGACAGTCGATGGCGTGGATCCACAGCTGGCTGGGGCTGCTGGCCGGCTGGATCCTGTTCGCGATGTTCCTGACTGGCACCGCCAGCTATTTCCGGCCCGAGATCACGCGCTGGATGCAGCCCGAAATGCCCGTGAACCACACGCCCGCGACGATCGCGGCGCAGAATGCCGTGTCGCAGCTTTCGCGCGACGGCATCCACGACCAGCAATGGTTCATCCAGCTTCCGAACGACCGCGACGTCGTCACGCACGTCTATGCCACGCCCAAGCCCGACGCGGCGGAGGCGAAGGGGCAGAAGCCCGGCACGCGGCGCAAACGTGCCGAAGAGCAGGTGCTCGATCCCGCGACCGGCGCGCCGATCCATGCGCGCGACACGCGCGGCGGCGAGCATTTCTATCGCTTTCACTTCCAGTTGCAGCTGCCGCATCCCTGGGGCCGATGGCTGGCGGGCGTCTGCGCGATGTTCATGCTGGGCGCGATCATATCCGGGGTGGTGACGCACAAGCGTATTTTCGCCGACTTCTTCACGCTGCGCTGGAACAAGGGGCAGCGGAGCTGGCTGGACGCGCATAACGTCTCGGCGGTGCTGGCGCTGCCCTATCACGCGGTCATCACCTATACCGGACTGATGACGCTGGTGCTGATGTACCTGCCGTATCCGATCGCGATCAATTACAAGCAGCCGCTCGATTTCGGTCGCGAGGCCTATGGCCTGCCGCAAGATGCGGTCGCGACGGGCCGCGCCACGCCGCTGGTGCCGATCGCGCCGCTGGTGCGCGACGCCGAGGCGCGGTTGCAGCGGCCGGCGGCGCGCGTCGTGGTCCAGCAGCCCGGCGATGCCGCCGCGATCGTTGCGGTGACCGGTGCCGCCCAGTCGAGCCTGAACGCGCGCGCGGGCACGGTCGTCTATTCGGGCGCGACCGGTGCGTTGCTCCAGCCGCCGAGCGGCGCCGGCACGGGCGTGTCGACGGTGGGCGTGATGCTGGGGCTTCATCTCGCGCAATATGCCGCGCCGGCGCTGCGCTGGGTGCTGTTTCTGCTCGGGCTGACCGGGGCGGCGATGGTCGGCACGGGGTTGCTGCTGTGGACGGCGGCGCGGCGGAAGCCGGGGGCCAGGCCGTTCTTCGGTCTGCGGCTGGTCGAGCGGCTGAACATCGCGACGATCGCGGGGCTACCGATCGGGATGGGGGCCTATCTGCTCGCCAATCGCGTCATCCCCGCCGCCGCCGAAGGTCGAGCGGCGGCCGAGGTGGCGACGATGTTCTACGTCTGGGGCGGGGCGGCGGTGCTGCAGTTGCTGCGTCCGGCAAGACAGGCGTGGGCGATCCTGTTCGCGGCGGGCGCGGCGGTCTATGCCGCGATCCCGATCGCCAATGCGCTGACCACGTCGCGCGGGCTGGCGGCGTCGTGGCGCGCCGGTGACCAACTTTTCATGAGTTTCGATGTAGCGATGCTGGGGATCGCGGCGCTGCTGGGCCTGGCGGCGTGGCGCGCGGCGCGGCCGCGGCGGGTGCAGGTATCACGACGGACACGGGAGATGGTGCATGTTTGAAGGCGTGTTGCTGTGCGCGCTGGCGTTCGTGCTGCTGGCGGCGGCCTCGTACAAGTTCCGGCGCGAGGCCGGGATTTCCGGCGAGCGCGCGGTACGCGCCTTGCGCAGCGGCGCAGCGGTGCTGATCGCGCTGGCGCTGGTGCGGGTCGGCACGCCGATGGACGGCGAGCGCTGGGTGCGGCTGCTGACCTGCGCCTCGATCGCGGCGGTGATCGTGGTGCTGGCGCTGTCGGTGGCGCCGGGCACGGTCTTCTATCCGGTCCGCCGGGCGATCCGCCGCCGTTGAGATCGATCGACCTTCGACGTCGGGCGTTCGACGAGGCAGGGCTGGACCCGGACGCCCTGGATTGCTTCGCTGCGCTCGCAATGACGGATCAGATTGAGGCGATCACGCTCTAACAACCCGAAATGATAGGCTTACGCGGTGCACCTCCGCGCCGCCGCGTGATCTCATTCGTCTTCGCCGGTCATGAAGCGACGCGTTCCGACAGGGTGACGGGCTCGCTGTCGTCGAGCGTGCCGAGTTCGCCGCGCTGACGCGCCTTGCGGCCGTAGACCAGCTCAAACAGCGGCGAACTCATCAGCGTGGTCGCGATCGCCATCAGCACCAGTATCGAGAACAGCGCCGGCCCGATGATGCCGCGCGCCAGGCCGATGTTGATGATGATCAGCTCCATCAACCCCCGCGCGTTCATCAGCGCACCGACACCCATCGCCGTCGCGTTGTCCTGACCGGTCAGCCGCGCCGCAGCCCAGCATGCGCCGCCCTTTGCCACGACGGAGGCGACGAGCACCACCAAGGCGACTCCCAGCAGCGCCGGGTCTGCGACCAGCGCAAGCTGCGTGTTGAGCCCGCTGAAGGTGAAGAAGCAGGGGAGCAGCAGCAGGACGGTCAGCGGCTCGAGCTGGCGCTTCAGCCCCTCGGCAAAGGGGCCGCGCGGCATGACCGCGCCCAGCAGGAACCCGCCGAACACGGCATGCATCCCGACCGCATCCATCGTGAAGGCGGCGAGCAGGAACAGCATCAGCGCGATGCCGGTCTCGGTCTGCCCCACGACGCCGGTCCGTTCGGCCCGCGCGCCGAGCGGACGCAGCAGCCGCGGACCGACGCCGAGCACGACGACCGCGAAGATCACCGCGCCGCCGATCGCCTTGATCGCCACCCCCGCGCCGTCGCCGAACGTCGCCAGCACCACTGCCAGCACCGTCCACGCCCCGGCGTCGTCGATCGCACCCGACGATAGCGACAGCGTGCCGAGCGGGGTGCCGGACAGGCCGCGCTCGTGGATGATCCGGGCGAGCATCGGGAAGGCGGCGATCGCGATGCACGCGCCGGTGAACAAGGCCGCCTGCGTCGCGGTAACGGATGGACTGAACAGCCCGGGGATCGAGCGGAGCCACGGTGCGAGGACCACCGCGACCGCGAACGGCGCGAGCATTCCGGACAGCGACACCGCAGTGGCGCTGCGCGCATTGCTGCGGAAATGATCGGCGCGGAAGCCGAGCCCGACGATGAACATGTACAGCCCGACGCCGAGCTGCGCGACCGCGTAGAGCAGCCCGCGCGTCTCCGTGGGGAACAGCAGCATCTGCCACTCGGGCGCGAGCAGCCCGAGCAGCGACGGTCCGAGCAGGACGCCCGCGATCATCTCGCCGACGACCTGCGGCTGTCCGAGATAGCGTTTCGCCAGCCACCCGACGCAACGAGATACGGCAACGATCGCAAACAGCTGCATGAAGAAAAGGACGCTGAGCTGCGCCGGTGCCATCATCAATCCCCACCCGTTTTCCGCAGGCTAGCGGGAGAGAGGGGCGTGCTCAATGACGATGTTCGCGCTATCGGCCGCCCGTCCGGCGGGTGAGCGCGGCGACGCAACTGGCGCGATCGATGCTGCTGCCGTCGCGCTGGCGCGCGTCGACCCAGGTGACGCGCGGTTCTGCGCGAGCGGCGGAGGGGTAGAGATAGGCGTCGAGGATGCAGATCGCGCTGGAGAATTGCAGCTTGCGCGCGCTGCCCTCGCGTACGTCGGCGTCGGGTTGTCCGAAGGTGCTGGTCAGATGCGCGGCATCCTGCCCCATCACCGCCTCCAGCCCGAGCGTCGGCAGCGCGACCGGGATCGCGCGCGCGACCGCCGGTCGCTGCGCCGTGGTGGTCGCGCAGCCGGCCAGCACGGGCAGGAGCAGCAGCACGGCGGGGGCGAGGGACTTCATCGGCGGTTTCCGTGAAAGAGGTGCGTCGCCATCGCCGCGCCCAGCACGGGCGCGAGGATGTTGAGCAGCGGAACCACGAACAGCCCGGTCGCGGCAAGCCCCAGTACGAAGCGCCGCCCGGCGGTCGCCGCGCGCCAGTCTCGCATCGCCGCAGCGGGCAGGTGCCGCGCCGCGACCATCTCGCCGAGATCGCGCCCGAGCAGCCAGCCGTTGACGACGAAAAACGCCGCCGCGGTGCCGACCCCGGTGACGAGCAACCCGATATAGACCGGCGCGGCGAGCAGGTTGACCGCGATGAACCGTCCCGCCGAGGCGAGCCCCATCCGCAGGCCGCGCGCCAGCGATACCGGCCGCGCTTCTGCCAGCGCTTGCGGATAATGCCGCCGCTCGACCGCGGCGACGATCGCGTCGGCGAACAGCCCGACGACCAGCATCGCCACCGCGCGGAACAGCAGCCACCCGCCGAGCACCGTCAGCAGCGTGGCCGCCACCCCGGCGAGCGTGCCGTGCCAGCTGATCCCGGCCAGCGCGGTATCGATCAGCCACCATGCACCGGCGCCGAGCGCGACGAAGATGCCGAGCGTGATCGCCAGCGACAGCGCGAGCACGCGCAGGATCGCGGGGTCGCCGAGTTGCTGCACCGAGAGCCAGAATGCGCGGACCATCGTGTGGCGATGCGCCGCGCTTGGCCGTTGCGCAAGCCGCGACCGCGCTCTAGGCGGGCACTTTCCGCACTTCCAGGAAGTACGAACTTGACCGAACCCCGCTATGACGTGGTCGCGATCGGCAATGCCATCGTCGACATCCTCTCGCCCGCCACCGACGCGTTCATCGCCGACAACGGCATGACCAAGGGCGCGATGGCGCTGGTCTTCTCTCCCGAGGACGCCGACGCGCTCTATGCGAAGATGGGGCCGGGGCAGGAAGTGTCGGGCGGGTCGGCCGCGAACACGATCGCGGGCATGGCGGCGCTGGGCAGCCAGTGCGCCTTCATCGGGCAGGTCGCCGACGACCAGCTCGGCGAGGTGTTCGCGCACGACATTCGCGCGGCGGGCATCCGTTTCGACACCGCGTCGCGCGCCGGTGCGCCGACGACCGGCCGCTGCCTGATCTTCGTGACGCCCGATGGGCAGCGCACGATGAACACCTTCCTTGGCGCATCGCACTATCTGCCCGCCGAGGCGCTGGATGCCGCGCTGATCGCGGATGCGCGGTACCTGTATCTCGAAGGCTATCTGTGGGACCCCGAAGAGCCGCGCGCCGCGATGCGCGCCGCGATCGATATCGCGCGCGGGGCCGGGCGGAAGGTCGCCTTCACGCTGTCGGCCGAGTTCGTGATCGACCGCCACCGCGACGCGTTCCACGCGCTGATCGATCAGGGGCTGATCGACGTGCTGTTCGCCAATGAGACCGAGATCATGTTCCTGACGCAGACCGACACGGTCGATGCGGCGGTGGCGGCGGTGCAGGACAAGGTGCCGCTGGTCGTCGTCACGCTCGCCGAGCGCGGGGCGATGGCGGTCGCGGGCGGCGAGCGCGTGGTGGTGCCCGCGCAGCCGATCGAGAAGGTGGTCGATACGACCGGCGCGGGCGATCTGTTCGCGGCGGGCTTCCTCCATGGACAGGCGCAGGGCAAGTCGCTGGAGGCGTCACTGACGCTCGGCGCGATCTGCGCGGCCGAGGTGATCCAGCATTTCGGCGCGCGGCCGATCGTCGACCTGAAGGCGATCACCGCGGGGGTGTAAGCCGTCGCCCCTGCGCGGGCGCGACGGTGGTTGGAGCGGTTCTCAATCCCGCCTCGATCTGCCACAGACCTGCGCGTGACGTCGTTGCCGATCCATGCCGTGCTGCCCGACCTGCTCGCGACGCTGCGCGAGCGGTCGTCGGCGGTGCTGGTCGCGCCGCCGGGTGCGGGGAAAACCACCGCGGTGGCGCCCGCGCTGATCGATGAAACATGGTGCACGGGCGAGGTGCTGGTCACCAGCCCGCGCCGGCTCGCCGCGCGCGCCGCGGCCGAGCGGATGGCGGCGCAGGCGGACGAGCCGGTCGGGCGCACCTTCGGTTATGCGACGCGGCTGGACACAAAGCGCTCGGCGGCGACGCGCGTGACGGTCGTGACCGAGGGCATCCTGACCGCGCGGTTGCAGGACGATCCCGAACTGACGGGCGTGTCGGCGATCCTGTTCGACGAGGTGCACGAACGCAGCCTCGACGGCGATTTCGGGCTGGCGCTGGCGCTGGATGCGCAGGCCGGGCTGCGACCCGATCTCCGGGTGGTGGCGATGTCCGCCACGCTCGACGGCGCGCGGTTCGCGGCGCTGATGGACGATGCGCCGGTGATCGAGAGCGAGGGGCGCAGCCATCCGCTCGAACTGCGGCATATCGGGCGCGCCGCCGAGGCGCGGATCGAGGAGGCGATGGCGGCGGCGATCCGGCGCGCGCTGGCCGAGGCGGCGGGCGGGGTGCTCGCCTTCCTGCCCGGCGTCGCGGAGATCGAGCGCACCGCCGAGCGCGTCGGCGACCTGCCCGGCGTGCGGCTCCACCGGCTGCATGGCAGCCTCGACCCGGCGGCGCAGCGTGCGGCGATCCGCGCCGAGCCCGATGGCGCGCGCAAGCTGGTGCTGGCGACCTCGATCGCGGAGACGAGCCTGACCCTCGACGGCATTCGGGTGGTGGTCGATAGTGGTCTGGCGCGCCGCCCGCGCTACGATCGCGCCGCGGGAATGACCCGCTTGGTGACCGAGCGCGCGAGCCAGGCGGCGGCGACGCAGCGCGCGGGACGCGCCGCGCGGCAGGGGTCGGGAGTCGCCTATCGCTTGTGGGAGGCGGCGGCGACCGCCGGCATCCCGCGCTTCGACCCGCCCGAAATCCTCGAGGCCGATCTGTCGGCGCTGGTGCTGGCATGCGCCTTGTGGGGGGTCGCCGATCCGCGCGCGTTGCGCTGGATCGATCCGCCGCCGGCGGTGGCGATCGACGAGGCGCGGGCGCGGTTGCTCGGGCTGGGTGCGATCGACGCGGACGGGCGGCCGACCGCGCATGGTCGTCGGATCGCGCGGCTGCCGATGACGCCGCGGCTGGCGCATATGCTGCTGCGCGCGGGCGACAAGCGGCTGGCGGCGGAGATCGCGGTATTGTTGCAGGAGCGCGGGCTTGGGGGGCAGGATGCCGATCTCGAACTGCGGCTGCGGCGATGGCGGGGCGATCGCTCGCCCAAGGCGGAGAATGCGCGCGCGCTGGCGAAGCGCTGGGCGGCGATGGCCGGGCGCGACGGCAGCGGCGACACGATCGCGGCGTGCGTCGCGCTCGCCTTTCCCGATCGCGTCGCGCGGCGGCGTGATGCGAGCGGCGAACGCTGGGTATCGGCGGGCGGGCGCGGGTTCCGACTGGATGTGACGGCATCGCTGGCGCGCGCCGAATGGCTCGCGGTGGCGGAGACGCAGGGGATGGCGGCGGGCGCGCGGATTCTCTCGGGTGCGGCGATCGACGCCGACGATGTTGAGACGTTGTTCGCCGAGCGGATCGAGACACGGCGGACCGCGGTGTTCGACCCCGCGACCGGCGGCGTCCAGCCGCTGCGCGAGCGACGGATCGGCGCGATCCGCGTGTCGAGCGGCCCGGACAGCCAGGCGGACCCGGCGGCGGTGGCGGCGGCGCTGGTCGAGGGGGTACGGACGCATGGCGTCGACCTGCTGCCGTGGTCGGAAGCGGCGCAGGCACTGCGGACGCGCGCGGCCTATGCGGGGGTGCCGCTCGACGACGAAACGCTTGTCGAGCGACTCGACGAATGGCTGCCGGCGCTGGTCGCGGGCAAGCGCCGGCTGGATGCGATCGCGCCGGGCGCGTTGACCGAGGCGCTGCGCACGCTGCTCGGCTGGGACGCGTTGCGCCAGATCGACCGGCTCGCGCCGGCGGATTTCACCAGCCCGGCCGGGTCGACGAACGCGATCGACTATGGTGCCGAGGCCGGGCCGACCGTCGAATTGCGCGTGCAGACTTTGTTCGGGCTGGCCGAGCATCCGGTGGTCGGCGAGCGACGCGTGCCGCTGGTGCTGTCGCTCACTTCGCCGGCCGGACGACCGATCCAGACGACCCGCGACCTGCCGGGTTTCTGGCAGGGGAGCTGGCGCGACGTCGCGCGCGAGATGCGCGGGCGCTATCCACGGCATCCGTGGCCGGACGATCCCGCCGCGGCCGCGCCGACGCTGCGGACCAAGAATGCGGACGCGCGGCGGAACAAGTGACTCACCCGGTGAGAGCGGGAAGGTTCGGGTTCAAAGCGAGCTGTAAGTTTTCGATGCCGTAGCAGTGCTTGCCGGCGCCACCCCGCGACCGTACATCCGGTCGATTGACGGGGAGACGGTTATGCGCCGCTTGATGATGGCAGCTTTGATCCTCGCGGCGGCGGGATGTTCGGCGCAGGCGGCGGCGCCTGTCGCCTACGATGCCTATGTTCGACTGGCGGCGGTGCCAGGGCGACCCGCGGCGGGGTATTTCGCGTTGCGCGGCGGGGCAAAGGACACGACGCTGGTGCGCGTCGAAGCGCCTGGCGTGTCGCGTTCCGAGATGCACGGCAGCCGGATGACCGCCAGCGGCATGGTGACGATGGAGTCGCTGGCGACGGTGCCGGTGCCGGCGAAGACCGACGTGGCGTTCGCGCCGGGCGGTCGTCACGTCATGTTGTTCGATCTGCCGCAGAATATCCGGGCGGGTTCGGTCGTACCGCTGACGCTGCGTTTCGCCGATGGCGCGGCGGCGCAGGTGGAGGCGACGGTGATCGCGGCGGGCGATGTCGCCCCGGAGTGAGCCGGGGTTCCGAGCGGCGGACGATCGGCCGAGCGGGGCGGAAGCCGCTCTTGGCTCCGTCCTGATGCTTCTTATCGAGCTGATGGTCGCGGCGGTCGCCGGGTCGGCCGTGCTTCATCATGGCAATCGCGAGACCGTCGACATGATCGCGGCGCTCGGCAGCGCCCTCGCGGTGGTGCTCGGCGGAGTGTCGATCGTGTGGCTGGCGCGTTCCTGTCATCAATGCATCGAGACAGGTCCGTTCCTGCTGCTCGCGGAGATATGGCTATAGACGGTCGGCGGTCCCTGACGGCGGCGGAGGTCGCACTGGCGCGGTCTATGTACGGCGATGCGATCGACTATGACGCGGTGCGGCTGACGAACCGCAAATGGGCGTTCTTCCAGCCGCGCGACGTGGTGATGGCACCGCGCGGCTGCATCCACTTCCACCCGCATGGCGACCTGTGGTGCGAGGATTTCGCGGCCGCCGCGCTCGACCGGCAGGGGCTGTTTATCCACGAGCTATGCCATATCTGGCAGCACCAGCGCGGAATCTTCTTGCCGCTGAAGCGCCATCCGTTCTGCCGCTACGATTATGCGATCCGCCCCGGCTGGCGGCTGGAGCGCTATGGCATCGAGCAACAGGCCGAGATCGTTCGCCATGCCTTTCTGTTGCGGCATGGTGCGATCGTGCCGGGCGCGCCGGAACTGGCGCGTTACGAGACCATCCTGCCTTTCGGAGATCACTTGTGAGCATCTGGCATTCCCCCCTCGATCTGGGTGCCCTTACCGCGGGCTGTGCGGGGTCGATGCCCGGCCTGCTCGGGATCGAGTTCGTCGATGCCGGGGACGACTGGCTGCGGGCGCGGATGCCGGTCGATCAGCGGACGCGACAGCCGTATGGCCGACTGCACGGCGGCGCGTCGGTCGCGCTTGCCGAGACGGTCGCGTCGGTCGCGGCGATGGCGACGCTGGATCCGGCGCAGTCGGCCGCGGTGGGAATGGAAATTAACGCCAACCACCTGCGCCCGGTCGCAGAGGGGTTCGTCTATGCCACCGCGATCAGCGAGGCGCGCGGGCGGTCGTCACAGGTGTGGACGATCCGGGTGACCGACGAGGCGGAGCGGCTGGTGTGCCTGGCACGGATGACCGCGGCGGTGATCGCGGCGGGGCGTGGGGTGGTGCGGTGACCTGCGTCTCCGTCATCCCCGCGACGGCGGGGATGACGGGGCGGGCGACGACTACGTCTTATTTCAGCAGCACCAGCTCCTCCGCCATCGTCGGATGGAGCGCGACGGTTGCGTCGAATTGCGCCTTGGTCAGCCCGGCCTTCACCGCCACCGCGGCAGCCTGGATGATCTCGGGGACGTCGGGGCCGATCATGTGGATGCCGACGACCCGGTCGGTTTCGCCGTCGCAGACCATCTTGTAGAGCGCGCGTTCGTCGCGACCGGCGAGCACGTTCTTCATCGGGCGGAAATCCGAGGAATAAACCTTCACCGATCCCAGCTTCTGCCGCGCCTGCGCCTCGGTCAGCCCGACGCCGGCAAGCGGCGGGTGGCTGAAGACGGCGGAGGGCACGCATTCGTAATCGACCTTCGTCGCCTTGCCGCCGTACATATTGTCGGCGAACGCCTGTCCCTCACGAATCGCGATCGGCGTGAGCTGGATGCGGTTGGTGACGTCGCCGACCGCGTAGATCGACGCGCAGGTCGAGCGATTGTCGTCATCGACCACAACCGCGCCGTGATCGTCGAGTTCGACCCCGGCGGTTTCCAGTCCCAGCCCGTGGGTGTTCGGCTTGCGTCCGGTGGCGAACATGACGAGGTCGACGGTGACCGGCTCATGGTTCGACATCTGAACGGTCAGGCAGCCGTCGTCGCCCTTGTCGATCCCCTGGAAGGCGGCGTCGAAGCGGAATTCGAGCCCCTTCATCATGCTGATCTGGAGCAGCCGGTCGCGGATCTGCAGATCGTAGCCGCGCAGGATCTCCTTGGTGCGGTTCATCAGGATGACGTGCGCGCCGAGCTGATGAAAGATGCCCGCGAATTCGTTGGCGATATAGCCGGCGCCGGCGATCAAAATGCGCTTGGGAATGGCGTCGAGATGGAACGCCTCGTTCGAGGTGATGCCATATTCGTGGCCGGGGCATTCGGGGATCGCAGGATGCGCGCCGACCGCGATCAGGATCGTCTTCGCGGTCTTCTTCGTGCCGTCGGCCAGCGTGACCTCGTTGGGGCCGGAGACGGTGGCGCGCTGGTGGATGATCTCGGCGCCCGAGCTTTCGATCGTGGTGGTGTAGGCCGTGTTGATCCGGTCAACCTCCTTCATCACATTGTCGCGCAGCCGCGGCCAGCTGAAGGCGCAGTCGTCGGGCACGTCCCAGCCGAAATGACGCGCGTCACGCAGGTCCTCGGCGAAATGCGCGCCATAGACGAGCAGCTTCTTCGGCACGCAGCCGCGGATGACGCAGGTGCCGCCGACGCGATATTCCTCGGCCACCGCCACCTTGGCGCCATGCGCCGCTGACACCCGCGCGGCGCGGGTGCCGCCGGAGCCGGCGCCGATGACGAAAAGGTCGTAGTCGAAGTCGGACATGGACAGGCTCCGTTGGGCGCGAATGTTGTGAATGTTGAGACGATCGCGCGTTGGATTTGGATGATGAACCAGCGGCGCGCCGGATGGTGCCGCTGTTAGCAGGACGGGGCGGGGTAGGACAGGGTGGCTTTTCCCCGCCTCCTGGCACCGGAGAAGGTCAGGTCATGGCGGAGCGCAGGCCGAGATGTTCGACGAACGGATCGAAGTCGCGGTCGTTATATAGCAACGGCACTTCGGACATGATGCACCGCGTAGCGATCAGCGTATCGATGGTCTTGCGGATCGTGATGCCGCGCTGGCGCAGCGCGCGATAGTTACGGGCGCCCTGCTCGGCCACCGGCACGTCACTGATCCGTAGCTGCGAAAACTCCGACAGGAAGGCACGGGCTTCCTCGAAGGCGTTGCCGGTACGCGTGCCTTGCAGGACTTCCACGATCATCAGATCACCGACCGCTATATCCTGTTCGTCCAGCGACAGTTCCTCAAGCCGACGGGTCTGCAACGTTTCCCGGCTGTTCAGAACATCGATCAGAACGCTACTGTCGACGAGAATCATCCGCCGTCAGGGATGTATTTGCTGGTGCGCATGTCGGCGAGGTCGCCCTCCCAGCCTAGCCCGCGCAAACCGCGAATGGCATCCAGCTGCCGCCTCGCCCGGATCGAACGGCGAAGCGCCTCGGCGACCGCCTCGCGTTTGGTGGTTACGCCGAGCGCTTCCATGGCCTCCGCCATGAGCGCATCGTCAATCTCGATATTGGTCCGCATGTGTATGGCTCCGCCGAGCCATACACATAGTCGGTCGCCTGCGCTTATGCCAGACCGGCGCGCGCGATCAGGTCGGTCGTCGAGGGGTCGAAGTCGCCGCCGCCCTTCGCCGCCGCCTTGGCCATTTCCTTGCCCAGCTCGACGCCGAACTGGTCGAAGGAATTGATGCCGAGCAGCACGCCGTTCACGAAGACGCGATGTTCGTAGAAAGCGATCAGCGCGCCGAGCGTGCGCGCGTCGAGCCGGTCGAGCAGCAAGGTCGAGGACGGACGGTCGCCGGGATAGCTGCGCGCGGGATCGTCGACCTGCTTGCCCTTCATCAGCGCCGCGCCCTGCGCGAAGGCGTTGAGCAGCAGCTGCCGGTGATGCTCCGCGGGGAGCGTGTCGCCAGCCTCGATCACCGCGAGGAACTCGACAGGGACGAGGTGCGTGCCCTGATGGAGCAGCTGGAATACCGCGTGCTGCGCATCGGTGCCGACGCCGCCCCAAGTGATCGCGGCGGTCGGGCGGCCGACCGGCTGGCCATCGACCGTCACGCCCTTGCCGTTCGATTCCATCTCGAGTTGCTGGAGGTAGCTGGGCAGCAGCCGCAGGCGTTCGTCATAAGCGAAGGGCGCGCGCGTCTCGCAGCCGCGGACCTGCGTGTAGTAAAGGTCGGCGAAGGCGGCGAGCGCGGGCGCGTTTTCGTGGAGCGCGGTGAGGCGGAAGTGTCGGTCCATCTCGGCCGCGCCGTCGAGCAATTCCTCGAACTGTTCCCAGCCGAGCTTGATCGCCGCCGGGAAGCCGATCGACGACCAGAGCGAGTAGCGCCCGCCCACGCCTTCGGAGAAGGGCAGGATGCGCGTCTCGTCGACACCCCATTCGATCGCCTTCTCGGGCGAGGCGGTGAGCGCGACGACGCGGCCATAGGGGTCCTCGACGCCCGCGCCGCTCATCCACGCGATGACGCTTTCGGCATTCATCATCGTCTCGGTGGTGGTGAAGGTCTTAGAGGCGACGACCAGCAACGTGGTGGCAGGATCGAATCGGTCGAACACGTCGTCGAGCGCCATGCCGTCGACGTTCGAGACGATCGCGACGTCATAGCGGTCGCTGTCGCGGCCGAGCGCGTCGATCAGCAGATGCGGCCCGAGCGCCGAGCCGCCGATCCCGACGTGCAGGACGCTGCGGATCGGCCCGAAGGCGTCGGCCTCGATCGCGTCGATCACCGCGCGCATCCGTGCATGATAGGCGGCAGCGCGCGCGACGCTCTCGTCCGTGCCCTCGCCGCGTTCGGCGGTGTGCTCGACGGGGCGATCCTCGGTGACGTTGACGTTCTGCCCGCCGAACATCGCCTCGCGCTTGCCGGCGAGATCGGTCTCCTTCGCCAGCGCCTCGAACGCCGCGACCGCATCGGGGGTCAGATGCGTCTTCGACCAGTCGAAGTGGATGCCGGCGACGTCGAGCGACAGTTTCGCCAGCCGATCCGGGTCGTTCGCGAACAACGTCTCCAGCCGCTCGCCGGGGAGCGCTTCGATCTTCGACCAATCCGCCATCTGCATCTTCCTTCCGACCAATTGCGGGTCACAACCGTCCGCGCGCGCCAAGGCTCCGCTTGACGAAGCGCGGGCATTGCGCGACGCGGTGCTTCATGGCCACCCCCGCTGCCCCCGGCAAGCCCGCGCGTTCCGAAACCGGCGAGACGATCCGCTTCCTGCTGAAGCTGGCGTTGTTCGTGTTCATCCTGCGCAGCTTCATCTTCTCGCCCTTCTCGATCCCCTCCGAATCGATGCTGCCGCGCTTGCTGATCGGCGACTATCTGTTCGTATCGAAGTGGAATTACGGCTATTCGCGCTGGTCGCTGCCGTGGGGCATTCCGCTGATCCCGGGACGCATCTTCGCGAGCACGCCGACGCGCGGCGATACGGTGGTGTTCCGATCGCTGGGGCCGGACGATCACGACGTCATCAAGCGCGTGATCGGGCTGCCCGGCGACACGATCCAGATGCGGGACGGCCAGCTGTTCCTCAACGGCAAGGCGATCCCCAAGCAGCGCGTCGCCGACTTCATCGTGCCGTTGACCCCCAATTTCCCGGCCGAGAAATGCGGCGCGCAATTCCAGGACGTCGACAAGGCGGGGCAGCCGATCTGTCGCTACCCGCGCTTCCGTGAGACGCTGCCGGGCGGGCGCAGCTATGAGGTGCTGGATCAGGGCAACCTCCCGATCGCCGACGACACCGACGTCTATACCGTGCCGGCCGGCGACGTGTTCCTGATGGGCGACAATCGCGACGACAGCGCGGACAGCCGCTTCGCGCCGCCCGAGGGCATGGGCTACATTCCGATGGAGCGCATCCAGGGCAAGGCGCTGGTCACCTTCTGGTCGACCGATGGTTCGGCGGAATGGATCAAGCCGTGGACCTGGGTTTCGGCGGCGCGGTTCAGCCGGATCGGGCACGGCTTCTGAGCGTGAGCGACGATGTCGCTGCATGGGTGGACGAGGTGTTGGGCGTTCGGCCCGACGATCCCGAATTGTTCAAGCGCGCGCTGACGCATTCGAGCCACGCCGGGTACAGCTACGAGCGCCTCGAATTCCTCGGCGATCGCGTGCTCGGGCTCATCATGGCCGAGTGGCTGAGCGAGGTGTTTCCCGACGAGCCCGAAGGGCAATTGTCGAAGCGCTTCAACGCGCTGGTGACCGGCGCGGTGTGCGCGGAGGTGGCGCGCGGGATCGGTGCGGTCGCGCATGTCCGGCTCGGCAAGCAGGCGCGCGACGATGGCGCGCAGCATGGGGACAATCTGCTCGGCGACGTGATGGAGGCGCTGCTCGGCGCGTTGTATCGCACCGCCGGGCTGGATGCGGCGCGCGCGGCGGTGCGGCGGCTGTGGGCGGATCGCATCCACAGTGACGACAAGGCGCCGCAGCATCCCAAGTCGGCACTGCAGGAATGGGCGGCGGCGAACCGGCGGGCGGTGCCGGCCTATGAACTGCTCGATCGCGCCGGACCGGGCCATGCGCCGCGCTTCACGGTGCGCGTCGCGGTGGGGACGGACGAGGTGACCGCCGAAGGCGCGAGCAAGCAGGAGGCCGAAACCGCCGCGGCGCGCGCGCTGCTGGACGTCTTGAGCGCCCAGACCCCGGCTAGACGGAAACGGCGCCGCTAATTCCAGTCACTTGTCCGCTTGTCTTCATTAACTATGATGGCGTCGGAGCGGCAGGAGTCGTTGGTCATGACGCGGACGACGATCGTTCGTGCGGACGCGGGCACGTGAACGCCAGTTGGCACCCGCCGACCGACAGCGGGATGAGCGTGCGGCACATTGCGGCGCGCGGCCTGTCGTTCGAAGTGATCGAGGCCGGCGAGGGCGATCACCTCGCGCTGTGCCTGCATGGCTATCCCGAACTGGCGTATAGCTGGCGGCATCAGATCCCGCTGCTGGCGGAGATGGGGTATCGCGTCTGGGCCCCCAACCAGCGCGGCTATGGCATGACGACGCGGCCGGAGGGCGTCGATTTCTACCGGCTCGAATATATGGTCTGCGATGCGGCGGCGCTGTTCGAGGCCAGCGGGGCAAGAACGCTGACGCTGATCGGGCATGACTGGGGCGGGGTGGTGGGCTGGTCGTTCGCGATCCACCGCGTCCGGCCGCTCGACCGGCTGGTGGTGATGAACGCCCCGCATCCGCGCAGTTTCTCGCGCGCGATGCGATATTGGCCGCAGCAGCGGCGAAGCTGGTATCTGGCCGCCTATCAGGCGCCCGAGCTGCCCGAGCGGATGCTGCTGCGCAACGAGGCGGCGGCGCTGCGGCGGCTGTTCCTGCAACAGGCGGGCGATCCGTCGACATTCCCCGACGCGGTGGTCGATGTGTTCGCTCAGGCGGCGATGCAGCCGGGCGCGATGACCGCGATGCTCAACTGGTACCGCGCGGCGCCGCTGAACCCGCGGCCGCGGTGGCTGCCGTATCAGGCCACGGTCGAGGTGCCGACGTTGATCATCTGGGGCGAGGAGGATCGGACGCTGGGGCTGGAGACGCTGGACGGCACCGAGGAATTCGTGCCCGACCTGACCGTCCGCCGCCTGCCCGGCATCGGTCATTGGGTGCAACAGGAAGCGCCCGACGCGGTGAACGAGGCGCTGCGATCATGGCTGCCGGGCGGTCGCTGATACCGGCCGCCGACGGAAACAGGCCCGACACGGAAAAGGGCGGGGCCATCCGGCCCCGCCCTCTCCTTCCCGCACAAAACGCAACTGGTGCGGCCCGGTCGCCTGGTGCTCCCTTGGCGACCGGAAACTCTTCGTCAGCGCATCAGAAGTGCGCGACGATACCCAGCGTCGGCCGGAAGCTGTTGGTCCAGCCGTAGCTCGACACTTCGCCACGCAGGCGGATGCCCGAGTTGCTGGTGATGCCACCAAGACCGATGTCCTTCGGGCCGACCTCGAAGCCGATGCCGTAGGTCATGTCGTGGAAGTCACGATCGGTGTTCACGCGCTTGTCGAAATTCACCCACTGATAGCCGACCTTGCCGTAGATGAGGCCGCTGTCGCCAGCGCGAAAGCCGAAGCGGCCGGCGGCGCCGTACTGCCAGTCGATGTCGCCCGACACGCCCTTGGCGACGTTGCCCTCGGCGCCGACGAACACCGGCCCGAGCGGGATGTTGACGCCGGCCAGACCCTCGACCAACGAACCGTTCAGCTTGTTCTGACGCGGCGCGCCCGGAACGCTGTCGCTCTGGAATTCTTCCCAGCCGCCGCGCACGGCGACATACGGCTCGATCCCGAACGCGCGGGTGCCATCCGGTGCCGTCGCGGTCGTGGTGTCGGTGGTCGTCGTGGTGGCGTCCTGCGCCAGCGACGGGGTGGCGACGAACGCGGCGGATGCGGCGACGGCCGCAAGAACGAGCTTACGCATAAGATACCTCAATACAGTTTCGTTGCCCGGTTTCTCGCAGCACGATGTGCGGCCGGGCCGGGGACTGCTCTAACCACGCCTTACCGGCTTGGTTGCGCGCAAAAGCGCCGTTTCGGCATGGAAGATTCTTACTGTTGCGCAAATGCCACGCAATCTGTCGAGAAGATGAACGATCGTGCCGCATACCGGCCACAGTCGGCGTGACGGGCCGCAAAGCTGCCTTATTGCAGCGGATCACGCACGCGGCGGGTAGGCGCGTGGAAGTCGGCGGGCTTGTCGGCGATCCAGCGCAGGAAGCGACTCAGTGCCGGAATGGTGCGGATCGCATCGAGCGTGCCGGCGCGGGCGAGCGTGGCGTTATCGGCGGCGGCATGGATCGCGCGGTGGCAGATCGGGTGCACGGGCTCGGTGTCGGTGCCGCCTTCGCTGCGCGGGACGACGTGGTGCCATTCGACGCGGGTGCCGAGGGGGCGACCGCAGAGCGCACAGGTGCGCGGTGTCGTCTCCTCCGCGTGCGCGCGCGCCGCGGCCTCGGCGAGCCCGGCCTTGCGCCTTACGCGTCCAACCATGCCTTGGCGGTAGGGCGCGAGAGGATGAAGAGCGCGCACGCCGCCATCGCCGCCGCGACGATCACGCCGAGCGGCCAGTGCGGATGGGCGGTGGCGAGGAAGATCGCATAGCCGGCGGTGATGCCTGTGCAGGCGAGCCATTTGGCCTTGCGGGGGATGGCGCGGTCGCGGCGCCATGCGCGCAGCGTCGGGCCGAAGCGGGGATGGTCGAGCAGCCACGCCTCAAGGCGCGGCGACGAGCGCGCAAAGCAGCCGGCGGCGAGGATCAGGAAGATCGTTGTGGGCATGAGCGGCAGCAGCGCGCCGATCACGCCCAATGCGACGAAGAGGAAGCCGAGCGCCAACCAGCCGAACCGCACGGCGGCGTGGAGGCGGCCGGCTTTGACCGGGTCGGCGGGGAGGTCGGTCACGATCGTTGCGGTTCCTCTGCGGTGGGCGGGGAACGTTTCGGGTGGCGGATCGGTGCCGTGGCGGGGGGGCGCTGGAGGTATCTGGACCATCAACTGCGTCATTCCCGCGGAGGCGGGAATCCAGAACCTCTGACGTTGCGGCTCTTACGACGGCCTGCGCGTCTGGATCCCCGCCTTCGCGGGGATGACGGATAATAGGTCGCACGCCTTACTCACGCTCGTCACCCCGGCTTTGAGCCGGGTTCCCGCTATTTCGACTTCAATCGGGCGGAAGAAGCGGGGCCCCGGATCTCCTCCGGGGCGACGCAGGCGTCTTTATTCCTCGCCGGTCGCGCTGGCCGGCTTCGCGCCCGCGCCGTGCGCGTCGCTGGTGACCGGCGACAGCGTGAAGCCGTAGCGCATGGGCGCGACCTTGATGCGATATTGCTCGAGCGGACGGCCCCAGTCGCTCCATTGCGTGTCGCCGCCGACGCCCGATTGCACCGCGTCGACCAGCAGGCTGCCGTTCGCGCCAGGGACGATGTCGGTGCTCTTGCGCGTGCCGGGGGTGCGGCGGTTCAGCTCGGTGTAGGGGAAGGCGAGCGCGTTCATCGACAGCGGCTGGTCGCCGGTGATGCGCAGGCCGCCGTCGGCGCCGCGGACCAGCTCCATCCAGCGCACGTCGACCTTGTTGCCGGTTTCCTGCGGGCGGAGGTAATCGTGGTTCTGCGCCGCGATATCGCCGCGCCACAAGCCGATCGGCGCGGATGTCTTGCGGTCGCTGTAGCTCTCGTGCGGGCCGCGGCCGTACCATTGTACGGTCTTGTAGTCGCGCGGGGTGACGTAGGAGAGGCCGACGCGCAGCGGATCGCCGAGCGTGGTGTCGAGCGGCTGGAAGTCGCCCGTCACCGCGACGCTGCCGTCCGCAGCCATCTGGTAGCGGGTCGAGAAGCGCGCGACATTGCCGCCGGTCAGCCAGCGCACCGTGACCGCCGCGCCGCCGCCGGGCAGCTTCTGCGTGTCGATGCTCTCGACCACGCGCTCGTCGGTGGCGCGCTGCCACGGCACGTTGCGCTTCTCGCTGCCGACGCCGAGGTCGTTGTCGGTCAATGCACGCGTGAAGTTGGGCGCGCCGCCCGACAGCAGCACGTGACCGCCGGTCGCGTAGCGATCGACCAGCCCGGTCTTGCGGTCGATCACCAGCTCGGTTTCGCCCGCCGACAGGCGAACGGTGCCGCCGCGGTTGTCGAGCTTGACCGGGCCGTTGTCGGCGACCGCGGCGAATGCGGGGGCGGTGCCGAGCGGGAACTGCTCCCAGCCGACCAAGGTGCCCGCGGCGACGCCAGGGGTGGTGCCGGCTTTGGCGCGGTAGCTGACGGTCAGGAGATATTCGGCGTCGGGGCGGCGGGTGAAGCCGGTCGGCGCGAGCGCGACGCGCGCGCTCTGATGCGCGGCGATGGTCGGCGCCGCCAGCGTGCCGCGCGCGACCGCGACGCCATTCTCCAGCACTTCCCAGCTATAGTCATAGGCGTTCGCGCCGAGGAAGTCGTGGCGATTGGCGACGGTGAGCTGGCCGGCACTCGCGTCGTAGCCGGTGAACTGGACCGGGGCGTAGACCTTGCGGACCTCGTAAAGCTGCGGATTGGGGGTGCGATCGGCCTGGAGCATCCCGTCGCCGAATTCGATGTCACCACCCGGGTTCGGGCCGTATTCGCCGCCGTCGCCCCAATAGCGCCGCCCGTCCTTGGTGTAGCGATACATCGCCTGATCGACCCAGTCCCACGCGAAGCCGCCCTGCAGCTTGTCGGGATGCGCGTAGATCGTGTCCCAATATTCCTTCAGGTTGCCGCCGGAATTGCCCATCATGTGCGCATATTCGCACTGGATCATCGGCTGTTTGTAATTCCAGTTGGTCGCGTAATCCTCCATCTTGGCGACCGGATCGTACATCGGCGCGTAGATGTCGGCGAACCAGTTCGGGCGGTGCTGCTGCACGCCCTCATAAGTTCCCCAGCCGAGATAGCTGATGAGCCGGCCCGGATCACGCGTCTTGGCGGCGGTGCCGGCGGTCGCGAAGTTCGGGCCGATCCCCGCCTCGTTGCCGAGCGACCAGAAGATGATCGAGGGATGGTTCTTGTCGCGCTCGACCATGTTGAGCACGCGGTCGACATGCGCCGATTGCCATGCCTTGTCGAAGCCGAGCTGATAGACGCTGCGCTGGCGGGGGTTGTTGTTCCCCATCTCCATATAGGCGTGGCTCTCGATATTGGCCTCGTCCATGACATACAGGCCGTAGCGATCGGCGAGTTCGTAGAGATACGGATCGTTCGGATAGTGCGAGGTGCGCAGCGCGTTGATGTTGTTGCGCTTCATCAGCTGGATGTCGTGCTCCATCGACTCGCGGCTGACGACGTGGAAGGTTTCGGGATCGTGTTCGTGGCGGTTGACGCCGCGGATCGTGATCGGCTTGCCGTTGACGCTGACCAGCCCGTTCTTCATCTCGACGGTGCGGAAGCCGATCCGCTGATAGGTCGACTGGATGATCGCGCCCTTCGCGTCGTACAGTTCGACGAGCAGCATGTAGAGGTTGGGCGTCTCGGCGCTCCACGGCTTGACGCCGGCGACGGTGGCGGAAAGCGTGGTCTTGCGATCGGCCTCGCCCGCGGCGAGCGGGGCGCGGCCCTGCGACACGATCCGGTTGCCGTCCATCAGCACGTAGCGCGCGCTGACCGCCGCGCCGGGCGCGACCGTCAGGTCCACCGCGAGCTTGCCGTCGCGATAGTTTTCGTCGAGCCCGGCGTGGACGAAGAAGTCGCGGATGCGCGTCTTCGGCGCGGCCATCAGATAGACTTCGCGCTCGATCCCCGAGACGCGCCAGAAATCCTGATCCTCCAGATAGCTGCCGTCGGACCAGCGGAAGACCTGGATCGCGACGGTGTTCGCGCCGGGCTTGACGAAGCGGGTGACGTCGAACTCGGACGGCAGCTTGCTGTCCTCCGAATAGCCGACCTGCTGGCCGTTGACCCACACTTTATAGGCCGAGCCGGCGGCGCCGATGTGGAGCACCACGTCCTGCCCCGACCAGCCCGCCGGCAGGTCGATCGTGCGGCGGTACGAGCCGACTGGGTTGGTGGCGTGCGGGATCAGCGGGCGGTTGGCGGGGAAGGGATAGGTGATGTTGTTGTAGCGCGGCTGGTCATAGCCCTCGGTCTGCCAGTCGGCGGGGACCTTGATCGTCTTCCACTGCGAGGCATCGAAATCGGGGCGTTCGAACCCGGTCGGCAGCGTGTCGGCATCGGGCGAGAAGCTGAACTGCCACTGGCCGTTGAGCGACAGGAAACGCTTCGATTCCGTGCGATGTCCGGCGAGCGCCTTGTCGCGCGTCTCGAACGGGAAGCCGGTGGCGTGCGCCGGCATCCGGCCGATGTAATTGACGCCGGGGTTCTCCCAATCGGGACGTTGCGGGTCGATCTGCGGCTGGAGCGGCACCGGCGGCGCGTTCTGCGCGGCGGCATGGCCCGAAACGCTGGCGAGCAACGCTGCGACGAGAACAGCGCTCCGGCGCTGGCCGACATGATGCACGATAATCCTCCCGATTAAGTCATTTTGTAAGACAAGTATCGGCTGTCTCGGACTTTGCCAAGGGCGTGGGCGGGTTGACGGCGCGTGCGCTTTGCGGTCCCTGTGCGCGACCGCGCCATCTGGCGTGGAAGGTACGGGCGGAGCATGACGATTTGAACACGACCTTGCTGCGCGGCGTGCTGGTGGGCGGACTGGCGGGCCTGTTGTTCGGTTTCGATACCGCGGTGATCGCCGGGACGACCGAGGGCATTCGCACCGCCTTCGCGCTCGATGCGAGCGGAGTCGGCATCACCGTGTCGGCAGCGTTGTGGGGGACGCTGGCGGGCGCGTTGCTCGCCGGGCTGCCGGGCGATCGGTATGGTGCGCGCAATGCGCTGAAGGGGATCGCGCTGCTCTATTGCCTGTCGGGGCTGGGGTGTCTGATCGCGTGGAGCTGGCCGGCGCTGATCGTGTTCCGCGTGATGGCGGGACTGGCGGTCGGGGCGTCGTCGGTGCTGGCGCCGGTCTATCTCGCCGAGATCGCTCCGGCCGAGCGGCGCGGATTGATGGTGGGGACGTTCCAGCTCAATATCGTGCTCGGCATCCTGGCGGCATATCTCAGCAACGCGATCGTCGGCAGCTTCGATCTCGGCGCGGGCGACTGGCAGGTGAAGCTGGGGGTGAGCGCGGTGCCGGCGCTGTTGCTGCTCGCGCTGATGTTCGCGATCCCCGACAGCCCGCGCTGGCTCGCCGCCAAGGGGCGTGAGGAGGAGGCCGAGGCGGTGTTGCGACGGCTGGGCGTCGCGGACCCGCGACGGGAACTGGACAGCTACGCACGCGCCGCTGCGGCGGTGGCGGTCGGCAGCGCGCCGCGGCTGTCGTGGGCGCGGCATCGCAAGCCGATCCTGCTCGCCTTTGCGGTGGCATCGTTCAACCAGCTCTCCGGGATCAACGCGATCCTCTATTATCTCAACGATATCTTCGCGGCCGCCGGATATGATGCGGTTTCGGCGGACCGTCAGGCGGTGACGATCGGGCTGTGCAATTTCGTGTTCACCGCCTTGGCGTTGCTGGTGATCGACAAGCTGGGCCGGCGGACGTTGCTGCTGGTCGGGTCGGTCGGTTTGACGCTGGCGCTGGGCGGAACCGCGGCGGTGTTCCTGACCGGGCAGGGGCAGCAATATCTGCTCGCACTGCTGATCGCGTTCATCGCGTTCTTCGCGTTCAGCCAGGGCGCGGTGATCTGGGTCTATATCAGCGAGATCTTCCCGACCGACGTGCGGGCGCGCGGGCAGGCCCTGGGATCGTCGACGCATTGGGCGATGGATGCGGTGATCGCGATGGCCTTTCCGGTGATCGCGGCGCATACGCGCGGGCTGCCATTCGTCGTCTTCGCGGCGATGATGGCGGTGCAGTTCGTGGTGGTGCTGATGTTCTTTCCCGAGACGAAGCAGCGCTCGCTGGAGGCGATCGGCGCCGATTGATCTATTGATAATCATTCGCATCTAGGGTAAGGCCTGATCCGGTCGTGGAGGATCAGGCATGGGCGTCGTCACGCATCCGGCATCGTCACCGTCGCGCGGGATCGCGCACCTGTTGCCGACGCTCGCGCGCGGGTGGCGCGCCGCGCGCGACCGTCATGCCTGCACGCAGCAGAAGCTGCACCGCCTGCTCGCGCCGCACGGGGCGGGGATGCTGGCGCCGGTGTTCGACAGCCTGATGACGCTGTTTGAGGCGGCGCTGGGGCGGGCCGTTGCAGTGGGGACGGCGGCGGCGCTGTCGGCGGACGAGCGGATGCTGATCGACCTGCTCGACGGATCGCGGCCGCAGCGCGCGTGTATCGACTGCCCGGACGGCGCAGCGCGGGCGCTGCACTGCTCGATCTGCTCGACGCGGATCATGCTGGCGATGGTGGGGTGACGGGAGGAGCGGACTCAGTCGATCGTCGGCTGTAGCTGCGCGCTGACCGAGCGGACCGCATCGCGGAGCAGCGCGCGGGTTTCCTCCAGCGACACGCGCGCGGCGCGCCCGGCGACAAACGGGACGGTCAGCGCGGCGCGCGCCGCGCCATGTTCGAGGACCGGCGCAGACAGATCGGTGATCCCCTCCAGCATCGGGCTGGGGGTGACGGCATCGCCTTCGGTGACCAGCGCGTCGAGTTGCCTGTCGAGCGCCGGGTCAAGGTCACCCCCGGTTTCGCGGACCTCGGCCACCATCGCGGCGCGGATCGGCGCGGGCTGGAAGGCGAGCAGCACGCGGCCCGAGTTCGAGCGGTGAAGCGGCCGGCGGTAGCCGACACGGACCGCGAACCCCGATAGGCCGGGTGCCTCGACTCCGGCGATCACCACCATCTCCGCGCCCGAAGCGACGGCGAGATGGCAGCTCTGCCCGGTTGCGCGCGCGAGGCCCTGCATCACCGGCAGCGCGGTGACGGTCAGGTCGCGCACCGGCGGCCGGCCCATGCCGAGCGCGAACAGGCGGTTGGTGAGGCGATAGCCTTCGTCGTCACGCGCGATGTAGCGATGCTCCTCGAGCACCTGCAGCATCCGGAAAATCTCGCCCACCGACCGGCCGAGCGCGGCGGAGATGTCGGACATCGTCAGCGCCTCTTCGGAGGTGGCGAGCAGTTCCAGAATTTCCAGCCCTTTCTTGAGGGCCGGTGCCTGATAGCGGGGCGGAGTGGTCATGGTCGGCGCACCGTAGCCACGCGCATGAGGCAGCGCCAGCGTCTCCCTATTCGCGTTAATAAAAGCATATTTCACATTTCAATCGTGATGTCGGTGTCCTAGGTTGTCGATCCGGTGCTCACGCGACAAGGTGCGGCCGAGAGAGGAAGCGTGCATGTTCCATGACTTAACCCCCGGCTCATCGTCGCTCGATCGGGCCGGCGATGCGCTGCCGCGGTTCGGGATGGGAACGGCAGCGATCGGCAACCTCTATCGGGCGATCGATGATGCGACCGCGGAGGCGACGGTGGCCGCTGCGCTGGACGCCGGCATCCACTATTTCGACACCGCGCCGCATTATGGCTTCGGACTGGCGGAGCGGCGGCTGGGCGCGGCACTCACGCGGCTCGATCCGACGGGGACGTGCCAGATATCGACCAAGGTCGGGCGACTGCTCGCCCCGACGGATGCGACGGGCACCCGGCACGGCTTCGTCGACGCCGATCCGTTCGAGCCGGTGTTCGACTATAGCGCCGACGGCGTGCGGCGCTCGTTCGAGGCGAGCTGCGCGCGGTTGCGGCGCGACCGGGTCGACGTGCTGCTGGCGCACGATCTCGGCCGGTTGACGCATGGCGACGCGCACGAGCGGCATTTGCGGGATTTTCTCGACGGTGGCTATGCCGCGATGGTCGCGTTGCGCGACGCGGGCGTGGTTGGCGCGATCGGCGTCGGGGTCAATGAGGTCGCCGTCTGCGAGGAGTTGCTCGACCGGGTACCGCTCGACGTGATTCTGCTGGCCGGGCGCTATACGTTGCTCGATCGCAGTGCGAAGCCGTTCCTCGATCGTTGCGCGGCGCAAGGCGTTCGCGTCATTATCGGTGGCGCGTACAACAGCGGCATTCTCGCACGCGATCCGCAGGAAGCGGACCCGGCGCAATCGCATTACGACTATGCCGCGCCGCCAGCCGCGCTGGTGGAGCGGACCCGCGCGCTGGCGAGAACCTGCTTCACCGCAGGCGTTTCGCTGCCCGCTGCCGCGATCCAGTTTCCGCTCCGCCACCCGGCGGTGGCGTGCGTGCTCGCCGGGCTCGGCAATCCGCAGGAGGTAAGCGATCTGCGCGGGCGCGTCGCCGCGCCGATCCCCGAGGATCTGTGGCCGGCGCTGGAGACGCGCGCGCCGCAGCAACTGATCCTGCTCCATCCCGACGACAACGTGATGATCTGCGTAGCACCGATCGCGGCGGGCGACCTGCTGCCGGTGTCGGGCGGGACGATCCCGGCGCGCGAGGGCGTGACCGTCGGCCACAAGATCGCGCGTGCCGAACTGAAGCCGGGCGACAAGGTCATCAAATACGGCGCGCCGATCGGGTCGATGACCGATGCCGCGGCGGCCGGACAATGGGTCCATATGCACAATATGAAGAGCGACTATATCGCCAGCCATACCCGCAGCACCGTGACGGAGCAGCGCGCGTGATCGAGGCATGGCAGCGCGCCGACGGGCGCAAGGGCATCCGCAACGCCGTGGCGGTCGCCTATCTGGTCGAATGCGCGCACCATGTGGCGCGCAAGATCGTCGACAAGGCCGATGATGCCGACGTCCACCTGATCGGCTTCCCCGGCTGTTACCCCAATGCCTATGCGGCGCGGGTCATGGAGGCGGTGACGACGCACCCGAATGTCGGCGGGGTGGTGATCGTGTCGCTGGGCTGCGAGAGCTTCGATCGCGAGCGCCTGCAGCAAGTGATCCGCGACAGCGGTCGCCCGGTGGAACTGTACGTCATCCAGCAGACCGGCGGCACCGCGGCGACGATCGCCGCCGGGCTGGAGGCGGTGGCGCGGGTCAAGGCGCAGATCGCCGACGTGCCGCGCGTGCCGATGCGCGTCGACGAGCTGATCGTCGGCACGATCTGCGGCGGGTCGGACGGGACCAGCGGGATCACCGCCAACCCGGCGGTCGGGCGCGCGTTCGACCGGCTGGTGGCGGACGGCGCGACGTGCATCTTCGAGGAAACCGGCGAACTGGTGGGATGCGAAGGGATCATGGCCGATCGCGCGCTGACCCCCGAACTGGGCGAGGAGATCGTCGCCTGCGTCCGCAAGGCGGAGGAATATTACACGATCATGGGCTTCGGCAGCTTCGCGCCCGGCAATGCCGAGGGCGGGCTGACGACGCAGGAAGAGAAGTCGATGGGGGCGTATTCCAAATCGGGATCGTCGCTGATCAGCGGGATCATCAAGCCCGGCGACGTGCCGCCGGCGGGCGGGTTGTACCTGCTCGACGTCGTGCCCGACGGCGAGCCGCGGTTCGGCTTCCCGAACATTTCCGACAATGCCGAGATCGTCGAGATGATCGCGTGCGGGTGTCACCTGACGTTGTTCACCACCGGGCGCGGTTCGGTGGTCGGATCCGCGATCGCGCCGGTCATCAAGATCTGCGCCAACCCTGAGACGGCGCGGCGGCTGGCGGCGGATATGGACATCAACGCCGGGCGGATCCTCGAAGGCGACGCGACGCTCGACGACGTCGGTGACGAGATCGTCGCCATGATCATGGCGGTGGCCGGCGGACAGCCGAGCGTGTCCGAGGCGCTGGGCCACCGCGAATTCATTCTGACCTACAAGGCATTCGATCCGGTTGGCCCGGCGTGCCTGCCGGTCGCTGCACGGAGCCGATAAATGGAAGGCCGGTTGAAGGGCAAGGTCGCGCTGATCACGGCGGCGGCGAACGGAATCGGGCGTGCTGCCGCACAACGCTATGTCGCCGAGGGCGCGCGCGTGATCGCGACCGACATCAACGAGGCAGCGCTCGCCGGACTCGACGGGTGCGAGCAGCGCGCGCTCGACGTCACCGATGCGGCGCAGATCGCCGCGCTGGTCGATGAGATCGGGCGGATCGACGTGCTCGCCAACATCGCGGGCATCGTCCATGCGGGCACGATCCTCGACCTGACCGATGCCGAGTGGGAACAGGCGATCGCCATCAACATGACGGCGATGATGCGCACGATCCGTGCGGTGCTGCCGGGAATGCTGGCGGCGGGCGGCGGCGCGATCGTCAACATGTCGTCGATCGCCAGCGCGGTGAAGGGCATTCCCAACCGCTTCGCCTATACCGCCACCAAGGCCGGAGTGATCGGGATCACCAAGGCGGTTGCGGCCGATTTCGTCGGCCAGGGCATTCGTTGCAACGCGATCTGTCCGGGGACGGTCGATACCCCCTCGCTCCAGCAACGGCTGCGCGATACCGGCGATTACGAGGCAGCGCAGCAGGCGTTCGTCGCGCGGCAGCCGATGGGTCGGCTGGGGCGGGCGGAAGAGATTGCGGCGCTGGTCGCCTACTTGGGCAGCGATGAGGCCGCCTTCACGACCGGCGCGGTGCATGTCATCGACGGCGGCTGGGTCAATTGAGGAAACGCGCATGAAACTGGTACGTTACGGAGCGCCGGGCGCCGAGAAGCCGGGGATGATCGATGCGCAGGGGCAGGTCCGCGACCTGTCGGCGCATGTCGCGGATATCGCGGGCGCGGCGCTGGGCGATGCCGAGCTGGCGCGGCTGGCGGCGGTTGATCCGGAGACGCTGCCGCTGGTCGCGGTCGAGCGCTACGGTCCGTGCGTCGGCGCGGTCGGCAAGTTCTTGTGTATCGGACTCAATTATTCGGACCATGCCGCGGAAACCGGTGCGACCGTGCCGACCGAGCCGGTGATCTTCACCAAGGCGACCAGCGCGATCATCGGCCCGGACGATAACGTCGAGATCCCGAAGGGGTCGACGAAAACCGACTGGGAGGTCGAGCTGGGGATCGTGATCGGCACGGCGGCGCGCTATGTCGACGAAGCCGACGCCGAGCAGCATATCGCCGGTTATTGCGTCATCAACGACGTGTCTGAGCGCGCATTCCAGCTCGAGCGGCAGGGCACGTGGGACAAGGGCAAGGGCTGCGATACGTTCGGGCCGATCGGACCGTGGCTGGTGACGCGCGACGAGGTCGCCGATCCGACCGCACTGGCGATGTGGCTGGAGGTCAACGGCCATCGCTATCAGGACGGGTCGACGTCGACGATGGTCTACAAGCCGGCGTTTCTCGTCAGCTACGTCAGCCAGTTCATGTCGCTTCAGCCCGGCGACGTGATCTCGACCGGCACCCCGCCGGGCGTCGGCATGGGGCAGAAGCCGCCGGTGTTCCTGAAGGCCGGCGACGTGATGGAACTGGGGATCGACGGGCTGGGGCAGCAGCGCCAGACCGTCGTGGCGTACACGGCGTGACCGACCGCCACGTCCTGCTGGTCGATATCGCCGACGAGCCGGAGGCGGTCGCGGCCTACGAGGCGTGGCACGCGGCGGGCGCGGTGCCGGCGCCGGTGGTCGCGAGCATCCGGGCGGCGGGGATCACCGCGATGGACATCTATCGCACCGGCGGGCGGCTGGTGATGGTGATGGAGACCGACGCGTCCTTCGACGCCGCGCGCAAGGCGGCGGCGGATGCCGCCGATCCTGACGTGCAGGCGTGGGAGGCGAAGATGGATGCTTATCAGCGGCGTTTGCCGTGGGCCGAGCCGGGGGTGAAGTGGGTGGCGGCGCGGCGGATCTTTTCGCTGGCGGAGCAGGAATAGGGTTTTCGTCACCTCCCCCGTCATTCCCGCGAAGGCGGGAATCCAGACGCGCAGGTCGTCGTAAGAGCCGAAACGTCAGAGGTTCTGGATTCCCGCCTTCGCGGGAATGACGGATCGGGGGTAGGCGGGGACGCCCTTACCCCCGCAACCGGCCTTCCAGCAGGTCCAGTTCGCGGGTCAGCTTGCGGCCAGTCTCACTGCCGATCGCACGGGCGCGTTGGAGGCGGAACACCTCTTCGCGCTCGGCGCGGATCGCGGCCAGCCGTAGCAGGCGGTCGATGCGTTCGTTCTGCTGGATCACCGCCAGTTCGGGCTCGCCGTCGACGCGGACGCGGATGCGCTCGCGATACAGGTCCATGATCCGCGTCGCCGCCTCGGCATAGACGTCGGCATCGTCGCGGTCGCGCGACAGGTCGTGCTGCGCGCCGTCGACCGCACGGATCGCGGCGCGGGCGGCGGCGACGCGCGCGCGGTTCTCCTCGCCCTGCTTCGACGGCTCGGGAGGTAGGGCGAGGCCGCGCAGCACCAGCGGCAGGCCGATGCTCGCCGCGACCAGCGACACGATGATGACCCCGGCGGCAAGTGCGATCGCGAGGTCGCGCGCGGGGAAGGGCGAGCCGTCGTTCAGCGTCAGCGGCAGCGTCAGCACGCCCGCCAGCGTGATGACCCCGCGCACCCCGGCGAGCGACATTGCCGCGAACACCCGCCAGTCGGGGCTGCGCAGCGGCGAATCATCGACGCCGCGCCGCATGACGGTCAGCCGGAACGACAGCCACACCCAGGCGAAGCGCAGGCCCCCGAGCACCGCGACGATCGCCAGCACGTAGAGCGCCAGCCACCACGGATTGTCGTGATCGGTCAGCCGCACCGTCGCGCGCGCGCCGGCGATGATGACCGGCAATTGCTCGCCGAGCAGCACGAAGATGATGCCGTTGAGCGCGAACTGGATCGTGTCCCACACCGAATTGCGGCGCATCCGCGTGGCGGGGAGCGCCTGGCGTGACATCTCGGCGAAGGTCATCGTCACGCCCGCCGCGACCACCGCGAGGATGCCGGAGGCATGGAAGTGCTCGGCGATGATATAGGCGATGAAGGGGATTAGCAGGCTGACCAGCACCTGTGACCCGATGTCCTCGCCGAAGCGGCGCGATACCCACGCCTTGGCGCGGGTGATCGCCAACGTGGTGACCACGCCGACCGCGATCCCTGCGACGGCGAGCCACATGAAGCTGACCGCGGCGTCGGCGAGCGAGAAGGCGCCGGTGAGCGCGGCGGCGATCGCGAAGCGGAGGCAGACAAGACCCGAGGCGTCGTTGAGCAGCGCCTCGCCCTCCAGAATGTGCATCATGCGGCGCGGGATCGGCACCCGTGCGGCGATTGCCGACACCGCGATCGGATCGGTCGGCGAGACGACCGCGGCGAGTGCGAAGCAGACGGCAAGCGGCATCGCAGGGATCAGCCAGTCGATGAAGAAGCCGATGCCGATGACGGTGGTGAGGACAAGGCCGAGCGCCAGCTCGACGACGACGGGGACGTCCTTGAGCAGCTCGTCCTTCGGGATGCGCCAGCCGTCGATGAACAGCAACGGCGGCAGGAAGACGAGCAGGAACAACTCGGGATCCAGCGTCACCCGCAGGTCCGCGGCCATGCCGATCGCCGCGCCGAATGCGATCTGGACGAGCGGGGCGGGGATGTTGATCGGCAGAATACGCGCGATCGCGCCGCTGATGACGACGGCGAACAACAGCAAAAGGACGACCGAGACGACTTCCAAGGCGGGCACCCTCCTTTGGGATTGGCGGGAGGGAGGGATCGCCGGAAGCGGCGTGGGGCGCAACCGTTCAGGGCGCCGATCCGGGTCGGCGCAGCTTTACGTCACTGCGAGCGCAGCGAAGCGGTCCAGGGCCGGATCAGGACGCCCTGGATTGCTTCGCGTGCGCTCGCAATGACGATCAACTTGCGCCCGCTGGGGCTTAGTTCATCAGTTCGACCGCCATCGCGACGCCTTCACCGCCCCCGATGCACAGCGAGGCGACGCCGCGCTTCTGCCCGGTCGTCTGCAACCCGCCGAGCAGCGTGGCGAGGATGCGTGCGCCCGACGCACCGATCGGATGGCCGAGCGCGCAGGCGCCGCCGTTGATGTTGAGCTTCTCGTGATCGAGCGCGAGTTCCTGCATCGCCACCATCGCGACGCACGCGAACGCCTCGTTGACTTCCCACAGGGCGACCTCGCCAACCGACCAGCCGGCCTTCTCCAGCGCCTTGCGGATCGCGGGCACCGGGGCGGTGGTGAAGCGCGCCGGGGCGTGGGCGTGCGCGGCATGGCTGACGATCCGCGCGACGGGCGTGATCCCGAGCTTTTCGGCGACCGACAGGCGGGTCAGCACCAGCGCGGCCGCGCCGTCCGAGATCGACGAGGCGTTGGCGGCGGTGACGGTGCCGTCCTTGCTGAAGGCGGGGCGCAGTGCCGGGATCTTGGCGGCATCGCTCTTGGCCGGCTGTTCGTCGCTCGCGACGGTGACGCTGCCCTTGCGGCCCTTGACCTCGACGGGAACGATCTCGCGGTCGAACGCGCCCGACGCCTGCGCCTGCTGCGCGCGGGTCAGCGACGCGATCGCGAATTCGTCCTGCGCCTCGCGGGTGAATTGATATTCGCGCGCGGTATCGTCGGCGAACACGCCCATCGCCGTGCCGGACTGATAGGCATCCTCCAGCCCGTCGAGCGCCATATGGTCGAACAGCCGGTCATGCCCGAACCGCGCGCCGCCGCGATGGGCCTTCGACAGATAGGGCGCGTTGGTCATGCTCTCCATCCCGCCGGCGACCAGCAAGTCGATCGAGCCTGCGCCCAGCGCCTCGGCACCGAGGATCGCGGCCTGCATCCCCGACCCGCAGACCTTGTTGAGCGTCGTCGCCTCGACATGCTCGCCCAGCCCGGCGAGGATCGCGGCCTGCCGCGCCGGGGCCTGGCCGACGCCGGCTGACAGGACGTTGCCCATGTAGATGCGCTCGATCGCGGCGGCGTCGACCCCGGCGCGCTCGACGGCGGCCTTCACCGCCGCGGCGCCCAGTTCGCTGGCCGACAGCGCGGCGAGACTGCCCTGCATCGAGCCCATCGGGGTGCGCGCATAGGACAGGATGACGATGGGGTCGGTAGCCATGATTTCGCGGTTCCTCGCTTGATCTCGATCGGCATGTAAGCGCTCGTCCGGTGGCACGCAAACGCCTACGCACGCCTTCATGCAAGCCATTGACGAAGCGCTGAAATGGTACGCGGCGCTGAGCGGGATCGCGGCCGCGTTCATGGTGTCGCTGGACAGCGGCCGGCGGGTGACCGGGTGGGGGATGGCGATCTTCGTGACCTCGTCGATCGCGTGGATCACCGGCGCGTGGCTGACCGGCGACGAACCGCTGGGCGTGCAGAACGGCGTGTTGCTCGGCATCAACAGCTTCGGCGTGTATCGATACCTGATTCGCAAGCAGGGCTGAGACGGTGGATGTGGGTGACGGCGTTTGGCGTGCTGGGTGCCATCATCGGCAGCTTTTTGGCCACCATCGCGATCCGTTGGTCACAGGGACGGTCGGTAAAATACGGACGCTCCGCGTGCGACGGTTGCACCAGAACATTGCGCGCGAGCGAATTGGTGCCGCTTGTGTCGTGGCTGGTGACACGCGGGCGATGCCGGACCTGCGGCGCGCGGATCGATCCGCTCCATCCACTGATCGAGGCCGGCTGCGCGCTGGTCGGCATGGCGGCGGCGCTGGTCGCCCCGCCGCCGATCGCGCTGGCGGGTGCGGCGTTCGGCTGGCTGCTGCTGCTGCTGGCGGTGATGGACGCGCGCGACTTCTGGCTGCCCGATCCGCTGGTGGCCGCGCTGGCCGTGGTCGCGGCGGCGGGGGCGTGGGTGGCGCCGCCGGCATGGGACGAGCGGCTGATCGGCGGGGCCGGCGGTTTCGCGACGCTGTGGCTGATCGGTGCGGGCTATCGCCGGTGGCGCGGGCGCGAAGGGCTGGGCGGGGGCGATCCCAAGTTGTTCGGCGCGATTGGAGTCGCGCTGGGATGGCGGATGCTGCCGGCGGTGCTGCTGGTCGCAGGGCTGGTTGGGCTCGGCTGGGTGGTGTTCCAGCGGCTACGCGGGCGCGCGGTCGCCGCCGACGATGCGCTGCCGCTCGGCACATTGCTGGCGATCGCGGCTTACCCGGCGTGGCTGCTCATGATAGGCATGGCGGCATGAAGTTCGCGTTTCTGCTGCTCGCGGCGCAAGCGGCCGCCCCGGCCCCCGCCATCGACGGCCTGCCGATCGGCGCGCTGCCGCAACAGGCGCTGCCCGCGCGTGGCTGTGCGGCCTATCTGTTTTCGACCGGTACGACGCGGACGCTGGCGGCGATGGCGACCGCCGACCCCGGAACGTTGCGCCTGTCGATCGACGGCAAGGTGATCGATCTGCCGCGAACCGGAGCGACGGGCACCGCGCCGCTCGGCTTCAATGCCGAGAACGTCTATCGGCGGGACGACATCGTCGCGACGGTACAGATGACGGTGGAGCTGCGCCAGAATCTGACCGAAGGTGCCGCGGTGCCGGTGGCGACGTTGCGGCTGGATCGCGAGGGGCGCGATACGGTGGTGGTGCCGCTGGCCGGGCTGATCGGCTGCGCCGCCTAGCCCCAAGGAAAGCGCCCGGCGGAACGTGTCCACCGGGCGCCACCTTGCTCACCTTAATGCGAGGAGGTGATTTCCTCCTTCAACCGTAGTTTCTGCTTCTTCAGTTCCGCAAGCACGATCGTATCGGGCACGGGACGTTGCGACTCGGCGGCAATCCGCTGGTCGATCGTCGCATGCTTGGCCTCCAGGGCCGAGATGTGCGCGGTCTGCATGGCAGTCTCCTTCATGGTTGAGAGGGAAACCAAGGAAATCACGAAACGGGACAGATGTCCCGTGACTTTTGCTTGCATACGATCATCTGCGACTTTCGTACGACGGGTCGCGCCGCACGGGCGCGGCGGCTATGCAGGCGCGACTCAGGGGTCGGGAGTGCGGGCGATGAACGACGTGGGCGATGATGCGGCGGTGGC
Source organism: uncultured Sphingomonas sp. (assembly GCF_964021865.1). GTDB lineage: Bacteria > Pseudomonadota > Alphaproteobacteria > Sphingomonadales > Sphingomonadaceae > Sphingomonas. The sequence continues at coordinate 37,621 of NZ_CAXIAM010000017.1, forward strand.
GACGCGGCTGGAGACGCTGCGGGTCGAACATCGCGATCTCGACGCTGCCATCGCCGCGCTGGCGGAGGGCGGCGCATCGGACCAGCTCCAGTTGATGCGGCTGAAGAAGCGCAAGCTGCGACTGCGCGACGAGATCGCGGTGCTGGAGGATCAGATGATCCCCGACATTATCGCCTGATAATGCGGCAAACGCCGCATTTCGGGACGGTTCGCCGCCAGCGGCCGCCGCAAACGTGATGAACGCGCTTGGCGGCGGGATCGGGGTCGTGGCAAAGACGCGGCTATGGCCGACCACGCCCATGACCCACGATTGCAACGCCGACTGATCGACTCGTTCTATACCGAGGCGATGGTGCTCGCCGACGAGGCGCGGCATTATTTCGACGAGGGCGGGCGTGCCGAGCGCGAGGCGCTGCCGCCGATGGAGCGCGTGGCGTTCAGCTGCGAATCGCTGAAGGTGACGACGCGGCTGATGCACGTCATCGCGTGGCTGCTGACGCAACGCGCGATTGCGGCTGGGGAGTTGCCGGCGACGCAGGCGCTCGATCCGGCGCGGCGGCTGGGCGCGGCACCGACCAGCGATGCGGAGATGCTCGCGCGCTTCCCGGCGCAGGCGCAGAATGTGATCGGGAGCAGCATCGACCTGCACCGTCGCGTCGCGCTGCTGGATGCCGCGCACGCCGGTGAGATGCCGGTGGTGAGCCCCGCGCGCTCGATGCTCGATCGGCTGGCGACGGCGTTTTAACGCTGGTCGACATCGTCCGTTCGAGGGCGCGAGCTCAGCACGAACGGAGTGGACCTAGACGCTCGCGCTGACGAGCACTTAGCGTCCCAGCAATCGCGCGCGCGCTGCGCGATATTCGTCCGCCAGTCGTGCGACGCGCTGGGCGGCGGGGACGATCGTGTCGATGGCGCCGATCCCCTGACCCGAGCCCCAGATGTCGCGCCATGCCTTTGCCGCGCCGCCGGAGGCGAAGCTCATCGTCTTCAGGTCGCCTTGCGGCAGATGGTCGGGATCAAGCCCGGCGGCGACGATCGAGGCGCGCAGGTAATTGCCGTGCACGCCGGTGAACAGGTCCGAATAGACGATGTCCGCGGCACGACCGTCGACGATCGCCTGTTTGTAGCGCGCGTCGGCATTCGCCTCGTCGGTGGCGATGAACGCCGAGCCGATGTAGGCGAAGTCCGCGCCCATCGCCTGCGCCGCCAGTACGGCGTCGCCGGTGGCGATCGCGCCCGACAGGGCGAGCGGACCGTCGAACCAGGTGCGGATTTCCTGCACCAGTGCGAAGGGTGACAGACGCCCGGCATGACCGCCCGCGCCCGCCGCGACCGCGATCAGCCCATCGGCACCCTTCTCGATCGCCTTGCGGGCGAAGCGATCGTCGATGACGTCGTGGAGCGTGATCCCGCCCCAGGCGTGGACCGCCTGATTGAGTTCCTCACGCGCGCCCAGCGACGTGATCGTGATCGGCACCTTCCATTTGGCGCAGACCGCGAGGTCAGCCTCCAGCCGGTCGTTGGATTTGTGGACGATCTGGTTGACCGCGAACGGCGCGGCCGGCGCATCGGGGTGCGCGCGATCGTGCGCGGCGAGTTCTTCGGTAATGCGGTGCAGCCATTCGTCGAGCATCGCCGCGGGACGCGCGTTGAGCGCCGGGAACGAGCCGACGATCCCCGCCTTGCACTGAGCGATCACCAGATCCGGATTGGAAATGATGAACAGCGGCGACCCGATGACGGGCAGGCGCAGACGCGAGAGGAGCGGGGGCATCGACATGACGGCGACTATGTGGGGCGGGCAGGGGCGTGGCAAGATTGACGCCACGTCAGGTGGCGCGGGTTTTTTGAACACCGTCCTTCCCGCGCAGGCGGGAATCCAGACGCGCAGGTCTGTCGATAGAAGCGACAGGTCAGAGGTTCTGGATTCCCGCCTGCGCGGGTATGACGGAGGGCCTTATTCCACCCGCTCCAGCCCGTCGGCCGCCGCACGCGCGTTCTCCACATAGTGCGCCGCCGAGATCCTCAGCCCTGCGACCGCGGCGTCATCCAGCTCGCGGACGACACGTGCCGGGCTGCCGACGATCAGCGAGCGCGGCGGGAAGACCTTGCCTTCGGTGACCAGCGCGCCGGCGCCGACGATGCACTCCGCGCCGATCACCGCGCGGTTGAGGACGATCGCGCCCATGCCGATCAGCGTGCGGTCGCCGATCGTGCAGCCGTGCAGCACCGCATGATGACCGATCGTGCATTCCACACCGATCGTCAGTGGCGCGCCGGGATCGGAGTGGAGCATCGCGCCTTCCTGCACGTTGCTGCGCGCGCCGACCGTGATCGTGGTGTTGTCGCCGCGGATCACCGCGCCGAACCACACGCCCACGTCTTCGCCCAGCACGACTTCGCCGACCACGTCGGCGCTTGGCGCGACCCAGGCGGAGGCGGGGCGGGTGGGTCGATGCCCCTTGAAGGCGTAGAGCGGCATCGCTTCTCTCCCTGCTGTCCCGTCACGATACATGGACGCCGACGGTCGGTGGTAGCCGAAAACGTAAACAGCGCGTTAAGACTTCGCCATGCAACGCCGACTTGTCCTGACGAACGAGGGTGCGCGACACCCCTTCCGCCGCACCCTTCCGCCGCCCCCCGCCATTGCGGAGGCGCAGACGGGGGATCACGACGTGCGGCTGTTCCTGCTCAGCTTCGCGGCCTTCTTCGTCACCTTCTCGACAATGATCTTCTAGTCGCTCAATCGCAGGCGCGGTGCAGGCGCTGTGCGATCAATGCCGAGATCACGCACATCCCGACCACCACCAGCAACAATTGCGAGGGGGTGACGCCGAGCGCCGTGATCCCGGCCACGGCGATCGATCCGAAGGTCATCGCCCCGGCGTTGACGACGTTGTTCGCCGCCACCGTCCGCGCCGTATGGTCCTTGGTGACGGTGGTGGTGAGGAACGCGTAGAGCGGCACCACGAACATCCCGCCGAACACCGCGACCCCCAGCAGGGCGAGCAGCACGAGCACCGCATGCGGTTGCCGGATGAAGCCGGTCATATCGAACAGCTGCCCCTCCGGCGCCGGGGTCCACAGCCCGACGACCCACCAGAAGGCGAGCACCGCCAACCCCATCGCGATCACCGAGGCGGGCGAGAAGCGCGCCGAGATGCGCCCGCGCAGCATCAGGTTGATGACGACCGAGCCGATCGCGACGCCGATCGAGAACACCGCGAGCACCAGGCTGGCGACGCTGGCGTCGGCGGTCAGCACATTCTTCACCAGCGGCGGAAAGACGATGATGAGCACCGATCCGATCGTCCAGAAGAAGCTGATCGCGCAGATCGCGAGGAATAATCGCGGGATGTGCATCGTCTCGGCAATCAGCCGCCACGAGGCGCGGATTGGGTTGTAATCGAGCACCAGCTTCGGCCCGAGCCGCGGCGCGGGCGGCACCGCGCGCGCGGTGAGCCAGCCGAGCAGCGCAACCGCCAGCGTCAGCACCGCGACCAGCAGCGGCGAATGATAGACGAAGCCCGCGACGATCGTGCCGAGCAGGATCGACAGATAGGTGCCCGCCTCGACCAGCCCGGTCCCGCCGAGCACGTCGTCCTCGTCCAGATGCTGCGGCAAAATCGCATATTTGATCGGGCCGAAGAACGTCGAATGCACGCCCAGGCCGGTGACCGCGGCCAGCATCAGGATCAGCGGCAGCGTGACCGCACCGGTGCGCGCGAGCATCAGCCCGGCGCTGCCGACGCCCATGATCGCGATCTCGACCGTCTTCACGAGCCGGATGATCCGCGCCTTGTCGCTCGAATCGGCGAGCTGGCCCGACAGCGCGGACAGGACGAAGAACGGCAGGATGAACAGCGCCGCGGTCAGCGCGTTGAAGAAGCTCTCCTGCGTTTCGTCGGCGAAGATCTCGTACGTGGCGAACAGCACCATCGAGGTCTTGAACAGATTATCGTTGAAGGCACCGAGAAATTGCGTGGTGAACAGCGGCAGGAAGCGCCGCCGCTTGAGAAGCCCGAGGGCATTGATCATGACGCGGGACCGGGCCCCCGGATAGTTGGCAATTCGCCGAGCCATAGCGGCTGGGCCGCTGCGATCCAACGGCGATTTTCGTGCGACCGGCGCTTGCGCTGCCCGCGCCGCGGGTCCACGTCGCACGCATGCTGTCCCTGCCCAACATCCTGACGCTGTCGCGGATCGTCGCGGTGCCGCTGCTGGTGGCGTTCCTCTGGTGGCCGAGCTGGCGGTTCGGGTTCGGGATCGCCTTCTGCCTGTATTGCCTGATGGGAATCACCGACTATTTCGACGGCTACCTCGCGCGCGCGCAGGGCACGGTGTCGAAGCTGGGCGTGTTCCTCGATCCGATCGCGGACAAGATCATGGTGGCGGCGGTGATCCTGATGCTGGTGGGCACGCGGCACGACGATGTCGCGGCGATCACCGGCGTGCACATCATCGCCGCTTTGGTGATCCTGCTGCGCGAGATTGCGGTGAGCGGGTTGCGCGAGTTTCTGGCCGGGCTGCAGGTGTCGCTGCCGGTGTCGCGGCTGGCGAAGTGGAAGACGACGTTGCAGCTCGTCTCGCTGGGCGGGCTGATCCTGTCGGGCGCGCTGCCGGGCGAGACGTGGATCAAGGTGGCGAGCCTCGCCAGCCTGTGGGGCGCGGCGGCGCTGACGATCGTGACCGGGTGGGATTACCTGCGGGTCGGGTTGAAGCACATGGACTGAGGAGCCGGCTTCTCCTCCGTTCGTTCTGAGGAGAGGCAGAGCTTGTCGAAGCCTCATCTGTGCTTCGAGACGGCATTTCGACTTCGCTCAATGCCTCCTCAGCACGAACGGAGGCGTGTCAGGAACGCGTATGAAACTATTGTATTTCGCCTGGGTGCGTGAGCGGATCGGCGTGGCCGAGGAAGACGTCGCTCCGCCGCCCGAGGTCGCGACGGTCGCCGATCTGGTCGCGTGGCTCGCCCCGCGCAGTGCCGGCCACGCCGCCGCGTTTGCTGATCCGGCCCGGCTGCGCGCGGCGGTCGATCAGGCGTTCGTGCCGCTCGATACCGCGATCGCTGGTGCGCGCGAGGTGGCGATCTTCCCGCCGGTGACGGGCGGATGATCCGCGTCCTCGTCGCACGCGACCCGATCGACATCGCCGATGAATTCGCGCGGCTGGAGCAGGGCGGCGCGGTCGCGACCTTCACCGGGCTGGTGCGGGCCGACGACGGTGTCGCGACGCTGGAGCTGGAACATTATCCCGGCGCGACCGAGGCGGCGCTGACGCGACTGGCCGACGACGCGATCGCGCGCTGGTCGCTGACCGCGGCGACGATCGTCCACCGGGTCGGGCCGATGGCGCCGGGCGAGCGGATCGTGTTCGTCGGCACCTGTTCGCCTCACCGCGCTGCGGCACTGGACGCGTGCGCGTTCCTGATCGACCGGCTCAAGACCGATGCGCCGTTCTGGAAACGCGAGACGGTCGATGGTGCGTCGCGCTGGGTGGAGGCGCGCGCCGCCGACGATGACGCGGCGGCGCGCTGGTCCTGATTACCGCGGCAGTTGCCAGCGGATCCGATCGGTGAAGGTCCCGGCGACCGGCGTGCCGGCATCGTCGCGCGCCGGGGTGAAGCGCGCGCGGCGCTGGTAAAGGCGGCAGGTCGCCTGATCGAGCGAGGCGTGGCCGCTGGGTTGGGTGACCGTGCAGGATTCGACCCGCCCGTCGGCACCGATCCGCATCGCGATACCCACGACGCCCTCTTCCTCGGCGCGCAAGGCGGAGGGCGGATAATCGTCGGTGCTGATCCAGTCGTTGCGGCTGCCGCGCGCGAGCACGCCGCTCGCCTTGCTGACCGTTGCGGGTTGTGCAGGCGGATCGACCGTCACGGTGCCGGTGCCGAAATCGACGGGCGGCAGCGGGGGCGTGACGACGACCACAGTGTCGCTGTCGGTTCGGCTGGGGACGATCGGCGTGACGGTGGTGAGGGGCGGCATCGTCGTGGTCGGCTGGTGCGGCGTCACCCTCTCCAGCTTGGGCGGGGTGATGTCGGGCGGCGGCGGGGTTTCGATCGGAATGTTGGTGGTGATGAACGGCTTCGACACCGATTGGACGAAGCTGGTCGCCATGCCGCTGATGAAGACATAGCCGATCAGGCCGTGGATCGCGGCGACGCCCGCGATCGTGGTGAAACGCCGTGAATTGTCGATCCGATTTGCATAAGCCATGCGACCAACCTCCCGACCGGAGGCGCCGCGACGGACACGTTGCCCGACGAACGACGAGCTCCAGATCGCGATGCTGCGTCGTTTGCGACTGCGCGTCAATCGCGGCGCGCACCCATTCAGGCGGCCGCCTTCAGCACTTCGCCGAGCAGGTGGAAGTCGCGTTCGCGCGGCGAGGCGCGGCGCCAGACCAGCGCCAGCGTGCGGACCGGCGCGGCGGCGTCGAGCGGGCGCGCGACGACCTTGGTGTGATCGAGGATGCCGGCGTCGAGCGCGATTTTGGGAAGCATCGTCACGCCCAGCCCGTTGTCAACCATCTGGACCATCGTGTGGAGCGAGGTGCCGAGCATGGTCGCCTCGGCGCGCAGCTCGGCGCGGTTGCACGCCGCCAGCGCATGTTCCTTGAGGCAATGGCCGTCTTCCAGCAGCAGCAGCCGCGTTTCGTCGATCTCTTCCGGGCGGACCGCGGCAAGGCTGGCGGGCATTTCACCCTCGGGGAAGGCAAGGAACAGGCGGTCGTCGAACAGCTTGAGCACCGTCACTTCACCACAGGCGTAGGGCAGCGCGAGCAGCACGCAATCGGTGCGGCCGTTGTGGAGCGCTTCGCATGCCGGGCCGCTCGGCTCTTCGCGCAGATAGAGCTTGAGATCGGGATAGTCGCGCCGCAGCCGCGGCAGGATGCGCGGCAACAGGAACGGCGCGATCGTCGGAATGACGCTCAACCGCATTTCGCCCGACAAGGGTCGTCCGGCGGCGCGCGCCAGGTCGCCCAGTTCCTCCGCCTCGCGCAGCACAACGCGCGCCTTGGTCGCGATCTGCTCCCCCAGCGGGGTGAAGCGCACGACGCGCCGGGTGCGCTCGACCAGGGTTACGCCGATCAGCGTTTCCAGCTCGCGCAGCCCCGCCGACAGCGTCGATTGGGTGACGAAACACGCCTCGGCCGCCCGCCCGAAATGGCCGTGATCCTTGAGCGCGACGAGATATTGCAACTGCTTGAGCGTCGGCAGGTAGGTTGCGGCCATTCATCGTCTCCGTCGATCACCGGGGATGGAATAGACGATTTGCTCGATCACGCGAAGCCCCCTATATCGGCATCACAACGAGAGGCGGCGCAGCGACGCGGCCCCGGCAAAGAGGATGACTGGAACTCCGCATTCATTCCACAGGAGCCAGACATGCTGACCATCGGCGATACCTTCCCCGCCATCACCGTCCCCGTGCAGCAGGGCACCAGCGCGCTCCCGAACGGCGAGACGCTCGACCTGACCACCGCCTATCCGGGCAAGTGGAAGGTGCTGTTCTACTGGCCGAAGGACTTCACCTTCGTCTGCCCGACCGAGATCGTCGGCTACAGCCAGATCAAGGGCGATTTCGAGGATCGCGATGCGGTGCTGATCGGCGCCTCGACCGATACCGCGCACGTCCACCTGGCGTGGCGCAAGTCGGACCCTGATCTCGCCGCCGCCGACTTCCCGTGGCTGGCGGACAATGGCCGCAAGCTGGCCGATGCGCTCGGCATCGTCGACAAGAACGAGCATGTCGCGTTCCGCGCCACGTTCATCGTCGATCCGGACAACGTCATCCAGGCGGTGCAGGTCAACGGCCTGAACGTCGGCCGCAACCCGGCCGAGACGCTGCGCGTGCTCGACGCGCTGCAGACCGACGAGCTGTGCCCGTGCAACTGGAACAAGGGCGACGACGTCCTGCAGGTCGCGGCCTGATCGATCTGGGGCGGGGCCGGTCGGTCCCGCCCTCTCAACCTTTAATCCTTTCGCCCGTTCGTCATTGCGAGCGCAGCGAAGCAATCCAGGGCCCCGCGCGTGCCGCTCTGGATTGCTTCGCTGCGCTCGCAATGACGGCGTCGGTGACGTACGTCTGGAGATATAACATGGCGCTCAAGGAATTCGCGGGCGCGCTGCCCGATTTCGCCAAGGACATTCGCCTCAACGTCGGCTCGCTGTTGAACGAGACGGTGCTCAACGACCAGCGCAAGTACGGCACGTTGCTCGCGTGCGCGCATGGCTCGGGCTACAAGCCGCTGGTCGAGGCGACCGAGGCCGAGGTGGCGGACAAGCTGTCGCCCGAGGCGGCGACGGCGGCGCGCGCGGCGGCGGCGGTGATGGCGATGAACAACGTCTATTATCGCTTCACGCACCTCGCCAGCAACGAGGAATATGCGCGGATGCCGGCCAAGCTGCGCATGAACGTGATCGGCGCGCCGGGGATCGACAAGGTCGACTTCGAGCTGTTCAGCCTGGCGGTCAGCGCGATGAACGGCTGCGGCATGTGCATCGACAGCCACGAGCAGGTGCTGAAAAAGGCGGGCGTCACCGCCGAGGTGATCCAGACCGCGGCGCGCATCGCCTCGGTGATGAAGGCGGTTGCGACGGTGCACGCGATCGCTTGAGGCCGGATCGTCATCCCCGCGAGGGCGGGGGATGACGGTGAAAATTACAGCAACACTGCGCGGATGAACCCGTAGGTGCTGGTGATCGTCAGCACGGTGCCGACCATCACCAGCATCACCTTCATCGGAATACGCTTGGCGAAGAACGCGCCGAGCGGCGCGGCGAAGACGCCGCCGATCAGCAGCCCGACCGTCGCCGTCGCGAAATCCTTGATGCCGAGATGGTAGATGAAGGTCGCCGAGACGACCGCGGTCAGGAAGAACTCCACCGCGCTGACGGTGCCGACGACCTTGCGCGGCTCGACGCCCTGCACCAGCAGGTTCGAGGTGACGATCGGCCCCCAGCCGCCGCCGCCCGCCGCGTCCATGAAGCCGCCGAGCAGCCCGAGCGGCTCGACGACCTTGGGCTTGCTGACCTTGGGCGGGAACATCAGCCCGCGCACCAGCAGATAGATGCCGATGATGACGAGATAGGCGAGCACGAACGGCTTCACGACGGCGCCGTCGATATTGGTCAGCAGATAGGCGCCGGCGACGCCGCCGATCACGCCCGGGACGAGCAACCGGAGAAACAATCCCTTGTCGATGTTGCCGGTGATCGCGTGGCTGATCCCGGAGATGGCGGTGGTGAAGGTTTCGACGATATGGACGTTGGCGGAGGCGCGTGCCGGGGGCAGCCCGATCACCGCGACGAGCAAGGTGTTGCAGATGACGCCGAACGCCATGCCGAGCGCGCCGTCGACCAGCTGCGCCCCGAATCCGACGGCGATGAAGGGCAACAAGGCCGAGAAATCTAGGTTCGTCAGCGCGTCCATCCGGTCTCCTCACCGCGATCGGATGATCGCTCGCCCGTTCCATCGGTCATATCCCATAGCCTGGATAGGAAAATACGGTTTGTCGATCGATAGCGCTGCTTATGGAAACGATCGCCGACACGCTCTATCTTGCGACGAGACGAAGAGGGGACGCGGATGTCGCGACTGACCAATTATCTGGATTCCATCCGCGCGCGTGACCCCGCGCCGCATTCGCGTCTGGAAGTGCTGACCTATCCCGGTGTGTGGGCGCTGGCGTGGCATCGCGTCGCCAACCGGCTGTATCGCGCCGGATTGTATCTGCCCGCGCGGATCGTGAACCACTTTTCGCGAGCGCTGACCGCGATCGACATCCACCCCGGCGCGACGATCGGGCGCAATTTCTTCATCGACCACGGTTTCGTGGTGATCGGCGAAACCGCGGAGATCGGCGACGACGTCACCATCTATCAATGCGTGACGCTGGGCGGCACCAGCCCTGACAATGGCGTCGCGGGCAAGCGCCACCCGACGATCGCCGACGGCGCGATCATCGGATCGGGCGCGCAGGTGCTGGGGCCGATCACGGTCGGGCGGCGCGCGCGGGTCGGCGCCAATGCGGTGGTGACGCGCGACGTGCCGGCGGGCGCGGTGATGGTCGGCATCCCGGCGCGTCCGACTATGGTCGAGGGCGGCGCCGCGCCCGAGCCGCCGCGCTTCGTTCCCTATGGCACGCCATGCCGCGAGATGTTCGATCCCGCGACGCAGCGGGTGGAGTCGCTCCGGTGTGAGCTGGAGGCGATGAAGAAGCGGCTGGATGCCCTGATCGAGGAGCAGAAAAACGTCGCCGGGCAGGAGCGTGACCGCGCCTGATGGGAATCGTCACGCCCTTTCCGGCCGGTGCCGGGCAGCCGCGACAGGTGGCGTTCGATCGCGCCGAATTGATGCGGATCCTCGACCTGTACGGCCGGATGGTCGCGGCCGGGCACTGGCGCGACTATGCGATCGATCTGGGGCGCGAGGCGGCGGTGTTCTCGGCATTCCGCCGCGCGACCGAACGGCCCGAGTTCCGGGTCGAGAAGCGCCCGGCCTTGCGCAACCGGCAGGGCATGTGGGCGCTGGTCGGCGAGGCGGGGCAGGTGGTGCGGCGCGGGCATGAGCTTGGGCCGGTGCTCGCGCCGGTCGAGCGGCGGCTGATGAAGCTGGTCGAGGAATAAGCGCGCCGCGGCGTGGCGCTGCGGCCGATCACCCCGCCATTTGCACCGGGGGCAGCCGCGCGCCCCATGCGCCCAGTTGCGCGACGACGCGCGCGCGGATCGGTTGCCAGAATGCCGACAGCGACAAAAGCGCCGACCCGATCACCAGCGAGGTGAACGCCAGCGACAATTCGGTGGAGCCCGCAGTGCGGATCAGCACCGACATCGCATAGAGAACGTAGACGAGGCTGGAGACCAGCAACGCGCGCCGATCGACCACCAGCGCGACCAGCGCGAACGCGATGTAGAGCAGCAGCACCACCACCGCCTTGCCCAGCCCCATATCGCCTTCGAACACGCCCATCATCTGGAAGGTCGAATGCGCGATCATCGGCGCGGCGACCAGATGCAGCCAGAAGGCGACGTCGGCGCGGCGCGTCTGGCGTGCACGATCCGACAGGTCCCAGCGCATCGCATAGGCGAACACCGCGATGCCGCCGACGAACAGCAACGGCCAGGCCAGCCGCAGCGATTCCGGCAGGATCGTCAACAACAGGCTGACCACCAGCCCGACCGCCGCCGCGGCGCCGGCCGCGGGGGTGATCGGCACCATGAACCGGCGCCAGTGCAGCCACGCGCCGGCCGCCGCGACCGCCGCGGCGACCGCGCCGATCGCCGCGGCCTGTCGGTCACCGGGGTTTTGGACCATTGAGAAGCCGAACGCGACGACGATTGCCGCCAAGCCGCCCACGAAGGCCAGCAGCAGCACGATGCTGGGCAGCGCCATTCGCCGCTTTGCGGTAAAATAGGTCGCCAGCAGCCACGCCACGCCCGCCACCGCGACGCCGCCGGCCACCGCGTGCACGTTGCCGGCGATGTTGCCGACCGCGACCAGCAGCAGCGCGATCGCGATCGTGACGAAGATATCGTTGAAGCCGGTCAGGAAGCGGAAATGCTCCTCATCGACCGCCGGAGTCGCGCGAAGCGCGGCGACATGGTTGCGAAAGTCGCTGGCGACCTGTTCGGGCATCACCCCGGCCGCGACCGCCTGGTCGATATCGCTCTCGCTGTACATGATCCTTCCCCCCCGATCTAGCGCAGGCTATCGCGCGATCGCAGGCGGCTCAACCGCCTTGCAAGGTGCGGGCGATCGACATCGCCTGCTCTGCGCCCGACGACGGCACGATCTCGCCGGTGCGATCGGTGATCGCCGTCCAGGACCGCGCGACGCCCTCGGCCGAAAGATCCTCGCCGCTCAGCGCGACGCCGGGGGTGAGCGTGATGTAGCTCGCCTGGACCACGCCGGCGCCGGCGCCGACGATCTGGCCCGAGGGCGCGTCCTCGCTGACCAGATACAAAGCGGCGGGGGCGACCTTTTCGGGCGCGAAGGCCGCGAAGGCGGCGTCGGGGAACAGCCCCTCGGTCATGCGCGTGCCAGCGGTGGGTGCGATCGTGTTGACGCGAATGTCGTTCTTGGCGCCTTCCAGATGCAGCGTGCGCGCCAGCCCCGCGATGCCGAGCTTGGCGGCGCCGTAATTGGCCTGTCCGAAGTTGCCGAACAGCCCGGAGGATGACGACGTCATCAGCACGCGGCCGTAATTCTGCGCGCGGAACGTGTCCCAGCACGCCTTGGTCGCGTAGGCGCTGCCGAGCAGATGGACCTGCACGACGAAGGCGAAGTCCGCCGGGTCCATTTTGGCGAAAGTCTTGTCGCGCAGCACGCCGGCGTTGTTGATGAGGATATGGACGCCGCCCCATTCCTCGGTCGCGCGGGCGACCATCTCGACCATCTGATCATAATCGGCGACGCTGCCGCCGTTCGCCATCGCGGTGCCGCCGGCTGCGCGGATTTCCTCGACGACCGCCAGTGCGGCGTCCGAAGCGCCCTGACCGCTGCGATCCCCGCCAAGGTCGTTGACGACGACGCGGGCGCCGCGCCGGGCGAGTTCGAGCGCATAATGCCGGCCAAGGCCGCCACCCGCGCCGGTGACGATGGCGACGCGATCGTCGAAACGGATCGACATGGAAAAGGCGCTCCCTCCTGAACGGATGAAGCGCCTTCCATACCTAGTCTTCGAACGGGCGCAATGCCCGTCCGAACGCTGCGGACTTAGCGACGGCGGCGCGTCGTCTTGCGCGCGTCGCTCGCCTGCATGCAGCCGTCGTACTGACCCTTCTTGCAGATCGAGTAGCTTTCCTTCGCGGCGGGCGCCGGGAAGGCCTGCGACGGCGAGGGAGCCGGCTGAAAGCGGACGGTCGCGCCCGGCTGCGGCGTGCCCGACACCGCCGGCTGCGACGGCTGGTAACCGCCCGCGCTCTCGGTGCCCATCGCGCCACCCGATTGCGGGGTCATCGCGCCGCCGGCCGGCGGGGTCATCGGCGCATTGGCCTCCGGCGCAGGAGCGGCGGGGTCCGCCTGCATGGTCGGTGCCGTGGCATCGGTCTGCGGCGCGGCGGCCGGATCGGCGGCCGCAGGGTCTGCGGTCGTCGCGGGTGCCGCTCCGGTATCGGGGGCGGTGGTCGTGGTCTGCGGCGTGTCCTGCGCAATCGCTGTGGTCGGAATGGCGATCACGGCCGCTGCCGCGAGAAGAATGGCCTTCATCTTATCTTTCTCCTGCCGTGTGCGTTCGGTCAGAAACGCGTTGTTTATCACGCGGTCCGGCCAACGCCTCACGACAGAAAAAAGGTCCCTCGTTGCGAGAGCGAAAAGAATCAGTGCCCGGTGTCGAGCGCGTAACCTGCTGATCTGACGGTACGAATGATGTCCGGCCGTCCGCCTTCATTGATCGCCTTGCGCAAACGTCGAATGTGAACGTCGACGGTGCGGCTCTCGATGTCGCTGTCATGGCCCCAGACACTGTCGAGCAAGCGCTCACGCGAGAAAACATGGCCCGGATGTTCGAGGAAGTGCTTGAGAAGGCGGAATTCGGTCGGTCCGAGCGCGACGACGTCGCCACCGCGGCGGACCTTGTGGCCGACCGTGTCCATCTCGAGATCGGCATAGGTGAGTTGCTCCCCGGCGAGGGCGGGACGCACGCGGCGCAACACCGCGCCGACGCGCGCCACCAGTTCGCGCGGCGAGAACGGCTTGGTGACGTAATCGTCCGCACCGGTTTCCAGCCCGCGCACGCGATCCTCCTCCTCGCCGCGCGCGGTGAGCATGATGATCGGCACGTTCTGCGTCTCGGCCGCGCGGCGCAGGCGACGGCAGACCTCGATCCCCGAGATACCCTCGACCATCCAGTCGAGCAGCACGATGTCGGGCGGCGTCTCACGCGCGAGCAGCAGCGCCTCCTCGCCGTCGATCGTGTGCTGGACGTCAAAATGCTCGCGGGTGAAATGCCACACCAGCAGCTCGGCGAGACTGGCGTCGTCCTCCACCAACAACATGCGGGCCTTGGCCATCAATCGACTCCTCTTTCCCGTTCCACGAGCCGCACCCCGGTTGCGGCGAAATAGACCATCTCGGCGACGTTGGTGGCGTGATCGCCGATCCGTTCGAGATTCTTGGCGACGAACAGCAATTGCGCGCACTCGCTGATCGTCTTCGGGTTCTCGACCATGAAGGTGACCAGGGTGCGGAAGATGCTGTCGTAGAAATCGTCGAGCGCATTGTCGCGCTCGCACACCGCCAATGCCGCCTCGGGATCGCGTGCGGCAAAGGCGTTGAGCACATCGTGAACCATCGCGGCCGCCATGCGGCCCATTGCGGGCAGGATCGACAGCGGTTCGATGCGATGTTCGCTTTCGATCCGCGGCACACGGCGCGCGATGTTCTTGGCGTAATCGCCGATCCGCTCGATCACGCTGGCGATCTTGAGCGCGGCGACGACCTCGCGCAGGTCGTCGGCCATCGGTGCGCGCAGCGCGATGATGCGAACCGCGGTGCGCTCGACCTCAGTCTCCATCGCATCGATGCGCTTGTCGTCGGCCGCGATCCGCTCGGCCAGCGTCGCGTCGCCGCGCTGCAACGCGATCATCGCGTCGGCGATCGCGCTTTCGGCCAGTCCGCCCATCTGCGAGATCAGCCCGCGCAACTGCCCGATGTCCTGATCGAACGCCTTGACCGTATGTTCCTGGGTATTCGCCATGCCTGCGATCCTTAGCCGTAACGGCCTGTGATATAGTCCTTCGTGCGATCCTGCCGCGGGTTCGTGAAGATGTCCGACGTGTCGCCATATTCGACGAGCTGGCCGAGGTGGAAGAAGGCGGTCCGCTGACTGACGCGCGCCGCCTGCTGCATGTTGTGGGTGACGATCACGATCGCATAGCGGCCGCGAAGTTCGTGGATCAGTTCCTCGATCTTGGCGGTGGCGATCGGATCGAGCGCCGAGCACGGCTCGTCCATCAGGATCACCTCGGGATCGACCGCGATCGCGCGCGCGATGCACAGCCGCTGCTGCTGGCCACCCGATAGTGCGGTGCCGCTTTCGGTGAGGCGATCCTTCACCTCGGCCCACAGCCCGGCGCGGGTCAGCGATCGCTCGACGATCTGCGCAAGGTCGGCCTTCGAACGTGCCAGCCCGTGGATGCGCGGGCCGTAGGCGACATTCTCGAAGATCGATTTCGGAAACGGGTTCGGCTTCTGGAAGACCATGCCGACGCGCGCGCGAAGCTGCACGACATCCATCGCTTTGGCATAGATGTCCTCGCCATCCAGGCGGATGTCGCCCTCCACCCGCGCGCCGGGGATCGTGTCGTTCATGCGGTTGAGCGTGCGCAGGAAGGTCGACTTGCCGCAGCCCGACGGGCCGATGAAGGCGGTGACGTCCTCACGCCGGACGTCGATCGACACGTCGCGGATCGCCTGTTTGCGCCCGTAGAAGACGTTGACGCCGGTGGCGGTCATTTTCGGCGCGGCGTTGCTCATTTCCAGCGGGTCTCGAAGCGATTGCGAAGGTAGATGGCGAGACCGTTCATCGTGAGCAGCACGACGAGCAGGACGATGATCGCCGCCGAGGTCTTCTCGACGAAGCCGGTCTGCACGTCGTCGGACCACAGAAAAATCTGCACCGGGAGGACAGTGGTCGGGTCGGTCAGCTTGCCCGGCGGCGCGGCGATGAACGCGCGCATCCCGATCATCAGCAGCGGTGCGGTCTCGCCCAGCGCGCGCGCCATCCCGATGATCGTGCCGGTGAGGATGCCGGGCAGCGCGAGCGGCAGGACGTGGTGGAAGACGACCTGGATCGGCGAGGCGCCGAGCGCGCGCGCGGCGTCGCGGATCGACGGCGGCACCGCGGTGATCGCATTGCGCCCGGCGATCACGATCACCGGCATCGTCATCAGCGCCAGCGTCAGCCCGCCGACGATCGCGCCCGAGCGCGGCATGTGGAAGGTGCCGAGGAACACCGCCAGCCCGAGCAGCCCGAAGATGATTGACGGGACCGCGGCGAGATTGTTGATCGAGACTTCGATAAGATCGGTCCAGCGGTTCCGCGGCGCATATTCCTCGAGGTACAGCGCCGAGAGCACACCGATCGGAAAGGCGAGTGCCAGCGTGACGACCATCGTCAGCAGCGAGCCCTTGAGCGCGCCCCAGATGCCGGCGCGGGTCGGATCGGTGGCGTCGGCGCCGCCGAAGAAGCTGACGTTGAGGCCGCGCGATAGATGCGGGCCGAGCGCGGCGACCGCTGCCTCGCCTTCTCGAGTGCCCTCTCCTTTGTACGCCATGTCGATGTCGGTCGCGACCGGTACGTCGAGTATGGAGGGCGCGGACAGCATGTGCGGATCGCGCTTGATCGCGTCCCGAACGCGCAGCCACGCCCCGTCCGACAGCAGCGCCGCGCCGCCCTGTGCGGGATAGGCGCGATCGGCGGCGGCGTCGACGGCATGCTCCAGCCCGGCGCCGGCCAGCGCGAGGTCGGCGGCGGGGCCGCTCAGTTGCGCGGGGCTGACGACGACACGCGCACGCAGGTCGAGCGGGAGAGCGAGGCGGGTTTCGGTGAAGCCGCTCGCCCCCTGTCCGATCATCGTCGCGAGCAGGTACACAAGGAACGCCGCCGAGACGAACACCGCCGCCACGCCCAGCGCACGGAAGCGCCGTTCCGCGGCATAGCGACGGCGGACGCGGCGCTGCATCGCGGGGGTCTGCCAGTCGGTCGGCTGGCGCGCGGGCGAGGCGGCGCGCTTATTCATAGGCTTCGCGGTAGCGCCGGACGACGATCAGCGCGACGACGTTGAGGAGCAACGTGATGACGAACAGCGTCAGCCCGAGCGCGAAGGCGGCGAGCGTCTTCGCGGAGTCGAACTCGGCCTCGCCGGTGAGCAGATCGACGATCTGCTTGGTGACGGTGGTGGTGCTGGCGAACGGATTGAGCGTCAACGACGCGACGCCCGAGGCGGCCATGACGACGATCATCGTCTCGCCGATCGCGCGGCTGACCGCGAGCAGCACGCCGCCGACCACGCCGGGCAAGGCGGCGGGGACGAGCACGCGGCGGATCGTCTCCGAATTGGTCGCGCCCATCGCGAGGCTGCCGTCGCGCATCGAGGCCGGGACGGCGGACAGCGAATCGTCGGCCATCGAGGAGACGAACGGGATGATCATCACGCCCATCACCACGCCGGCGGCGAGCGCACTTTCCGATGAGGCCCAGCGGATGCCGAGTGCGACGCCCAGGTCGCGGACCGCGGGGGCGACGGTCAACGCGGCGAAATAGCCATAGACGACGGTCGGCACACCCGCGAGGATCTCCAGCATCGGCTTCATCCAGCGCCGGGTGGTCTGGCGCGCATATTGGGTCAGATAGATGGCGCTCATCAGGCCGAGCGGAACCGCGACCAGCATCGCGATGATCGCGCCGATGAAGAACGTGCCCCAGAACAGCGGCACCGCGCCCAGCGCCGCGCCGGGATCGCGCGCGTCGATCACCTGTGGGCTCCAGTGCGTGCCGAACAGGAATTGAGTGATCGGGACGATCCGGAAGAAGCGCGCGCTTTCGACGAGCAGTGACGCGACGATGCCGATGGTGGTGACGATCGCGATCAGCGAGGCGACGAGCAGCAGCCCCATCACCACTCGCTCGACCTGCGAACGCGCCGAGAAACCAGGACGGACGCGCAGGAAAGCGACCGCGCCCCCGGCGAAGGCGAGCAGCAGCGCGACGATGGTGGCGATCCAGTCGTAGCGCAACTGCGCGGCGGCATAGGCCGGGGCAAGCCGCTCCGACAGCGGGTGAAATGCGCCCCAGGCATCGCCGTTGGCGAGATTGCGTGCCTCCGACAGAATCGCCGCGCGGTCGAGCCCCGGCGGGGGGAGCGCAGCGGCCAGCGGGGTGGCGATCACCGCATCCGTGACCAGTGCCGGCGCGACCGAATGCCAGATCGCCAGAAACACGAAGGCGGGCAACAGCGTCCACATCGCGACATACCAGCCGTGATGCTGGGGCAGCGAGCTGAACCGGCGCGCCGGGCTGCTACGGAAGCGCGCGGCGCGGGCGCGGGCGACGATCCAGCCGATCAGCGCGAGCGCGGCGATCAGGAAAAGAAGCGCGAGCGGCGACATCAGTGCAGCGCACGCGGGTCGAGCGCGACCTCGTTGGCGATGATCGCGGCGGCGCGGCGCTGGACCGGCAACGGTGCGGCGATCAGGCCGCGCTTCACGAGCGGACCGTCCGCGCCCCACAAGGCCGCATACTGGCGGAGGAACGCGCGCAGCCCAGGGATGGCGCGCAGATGCGCCTTCTTGACGTAGATGAACAGTGGCCGCGCGCCGGGATAGGCGCCGCTCGCGATCGTCGCGTAGGTGGGGGCGACACCGTTCAACGGCACGCCGCGGACGACGCCGGCATTCTGCTCCAGATAGCCATAGCCGAAGATGCCGAGCGCATTGGGATTCGATCGCAATTTCTGGACGATCAGATTGTCGTTCTCGCCCGCGTCGACATAGGCGCCGTCCTCACGCAGCCGCTGACAGCGGGTGGCGAAGGCATTCGGATCGCGTTCGTGGAGCCCGATCGTGTCGGGCTCGACCGCTTCGCAGCCTTTGGCGAGGATCAACTCGGCGAGCGCGTCGCGGGTGCCGCTGGTCGCGGGCGGGCCGTACACCTGGATCGGGATCGCAGGCAGTGCCGGGTTGACGTCGCGCCACAGCCGCGCCTGGTTGCGGCGACCGAGCGGAGCGGCGGCCAGCGCGCGATAGATGTCGGCCGGGGTCAGCGTCATGCCGGGGCCCTGCAACGCCTCGGCAAAGGCGATGCCGTCGATGCCGATCTGGACTTCCAGTATCTGATCGACGCCGTGACGCGCGCAGGCGGCATATTCGCCGCGGCGCAGGCGACGCGAGGCGTCGACCAGATCGGGGTGTGCGGCGCCGACTCCAGCGCAGAACAAGCGGATGCCAGCGCCGGTGCCGGTCGATTCGATCACCGGCGGGCGCGCGTGCGGCACGGTGGCAAGAAAGCGTTCGGCGACGATCGTGGTGAACGGGTAGACGGTCGAGGAGCCGACCGCGCGGATCTGGTCCCGCGAGCCCACCCCGCCGCCGGCCGCCTGATCGACGCACGCTGCCAGCCCGCACGCCAAGGCGAGCGGCAGCATGGCTGCTAGCGCCTGAACGAAGCGCGACATGGTTCCCCCGAACGGGCGTTCGCCAACACGGCAGCCCTCATGCAGCGCGCCGTGTGACATCGAGGTTACGCCTTCATGACACCGGCTTCGGAGCCGGCGCCGGAAGCGTGACCGTCACCCGCGTGCCGACCCCAACGGTGCTGGCGATGTCGAGCCGGCCGCGATGGCGCTCGACGATATGCTTGACGATCGCGAGCCCCAACCCGGTGCCGCCGACCGAGCGGCTGCGACCGGGATCGACGCGGTAGAAGCGCTCGGTCAGTCGCGGCAGATGCTCCGGAGGGATGCCGTCGCCATGATCGGCGACGCGCAGGCAGACATTCTGTGCCTGCGTCCACAGCGTCACCTCGACCGGCGTGCCGGCGCGCCCGTATTTCATGGCGTTGCCGATCAGATTGTGGATCAATTGCGACAACTGAATCGGGTCGCCGGTGACGGGCGGCAAAGCCTCGGCGATGTCGAGGTGGATGTCCTCGCCGCGATCGCCATGCGTGGTGATCAGCGCATCGCACGCCTCTTGAGTAAGGTCGGCGAGATCGACCGCGGCGCGCAGCTCGCGGAATTTCTCGGCCTCGATCCGCGAGAGGCTCATCAAATCCTCGACCAGCCGCTCCATCCGCCGCGCTTCGTCGAAGACGATCGCGAGGAAGCGCTTGCGCAGGTCGGGATCGTCGCCCGCCTCGTCCGCCAGCGTCTCGACATAGCCGAGGATCGAGGCGAGCGGCGTGCGCAATTCGTGGCTGGCATTGGCGACAAAATCGACGCGCATCTTCTCGGCGGCGTGCTGTCCGGTGCGGTCGACCAGCTGCACCAGCCGCGCATCCTCGCCGATCGGGGCGGCGCGCATCTCCCAGCGCTGGTCGAGCGTGCCGATCCCGACCAGATCGACCGGCTGGGTCACGCCCTCCGCCAGATGCGCGGCGGCGCCGGGGTGGCGGATCGCGACGCGCGCGTCCTCGCCGACGATATGCGCGCCGAGCAGCGTGCGGGCCGCGACATTGGCCAGCGCGACGCGGCCACCGCGCAGCACCAGCACCGGCTCCGACACCGCCTCGACGATCGCCGCGGCGGGCAAGTCGGTCGGGGCGGCGGGCGCTTCATCTTCCTGCGCGGCCTGCTCTTCGGGGATGGTGGCGATGATGACGACCAGCGCCGCGCCGCCGGCCAGCGCCGCCAGCGCCGCCTGACCGTCACGCGACAGCAGATAGACCACCGCCGCGGTCGCCACGGCGATCGCCACCGCCAGCCAGGTGCGCAAGGGAAGTTCGTCGATCACGAACGCCGCGATAGCGCAGCCGTGTGACGAAAGGCAGAGCGTTTCAGCGCCGTCGCGCCCCGCGTCCGATCCGCACCACGACCAGCACCGCAACGATGATCGTGGTGTCGGCCACCCAGTCCATGATGTCGCAATCGCGGTGTAGCGCGGGAATCGACTGCAGCACTTCGATCATCGCGCCCAAGAACGACAGCCGCTCGCCGATCCGCAGCAGCGAACCGTCGGGGAAGGCCAGCACCGACAACAGCGTCAGCGTGCCGAACGCCGCCATATGCTGCCATTTGTCGCCCACCTCGACGATCGGCACCGGGTGCGGCATCAGCGCCATGCCGACCGCGAAGACCGTCGCGACCACCAGCGCGAAGAACCATGGCACGCGCACCTGGGTCATGCCAGTCGCTCCAGCGCGGGGATCAGTTCGGCGAAACTGTCGATCACCCCGTCGGCGCCGAGTTCCTCGACCGGCTGCATCAGGAAGCCGAAGGAGCAGGCGATCGCGGGCAGGCCGGCGGCGTGCGCGGCGGTAATGTCGTAGATCGAATCGCCGACGAACGCGGCGCGCCCGCCGCCGCAGCGCTCAACCATCGCGTCGATGGGCACGCGCGACGGCTTGCCGTTGCCCGGCCCCATCGTGTCGCCGCCGATGATCGTCGCGAAACGGTCGGTGAGGCGGAGATCGGCGAGGATCTGACGGGCAAGCGCCTCGAGCTTGTTGGTGACGACCGCCAGTGTGACGCCCTTTGCGGCAAGCTGGTCGAGCGCCTCAATTGCGTGCGGGAAGGGTCGCGTCAGGACGGCGATATTCGCCTGATAATGGTCGAGCAGCCGGCGTTGCAGCACGTCCAGCTCTCCGTCGGTGCAGCCTCCGGTCGCCACCATGCCCTGTGCGAGCATGTGGCGCGCGCCACCGCCGATCATCGGCTTGACCTGCTCGACCGGCAAGGTCGGGCGGCCGGCGCTGGCGAGCGCGTGGTTGAGCGCCGCGGCGAGATCGCCCGACGTGTCGAGCAGGGTGCCGTCGAGATCGAACCCGACGATGCGGAAGGGGAAGTCAGCCATCGGCTGCGCGCGTTGCCGTGCGATACTGGAATTGGCAAGCAAAGGGTGGCAGGGCGGGGCCATGTCGAGCCGCAACATCGCCGTCGTCGTCCTCGCCGCGGGCAAGGGCACCCGCATGAAATCCGACCTGCACAAGGTACTGCACCCGGTCGCCGGACGGCCGATGCTGCTTCACCTGCTCGCGTCCGCCGCGACGCTGTCGCCCGCGCGCACGGTGGTGGTGACCGGCGCGGGGCGCGAACAGGTGGAGGCGGCGGTGACGCCGCTCGGCGCGAAGATCGCGGTGCAGGCCGAACAGCTCGGCACCGGCCACGCGGTGATGCAGGCGCGCGAGGCGCTGGCGGGGTTCGCGGGCGACGTGCTGATCCTCTACGGCGACGTCCCGCTGGTGCGCGCCGAGACGATGCGCACGATGATCGAGCGGCTCGACGCCGACGATGCGCCGGCGGTGGTGGTGCTGGGGTTTAGACCCGACAATGCAGGCGCTTACGGACGGCTGATCGTCGCCGAAGGTAGCGACCGTCTTGAGAAGATCGTCGAGTTCAAGGACGCCGACGCCGCCGAGCGCGCGGTGACCTTGTGCAATTCCGGGCTGATGGCGGCGCGGGGCGAGCTGCTGTTCGATCTGCTCGCGCGGCTCGGCAACGACAATGCGGCGGGCGAATATTACCTGACCGACGTGGTCGAGCTGTCGGGCGCGGCGGTGGTGGTCGAGGCGAGCGCCGACGAGGTGACCGGCGTCAACAGCCGCGGCGAGCTGGCCACGGTCGAGGCGATGTGGCAGCAGGCGCGGCGCGCGCAGGCGATGGCGGACGGCGCGACGCTGATCGCGCCGGAAACGGTGTGGTTTGCGCATGATACGACGCTCGGCCGTGACGTGACGATCGAGCCGAACGTCGTGTTCGGCCCTGGCGTCTCCGTCGCCGACGGCGCGACGATCCGCGCGTTCAGTCATCTGGAGGGTGCGACGGTCGGCGCGCGCGCCGACGTTGGGCCTTATGCGCGACTGCGGCCGGGCGCGGTGCTGGCGGAGAGCGCCAAGGTCGGCAATTTCGTCGAGATCAAGAAGGCGACCGTGGGTGTCGGAGCGAAGGTCAACCATCTGTCGTATATCGGCGATGCCGAGATCGGCGCAGGCGCGAATATCGGTGCGGGCAAGATCACGTGCAATTACGACGGCTTCTTCAAGTACCGTACGAAGATCGGCGAGGGCGCGTTCGTCGGGTCGAACAGCGCGCTGGTCGCGCCGGTGTCGGTGGGTGCAGGCGCGATCGTCGGGGCAGGTTCCGTTGTTGTCCGGGACGTTACCGCGGATTCACTTGCCTTGGCACGCGGCCGGCAGGAAGAGCGCGGCGGCTGGGCCAAGCGCTTTCGCGATGCGATGACGGCCAAGAAGAAGGGCGACAAATAGATGTGCGGTATCGTCGGTATCCTGGGCCATGAGGATGTGGCCGATCGCCTGCTCGATGGGCTGAAGCGGCTCGAATATCGCGGCTA
>NZ_CAXIAM010000018.1:0-58032 GCF_964021865.1 uncultured Sphingomonas sp.
TACTGGCGGTCGAGATCCTCGATCCCCCATTTGCGCGCGCGCCCGCGCTCGTCGTCGTTGCGGAACAGCAGGCGTCCCTTGAACTGCCCGCCGACGCAGCGCAGCGCCGCGCACGCCAACACGCCCTCCGGCGCGCCGCCCGAACCCATGTAGACGTCGATCGTCGTGTCCGGGTCGCTGGTCGCGATCACCCCCGCAACGTCGCCGTCGCCGATCAGCACCACGCCGCAGCCGATGCTGCGCAGCTCGGCGATCAGCGCCTCATGCCGCGGGCGATCGAGGACGCAGGCGATGATGTCCTTGGGCTGGACACCCTTGGCCGCCGCGATCGCCTCGACATTCTCGGTTGGGGTGCGATCGAGATCGATCACCCCGGCGGGCAGACCTGGGCCGACCGCCAGCTTATCCATGTAAACGTCGGGTGCGTTGAGCAGGCCGCCGGCCTCGGCGATCGCCAGCACCGCCAGGCTGTTCGGCCCCGACTTGGCGCAGATCGTCGTGCCTTCCAGCGGATCGAGCGCGATGTCGATCGCCGGCCCCTGCCCGCTGCCGACCTTCTCGCCGATGAACAGCATCGGCGCCTCGTCGCGCTCGCCCTCGCCAATCACCACCGTGCCGTCGATGTCGAGTTCGTTCAGCGCGGCGCGCATCGCCTCGACCGCAGCGGCGTCGGCCGCCTTTTCGTCACCGCGCCCGGTCAGCGTCGAGGCGGCGATCGCGGCGGCTTCGGTGACGCGCACCATCTCCAGCACGAGCACACGGTCGAGAACCTTGCTGGCAGTCGGCATGGGGAGTCCTTCTTCTCTGATCGCACCGGGATAGGCGCGCCACATGACGGTGTCGAGGCATTTTGTTTTACGTGTTATACAAGATGGCGATCAGAGCGTCAGCGCCGCCTTCAGCCCGACGACGCCGACATCGGGCGCGTCGCGCACGCCGCCGGGCTGGTGCACCCATTGCACGTTCGGGCGCAGTTCCAGCCAGTCGATCGGGTGCAGGCTGTAGTAGACCTCGGCGGCATATTCGGCGTCGCGCACCGGGGTGCCCGGCACCAGTCCGTCGGCGCGCGCGGCGCGGCCGTTGACGTTGGTGCGCGCGACCGCGACCCCCAGCACGTCGCCGGGAAGTGCGGGCACCAGCCCCTTGTAGAACAGCCCGAGCGCGACCTGATTGTCGGTGACGCTGGTCTTGCGGTCGGTCTGCGTCACGTTGAGGAAGATGCCGAGCCCGGTCAGCGACTTGCCGTCCTTCGACGTGCCGGTCAGCTGCTGCTGCATCGTGAAGTAGACGCCGTAGCGACCCGAACGCCGCAGCGGCGTGGCGCCGGTCAGCACGATCGGGCGGCGGTTACGGTCGAGGAGCACGTCATCGCCGTCGGCGGTCGCGATCCAGCCGCCAACCTTGTACGAGCCGACCTTGCCGTCATCACCGCCGCGGCTCACCCCGGTTTCGACCGGGATCAGCACGCCGGTCGCACCGTGGAAATGCCCGACGAAGAAGTCCTTCTCCAGATTGCGCGGATTGATCTCGTACACCGCGCCCTGCACGTAGCGATCGTCGTCGAGCGCGACCCGCACCCGCGCGCCCCATTGGCTGACCGGCCAATTGTACCAGTAATCGCCGGCCAGATTGCCGGGCTGCGCGCCGCAGAAGCTGAGGTTCATGAAGTGGCAGGAGAAGGCTGCGAAATCCTCGCCGGGGTTTGTGCGCCCCAGCTTCACCTCGGTCTTCGAGCCGATCTTCTGCTCCCACCACAATTGCGTGAGGCGCACGGTCTGCCCGCGGCCGTAGATTTCCTGCACCTGTTGCAGCGTGTTGAGCCCGGCATCGGTGGTCAGGTCGTAGCCGCGCCGCCACGTCGCCGTCGCCTGCACCGCGCCGCCGGTGATCCCGGCCAGCTTCTCCATATCGAGCAGCGCGCCGACGTCGAACTGCCCGGTTTCGCGGAACAGCTTCCGGTCGCCGCCGGCGACATTATACCCGCTTTCCGACGCGTAGCGCGCGGTCAGGCCGATCCCGCGGCGCCCGAGCCGGGTGCGGATCTCCTGCCAGTCGCCGATCAGCCCCGGCGGCGGCGCACTTTGCGTATCGCCGACCAGCGATGACGGGGAGGTGTCGCGCGGGCGACGCGCGACCGGCGTACGCGGCTGACGCTGCGTATCGCCGGAGCGCGTCGTCGCGCTCGCCCCCGGCTTAGGCGCATTGGGGTCGTCGGGCGGCGACGCGCCGATATCGACCTGCTGCGCCTGCGCCGCACCCGCCACCAGCAACGCGGCGGCGAAAAGCCCCTTCCTCATCTACCCTCCCGACCTTCTTGCTTGTCGTTACGTCGCGGCAACGAAGAAGCACGGGAAAGGTTCGCGCGGGGTGCGACCCTACCTCGTCATTGCGAGCGTAGCGAAGCAATGACGAGAGGATCAGTCGCGCAGCAGCTCGTTGATGCTGGTCTTGCTGCGGGTCTGCGCGTCGACCCGCTTGACGATGACCGCGCAATAGAGCGCCGGCTTGCCGTCCTCGCCGCCGATCGAGCCGGGTACGACCACCGCATAGGGCGGTACTTCGCCGCGGAAGGTTTCGCCGGTTTCGCGATCGATGATCTTGGTCGACGCACCCAAATAGACGCCCATCGACAGCACCGCGCCCTCGCCGACGCGCACGCCCTCCGCGACTTCGGCACGCGCGCCGATGAACGCGCCGTCGCCGATGATGACCGGATCGGCCTGCAGCGGCTCGAGCACGCCGCCGATCCCGGCCCCGCCCGACAGATGGACGTTCTTCCCGATCTGCGCGCAGCTTCCCACCGTCGCCCAGGTGTCGACCATCGTTCCATCGCCGACGTACGCGCCGATATTAACGAAGCTCGGCATCAGGATCGCGCCCTTGCCGACGAACGCGCCGCGCCGCACCACGCTGCCCGGCACCGCGCGGAAGCCGGCGCTGCGGAACTCGGCCTCGCTCCACCCCGAGAATTTGCTCGGCACCTTGTCGAACCAATGGCCTGCGCCCGGCCCGTTGTCGATCAGCGCATTGTCGTTGAGGCGGAAGCTGAGCAGCACCGCTTTCTTCAGCCACTGGTTGACCCGCCAGCCGCCATTGCCGTCCGGCTCGGCGACGCGCGCTTGCCCGGCGTCGAGCAGCGCCAGCGCGCGATCGACTGCGACGCGCACCTCGCCCCCGGTCGTCAGCCCCAGCTCGGCGCGGTTCTCCCACGCGGCGTCGATCGTGGCGGAAAGCTCGGCGGTCATTGGTCCTCCAAAACAGACTGGACCCACGCGGTGACGTCGGTCACGCGGTGGTCGACATAGGATCGGTCGGCGTCGTGGTCCTGCTCGGACCCGTTGTCCACCCAGACGGTGGTCATCCCGATCGCCTTGGCAGGCTTGAGGTTGCGCGCCATGTCCTCGACGAACAGCGCACGGGTCGGTTCGATATCGAAGGCGGCGCACAGCCCGGCATAGGCGCTGGCGGCGGGCTTCGGGGTCAGGTTCATCGCGACGATGTCGTGGACCGCCTCGAAGCTCTGCCCGAGCCCGAGCCGCTCCAGCACCTTGAGCGCATAGGGGCGGTCGCCGTTGGTGAAGACCAATTTGCGTCCCGGCAGCCGCGCCAGCGCGCCGGCGAGCGGCGCGTTATGCTCCAGCGCGTCCATCTCGATATCGTGGACATAGGCGAGGAACGCCTGCGGATCGACGTCGTGATCGGCCATCAGCCCCGCGAGCGTGGTGCCGTGGCCGAGAAAATATTCCTTCTGGATGCGGCGCGCCTCTATGGGATCGACGTTCAGGAAGTCGGCGATGAACGCGGTCATCCGGCGGTCGATATGCGCGAAAAGATCGGCGCTCGCCGGGTAGAGCGTGTTGTCGAGGTCGAAGATCCACGTATCGACGTGCGCGAAGGCCGGGTGCATGGCGCGCGGCTTTAGTGGGTTTGGCGGCGGGCGCAAAGCGGAGCTGCAAGCGACGACCCGAAGAAGAAGTGTTTATTCGCGCTGAGACGCGGAGGCGCAGAGATGGCGGACCCTGCGAAGCCGAACCGCTAGATGCGCGACCATTGTTAAAAGCGTGCCTGCGCCGCACGCGCAAAACCTCTGCGCCTCCGCGCGAACCATCAAGCTCCGCTTTCCACACCCCAAGGCGCATCGATATGGCGAACCTCCGCCATCATCCCCACCTCTCTGACATGACCCGTTATTCCCTTCTCGACCTCGTCCCCGTCACCGAAGGTGGCTCGGTGGCGCAATCGCTCGCCAATGCAGCGGATCTCGCGCAACACGCCGAGGCGCTCGGCTTCAATCGCTATTGGGTGGCCGAGCACCACGGCATGACCGGCATCGCTTCCGCCGCCACCGCAGTGGTGATCGCGCATGTCGGGCAGGCGACCAGCCGCATCCGCATCGGCGCGGGCGGGATCATGCTCCCCAATTCGGCACCGCTCCAGATCGCCGAGCAATTCGGCACGCTCGACGCGCTGTTTCCCGGCCGCATCGATCTTGGGCTGGGCCGTGCGCCGGGATCGGATCAGCGCGTCGCGCACGCCCTGCGCCGCAACCTGAGCAGCGACGCCAACGAATTTCCGCGCGACGTCGTCGAGCTGCAAAGCTACTTTGCCGACGACGGGCGCACCGGGATCACCGCAACGCCGGGTGCGGGCGCGAAGCCGGAAATGTGGATCCTCGGCTCCAGCCTGTTCGGTGCGCAGCTCGCCGCGATGCTGGGGCTGCCCTATGCGTTCGCTTCGCACTTCGCACCCGACGCGCTCGATCAGGCGCTCGACATCTACCGTCGCGATTTCCGCCCGTCCGCCACATTGGCGAAGCCTTATGCGATGGCGGGGTTCAACGTCTTCGCGGCCGATACGCACGAGGAGGCCGAATTGCTCGCCAGCTCGCAGCAGCAGCAGTTCGTGGCGTTGCGCACCGGCAACCCTGGGCGGATGAAGCCGCCGGTGCCGGGGTATCGCGCGTCGCTGCCGCCGCAGCACGCCGCGATCCTCGATCATGCGCTGTCGGCGAGCGCGATCGGTACCCGCGACGAGGTCGCGCGCGGGATCGCGGCGTTCGTCGCGCGCACCGGAGTCGACGAGCTGATGCTGACCAGCGCGGTCTACGACCATCAGGCGCGCCGTCACTCGATCGCGCTCGCGGCGGCGGCGATGCAGGAATTGCCGCTGGCGGCTTGATCCTCGACACCCCAAAACGACGACGGTGTCTGGCTGCAACGTTTTCCTTTATTGCGTGGGGGCGACGGTTCGTGAACTTTGCCGATTGCCCTCCCCGTTCTGCGCCGCTAACCGCACGCGATGACGCACGTCGGCATCATCATGGGCTCCACCTCGGATTGGGAAACGATGCGCCACGCGAGCGAGACGCTCGAGGCGCTCGGCATCGCGCATGAGGCGAAGGTCGTCTCCGCCCACCGCACTCCGCAACGGCTGTACGATTACGCGACCGGCGCCGCCGATCGCGGGCTGAAGGTCATCATTGCGGGCGCAGGCGGTGCCGCACATCTTCCCGGCATGGCGGCGTCGATGACGCATCTGCCGGTGCTGGGCGTGCCGGTCGAATCCAAGGCGTTGAAGGGCATGGATAGCCTGCTCTCGATCGTCCAGATGCCCGGCGGCGTGCCCGTCGGCACGTTGGCGATCGGCAAGGCCGGCGCGATCAACGCCGCGCTGCTCGCCGCGTCCATCCTCGCCCTCTCCGACGAGGCGTTGTCGCTGCGGTTGCAGGCGTGGCGTGCGAAACAGACCGACGGCGTCGCGGTCGATCCAGCATGACGGTGATCGCACCGGGCAGCACGATCGGCATCCTCGGCGGCGGGCAGCTCGGCCGCATGATCGCCAGCGCCGCGGCCGATCTCGGCTATCGCACCCACGTCCTCGCGCCCGATCGCGAGAGCGTCGCGGCGCAGACCGCCTCATCGCTGACGCGCGCCGATTACCACAACAAGGTCGTGCTCGCCGACTTCGCCGCGCAATGCGACGTCGTCACCTATGAGTTCGAGAACATCTCGGTCGCGCCGGTCGAATGGCTCGCGGAGCGCGTGCCGGTCTATCCCGGCCCCCGCAGCCTTGCGGTCGCGCAGGACCGCGTACGCGAGAAACAGTTCGTCGAGCAGGTCGGCGGCCGTCCGGCGCGCTGGCACGCGGTCGCATCGCGCGAGGAACTCGACGCGGCGATCGCCACGATCGGCTGCCCGGCGGTGCTCAAGACGACGCGCTTCGGCTATGATGGCAAGGGGCAGACGCGGCTGCTGTCGCCCGCCGACGCCGATGCCGCCTGGGAAGCGATCGGCGGGCCGGCGATCCTGGAGGCGTTCGTCGACTTCACGCACGAATTCTCGATCGTGCTGGTACGCGGACGCGACGGCACGATCACCAGCTATCCGCCGCCGTGGAACGAGCATCGCGAGGGCATTTTGCATCGGTCGACGCTGCCCGCTCCGGCACCGATCGCGGCGCAATGGACCGAGGCGGCGGCGCTGACCGGGCGGATCGCCGATGCGCTCGACCATGTCGGGGTGCTGACCTGCGAATATTTCGCGAGCGCCGAAGGACCGGTTTTCAACGAGATGGCACCGCGGGTGCACAATTCGGGGCATTGGACGATCGAGGGCGCGGCGACGTCGCAATTCGCCAACCACGTCCGCGCGATCTGCGGCCTGCCGCTCGGCGATACGGCGCTGGTCGCACAAGCCGCGTCGATGGAGAACCTGATCGGCGCAGATTGGGAGCGCTGGCCCGATTACGTCGCCGCGCGGGACACCTATTTGCACCTTTACGGCAAGCGCGAGACGCGCGAGGGCCGCAAGATGGGACATGTCACCCGGTTGACGCGGTAGGTTCGTCGTTGCGGGTGTGGCGTGCCGCGCTATCCCCGCCGCGCGCCGGCAATCATCCGCCGCGCGATCTTTCGCACCCCTTCATCGTCCTTCGTCGCATCATCGGCCGGGTCGCCGAGATGGTCGAGGCCGTCTTCCAGATGATCGAGGAGCCCCGGGTGCTTGCCCTCGACATATTCGATCAGCCTGAACAGCAGATGCTCGGTCGCGATCTCGCGTTGACGGGTCTGCACCAGGGGGTCGTTCATCGTGCGCTCCGGATTGTTCGCCCTCGCCAACTGTCGGCGCTGCGCCGGCGTTCCGTCACGACAGCTTGACGATCCGTTCGGTCAGCACCGCGACCCTGATCCCGAACCGGCGCGCTTCCAAGCGGTTGGCGAGCGTGCGTCCGTCGGGTTGCAGCGTCAGCGTCTGGCGGACCCGAAAGCCGCCGGTGCTGACGAACGCCAGCCGCAACGTCCTCCCCTCGACCACGCCGGTCACCGGCCCGCGCGCGTCGGTGAGCGTGCCGGCATAGCGCCCCGGCGCGATCTGCCGCAGCCGCCAGTGACGCGGGCGCGGCGGTTTGTCGCCCTCGGTCACGATCTGGTCGAGCGTCAGGACGCCGTCGCGGTCGATCCGCCCGGCGCCGCGCACGCTCACCGGTCGCCCCTTGCGCAGGATGACCTTCAGCGTGGCGGTGCCGCGCGTCTCCCCGGCGAAGAAGCGCAGCGGATCGAAGCTGGCGACACTGGCGGCGGCAAGCGCGAGGGACAATAGCATCCCGCCCTAACGCCGCGCGCGGCGAAATGACGCCAGCCGCAGCACGACGAACCCCGCCGCCGCCGACAGCAACGATCCCGCGAGCACCCCGATCTTCACCGCATCGACCTGCGCCGGGTCGGCGAAGGCGAGGCCGCCGATGAACAGGCTCATCGTGAAACCGATCCCGCACAGCAGCGCCGCGCCGTAAACCTGCATCCATGAGGCGTGGCGCGGCCGCTGCGCCCAGCCGAGCCGCACCGCGGCGACGACCGCGCCGAATACGCCCACTTGCTTGCCGATCACCAGCCCCGCCGCGACCCCCAGCGGCAACGGCTGCAGCACCGTAGCCACCCCGACACCCGCCAGCGCGACTCCGGCGTTGGCGAAGCCGAACACCGGCACGACCAGAAACGCCACCCACGGCTGTAACGCATGCTCCAGCCGGTGGAGCGGCGAGCCCGCATCATCGGGCGCGCCGGGCGAGCGACGGATCGGAATCATGACCGCCGCCAGCACCCCGGCGATCGTCGCATGCACCCCCGACATCCACACCGCGCCCCATAAGGCCACCGACAGCAGCAGATACGGCCATAGCCGCGTCACCCCCACGCGCCCGAGCGCGGCCATCGCCGCCATGATCGCCCCCGCCGCCAGCAGCGCGACACCCCCGATCGACGCGGTATAGGCGAGCGCGATCACCACCACCGCG
The DNA here is from genome assembly GCF_964021865.1 of uncultured Sphingomonas sp. Classification (GTDB taxonomy): domain Bacteria; phylum Pseudomonadota; class Alphaproteobacteria; order Sphingomonadales; family Sphingomonadaceae; genus Sphingomonas. The sequence continues at coordinate 8,293 of NZ_CAXIAM010000018.1, forward strand.
CCCATGTCGTCAACGATCGCGACCGTGGTCAGGAACAGCTTGAGCGACGCGGGCACGCGCGGCCCGAGCAGCGCCATGACGCCGATGGCGAACGCAATGTCGGTCGCCGAGGGGATTGCCCAGCCGCGCGCCAGCCCCGGCGCACCCGCGACGACGAACAGATAGATCAGCGCCGGCACCGCCATCCCGCTGGCCGCCGCGATCGTCGGCAGCGCACGATCGGACCAGCTCGACAGATGCCCGTCGACCAGCTCGCGCTTGATCTCCAGCCCGACCAGCAGGAAGAACAGCGCCATCAACGCATCGTCGATCCAGTGCAGTACCGACAGCGGCCCGACATGCCGCTGAAGCAGCGCGAAATACGCCGGGGCCAGCGGACTGTTCGCCACGATCATCGCCGCCGCCGCCGACAGCATCAGCACGATCCCGCCCGCCGCCTCGCTCTTCAGGAACATCCGGAGCGCAGAGCGTGGGCGCACGACAAGAGATAACGTCATCGGGGTCCTTCCAAGCGGAGCACTGCCGGCGGCCCGACCGGCATCATTACCTGCTCGCCTCCGAAGGCGCACACCCATCGCGGCTATCGCACCGCTCTGCCCGAACGACAACCACCCGGCAGCACCTTCCCCCATTTGTAACGTTTTATGCAAATGATAGTGACTATCATAAGCGGCAAGGTTAGACGCCGCGTTGATAAATCGGGGAAACGCACATGAAGTTCTGGTTCGTCCTTCTATCCGGAAGCGCACTCGGCCTCCTGCCCGCCGCCGCCTACGCCGCCGCTCCGGACGGCGTCGATGTCGCGGCGGAGGCGCAGCGCGACGGCGATGTGGTGGTCGTCGGCAAGAGCTATGGTCGCGAGGTCGGCAAGACCGTCACCCCGTTGAAGGACACGCCCAACACGATCACGATCATCGAGCACGAGCAGATCGAGGCGCAGAACCTCTTCACGCTCGAGGATGCGATGACCGCCACCAACGGCATCACCGTCACCGGCATCGGCAGCGAGGATCCGTCGTTCAATTCGCGCGGCTTCGTCATCAACAACTATCTGATCGACGGCGTGCCCACGCAATCGTTCGGCTTTCCCGGCGTGGTGCCGGACCTGTTCTTCTATGACCGGCTCGAGGTGCTGCGCGGCCCCGCCGGGCTGTTCACCGGCGCGGGCAATCCGGCCGGGAGCATTAACCTGATCCGCAAGCGCCCGCTGGAGGCGACCCGGGTGCAGGCGGCGGCGGGCTATGGCAGCTACGACAACGTCCGGCTGGAGCTGGACGCCTCGACGCGGCTCGGCGACGCGATCGGCGTGCGCGCGGGCGCGATGGCGCAGGATCAGGACCAATTCTTCGACACCGCGCACCGGCGGCGCTGGGGCGCGTTCGCGGTCGGCGACGTGAAGATCGGCGAGCGGACCACGCTGACCGGCGGCATCTATTACGATCGCTTCCAGCCGGCGGTGCAGACCGGGCTGCCCGGCTATGTCGGCGGCGCGGATGGCAGCGAGGGGCGGTTGCTCGACGTGCGCCGCTCGACCTATCTCGGCGCCGACTGGAACCGCTTCAATTCGGAAAGCTGGACCGGGTTCGTCGAACTGGCGCACCGGATCAGCGACCGCTGGACGCTGCGCGCGACCGGCATGATCGCCAACGTCGATCGCGTCGACAAATACAGCTATATCGGCAACGCCGCGGTCACGCCGGAGAACGGCGGGCTGACCAACCATATCGCGTTCATGGGCGACAACCGCCAGCGCACGCGCTCGTTCGACATCAACGGCGCCGGCAGCTTCCCCGCCTTCGGGCGCGAGCAGACCCTGATCCTCGGCATGGATTATCAGGCGCTCGACTATACGTCCTATTATTCGCGGCTCAGCAATTATGCGCAGATCAACGTCTTTGACCCGGTCTATCCGGCCGAGCCGCCGATGGACCCGCGCGCGCAGCTGCCGCTCTATCCGGTGCAGGGCACGACCACGGCGTGCACGGTCGCCTCCACGACCTGCATCGCGCACGTCTCGGGGGCGACGCGCACCTATGTCGAGCAATACGGCCTGTACGGGCAGATGCGGCTGTCGCCGGTCGATCGGCTGACGTTGGTGGGCGGCGGTCGCGCGACCTGGTGGTCGAACGACCTCGACACGCTCAATCGCCTGACCGGCGCGGTGACCGCGCGGTCGCAGTATGGCTATGACGCGCGGTTCACTCCGTATGGCGCGGTGCTGTTCGACGTTACGCCCACGCTCAACCTCTATGTCAGCTATGCCGACAGCTTTACCCCGCAGGCGCCGCCCGCCAACCGCGCCCGCCCGGACGGGCGCGCGATCGAGCCGCTGGTCGGCAACCAATATGAAGCGGGCACCAAGCTGTCGCTGATGAACCAGCGGCTGTTGCTGTCGCTCGCGGCCTATCAGATCACGCAGGACAACCGGCTCGTCAATCCGCCCGAACTGCCCGACGTCGTGCTGCAGGCCGGCCGCGTCCGCGCACGCGGGATCGAGGCGGAGGCGACCGGGCAGATCGTGCCCGGGTGGCGGATCAATGGCGGCTACACCTACACCCACACCGAATATCTGGAGGATACCGAGCCGCAATTCGAGGGGATCGCGCTGATGCCGATCATCCCGAAGCATATGGCGAAGCTCTTCACGAACTACGCGCCGACTGGTGGCGCGCTGGCGGGGGCGAGCATCGGCGGCGGGCTGACGTGGTTTTCGTCCACCTATGGCGGCACGCCGGCGCTTTACGCGGCGAACGGCACGCTCCGCTCGCGGTCGACGATCGTGCGGCAGGATGCCTATGCGGTGGTCGACCTGCGCGCGGGCTATCAGCTCACCGAGCGCCTGTCGCTGTCGGTCAACGTCAACAACCTGCTCGACAAGAGCTATTATGCGCGCATCTCCAGCACGGGGCGCGGCAATTTCTACGGCGTGCCGCGCACAATATTCGGGACGCTGCGCTACACGTTCCAGTGAGGATACAGGTCGTCGCCCGGAGCAAGCCCCGGGCGACGTGCCACGACATGACCGGATTACAGGCCGTCGCGATCGGGGCCGATGTTGTAACCCGTCGCGCTAGGGCCACGATCGTCCTCCCGCGCCGCCATGCGATCCGGCGCCTGATCGTCCGCGCGTCCCAGCAGCCGGCCGAGCGCACGCCCGGCCTGTTCCCGGCCACCCAGCCCGAACGCGAGCGCGAAGGCCACCGCCACCGCGCCCAGCAACAGACCGAACGCCATGTTGATGATGTCGTCGGCCAATCCCATGAAGCGCAACCCGATCGCGGTGCCCAGCACGATGATCGCGACGCGGACCACCGGCGCGGCGGCGCGCGTGCCGTCCTGCCCGTTGCTCTCGATCGCGCGCGCGATCAGCCGAGCGATGACGACCGCAGCGAAGATGATGATCGAGCCGAACACGACCTGCCCGAACAACGTCAGCACCTCGGCCATGATCCGCGAGCCGTACGCGAAGTCGAGCTGGCGGAACGCCTCCATCAACCCGAAGATCACCACCGCGACCATCACGCCCTGCCCGACCAGCTTCGACGGCTGGAAGCCGGTCGACACCGGTGCGGCCAAGTCGTCGCGCGCCTGCACCTGCTTCCACAGCCCGGTGGCGCCGACCGCGCGATCGAAGCCGGTCGTGCCCAGGAACTGCGTCAGCAACCGCGCAGCGAACTTGCCGATCGCATAGGCTACGGCGAGGATCAGCGCGGCGGCGATGACGTGCGGGATCGCGTCGAGGATGATGCGCAGCATCGCGGTCGCCGGCTGCGAGATCGCGGCGATGTTCAGCGTGTCCAGCGCGGCGATCGCGACCGGAATGATGATCAGCGCGAAGACGATCGCGCCCAGCGTGCGCGGCAGCATCGCCGGATCGGCGGGCGCGCCGTCGCCCAGCCGCGACGAGAATCGCTCGACATGGCTGGCGGTCACCACCGCCTCCACCGCTTTGCGCGCGACCTTCGCCAGTACATAGCCGAGGAAGAAGATCAGACTGGCGCCGATAATATGCGGCACCGCCTGCCCGAACCCGCGCAGCATGTCGCCGAGCGGCCCGGTCGCACCGGCCAGGCCCAGCGGCTGCGTGGCGAGGAACAGCGCGATTAGCAGCACGACCCAATAGGCCGCGTCGCCGACCTGCGCACCGATGCTGTCGGGATGGCGCGCGCCGATCCCCGGCTCATTGGCGTGCTGCGCCAGCGGAGTGCGGTTGACCAGCCTGGCGACCGCCCATTTGATCGCGCGCGCGATCAGCCAGCCGATCAGCAGGATGATCGCCGCGGCCAGCAGGCGCGGCAGCCATTGTTCGGCATAGAACAGGAATTGCGAGCCGAACTCGCGGCCGTTCGACACGATCGTGCCGCCGGCGTCCGTGACGTCGTTCATGGTTAATCCTTTGGTACGAAACTTCGGGGCGGGTCATAGCGCCGGCGGGGTGGTGACGAGCCCGCAGCCGGCGGTCGCCTTGGCCACCTCCAGCGGCAACTTCGGGTCCTTCACCTGACCGGCGACGCGGACGAAGTCGCCGACGGTCAGCCGCCCCGGCGTGGTGTCGCCCTCGCGTGTCGCCCGCGCTGCGCGGCCGAGCTGTTGCAACTGACCCAGCGACAGATTGGCCTCCAGCCGGTCGCCGACGCATTGCGACTGCGCGGGCTCGAACCCGTATCCCTCCAGCGACGAGGCGATCCGCGCGGACGGATTGACACAAGCCGACACGGCAAAGGTCAACACCGCTGCGGTCGCCGCAGCCTTCAACATCGTCATCATCATTCCCCTGTCGAAACAAGGTAAACTTATGATCCTGGTTAAATATCCTAGTATTTATGCACTAGCATATTGGGATCTTTGAACTAAAATTCACTTTCCCTACTGCCCGGCTGACGGGCAAATCAACTTTGTGACGGCGAAAGCAGCAGGCATTTTGCCCGCGGTACTCTTGCCAGAAAGCCGAAGACGCCCGCGGTGCAGCCACGATTTGTAGGTGTTGAGCGGCACCGCCAGCCGCGCGGCGCCATCCTCCATCGACACGCCCTCCAGCGACATGCGCAGCGCCGCGCGCGGCCCATCCGGCAACCGCTCGACCGCGCGCAACGTCTCGCTGAGTTCCGCCGCCGCCTCCTGTGCCGGCGGGATGGCGTGCAGGCGATGGGCGACCTCGTCGTCGACATCGACCTCGTGCCGATGGCGGCGCAGCCCGCTGATGAAGGCGTTGCGCATCACCGTCCGCGCCCAGCAGCCGATGTTCGAGCCCGGCTGGAACGTGCTCCGCGACCGCCAGCAGCGCAGGAGCGTCTCCTGCACCAGATCCTCCGCATCGGCGAGCGTTCCCGCCAGCCGTCGTGCGTAGCGCAGCAACCCCGCGGTTTCGCCGAGCAGCAGGCGATCGAAGTCGCATGCGGCGACAGGTGCGATCGTGGTCACGGGCGCTTGCGCTTCGACGCGGCACCGGCTTCCGCGCCGCGCTGCTCTGCAGCACCCCGGTCACGTGCGGCATCATCGCCGATCAGCTTGCCGATCGCCTCCTGCACCGATCCCCTCGCCTTGCGCGTGGCCTGCGCGTCATCGTTCCGCCGCCCGGTCATGCCGCGCTCTCCTGATCCGCTGTCCTGATGGTGACGGCATCGCCGTCGAAACCGCGCGCCCGCGCCCAGGTGACCGCGCCAACCCGCCGGTTCACCCCGATCTTCGCATAGATGCGCGCCACATGGTTGCGCACGGTGTTGCCCGCGACGTTCAGCGTCCGTGCGATCGTCTTGTCGTCATAGCCACGACAGATCAGCGCCAGCACTTCGCGTTCGCGCGCGGTGAGATCGTCGAGCCCGGGTCCGTCGCCGCCACGCTGCGGCGTGCGCAGCCGGGCCAGCTTGTCCATGATCGAGCGGCTGAACCAGCTTGTATCCTTCATCACCGCCTCGATCGCGCCGACCAGTTCAAGCTCGGTGGTCTTGCGCTGCGTGATGTCCTGAAACGCCCACAGCACACACGCTTCGTCACCCAGCCGGATCGCTTCGGTCGACACCAGGCAGTCGATCACCCCGCCGTCCTTGACGCGGATCCGCGCCTCGTGCGCGCGCAGATCGTGGCCGCCGTCGATCGCGGTTTCGATCTCGCGCCGGATCGCGCTGCTCTCCCACAATTCGACATCGCCGAGCGGGCGGCCGATGATCTCCGTCGCGGCATAGCCGGTCAATTGCGTGAAGCTGGCGTTGATCTCGCACAGCAGATGCCCGTCACGCGCGCCGATTGCCATCGGCACCGGCGCCATCTGGAACGTGCGCGTGAAGCGTTCCTCGCTATGGCGCAATGCGCCCTCGGCCTTCCGCCGCGGCTCCAGGTCGGCGAAGGTGAACAGCATGCAGGGCTGATCGCCCATGTCGATCGGCTGCCCGGCGACGATCACCAGCCGCGTGCCGCCGCCGGGCAGTTCCAGCTCGGCCTCCATCTGCGGGATCGTGCGGCCTTCGGACAGGCGCTCCTTGGCCAAATCGCGACGCTCGGCCTGACGCAGAACGTCGATGTCATACACCGTCCGGCACAGCACCTGATCGCGCTGATAGCCCGTCATCTCCAGAAAACCCTGATTGACCTTGATGAGCCGCAGGTCGCTCAGCCGACAGATCAGCGCCGGCGCGGGGTTGGCGTTGAACGACTGCTCGAACCGGTCCTCCGCCTCGTAGCGCGCTGAGACGTCCTGGATGATGAGGACGAGGCACGCCGGCTCGGCATCGTCGGCGTCGTTGAGCACCAGACTGCGGACCTGATGCACCCACCGCGGCTCGTCGTCGCCCACGGCCATCACCTCGACGACCACCTCGGAAAAGGAATCGCCGGCCACGACACGCTCGACGGGATAATCGTCCGCCTCCAGCCGGTGATTGTTGCGATACCGCAACCGGAACCGCGCGCGATACTCGTCGACCGTCGCGCCCAGCTCCGCGATCGACGAGACGCCGTGCATCGCCAGCGCGGCGTCGTTCGCCCACAGCAGCGTCTGATCGGGATCGATCAGGATCACGCCTTCGTCCAAACCGACGATGATCTGGCGCAGATGGCGCAGGTCGGCGGTTTCGCGCAGCGTCTTGAAGGAGGCGGCGGCGCTCATCGCGCCCCGCTGGCGATCATGGCATCAGAAAAGGGGTACGCAGCACTCTGCATCGACGATCTTTCCCGATCGGCGTCGAGAAAACCGCCGATACATATCGCCAAACTAATCTAGATAAGGCTTCGTTCCTGGTAGCTTTGCAGGAAAAAGCTAGTCCTTCAGCACCACGGCGACCAGTTCGGCCTGCGTCTCGTACATCTGCCGCAGGCGATGATGGATCGCCCGCGCGCCCACCTCCTGTGACTTTTCGGCGAGGTGCAGATGATCCTCCGCACGGCGCAGCAGATAGGCGCGCTCGTCATCCACGGAGCGCAGCGTGGGATACGGGTGGTTCTCTCCGGTCATGCAATAAAGATACGCTTCGCAAGCACCTTGGCCATCCTCTGGAAATACCAGCGGCCCTAGTGCTTTCGCGCCACAGGCTACGCAGGTGCGCGGGTTGGCGCTGCCGGCGTGCCGTGTCGCTGTCGAATGACGGCAACGTCGACGCTGCCGCGCTGACCCCGTCCCGTCACCGCCACACCATCTGTCGATGGCGCGGGCAGAACCACCAACCGGATGACCTCAGGCGCAAAGGTGGTACCGCGGAGCGGAGAGGCTGGCTTGCGCTAACGAGGAATGACCGGCCCTGCCCGGATTGCCAACCAACACTCGTAGGTTACCGAGTCGACGCCGTCCGGCGGACGTAGAAAAGGTGGGTGTCGACCTTTGCGACCTTCGTCATCGTGTCGCGCCAGTACGGCACCATCCAGTCGGCATGATAATGGGTGGCGCGGCCGACGTCGGCGAAGACGCGGCCCGCCAGTGCCCCTCGCGCCAAGCGCCGCACCGCCGACCAGCCGACGTGCCGGGTACGCCGCCCGACCGACCCGTCGCAGGTAAAGGAAAATTGGCAACCGGTCGCCCGCTCGAAGCCCTGATAGACGACGCCGCAGATGGTGCGCGGAAAGCCGGGGGCCCGCGCACGGTTGAGGACGACCTGGATGACCGCCCGCTGTCCGCGCGGGTCGTCACCCGCTTCGTAGAGGGCGGCGGTGGCGAGGCAGTCGACCGCCTGCGCCCGCTCGGCCGGCCCACCGCGGAAGTGGAACGGTGCCGCGCGCCGCCGCGCGCTTACGACGATCGGGACTGCCGCGTTCGAGGTGCGCGCCTCCGCCATCGTCAACCGCGGCGCTCGTGCCGGTTTCGGCGCGTCGGCGTCGTTATCCAGCAAACCCGCCGCGATGATGAGGGCACCCACGACGAAGATCAGCAGCAGCCAACGCTCCGCCGCGGCGTCGCGCCGCACCGCGCGCCTCTTCGCGTTACGGGTGGTGCACCGGGCGGTCATCACCGGCGCCCTAGCGCAGTCGGCGTTCCGAAGCAGCGTTGATGATGCCGGGGACCGATGATGCGGGACAATCTCCCGATGCCTCAAACTCGCCGCCGCGCGATGCGGCGAACACGCCCATCTGGCAAACGGCCACCTTGCCGGCCGACCCGGCGTATCGGCGCCGCACAGACATCGCCGATGCAAACCGACATTCTTGTTTTAGGCCGGCGCCTCTTCGTCAGAAGGCGAAGCTCATCGTGCCGATCGCGCGACGCGGGTCGCCGATCGCGACGCCATAGGGGTTCACTGCGGAGGTATAATAGGTTTTGTCGAAGACATTCTTCAGGTTGAACTGGAACGTGACCCGCCGCCCGGCCAGCGCCGTGTCATAGGTCACGAACGCGTCTGCCACGACGTAATCGTCGAGCCAGAAACTATTGGCGCTGTCGCCCGGACGCCGTGCGACATAGCGACCGCCCGCCCCGATCCGCAGCCGGTCGTCCCCCGCGATCGCCCCGACGTCATAAGCGGCCGACAGCGACGCGGTATGCGGTGCGACGTTCGCGAGTTGCTTGCCCGCGAACACCGGATCGTCGGTCGTCCGCGCGTGGGTATAGGCATAGCTGCCGATCAGGCTCAGCGCACGCGTGAGCTTGCCCGAGACGTCGAACTCCACCCCGCGCGAGATCGCGCGGCCGGCGGTGCGATAGTCGGTCAGCGACGTGGCCGAATTGAATTGCGACACCAGCACGTTGCGCTTGTCGATGTCGTAGAGCGCAAGGGTCGCCGACACGCGACCCGGCACGTCGAGTTTGGCGCCGACCTCGAACGACCGCCCACGCTCCGGCGCGAACGCGGAGGTGATCGTCACCCCGCTGGCGAGCGGCGCGATTGTCGACGTCGGCTTGAGTGAGCGGGTATAGCTCGCGTAGAGCGACACGGCCTCCGCCGCACGCCAGACGAGCCCAGCCTGTGGCACAAACTCCCAACCGTCGAGATCGGTGTTGACGGTGAACGGCCGCCCCCGCCCCGCGCGCTGGTCGAACCCGACCAGTCGTCCGCCCGCGACCACGATCCAGCGCTCGCCGAGGTGGATCGAATCCTGTCCGAAGAGCGAGTAATTGTAGAGCCGGTCGGTCTGGTCGCTGTCGCTCGCCGAGACCGTCGTCGGGAACGGTTCGCGACCGTAGACCGGCGTCACATAGCTGAAGGTGTTGCGTACTGCCTGGCGGATCAGGTCGCGCCGATAGTAGCGGCGATATTCGCCCTCAGCGCCGACGATCACGTCGTGACGCGCACCGAACAGGTCGAACCCGCCATCGACATACGCCTGCGCATAGGCGTCGGTGCTCAGCGAACCGACCGTCGCGTCGTTGCTGCGCGTCAACGTGCCTCTTGCGACATTGACCCCGGTGACGCGCAACTGCCCGGCGTCGTACGCCTCGCTGTTGAAGCTGGTCGCAAGATGCGCCGCCCAGCCACCGCCGAGCCGGTGATCGACCACAAGCTGGACGAGATGGCTCGACCCGAACATGCGATTGTTCGGATCATCGAGCCGCAGACGCCGCGGCACCGCCAGCGGGGTGAGCGTGCGCGGATCAAGCGCGGTGCCGCGATCGAACGGATAGTCGAAGCGCCGGTATTCGTACCACAACACCGCCTGAGTCGAGCCGCCGTACCAGCCGAGCGACGGTGCAATCAGCGTGTCGCGGCGTTCACCGAAATTGCGCCAGTAATCCTCGTCCTGATGATCGAGAACGAGCCGCCCGGCCAGATCGCCGGCAATCGGCCCGGTCACGTCGGCCATCGCCTCCAGCCCGGCGCGTGCGTTGGCGTAGCTCGATCCGGTCAGCGCGATGGTCAGTTGCGGGTCGAGCAGCGGCTTGCGCGCGACGATGTTGATGATCCCGCCCGGATCCATGATCCCGTACAGCAGCGAGGCAGGGCCCTTGAGCACCTCGACGCTCTGCGTGGCGGCGTTGAACGCGCGGCCCTGCACCACCGGCATCCCGTTGTGCATCACCGACCCGTCGCGGTTGCCGCCGAAGCCACGTTTCAGCACCGTATCCTGCGTCGCGGCCAGCGTATTGCCCTGCGTGATGCCGCTGACATTGGTCAGTACGTCGTCAAGGTAGCGCGGCCGCTGGTCGCGGATCACCTGCGCCGGCACGATGTTGATCGTCTGTGGCGTCTCAAGCGGGGGCGCCGACGAGCGCAGCGTTGAGGCGTCCGGTGCCGGTTTGTAGCTGTCGTCGGCGGCTTTGGGCGCGGGCGAGGCACGTCCGGTGACGATGATATCACGCTCGGCACCGCTCTCGGCCGTGCCGAGGGCGTCGGTCGCCGCTGCCTGTGCCGCGGACGCGATGGCCAGGCCTGCGACCAACAGGCCGCTGGTGAACGTCTTCATGAAAGCCCCTTCCCTCGCCTTCGCCATACATTATTGATACGAGTTCGCAATAGCGCACATTGTTCGCAAACGCGCTTTGTCGATCCACATCGCGGGCATGATCGCCTATGGCGGGCGCATGACCGCCATTACCCATCGCGCACGTGCGACAAAGACGCTCATCCCCGCGCTGCCCTCCGACAGGATCGCGACGGATGCCTGACGGGATGATCCACGCGCGAGCGAACAGCATGTTCGATGTCGTGATCGTCGGCGGGGGCCATGCCGGTGCGCAGGCGGCGGTGGCGCTGCGTCAGGAGAAGTTCGCCGGCACGATCGCGATTATCGCTGCGGAGCCAGAGCTTCCCTACGAACGCCCGCCACTGTCCAAGGAATATCTCAGCGGCGACAAAAGCTTCGAGCGGCTGCTGATCCGGCCCGCCGCCTTCTGGGCCGAGCGCGGGGTCGACTTCCTGCTCGGCGAGCGGGTCGTGGCGGTCGACGCGGAAGCGAAATCGGTCACGACCGAGAAGGACCGCGTCGTCGGCTATGGCGAGTTGATCTGGGCGACCGGCGGTGAGCCGCGCAGGCTGACCTGCGACGGGCACGACCTGCGCGGCGTCCACGCGATCCGCACCCGTGCCGATGTCGACCGGCTGCTCACCGAATTGCCCACGGCGGAACGGATCGTCGTGGTCGGTGGGGGCTATATCGGGCTGGAGGCAGCGGCGGCACTCATCAAATTCGGGAAGGAGGTGACGCTCGTCGAGACGCTCGACCGTGTGCTCGCGCGCGTCGCGGGAGCGGCGCTGTCACGCTTCTTCGAGGAGGCACATCGTGCGCACGGTGTACGGCTGCTCTTGTCGTCGGGCGTGACCTGCATCGAGGGCGACGGCGCGGTCACCGGCGTGCGCCTCGCGGACGGCGAGTTGCTGGCCGCCGATATCGTCATCGTCGGCATCGGCATCACCCCGGCGGTGGAGCCACTGGCGGTCGCGGGTGCCGCAACCGGCAACGGCGTGCTGGTCGACGCGCAATGCCGCACGACGCTGCTCCACGTCTTTGCGATCGGCGATTGCGCCGCTCATGAAAACAGGTTCGCCGGTGGCGCGACGATCCGACTGGAATCCGTACAGAATGCCAACGATCAGGCCGTCGTCGCGGCGCGCACGATCGTGTGCCGCCCGACCGCCTACGACGCGGTGCCGTGGTTCTGGTCGAACCAGTACGACCTGAAGCTCCAGACCGTCGGCGTGTCGAGCGGCTTCGACACCGCGGTGATGCGCGGCGACCCGGCGACCCGCTCCTTCTCGATCATCTACCTGCGCGACGGGCGGGTGATCGCGATCGACGCAGTCAACGCGATCAAGGACTATGTTCAGGGCCGCGCTTTGGTGGCGAACGGTGCCCGTATCGACCCCGCCGCCCTCGCCGACGCCACACGCCCGTTGAAAGAGCACGCCTGACCGCTCGCGGTCGCCTGTGTAGATTCACCTAAACTCCGGCGCGATCCTCCCGACAAGCCCCTCGACAACGGCATTCGCCGGACACTCGAAGGGGCAATTCGATGGTGGCGGTATTCACGGGCGCGGAGCGCGGTCTCGAACGTGGCTCGGGCACGATCCTCGGCAACGCAGGGCTGGTCGGCAACAGCGCGTTCGGTCAGGCGGGACTACAGGTGTTCGCCAACGCCGCGAACGGCAATCTCGTCGTCCGCCAGAAGGACGCCATGCTCGTCGGGCGCGGCCCGGACGCCGACGTCACGCGGACCTACAACAGCCAGGGCGGCAACGGGAACCTTGCCGGCAACAATTTCTGGGGTGCCGGCGAGCAGCGGCTCAACATCACCGGCGTCACCGCCACTGGGGGCACGGCGACGTTGGGCCGTCAGGATGGCTCGACCGTCTCGTTTGATTGGGACGGATCGAAGTTCGTCTCTACCGATGGTGCGGGCGCTTATGACACGCTGCGCAAGCAGACCGACGGGTCGTATGTCTTCACCGATGGCGCCACGCTGACCACCGAATTTTACGGGCCCGATCAGGCGAACGGCTTCCAGCGTTTGTACAAGCGTGTCGACGCCGCCGGCAACGCGCTCACCTTCGCCTATGATCCCAATCTCGCGACACGGTTGACGTCGATCACCGCCGACAACGGCGACTCGATCAGCTTCACCTACGACACGACGGATAACGCACGCCCGCTCAAGCTCCTGGCGACGACGGTCCGCTTCACCGATACCGCCACGACGCAGGTAAAGCTGCGCACCACCCGCTATGGCTACGACTCTGCGGGCAATCTGACGTCGACCACCTGGGATCTCACCCCGGACGACAACAGCATCGCCGATGGCAAGATCTACCGCGTCGATTACACCTATACGGACGGCAAGCTGTCGAAGATCGCCGGGTCGGACGGAAGCCAGCTCGACATCGGTTATAGCGCGGGCAAGGTCTCGACGCTGACCGAAACAGTCGGCGCGAGCGTGACCCGCACCACGACGATCGCGATCGGATCGAGCGAGAGCACCGTCACCGATGCGCTCGGACAGGTCACGCGAATGACCTACAACGCCGACGGCACGCTGGCATCGATCGTGGCGCCGCCGGCCGTCACCGGCGCGACCGCGCAGGTCACCAGCTTCACCTACAACGCCAAGGGCGACGTCACGCGCGTCACCGATCCACTGGGACGCATCACCAGCTTCACGTACGATGCGAACGGCAACGCGATCAGCGAAGTCGACCGGCTCGGCGTCACGGTGACGCGCACCTTCGATGCGCGCAACCGGTTGCTGACCGAGACGCGGATCGGCTCCGACGCGAATTCGCCGGGTGCGGCGCATACCGATCGTTACGTCTACAATGCCGCCGGGATGCAGCGCTTCGCGATCAGCGGCGCGGGCCGCGTCACCGAACGCCGTTACGACACGTACGGCAACGTCAGCGTCGCGCTGAGCTACACCGACCAATTCTACGACCTGACCAACCTGTCGACCTCGTCCGCACCAAGCGAGGTGGACATGGCGAACTGGGTGAAGGGGCTGAGCGACCAGACCGCGGTCGAGCAGACCGTCTACCAGCACGACATTCGCGGCAACGTCATCCGCCAGCTCGACTATGCGGCCTCGACCTCACCGGGCGCACCGTCGGATACGGAGAATTATCGCGAGATCGTCTATCGCTACGATCAGGCCGGGCGGCTGGTGGCGCGCACCCAGACCGGCGAGAATACCGAGACGTTCGTCTATGACGGGCTCGGCAGGCTCGTCGCCTCGACCGACGTGAACGGCGGCACGACGAATGTCCTCTTCGACGATCCAGGGACCCAGACGGTCGTCACGCTAGCCAACGGGTTGGTGCGCTACTCGACATACAACAAGGCCGGTGATCTGATCGCGATGAGCGAGGCGGGCGATCTAATGCTCGCCGGCGGAGCGACATTCGATCGCGATCAGCTCGGACGCGTCCGTGTCACGTCAGGGTCGACCGGCATCAAAAGCTACATGATATATGACCGGGTCGGCCGGAAGGTCGCGGATATTGGTGAGCAGCGGGAGATCACCGAATATCGGTATGACGCGAACGATCGCCTTGTCGCCACCATCCGCTACGACACGAAGATTACGGCGGCTGCCCTCGACGTTGTCGCCAAACCCTATCTCTCCCCCGACATCGCCGACATCCGCCCCGCGGCCAGCACCTCCGACCTATGGACCTGGCAGGTCTACGACGCGAAGGGCCGGGTGATCGAGACGATCGACGGCGCGGGCAATGTCGTCGCGAGCAGCTATGATGCATCCGACCGGCTGGTGATGGTCCGCGACTATGCGACGCAGCTGACCGCCGCGCAACTCACCACCTTGCGCACCACGCCGCCGAGCGTCCAGATCCTTCCCACAGAGACGACCGTGGACCGCGTCACGCGCAGCTTCTACGACGCCGACGGCAATTTGATCGGGTCGCTCGACGGCGCGGGCTACCTGCAGGTCATGACCTACGATGCGGCCGGCAACCGCATCGCCGAGACCGCTTATGCGCAGGCGGCCGGTCAGTCGGTGCGCGCCAGCGGCACGCTGGGCGAAATCCTTGCCACGATCACGCCGGGCAGCGCCGATCGCACCACGCGCTACGTCTACGACCGGCAGGGCTTCCTGCGGTTCGAGATCGATCCGCTGAACCATGTCGTCGAATATACCTACGCCAACTGGCCCGGCGGCACCGTCAACGGCAAGGTTCGCTCGACCACCAGCTACGCCGGGACGATCGCGACACTCGGCAGCTACACGCTGGCATCGGTGCGCGCCGCACTGTCTGCCGCCAATCTGACCTACAGCGCCGCCAACCGCACCAGTTTCGCGATCTACGACGCGGCGGGCCGGCTCGGCTATGCGATCGCGGCGGACGGCGCGGTCGTGCAATATCGCTACGACACGATGGGCGATGTCGTATCGACGACGCGCTTTGCGACGCTTCGTCCGACCTCGGGCCGACCGACTCACGCCGAACTCGATACCTGGGCGGCCAACAACGTCAACGCGACGCGCGACCGCACCAGCCGCAATTATTATTCGGACGCGCGCCAGCTTCGCTATGCCGTCGATGGCGAGGGGTACGTCACCCGCAACGATTACGATGCCGCCGGACGGCTGATCGCCACCGCGCGCTTCCCGACCGCGGTGACGGTCACCGACACCACCACCGTCACGGCACTGGCCGCGGCGCTGACCGGCACGGCGGCGACGACCACCTACGGCTATGACGTCATGGACAGGCTGCTGGCGCGGCGCGATCCGAACGGCATCTTCCATAGCTTCGTCTATAACGCCATCGGCACGATCGCGCAGGATGTCGTCGCGCAGGGCTCCGGCGACGAGCGTCGCACCCAGTTCGCCTACGACGGTGCCGGCCGCGTTATCACCACCACCGATGCGCTCGGCACCAGCGCGCAAACCGTCCGCCAGACCAGCTACAACGCCTTCGGCGACGTGCTGACCGAAACCGATCCGCTCGGCCGCTCCACCGCTTATGCCTATGACCGACGTGGCCAGCTGCAAAGCCGCACCGACGCCAACGGCGGCCTCGTCTCGTATCTCTACAATGCCTTTGGCGAGCAGACCGCGATCATCGACGCGCGCGGCAACCCGACCTTCAGCAACTACAATAACGACGGTCAGCTGGTCGCCACGCTCGACCCCGAGAATTACGTCACGAACTACACCTACAATCCGTTCGGCGAAGTCGCGACGGTCACGCGCCGGGCGAACAAGGCGGTCGAGCGCCAGTACGCGCCCGGCGAGACGCCCGCACCGACGGCGTTCAACGTCGCCGCCAGCACGGCGGACGCGGTCACCAGCTTCGGCTACGACAGGCTCGGTCGCGTCACCACCACGACCGATGCCGAGGGCTTCGTCGAAACGACGCTCTACAACGCGTTCGGTCAGGCGCAGAAGTTTACGAACAAGCTCGGTGGCGGAACCGATTACGTCTACGATCGCCGTGGGCTGCTGACGGCCGAATATGTCATCGCGCCGGTCTACAACGCCGCGGGCGAGCAGACCGCCACGGGCTATTACGCGCATCAATATCGCTACGATGCGCGTGGCAATCGCATCCGCGATACCGAAGCCGCCGGACTGCCCGAGCAGCGGGTCACCAATTACGTTTACGACTCCGGCGATCGGCTGATCAGCAAAAGCGGCAGCGCGGTCGGTGTCGGCCTGCCCGGCCAGACGACGGTGGTCATACCGACCGAAACCTACACCTACGACGCGCGCGGCAATCGCACTTCGATCACCGATGCGGTCGGTGCGCGCACCCAATTCTACTACGACAAGCTCGACCGCGTCACCGCCGAGCTGCGCACGTTCGGCGCCACCGGCAATTACATCGGTTCGACAGCCAGCACCGTCGGTGTGCTGACCTATCACGCCTATGACGCGAACGGGAACCGCGTCCGCACCCGTGTCTTCGACACGCCCGTCACGCTCAACGCCCCCGGCAGCGGTGCGCCCGCGGCACCGGCCGGCGATTATCGCGAAACCCGCTACGCTTACGACACGCTCAACCGCCTGACGACCACCACTGTGACCGGGATCCGCACCGGGGCGTGGAACGGCACCCAATATACCTCCGCAGTGACGTCCCTGGTCACCACGCAGCAGTATGACGCCAACGGCAATGTGATCCGCACCGCCGCACCCGATGGCGGCCAGACCTTCTCCTATTACGATCGTGCCGGGCGCAAGATCGCCGAGGTCGACAAGGAGAATTACCTCACCACCTGGACGCGCGATGCCGAGGGCAATGCGGTGCTCGAACGCCGCTCCGCTGCGCGCGTCAGCGCGCCGGCGGTCGGCACGATCCCGACGCTCGCCGCAAACGACGCCGCCGATCGCGTGACCGCCTTCACCTACGATCGCAAGGGCCAGCGCCGGACCGAGGCGCGCCGCAACGTCCTGGCGGCGACGGTCAATCCGACCACCGGCGCGCTGACGACCGCCACGGCCACCGCGACGATCAGCTACAGCTACAACGCGCTCGGCGCGGTCACGCGCAAGACCGAAGCGACCGGCGATTACGTCGATTATACCTACGACACGGCCGGCCGCCTGACCCGCGAGACACGCGCGCCGTTCGTCGACCAGACCGCGACCACCGTCCGCCCGACCGTCGACTATCGTTACGACGGGCTCGGCGACCTCGTCCGCACCGTCGAGGGGGGAACGCGCGTCACCAGCTACGTCTACGGCGCCGGCGGGCGTTTGCAGTCGAGCACCGACGCCGGCGGCACCACGCGCAACTATTTCTACGACGCGATCGGCCGCAAGGTCGGGGAGAGCTACACACGATCGGGCGAACAGGAGGCGTATACCTACAAATACGACGCTGCCGGCCAGCTCACCTATCAAGGCTATGCCGCGTACACCCAGGACAACGGCTGGTTCACGATCGGCAGCAACACGACGTTCCAGTACAACGTCCACGGCGACATGGTCGCGCGCGCGGTCAATGGCGTAACGCAAGAGCGGATCGATTATGACCGCGCCGGGCGGATCTGGCGCAGCAACAGCGACGACGGTGTCACGCGCGTCTACGTCTACGACGCCGCCGGCAACCAGACGCTCAAGATCGAGAGCGACGGCGCCGACCTGTCGACGTTGACCGTCGATCAGGCGCTCGCGCTCACCACCAACCAGGGCGCGGTGGCGATCGGCACAGGCGGGGTCGGCCAAACGGTCGCGACCTTCACCACCTTCGACAAGCGCGGGATGGCAACCGCCACGATCCTGCCCCCGCGCACCGGCAGCGCCGACACCAGCGCCGCCACCACGCGCACCTACAACGCGTTCGGCGAAATCGCATCTGACACCGACGCGCTCGGCAACGTCACCAGCTATGCCTATAACGCGCTGGGCCGTCGCACCGTCATCACCCATCCGGTGGTCGGCGTGACCAGCGAGGCTGGCGTCACCACCCAGACCAATCCCATCGAACGGATGTTCTACGACATTTCCGGCCGGCTGGTGGCGACGCAGAACGCCAACGGCACCACCACCACCCGCACGCTTCAGGCCGGCACCGGCTATGGCAAAGGCGACCCGCTCGTCGCCGCGGAATGGCGACCGGACGGCAGCGTCACCCGCAACGCCTATGACGTGTTCGGCGACCTGCGCATCGCCACCGACGCGCTCGGGCAGCAGCAGACGATGGCCTATGACGCGATGGGGCGGCTGGTGCAGTCGACGAGCGTCGACGGATCGATCGACGGCTATGCCTATGACTCGCTCGGCCGCAGGATCTCGCACAGCAATTCCGGGTACCAGACGATCGAGGGAACCGCGTACGACGTCGAAGGCCGTGTCACCGGCGCGATCAGTTTCGGCGGCGATGGCACCACGACCCGTTATAGCTGGGATGCCAGCGCGGTCACGACCGGGCTCGGCGCATTCGGTGCGTGGGTCGAAACCACGACCTATGCCAACGGCCGCACGATCGTCGAGGCGACCGACACCTTCGCGCACCTGATCACCCGCACCGATCTGGGCAGCCACGTCTTCAGCTATGGCTACGATCTCGCCGGCCGGATCAAGGCGATCACCACCGCCGACGAACAGACCAGCTACACCTATGCCAATACGGGGCTGGTCAGCACCGTCTCGGTCGGGCGCGGCGACGCCACGACCGCCGGCAGCGACTTCCTCACCACCAACTACGGCTACGACAAGCGCGGGCTGAAGACGTCCGAATGGACCCGCCACCACAAGGTGAAGGAGGAGTTCCAGAACGGGGTCCGCCAGGCGGTCGACACCACCGAGACGCTCCAGAACGCCACCGCCAGCTACGACGCGATGCGCCGCATGACGGCGTGGAGCGACGCGGTCGATCGCGACGGCGCGCAGGCGAACCCCGCCAACCGCATCGCCTACCTCTACGACGCGGTCGGCAACATCCGCCGTGCGGAGGTGACCTACAACAATCTCGACGCGAACGGCGCGTTCGTCGCCGGTGGCTATCAGGATCAGTGGTTCCGCTACGACACGCTCAACCGCGTCGTCACCAACAAGGGCGCGCTGACGAACGGCACGATCGTGCGCGGCGCGATCGGCAGCGACGTCACTTACGATGCCGCCGGCCGCCGCGCGACCGTCACCACCAATGTCGCAGGCACCACCCGGCGCGAGAGCTACAGCTACCTGCCCGAAGGCCAGTTGTCGGGCGTCGCGGTCGGCACCGTCGCGGCCGACGGCACGTATCAGGCCGGCGGCACGTCCAGCCTCGCCTATGACGGCGCGGGTCGCCTCACGCGCCAGATCGACAGCGACGCCAGCGGCGTCGCCTATGACCGCAGCGTCACCTACAATGAGAAGGGTCAGGCGCTCAGCGAAACGGTGACGCAGCGCCAAGGCAGCGATACGATCGTCGCCAACACCACCACCGATTACGGCGCCGGCGCCACCTATGCGCTGGGCGCGCCGGTAACGGTCACCACCTCGGGCAAGCGCAACGGGCAAGCGACGACGACCAGCCAGACCAGCTTCACCTACGAATATTTCGACGGCCCGCTGCAATCGACGATCACCTACAAGCCCGACGTCAACGGCAACGTCAGCAACAGCACGGCGATCAGCTACACCGGCCAGGGCGTGCTGTTCTCCGCGCAGATCACCGATGCGCGCCCGCGCAGCGTCAGCTACCAGGCCGATGCGCTGGGTCAGGTGATCCGCCGCGACGAAAGCGACAACCGCCCCACGACCGGCGACCCGCACGAATTGTGGTTCCGCTTCGACGGGCGCGAGCTGGGGCATGTCAGCAACAACGGCACGCTGGAGACCGACTATGCCACGTCGGTCGCCACCCGCACCGCCGCGCAAGGCACCGGCGCGTTCCGCAACGGCGCGACCACCGGCACCGCGGCGGCCGAGTTCGGCTCGGACTTCCAGCCGATCACCAGCTACGACCAGGGCAGCGCGGGCGGCATCTACACCGTGCGCAACGGCGACACGCTGCAGAGCATCGCGCAGCGGCTCTATGGCGACGAGACGTTGTGGTACAAGATCGCGCAGGCCAACGGCCTGTCGACCGAGACGCAGCTGATCGAGGGCCAGATCCTCAACCTGCCGCGCGGCGTGGTGCGCAACGCCAACTCCACCACCAGCTTCCGCCCCTACGATCCCAATGCCGTCGTCGGCGACATCATCCCCGACGAGACCAGCCCCACCCAGCCGCAGCCGCAGGTTCGCAAGAAGAAGAACAAGTGCGGCATTCTCGGCGCGATCCTGCTGGCGGTGGTCGCCGTGGTCGTGACGGTCGCGACGGCGGGTACACTGACGGGCGCGGCAACGGCGCTGGGCCTCGGCAAAGTCGGTGGCGCGATCGTCGGAGGCGCGCTGGCAGCGGCTGCGGGCTCGATCGCCAGCCAGTCCGTCGGCGTGGTCACCGGCATTCAGGACCGCTTCTCCTTCAAGGGCGTGGCGCTGGCGGCACTTGCCGGCGGCGTGAGCGCGGGCTTAGGCAAGATACCGGGGCTCTCCGGTGCCGATGGCAGCGTTAACTTCGCGCAGGGCGTCGCCCGCGGAGCGCTGGGCAATGCGCTGACGCAAGGGGTCGCCGTCGTCACCGGATTGCAATCGCGCTTCGACTTCGCGGGTGTCGCAGTCGGCGGGGTCGTGGGCGGCGTGGTGGCGGGCGCTTCGCAACGCATCAACCTGCCCGAGCCCGCAGGCCGTCTGGTGACCGGCACCGCCGCGTCGATCGCAGGCGCAGCGACACGCAGCCTGATCGATGGCTCCAGCTTCGGCGACAACATCGTCGCGGCATTGCCGGATGTGATCGGCAGCACGATCGGCGACATCGTGGCGGGCGCGCTCAAGCCCGAGCGTCCCACGCAAACCGCGATGGCCGGAACGCGCCTGATGGGGAGCGGCGGCATCCTCTCAGGTCTTGCCTCAGGCGTGACCACGGCGGTTCAAGCGTCCAACGTCCAGAACCCCGAGATCGTCGTGGTTGCGAGACGAGAGAAGGAGGGCTTCCTCACCCGCCTTTGGAACAGCATCGAGCGTGGTGTCGAGAGCCTTCAGGACGTGTGGCGGGGTGCCGACCGCCTCGTCAGCCAGATCACCATGAGCATCACCCGGCCGGTGGATGAGCTACGCCGCTCGATACCGGGCGTGAACCTTTCGCTCGGCGATAATCGCCTTCAGATCGGCGCCGGCCTGAGTGGCGTTCGTTTGAGCGGCCAAGGCTACAGCTTGGGCACATCGGCTGCCGGCACCTACGTCACGGCAGGGAGCGGCAGGATCGTGGCGCTGGCGGATGGCGGCTTCAGCGCTCGCGCCGGGGACGCGTCACTATCGATCCGAAACGGCGAGTTCGTGGCGCGTGCAGGAGAAGCGAGCATCGCCAGCATGGACGACGGGATCGTCGCGCGGGCGGGCGGCCTATCGACATTCGCCGAGTCCGTCAACGTCCTCGGCTCGAGGCTACCAACGGTAAATATAAGCTATTCTCCTATTGCTACAATCGCGACACCGGTCACTCAATCCGTTGGCAGTCTTCGATCGCTTGGCCTCAGAGATGCACATCACGTCATTCAAGATGCTGCGGTTCGGAATCTACCTGGATATGATTCGAGGCTTGCTCCCGGAATTCAATTGGAAGGCCCCTCGACACTTGAAGGTTCTGCTCACTACAATGCTACACAGGCGCAACGTGTGGCCGGGGGTGGCACTTACGGCGCAGAACGACAAATCGCTTACGGCGCTCTCCGGGCGGCTGGTCGCTCAAATGCCCAAGCAAGACAGGCGCTTCAAGAAGCCGACGCCTATTTCAACAGTATCGGAGTAACGGAAGATACACCCACACGCATTCCCGGGAACCGTCGCCCTTAAGGACAAACCAATGACCCTTAACGCAATCCAAAACGTTATCTATCAAATTGTAAGTACACTCGCGGATGGTGAATATACCATGGTTGTCCGCGAATGTTATAAATCTAGGCTTCAAGCTGGCGATTTAGCTAAAGCAATAAGCGATTATGGGAAAACAATTGTTAAGCCACCTTCAAATTTCGTTGAGTACTTAGATTGTGTCGCAGTCCGTGGCCGCGCCGATCCTACATGGTCAGTCCGCGCACCGCTGTGGACACTAGAGGAGGGCCGGTCCGACCTTACCCTTGAATTAACCGTTACCGAAACAGAACGCCGCACGTTAATTGAAATTGACGACCTAAGGGTGACGTAATTATGATTACTAGTGTCCGTCTATTTTTTAGGGCACTGACGATTAAGTCGCTTCAGCTATAGCATGCCCTGGAGCATCATTGAGCGTTATCACTTCGGGAACGCACAACGGCCAGGTGACGTCGGCCATCCAGACCAGCTTCATCTGCAAATATTTCTGATAGTGCGCTGTCATCGCCCTTTATTACAAGCCTGACGTTAACGGCTCCGTCAGCAACATCACGCAGAGCAATGGCGCAAACACAACCGGCAGCATCGAGATGGTCAACACCTTACGCCAAACGATTCCTCCATTCCGGTGCAGACAATCGCTGCTTAAATCGGGATCGTCGCTATCCATCAGCACGAAGAAGCCGATACAGCCGCGCGTCGAACCGGGGGAACAACAGTGGGCGAAGACCGGGCACTCAGTTTGCTGAACAACATGTTGTGGAACAGCCTGCTCGTCGTCGGGCCGGTGCTGCTCGCCACGTTGCTGGTCGGGCTGATCGTCAGCGTGTTTCAGGTCACGACGCAATTGCAGGAAGTCACGCTCAGCTATGTGCCCAAAATCCTGGTCGCCGCCTTCATGCTGATCGCGATCGGGCCGTGGATGATGGGGCGCGTGACCGGGTTTGCGGGCGCGCTCTACCAGTCGATCCCCGTGCTCGCGAACTGATGCGGGGGCGGCGGTGGGGGCGCTGGCGGATCAGGCGATCGCGACCTTGCTGCTGACGCTCCGCCTGGTGCCGACGCTGGCGTTCGCTCCGCCCTTCACGCTGGTGCGCGTGCCGGCGGGGGTGCGCGTGCTGCTCGCCATCGCGCTCGCGGCCTGGCTGGTGGCGGGCGCGCCCGCTGCGACATGGCGGTCGGGCGCGGCGCATGACGGGGTGATCGTCGCGGCGGCGGGGGAGTTGTTGCTCGGCATTGGGCTGGCGCTGTCGCTGCAATTTGCGTTTGCTGCGTTGCTGACGGTCGGGCGGGCGCTGGATATCCAGGCCGGGTTCGGGCTGGCGGCGCTGGTCGATCCCACCACGCGCAGCCAGTTACCGCTCGCCGGCACCGCGTTCGCTTATGCCGCCGGGGCAGTGTTCTTTCTGGGTGACGGGCCGGTGCGGCTGCTCGCGATCTGGGCGGCGTCGGTGCAGGCGGTGCCGCTCGGCGGCGGGATCGTCGCCGGGGATATCGGGCCGGCGCTGGCGCATCTGTCGGGCGGGTTCGTCATCGCTTGTGCGCTGGGCGGCGCGATCATGCTGGCGCTGTTCATGGTCGATCTCGCGATCGCGTTCATGTCGCGCACGCTGCCGCAGATGAACGTGCTGCTGCTCGGCTTTCAGGTGAAGACGCTGGTGATGCTGGCCCTGCTGCCCGCCGCGATCGCCACCGGGGGCACGGTGTTCGTCCGCCTGCTCGACGCCGCGCTGCTCGCCGCGCCCGATCTCGTCGCGGCGCGCTGAGCGATGGCCGAGGGGCAGGACCAGAACCGGACCGAACAGGCCACGCCGTTCAAGCTGAAGCGCGCGCGTGAGAAGGGGATGGTGGCGCGCGGGCTTGACCTCGGCTTCGTCGCCGGGCTGATCGGGCTTGCGGCGTTCGTGACGATCGGCGGGACGGCGCTGATGGTGCTGCTGTCGGTGCAGATGCGTCGCGCGCTGGGGCCAGGCGTCGCTGGCGCGGCTGAGCCGGGTGCCGCGACCAGCCTCGCCGCACGCGCATTGTGGCCGGTGCTGCAACCGGTGGCGCTGTTCGGTGGCACGGTGATCGCGGTCGTGCTGCTCGTCGAGATCGTGCAGTTGCGCGGGCTGTTCTTCAGCGCGACCCCGCTCAAACCTGACTTCACGCGGCTCAACCCAGCCAAGGGACTGAAGCGGCTGTTCTCGATGCGGATGCTCAAGGAAGCCGCCAAAAGCGTCCTCAAGATGGCGGGCTATACGACCGTCGCATGGCTGGCGGTGCGCGCGACGCTGGCGGGGACGGCGGCGCGCATCACCGATGCGCCGCGGCTGGCAGAGGCGCTGGACCGCGGCGCGATGCGGTTGCTGGTGCTCTTCATCCTTGCAGCCGCCGCCTTCGCGATCCTCGACCAGATCCTCGCACGCGGCGATTTCGCCAAGCAGATGCGGATGAGCCGCCGTGAGGTGACCCGCGAGCACCGCGAGGGCGATCCGCGGCTGCGCGCGAAACGCAAACAGGCGCATGCTGCGTTCGCCAAGCAAAGCAAGGGGCTGGCGAACCTGCCCGGATCGGATCTGATGATCGTCAATCCGCGGCACATCGCGGTCGCGCTCGCCTACCGCCCCGTCGAACATGCCGCACCGATCGTCACGGCAATCGGCGCCGACCGCCATGCATTGCTCCTGCGCGCGGCCGCGCGGCGGCTCGGTATTCCGATCGTCGAGCAGCGCACGCTAGCCCGCGCGCTGTTCCGCGATAGCGACATGGGGCGCCAGATCGCGGCGCACCACTATCACGCGGTCGCCGAACAATATTTCCGCTTGGGGAGGATGCGCGATGCTTGATCGCCTGATGCGCAACAATCGCGATCTCGCGCTGGTCGGCGCGATCTTCCTGATCCTGCTGATCCTGTTCGCGCCGATCCCGGCGGTGATGCTCGATCTGGCGATCATCGCCAATTTCGGGCTGGCGCTGACGATCCTGCTGCTGACCTTCTACGTCGCGAAGCCGGTGGAATTCTCGACCTTCCCCTCGCTGCTGCTGGTCGCAACGCTGTACCGTCTTGCGCTCAACGTCGCGGCGACACGGCTGATCCTGACCGGCGCGAGCGCGGGTGAGGTGATCGGCTCGATCGGCACCTTCGCGGTGCAGGGGAATTTCGTCGTCGGGCTGGTGGTGTTCGCGATCCTCGTCGTCGTACAGTTCATCGTCGTCACCGCCGGCGCGCAGCGCGTATCGGAAGTGGCGGCGCGCTTCACGCTCGATTCGATGCCTGGCGCACAGATGAGCGTCGACGCCGATCTCAACATGGGGCTGATCGATCAGGCGGAAGCGGTGCGCCGCCGTCGCGGGCTGGAGCGCGAGGCGAGCTTCTATGGTGCGATGGACGGCGCGTCGAAGTTCGTCAAAGGCGATGCGATCGCGGGCATCATCATCCTGCTAATCGACATCATCGCCGGCTGGATCGTCGGCGTCCTGCAACTCGGAATGGAATGGAGCGACGCGCTCCAGCATTTCACGCTGCTGACGATCGGCGACGGGATCGCGGCGCAGCTGCCCGCGCTCATCATCTCGGTCGCGACCGGAATCATCGTCACACGCTCGTCGGCGGACCGCGAATTGTCTACCGAGGTGTTCAGCCAGCTCGCCTCGGTCCCGCGCATCCCGCTGATCGTCACCGCGGTGCTGATGGCATTGCTGCTGCTGCCGGGCATGCCGAAATGGCCGATCGTCGTGATCGGTGGACTGGCGTTCCTGGCGTGGCGGCGGCTGGGACGTGTCGCGCCGGCGGCCGAACCCGAGGCGGACGCCGACGCGGCCGCCGATCAGCCCGCCCCGATCGACATCCGGCTCGGCGCCGAGCTGGCCGAGGCGTGGAAAGCGCAGGAGCCGATCCTGCTGGAGCGGATCGAGGGCCTGCGCCGCGCCGCCGAGCGCAGCTTCGGCATCGCCTTCCCCGCGGTCGCGATCGTCGATGGCCCGGGGCTGGGCGGGTACGGCTACGACATCCGCCTGTTCGGCGCGCGCTTCGCAATCGGCGAGGCACGGCCCGATCGGCTGCTGGCAATCGGTGCGCCCGGAAAGCCCCCCACCCTGCCCGGCATCGCCACTACAGACCCCAGCTTCGGCCTGCCCGCCTGCTGGATCGAGCCTGCGCAGGAACCGGCGGCGCGCGCCGCCGGGCTGACGGTGGTCGATCCGATTACGGTGCTGATGACGCAATTCGCGGAGGTCGTGAACGGTGAGATGGCGACCTTGCTCACCCGACCGATCGTGACGCAGCTGATCGAGCAGGTCCGCACCCGTCAGCCGGCGCTGATCGAAGAGCTGATCCCCACCACGCTCGGCGTGCCCGACCTGCAACGCGTGCTGCAGAACCTGCTGGCGGAGGGCGTATCGATCGCGAACATCGACCTGATCGTCGAGCATCTTGCCGACCTTGCGCGCCAGCATCGCGACCCCGGCGAACTGACCGAGCAATTGCGCCAGCGGCTCAGTTACGCGATCTGCAATCAGTTGCGCGGCGACCATCACGAGCTGGCAGTGCTCAGCCTCGATCCGCGCATCGAGAACCAGATTAGCGCCGGGCTGGCGAGCGGCGGCGTCGTCGGGTTGCCGATCGAGCCCGGCCTCGCCGAGCGGCTGATCCGCCGCCTGTCGACGATGACCGAGGCGATGCACAAGGAAGGTCGTGCGCCGGTGCTGTTGTGCGGTGGCGCGCTGCGGCGGCATCTGAAAGCCTTCACGCGTCGTTCGATCCCGCGCCTGTCGGTGGTATCGGTCGATGAGATTCCGGTGCGCATCACCCTGCGCTCGTTCGACATCGTCAAGCTGGAGGGCTGAACTCGATGACCGCCGCCACAAACGCCCGGACCTCGGAAGCGGAGGCGTCGCTCGCGACCCTGCTCTCCTATCTGGCGGTCGATCCCGCGAACCCCAGCCTCATTCTCGACACCGCCGAGGCTGCGCTCGACGCCGGGCGGGTCGATCAGATCCGCGCATTGCTCGATCGCCTGACCGGCGTGGACGCGACGCTGCCGCGCGCGCCACATCACCGGTCTCGCCGCGCTACGATCGGCCCGCTTCGACGATGCCGCGGCAGCGTTCGGCACCCTTCTCGCCGAAGGCCACGACGACCCGGCGCTCCGCTTCAACGCCGCCTGGGCGCTGACGAAGGCTGGTGACATGCCGAGAGCGCTGGACGTTCTCGACGACGCGACCGCGGTCGCACTGCCGCAAGCGGCCGCATTGCGCGTCACCTTGCTCCACACCACAGGCGATCTCGACGGGGCGGAAAGCGCCGGCCGCCACTATCTTGCCGTCCACCCCGGACACCGCGCGCTGGCAGCGGCGATGTCGACGCTGGCGATCGATATCGAGGACGAGGCGCTCGCCGCCGAATGCGCCGCGCTCGCCCCCGATCATCCCGATGCGCTCGCCACGCTCGGCACATTGGCGCTCGGGCGCGACGACGCCTCCGAAGCGGAGGCATTGTTCGATCAGGTACTCGCGCGCGCCCCGCACGTTCCGCGTGCATGGATCGGCCGCGGCCTGGCCGGGCTGATGGCCGGCAAGACCGATCAGGCCGCCACCGACCTCGATCGTGGTGCGACGCTATTTGGCGATCACCTCGGTTCGTGGATCGCCGCCGGGTGGGCGCATTTCGTCCTGCGCGATTATGGTACCAGCCGCGCCCGCTTCGACCATGCGCTGACGCTCGATCATAATTTCGCCGAGACACACGGCTCCCTCGCAGTGCTCGACATCCTCGACGGCGACGTGAGCAGCGCGCGTGCGCGGGTCGCCGTCGCATTACGGCTTGATCGCGAATGCTTCTCCGGCGCGCTCGCCGCCGCGCTACTGGCAAACGGCAGCGGAGACGCCGCAGGCGCGCGCGCGATCATCGAACGCGCGCTGCACACTCCGATCGACGGCAGCCAGCGTACCGTCGCCCAATCGCTTGCCAAGCTGGGGATGACGCTCAGCTAGGCGACGGTGGCGGGCGGGTGTTCCTTTCGCGAAGACCTTCCGCTACGCCTCCATGATGGCAACCCAGCTCGTGACACCGCCCGCCCTGCCCGTTTCGATCGACGACGTTCGCGCCGCGCAGATCCGCATCGGCGACGCGATCGTGCGCACGCCAACGCTGATCAGCCAGACGCTGTCGAAGCTGACCGGCGCGACCGTCTACCTCAAGTTCGAGAACCTGCAATTCACCGCCGCCTACAAGGAGCGCGGCGCGCTCAACACGCTGCTGCAACTCTCCGACGAAGCGCGCGCCAAGGGTGTGATCGCGGCCTCGGCGGGCAACCACGCGCAGGGCCTCGCTTATCATGGCAATCGGCTCGGCGTGCCGGTGACGATCGTAATGCCGCGCAACACGCCGGTGGTGAAGGTGGTGCAGACGCAGGGGCACGGCGCGACCGTGATCCTGGAGGGTGAGAATTTCGACGCCGCTTATGCACATGCACGCGTGCTGGAGGCGGAGCGCGGCTTCACCTTCGTGCACCCGTTCGACGACCCGCGGATCATCGCGGGGCAAGGGACCGTCGCGCTGGAGATGCTGGAGGAGCATCCCGAAATCGACCTGCTGGTGGTGCCGATCGGCGGCGGCGGGCTGATCTCGGGCATGGCGACCGTCGCGCGCGCCGCGGATCGCCCGATCGAGGTGGTCGGCGTCGAGGCCGAGCTGTATCCGTCGATGTACAATCGCATCAACGGCACCGACATGCCGTGCGCTGGCGATACGCTGGCGGAGGGGATCGCGGTCAAGGAGCCGGGCGGGATCACCGCGCAGATGGTCGCGCAGTTGGTCGACGATATCGTGCTCGTCTCCGAACGCTATCTGGAGGAGGCGCTGAGCCTGTTGCTCCAGATCGAGAAGACCGTGGTCGAAGGTGCCGGGGCGGCGGGGCTCGCCGCGTTGCTCGCGCATCCCGAACGCTTCCGCGGGCGGACGATCGGGGTCGTGCTGTGCGGTGGCAATATCGATACGCGGCTGCTCGCCAATGTGCTGCTGCGCGATCTGGCGCGGTCGGGGCGGCTGGCGCGGCTGCGGCTGCGGCTGCAGGATCAGCCCGGCGCGCTCTATAACGTGATGCGGGTATTCGATCGCGAGCGCGTAAATATCATCGAAATCTATCACCAGCGTGTTTTCACCACCCTGCCCGCCAAGGGCCTGATCACCGACATCGAATGCGAGGCGCGCGACCGGGCGCATCTCGACGGGCTGATGATCGCGCTGCGCGAGGCGGGGTTCGAGGTGAGCACCGTCGAGCTGGCCTGAAACGATCCACCGCTTTCATGGTAAAGCGCCTTTTCACCGGATGGGCGACGTCGCATATGAAGGCCTTGGCGCAGACGCGCGCCGCGGCGAAGGTGGATCGTGATATGCGCAGCGAAAGGGAGGGTCGGCACGCATGACGGCACCGTTCCGCTTCCCGCGCTTCTTCGTCACCAGCCCGCAGCCGTGCCCATATCTGCCCGGCCGGCAAGAGCGGAAGGTGTTCACCGAATTGTCCGGTCCCGAGGCCGGCGAACTGAACGATGCGCTCGGCCGGATCGGCTTTCGCCGCAGCCAGTCTGTCGCCTATCGTCCCAGCTGTGCGGGCTGCGCCGCCTGCGTTTCAGTGCGGGTGCGCACGCGCGAGTTCGAGCCGAACGCCACGCAGCGCAAGCTGATGCGGCGTCACAACGATCTCGATGTCTCGGCATGCCGGCCGTGGGCGACCGACGAGCAATATACGCTGATGCGCCGATATCTGTCGGCGCGGCATCCCGGTGGCGGGATGGCGGCGATGGACGAAGGTGACTTTGCCGACATGATCGAGCATTCGCCGGTCAATTCGGTCGTGGTCGAATATCGCGAACCCTCGGACGGCGCGCGGCCGGGCAAGCTGGTCGGCTGTTGCCTGACCGACCGGCAGGCGGACGGGCTGTCGATGGTCTACAGTTTCTTCGACACCGATCAGGACGCACGACCGGCGCTCGGCAATTACATCATCCTCGACCATATCGCGCGCGCGCGCGAAGCGGGGCTGCCCTATGTGTATCTGGGCTACTGGGTGAAGGGATCGCAGCGGATGGCGTACAAAACGCGCTATCGCCCGATCGAGATGCTCGGCACGCACGGCTGGGTGCTGATGCCGGAGGATGCGGCAGAGCCGGTGGCCGTTTGATGGCCGTCCTCGCGGATCACGGGTCGTCATTGCGGCCATAGCGAAGGAATCCAGGGCATCTTGCTTCGGCTCTGGATGGCTTCGCTACGCTCACAATGACGGATTACGCCAGCGCCCGCACCTCGCACGCGGCGCGGATGTCGGCGGCGAGTTCGTCGACTCTCGCCGGGTCGGCGTCCCATGCGAACATGAAGCGCGCGCCGCCGCCGATGAAGGTATAGAAGCGCCAGCCGCGCACGCGGAGATCGTCGAGCACCGCATCGGGGGCGATCAGGAACACCGCATTGGCCTGCACCGGGAACAGCAGTCGCACCGCCGGCAGATCCGCCACTCGCGCCGCGAGCCGTTCAGCGCAGGCGTTGCCGTGCTCGGCGTTGCGCAGCCACGCGCCGCTTTCGATCAGCCCGATCCACGGCGCTGATAGAAAACGCATCTTCGAGGCAAGCTGCCCGGCCTGTTTGCAGCGATAGTCGAAATCCTCGGCAAGCGCGCGATCGAAGAAGATCACCGCCTCGCCGATCATCAACCCGTTCTTGGTGCCGCCGAAGCACAGAACGTCGACCCCCGCCTCCCAGGTGATCGCCGCGGGCGTGCAGCCCAGCGTGGCACAGGCATGCGCGAAGCGCGCGCCATCCATATGCAGCTTGAGCCCCAGCTCGCGGCATACGTCCGCAATCGCACGCACCTCCGCGACCGAATAGACCTGCCCGGTTTCAGTGGGCTGAGTGATGGTGACGACGCGCGGCTTAGGGAAATGAATGTCGGAGCGGCTGCTGGCGAGCGTGCGGATCGCCTCGGGGGTCAGCTTGCCGTCCGCGGAGGGTGCGAGCAGCAGCTTGGAGCCGTTCGAGAAGAACTCGGGCGCACCGCATTCATCGGTTTCGACATGCGCCGCCGACGAGCAGATAACACTGTGATAGCTCTGGCACAGCGAGGCGAGCGCGAGCGAATTGGCGGCGGTGCCGTTGAAAACGAAAAAAACTTCCGCATCGATTTCGAACAATGCACGGAAACTGTCGGACGCGCGCTGCGTCCAGCCGTCATCGCCATAAGCAACCGCCGAACCCGCATTGGCGGCAAGCATCGCCTCCAGCGCTTCCGGGCACGCTCCGGCATAATTGTCGCTGGCGAATTGCTGGGGCTCGGTCATTACGGTCACGCATCCTGTTGCTCACTTCGGGCATCAGAGCTCGACGACGTAATGTGGCGAAAGGTCCCGTTGGTTGCCGGTCCGGCCACATCCCCCCGTTGCCGGGAGCGCCACCTTGCTCGGGAGCAGGTTGGCGTCGAACTACGTCGACTCTTGATGTTGGCGCACTGCGTATACGATCGTAGTGGTTCGGTCAATCCTGCCCGCTGACCTGCACCTCGACGTCAAGGCACTCGCGGCCCTCGCCCAGTCGCGACCCCGCGACCGGCGAGCAGCCCGCCGCGTCGAGCGCGACCGCGACACGAACGTGATGCGCCTCCGGCGAGGACCCGAGGGTCGGGTCGAAACCCACCCAGCCGAGCCCTTCGACCCACGCCTCTGCCCAGCCGTGCGGCGTCGCGCGGCCACCGGCCAATATGTCGCAGTAACCGGTGACGTAACGAGCCGGGAAAGCGGCGGCGCGCGCGGCGGCGACGAACATCTGCGCCAGATCGCGCGCCGTGGCCGTTTCGCGCGCGAAAGCCGCGGTGACAGTAAGCCCTGGCTCGGGCCGTCCATCGACGATCTCGAAGCGCCGGTGCAGCGCTTTGTTGAGCGCATGGAGTGCGGCGATCGGGGCGCGCCCCTCGACCTCGGCCTGCGCGAAGCCGGCGAGCGCGGGCTCGGCGTGCGTTGCCGGCGTGCTGCGCAGGTACAGCGCGGCGGGCAGCGGCTCGAACGTGCCGTGGAGCACGCCGCTGGACGAACTGGTCACCACTTCGCCCGAGACGCTGATCTCGATCCCCGACAGCGGTCCCTCGGCATAGAGCATCGTGGTGATGTTGCCGAAGCCGTCGCGATGTTCGCGCAGCCGTGCATCGCAATCGATGTTGATGTCCCACGCCGCGACCGTCTGGTCGTGCGTGTTGCGCGGGGTCATCCGCAGCAACTGCACGACGCGCCCTTGTGGCGCGGTAAAACGATAGGTGGTGCGATGATCGATGGTCAGGCGCATCAGTGAAACTTGAACTGCCGGCCGATCGCATCGTGCAATTGCGCATTCTCGACGATCAGGGCCTGAAGATGCTGGTGGAGCCCGGCGGCGATCACGTCACCGGTGCGCGTGCGCGCGACGCGTGCCTGGCGGGTGCGTGCCATCCGGTCGGCCTCGCTTTGGGTACCGCTAGCTCGCGCGAGGGCGGTGAGGGCGGCAACAGTTTCCTCGATCGAAGCGGCGAGGCTGCGCGGCAGTTCGGCGCGACTGAGCAGCAAGTCGATGACGTTGGTCGGGTTGAGCCCGTCATTATACAGCCAGCGATAGGCGGTGACGGCCGAGACGGTCTGGAGGATCGTCGTCCATTGGTCGCGATCGACCGTGCCGCCGACGCGCTCGCCCTCCGGCAGCAGGATATGATATTTGACGTCGAGCAGCCGTGCGGTGTTGTCGGTGCGCTCGACAGCCTGACCCAGCCGGATGAAAGAGGTCGTCTGGTTGCGAAGCATCCGGTGCACCGCGCCCTCGAAGCCGCGCGTCTCGGCCTTCACCGCGTCGACCACGTTGAGCGTCGCGGTCGGGTCGAGCCGGGTCATCCGCTGGTCGAAGATTAGCCAGGCACCGTTGATCGCCTGCCACGCCTCACGGCTGAGCGCGGTGCGCACCGCGCGGGCATTGTCGCGGGCCATCGCGAGGCAGCGCAGGATCGACCCACGGTGCGCGCTGCTGTCGAGCAGGAAGTGCGCGACCTCCTCGCGGGTCAGCGCATGGCCGCCCGCGGCGAAGGCGTCGGCCGTCTCGCTGACTGCGAGCGCGGTGCGCCACGCGTCCTCGCCCGCCGAGCGCGGGGAGAGGACGTCGAGGCGCAACGTCGCCTCGATCAGCCGCGCGAGAAAATCAGCACGCTCGACATAACGGCCGAGCCAGTAGAGCGAGGCGGCGGTGCGGCTGAGCATCAGCGCTGCCCGTGCCCGAGGGTCTGCGTCATGGTGCCCCCCGCGCCCGACATCGTCTGGGTCATGCCGAGTGGCTCGTCCATCAGCACGAAACTGTCCTTGGTTCCGCCGCCCTGCGACGAATTCACGACCAGCGAGCCCTCCCGCAGCGCGACCCGGGTCAGCCCGCCGGGAACGACCTGCACCCCCTTTGCGCCAGTCAGCACGAAGGGTCGGAAGTCGACGTGGCGCGGCGCGACGCCCTGTTCGACCAAGGTCGGGACGGTCGACAGCGCCAGCGTCGGCTGTGCGATATAGCGTTCGGGCTCGGCGATCAGCGCCGCGCGGAACCGCTCGATCTCCGCCGATGAGGCGGTGGGGCCGACGAGCATCCCGTAGCCGCCCGAGCCGTCGACCAGCTTGACCACCAGCTCGCTGAGATGGTCGAGCACGTACTTGAGCGCCTGCGGTTCGCGGCAGCGATAGGTTTCGACGTTGGGCAGCCGGGCGTCGCTGCCCGAGTAATATTTCACGATCTCCGGCATGTAGCTGTAGATCGCCTTGTCGTCGGCGATGCCGTTGCCCGGCGCGTTGAGGATCGCGACATTCCCCGCGGCATAGGCCGCGATCAGACCGGGGACGCCGAGCATCGAATCGGGGCGGAAGACGAGTGGATCGAGATAATCGTCGTCGACACGGCGATAGATGACGTCGACGCGCACGCGCCCGTCGATCGTGCGCATGTAGACGATGTCGTCATCAACGACGAGGTCGGCCGCCTCGACCAGCTCGACGCCCATCGAATCGGCGAGAAAGCTGTGTTCGTAATAGGCCGAATTGTAGTGGCCGGGCGTCAAAACGACGCAGGTCGGCCTGCCTCCACAGCCGCGTGGCGCAACCGAACGCATCGTTTCCAGCAAACGATCGGGATAGCTGTCGACCGCCGCGACACGAAACTTGGCGAACAGCTCGGGACAGAGCCGCACCATCGCCTCGCGGTTTTCCAGCATATAGCTGACGCCCGAGGGCGTGCGGGCATTGTCCTCCAGCACGAAGAAATCGTCCGGGCCGGTGCGGACGAGGTCGATCCCGCAGATGTGCGCCCAGACGTCGTGGGGCGGGCGGATGCCCGCGACTTCCGGGCGGAACTGCGTATTGCCGAGGATCAGGTCGGCGGGCAGCACGCCGTCACGCAGGATCTTCTGCTCGCCATAGATGTCGACGAGAAAGGCATTGATCGCCTGGACCCGCTGGATCAAACCCTCGGACAGTCGCGCCCATTCGTCGGCAAGGAAGACGCGCGGCACGATGTCGAACGGGATGATCCGCTCACCCGCCTCGCTCTCCCCATAAACAGCGAAGGTGATGCCGAGCTGGCGAAAGGTCGTCTCGGCGGATTGCTGGCGGCGGCGCAACTCGCCGTCGGGCGTGTCGGCCAGCCAGCGACACAATTCCCGCAATTCGGGGCGAGCGCCGTCGACGCTGCTTGCCCCCATGATCTCGTCGAACGCCGCTGTCCCCATTTGTCCCCTGCAACGCCCGACGATCGGATTCGTCGCATGCTGAGCGAGATCAATGGCGCGCGCAACACTTCATTGCGGTGCAGCAGTCTCTCAGCGCAACGATGTGAGCATGGCCGGGGTGAGCACCTGCGGAAGCACGCGCGGATCGCCGGTGCCGCGCGGGTAGAAAAGGTAGAGCGGCACGCCCGCGCGATTATGCTGCGCGATGAACCGGCCGAGCACCGGGTCGCCATCGGTCCAGTCGCCGACCAGCACTGCGACCTTGTTGCGCCGGAAAGCGTCGGCCACGCCCCGCGTCTCGATCGCGGCTTTCTCGTTGACCTTGCACGTCAGGCACCAGTCGGCGGTGAAATAGGCGAAAACCGGCCGCCCCTCGGCGCGCAACGCCGCAAGCCGTGCCTCGGTGAACGGCTCGGCTCCGGCGACGCCGGCGACCACTGCCCCCGCCGGCTGGGCACGAAGCGTGGCGAGCGCGACGCCACCCAGCAGCAGGGCCGCAAACGCGGGTGCCCAAACCAGCCGGCCTCCCTTCATTTGCCGCCTTCCGCTCCACCACAGCCCGAGCCCGGCAAGCAGCGCGGCGGCGAGCGCGACGGTCATCCCATCGACCCCCGCCTGTCGCCCGAGCACCCAGGCAAGCGCGAGTGCGGTCGCGAACATCGGCACCGACAGAATGTGACGCAACCGCACCATCCACATCCCGGGTTTCGGCAGTCGCCGCCGCAGCGCGGGCACGAAGCCGATCAACAGGAACGGCAAGGCAATGCCGAGCCCCAGCCCCGCAAACACCAGCAGCGCCGCAACCGGCGGCAGCACCAGCGCCGCGCCGAGCGCCGCGCCCATGAACGGGCCGGTACACGGCGTCGCGACGAAGGCGGCGAGCGCACCGGTCATGAACGCCCCGCTCGCGCCGCTGCGTCCGGCAAATTGCGGAGTCGGCAGCTCGAACAGCCCGGAAAGGTTGAGCGCGATGGCGACGACGAGCAGCAGCAGCACGCCGACGACGCGCGGGTCTTGCAACTGGAACGCCCAACCCGCACTCGCCCCTCCAGCGCGGAGCACCAGCAAGGTCGCGCCGAGCGCGAGGCACACCAGCACCACGCCAGCGGTATAGGCGAGCGCCTCGATGCGCGCATGGCGCTCGCTTTCGCCGGAACGCGCGAGCCCGAGCGCCTTGAGGCTGAGGATCGGGAAGACGCACGGCATGATGTTAAGCAGCAGCCCGCCGAGCAGCGCGCCGCCGAACGCCGCCAGCGCG
Source organism: uncultured Sphingomonas sp. (assembly GCF_964021865.1). Classification (GTDB taxonomy): domain Bacteria; phylum Pseudomonadota; class Alphaproteobacteria; order Sphingomonadales; family Sphingomonadaceae; genus Sphingomonas. The sequence goes on from NZ_CAXIAM010000018.1 coordinate 44,504, forward strand.
ACGCCCCAGTCTAGCGACTGCGACGCAGCGAAGGGCGCGACGGTGCCAGGCTGTGCGACCAGCGCCAGCGCGGTGCCGTCGCCGAGCGTGAGCACGCCGTCCAGCGCGCCGCGTTCCGGGGTGGCCGCGGCCTTGGTTTCGATCACCAGCCGCTCGCCATCGCGAGTGACGGTTTGTTGGGCAGGGTAATCCGTCGCGCCGCTGCGCGCGGGATAGAACCATGCCTGGCCGAGCGGCGCGTCGGCGGGATAGGGCACCGACAGGCGGAAGCGGCCGGCGTCGACCTGCCACGTCGCGGTGCTGCCGAGCGGGCGCGGGAGGGCGCGGCGCCATGCGTCGAATTGCGCGCGCCGCTCAGGCGTCACCACGCCATTGCCGACCGTCAGGTGCGTCCGCAATTCCTGCGTTTCGGGGACGCAGATCGTCTCGGTGCAGACGAGATAGTCGAGCTTGACCCGCACCGGCAGCGCAGTGCCGGCGACCAGTTCCCTGGGCACCGTCAGCGTCGTCAGCATCGTCCACGGGCGTTCGTAAACGTGATTCATCAGTCCGGCGATCACCAGCCGGCCCGGCGGCGGATAGGCGAGCGCCCCAGCGATCGCGCCGGCGGGCAGCGTCCAGGTCGCCCGCGTTGCGACCCCAGCGTCGCCGGGGTTGAGCCAATAGCCGTGCCAGCCCGCATCCGGCACCGCATGAATCGCGAGCGCGACGGTGCTGCCCGGCGCAGGCCGGTCGCTCTCGGCCAGCAGCGTCATCGCGACATGCCGCGTCTGCGCACCGGCCGTGGGGGCGAGCAGCGAGACAGCTGTCATCAGAGTGAAAAGCGCCGCGCGCATTGCTTGCCTGATCATCGGAGCGAGATCATAGCCGCTTCGCTCCCCCGTTGCATCAAGGTTGCCCGATGAAATCGCTGCTCGCCGCCGCTTTGCTGACCACCGCCGCGCTGGTGTTTCCCGCCGTTGCACAAGCGCGGGCGACCGCGCCCGCGACCGCCGCGACGCCGCAAGGCAAGCCCAAGCTGATCGTCGCGATCTCGGTCGACCAATTCTCCGCCGATCTGTTCGCGCAATATCGCAACCGCTACACCGACGGGCTCGCGCGGTTGCAGCAGGGCGTGGTCTTTCCTTCCGGCTATCAGAGCCATGCCGCGACCGAGACCTGCCCCGGCCATTCGACGATCCTGACAGGGATGCGCCCCGCGCGGACCGGGATCATCGCCAACAACTGGATCGACCAACGCGCCGGGCGCCCCGACAAGATCGTCTATTGCGCAGAGGACGAGCGCGCGCCGGGATCGGACCATGAGAAATATCAGCCGTCCGACCTGCACCTGCGCGTCGACACGCTGGGCGACATGATGAAGCGCGCCGATCCGCGCACCCGCGTCGTGTCGGTGGCGGGCAAGGACCGCGCGGCGATCATGATGGGCGGGCACAACACCGATCAGGTCTGGTTCTGGGCAACCGATCATTTCGTCACCCTCCCCTCGCGCAGCAATGCGCCGGTGCCCGCGGTGGTCACGCGCGCCAACGACGCGGTCGGCAAGCTGTTCGCGGCGCCGCAGGCGGCCTTGCCGCTGCCCGGCTATTGCAAGGGACTGGCACAACCGATCACCGTCGCCGGGCAGACGATCGGCGCGGGGCAGTTCCAGCGCGCGGGCGGCGATGCGAAGTCGTTCCGCGCCTCGCCCGCGCTTGACGGCGCAGTGTTCGCGCTGGCGGCGGGAATGATCCAGGACATGAAGCTCGGCCAGGGCGCGGGCACGGATCTGATCGCGATCGGCGCGTCGGCAACCGACTATATCGGCCATGCGCTGGGCACGCAGGGGTCGGAGATGTGCATCCAGATGGCGCAGCTCGACCAGACGATCGGCGCCTTCCTCGCGCAGCTCGACGAATGGGGGCTAGATTACGAGGTGATGCTGACCGCCGATCACGGCGCGCACGACATGACCGAGCGCCAGCAGCAGCGCGCGATGCCGATGGAGGAACATGCTTCCGCCAGCAACGCCGCCAAGCTGGTCGGCGCGGCGATCGGGCGCGAGTTGGGCATTGCAGGCGACGTGCTGATCGGGCCGGAGAGCGACGTCTATATCGCGGACAGCGTGCCGAAGGCGCGGCGTGCGCAGGTGCTGGCGGAGGCAAAGCGTCGCTACCTGGCGATGCCGCAAGTCGCCGCTGCCTTTACCCGCGACGAGATCGCGGCGACGCCGTTCGCCAAAACGCCGCCGGAGGCGTGGACGCTGATCGAGCGTGCGCGCGCCTCCTATGATGCGGAGCGGTCAGGCGACCTGATGGTGCTGCTCAAGCCCCGCGTGACGACGATCGTCGCGCCGGGGCCCTTCTATGTCGAGACGCACGGCAGCCCGTGGGATTATGATCGCCGCGTGCCGATCCTGTTCTGGCGAAAGGGGATGGTCGCGTTCGAGCAGCCGCTATCGGTAGAGACGGTCGACATCGCGCCGACGCTGGCGGCAACGATCGGGCTGCCGGTGTCGGGGCTGGACGGGCGCTGCCTCGATCTGGATGCGGGTGCCGGGGATAGCTGCCCGAAATAGGCCCTGGCGCGTTACCGAAAGCCCCGCTTCTTCAACTCGGGTTATGGTAGAAAATCGTCGCCCCGGATCAGGTCCGGGGCGACGCCACATCGTTCGATTTATTCCAGAACCTTACATGCCCGCCAGCATGTCGATGTGGTGCTGGACAACCGGCGCGATCTGGCCGGCGGCGGTCTTCAGCGGCGCGGCGGTGCCATCGGCAGCATAGCCCTGATGCAGCGCCAGCGCCTGCTGGTGCGCGGTCTGCTGCTGGGTCAGGTAGGTGCGGTCGCGCGCGGTGCCGCTCTCCTTGCGGAGCTGCGCCACCATCCCGTTCTGCTCGGGCGTCATCACCGGCGGCTTGGGCTTCAGCCCGGCCTGCGCGGCGGCGCTCTTGACCATCGCGGTGCTCTTGCTGTGGTCGCGGATCATGCCTTGCGCGAACGAGCGGACCTTGGGGTCCTTGGTCGATTGCAGCACCAGCTGACTCGACGTTTTCTCGTAGAGATCGCCGGCACCAGCGGCGGCGACATAGGCGTTGGGGGTCATCTGCTGCGCGACGGCAGGGGTGGCGAGCACGATGGCGAGGGCGGCGGCCGGCAGGAAATGCTTCATCTTCTCTCTCCGTCACATCTTCTGGAAACGTGCTGTCGCAAACGCCCTGCCTGCGGCGAACGTCCCGGAAAGATGCCGATATTTCTATGTGATGCCGATCAATGCAGCGGCCAGAAGAACAGGATCAGCGGGGTGCCGACCAGCAAGACCAGCGCCGACAGCGGCGCGCCGAGCCGCGCGTAATCGCCGAAGCGATAACCGCCCGGCCCCAGCACCAAGGTGTTACACTGATGCCCGATCGGAGTGAGGAAATCGCTGCCTGCGCCGACCGCGGTCGCCATCAGGAATGCCTCGGGCCGATAGCCGAGATCGCCCGCGAACTGCGCAGCGATCGGCGCCATCACCAGCACGGTCGCGGCATTGTTGAGGAACGGCGTCACCGCCATCGCGGCGGCGAGGATCAGCGCCACCGCCCCCCATGCCGGCAGCACGGTCGCGGTCTGCGCCAGCCAGGTCGCGATCACGTCCGACGCGCCGGTGGTGCGCAGCGAGTCCGACACCGGGATCAGCGCGCCGAGCATGACGAGGATCGGCCATTCGATATGATTGTAGGCCTCGCGCACCGGCAGCAGCCCGGTGACGACGACCACCGCCGCCGCCGCGAAGAAGGCGACGCCGACCGGCACCCAGCCCATTGCGGTCGCGAACATCGCCGCGCCGAGCACCGCGACCGGCAGCCATCCGCGCCGGCTGGTGCCGAGTCGCAGCTCGCGTTCGGCGAGCGGCAGGCAGCCGAGTTCGCGCAGCTTTTCGGGGAGCGTGTCGAGCGTGCCCTGCAGCACCACCACGTCGCCAGTGCGCAGCGCGATATTGCCGAGCCGCCGCGACAGCCGCTCGTCACGCCGGGAGATCGCGATCAGATTGACACCGTAGCGCGCCTGCAGGTCGAGTCGACCGGCGGTCTGTCCTTCGAGCGGCGAGCCGAGATTGATGACCGCCTCGATCACGCCGATCTCGCTCTCACCGCGATCGGTCCGCTTCTCGCGTTCCTCGCTCTCCAGCGTCAGCCGGTCGCCTGCGATGGCACGTTCGAGTGCGTCGGGGTCACCGCCGAGGATCAGCGTATCGCCCGCGCGCAGCTCGGTGTCGGCGAGCGGGTGGCTGCGCAGTCCGCCGCGCACCATCCGCGTTATCGTCACCTCATGCTCGTGGCGGTCGAGAAACGCCGCGACGGTCTCGCCGACCGCGGGCGAACCGTCGGGAATTATGATCTCTGTGACATAGCCGGTAATGTCGAGCGCCTCGGCCATGCTCGGCGCGGCGCGACGGTCGGCCGGGATCAGGCGATAGGCGACGCTGAGATACAGCAGGCCGACGATCAGCAGCCCGAGGCCGACCGGGGTATAATCGAACATCCCGAACGGCTCCCCGAGCATTTGTTCGCGCGAGCGGCTGACGATGATGTTGGGTGAGGTCCCGACCAGCGTCATCAACCCGCCGAGCAGCGATGCGAACGACATCGGCATCAGGAACACCGACGGTGAGGCGTTGTTTTTCTTCGCCATCTGGATCGCGGCGGGCATCAACATCGCCAGCGCGCCGATGTTCTTGACCAGAGCGCTGGCGACGCCGACCGAGCCGGTCAGCACCAGCAACTGCCCGCGGACGCGGCGGACGCGGCGAGCGACCTTGCGCAACACGCGTTCGATTACGCCGGAACGCTGCACCGCCGCCGACAGGACGAGTGCGGAGGCGACGATGATGACAATGTCGTCGGAAAAGCCCTTGAAGGCATCAGCGGGTGCGACGATGCCGAGCGCGAGGCTGGCAAGCAGCGCGATGATCGCGACGACATCGTAGCGGAACCGCCCCCAGATGAAGAGCGCCATCATCCCGATCAGGGTCGCGATCGAGAGAAGTTGTGGCGTCGTCATCGTCTGGCGCTCAACCGTGGCGAGGGTGGCGCGGTTCCGGCCTGTTGCCGCAGGATAGGGTGAATTGCCGGTGGCGGCGGGCACGCTTGTCCTTCAAGACGAGGCTTCGACAAGCTCAGCCTCTCCTCAGGACGAACGGGGGGGGGGTGGGATTAGGGCGTGGCCTGTAAGTGCCAGTGCGGCCTCAACCCTCCCGTTCGTGCTGAGGAGCCATTGAGCGAAGTCGAGATGGCGTCTCGAAGCACGGTTGTTTCGAGCCTCCGCTCAATAGTCCTTTGACACCCGCACGTTGCCGCTCTGCCGCCCGAGCGTCGAGATCGAGGACAGCAGCGACAGCCAGCGCGTCACCTGGAACTCGACGCGCGTCGCGGAATAGCCCGCACCATCGGTGATGATCTCCGCATATAGCCGCCGCGTCACATATTTGCCCGCGGCGATCGACGTGCCCTGCCCCGTCTGCGGGTCGGCGGGGAGGATGCGCAGCCGGTCGAGGCCCGCCGCGCGGCGTACCGCGTTGATCGGGTTGAGCCCGTTGCCGCCGCCCTGCAACGCCGCCACCGCCGCCGCCAGCTGCAACGCCTCGGGCGCGGACAGGTTGGTGATCGAGGTGCCGAACAACAGCCGCGACAGCAATTCGTCCTGCGGCAGCGCCGGGGTGCTCGCGAAATTGATCTCGGGTTTTTGCGCAACGCCGGTAACGCGGATCGTCGCGTTGAGCCCGGTGGTGTTCGCCGCCGCCTCGATATCGAGCGCCGGGTTGGCGGGAACTTCGCCGGCGAAGCGGATGATCCCGCGCGATAGTTCGAACTCGCGCCCCGCGAACTCATAATCGCCGCGGACAAGATCGGCGCGCCCGGTGATCGCGGGATTGGTCGGCGAGCCGGCGATCTGCACATCGGTGGTCCATTCGCTCGCCAGCCCCAGCCCCGACACCATCAGCCCGTTGCGCGCGCGGGCATGGACGTCGAGCCGCCACGGCGCGGCGGCATCGTCGTCAACCTGATCGCCGCCGGGCACGTTGATCTCGCGGACGTTGATCTGCGGCAGCGCGCTGGTGACGGTCGCCTGCCCCAGCCGGTAGCGGCTGCTGTCAAGCCGCACGTCGCCCGAGATCACCCCGCCGACGCCGTCGGAGGTGAAGGCGATGGGGCCGGTCGCGGTCGCGCCGATATCCTCGCGGTCGATCAGCACCGCGTGATCGGCGTCGATGCGCAGGTCGAAAGCGACGCCGTTCGTGGCGGCGAAGTCGAAGGAGCCGGTGCCGGTGACGCGTCCGCCGCGGCCTGCGTCGCCCGAGAAGCGCTCGATCCGCAGCCGCGACCCGTCGAAGCGCCCGGCCGTTTGGATATTGGTGACCACGGTACCGGTCGTCGCGCTCTGAATGCGCGCATTGGTGGCGCGGACCAGCCCGCGGATCTGCGGGTTGGCGACGGTGCCGGTCACGTCGGCGGACAGCGCGACCGGGCCGGACAGGTCGAACAGCTCGATCCGCGTCAGTCGCCACAGCGTGTCGGCGGGGCCGGAATAGCGCAGCTGCGCGAACAGCCCGGCCTTGCTGAGGCGTTCGACGAGGTCGCCGCTGCCCAGCGGCTTGAGCAGCGCCTGCGCGCGGCCGACCGTTTTCCCGCCCGAGGCCATCACCATCCGCACGCCCAGCTTGTCGGCGCCGAGCACGCCTGCCACGCCGATGTCGATCGGCGCGGAGGAGCTGAGCAGCCCCGAGCGGGTGAGACCGCGGATCGTAAGGTTGGTGCGCCCGATCGGCGCAGCGCCGTCACGCGCGCTTAGCTCCAGCGAGCCGGTGGCGGTGCCGCCGAGCCCGAGCCCGCTATAGCCGATGTCGAGCACACCGAGCGGCAGGCGGACGAGCGACGCGCGCACCGCCGCCTCGCCCGCACCGACGCGTCCCGACACTTCGGCACTGCCGCCCGCGAAGGTCAGCTTCGTCGGCGCGAGCGTCCAGCGATCGCCGTCGCGACGCAGCACCGCCGGAGTTTCCAGCCGGATCGGCTGCTGCCCGATCGTGCCCGATGCGCGCACCGCATAGCCGTCGGCGGTGATCTGCGTCACCGTTTCGACACGGAAGCCGACTCCGCGCGATCCTGCGATCGAGGCGCGCACCTCGCCGGTGTCACCGGCCAACGCCGCCTGCCCCGAGAAGCGCGACACCGACAACGCGCCGCGTCGCAGCCCCGCGCCACTGGTGGTCGCGTTGACGCGCGCGCCATCGGGTTCGAGCAGCACGTTGAAGTCGACGCGCGCCTGCCGCACCGTCGCCGCGCCGCCGAGCCGCGCGTTGCGCGCGTCGATCCGCCCGCTGATCCGCTGCACCTCGCCGACCGGCGCGAAATCAAGCGCGCCGGTCAGCCCGCCGCCCGCAACGCTCAGCCGCCCGCGGAAGCCGCCGTCGACGATGTCGAGCGTCCCGGTCGCGCGCGTGCCGCTGACGTCGAGCCGCGCGACCGCGATCTGCGCCTGTCCGCCCGGCGGCAGCAGGATCGCGCCCGCACCCTCGAACGGGCCGAGCCGCGATCCGCCCGCGGCGGTGAAAGCAAAGCCCTGCGGCGTCGGATCGAGATGCGCGCGAACGTTGCTGAGCCCCAGCGCGGCATTGGGTCGCGCGAAGACCAGGTCGATCGTCGGTTTTTCGATCCTGCCGTCGAGCTTGAGCTGCACCGGGCCATAGCTGCTCTGCGCCCCCGCACCTTCGAAGACGAAGGTGCCGTCGCGCCGCCGATAGCCGGTGCCCGCCAGCCGCAGCGACGGCGCGGTGAGGATGAGGCGCGTGAAATGGAGCACGCCGTCTGGCGTTCGCTCTAGCAGCGTCTCGATCTGCGGCAGCCCGCCCGCAAGACTGCGGAAGAAACCGTTGTCGAGCCGCAGCATCCTGGCGGTGCCGCGCCCGATCACGCGCGTGCCGTGCCCGTCCGGCCCGGGGACCACGCGCAGTTGCGAGCGGACGTCGACCACGCCGAGCCCGGGGATCAGATAGCGTCCGAGCGCGCCCGACAACGCCACGTCATATCGCCCGGTATGCAGGTCGAGCGTCAACCCGATGTCGCCCGACAGCTTGTCGGAACGCAGCTTCAGCCCGTCGCCGGTGATCGTATCGGCGGTGACGCGCAGCACGCCGGCGACCGACAAATTGCGCAGAATACCGCCCGCGACATCGCCGACTCCGGTGACGCGCGCGGCAGTGAAGGCGACCGGCAGCGCGATCGGGCGGGGCCCCCAATGGCCGCGTCCGGCGGCGCGCGCCTGCTCGAAGCCGGTGTTATCGAACGCGAACCGGACCGCTGTGAGGCGGTAATCGAAGGCGAAAGTGCGGAAATTACCATCGAGAATCGCGCGCAGTCGCAGCTCGTGCGCGGTCATGTTGCGAAATAGCGCGGACGGGCGCAGCAAACGGCCGGTAACGCGCAGATTGCGGAACGCGCTGTCGGCGAGGTCGACCATCCCCTCCGCCTGCAAGGCCAGCGACGGCGAGTGCAGCGACAGCATGCCGTCGAGGCGGCGGCTGACGAACGTACCCGCGCCGTTGACCAGCACCCGCGGTGCGGTCAGCGACTGGAGCTTGCCGCGCGTGACGCTGGCGGGGGCGACGGTGCCGGCGAGGGTGTAGCGGCCGGCCGTGTTGCCGAGCGTCAGGTCGACTAGCCGCGTACCGCCCGCGACCGCCACCGCCTGTCCTTGCCAGCGCCGCCAGTCGCCCGCACCGCTGACGTCGAGCGCGATCGTCCGCCGCAGTCCGGTCAGCTGCGCAAGTACGCCGGTCGCCGCGCCCTGCGCACGTGCGGCGATATCGAACTTGCCCGCATCAGGGCGCGAGTCGAGCCGGAGCCTGACGCGGTCGCTGCCCGCCACCAGCGCGTCGAGCGCGACGACCGCATGACCGTCGCGGATATCTGCGCGCCCCAGCAAGCGTCCGTCGCGCACCCGCCCGGTGACGGCTGGCGCGACGATCAGCCGCGCGACCGACAGGCGGCCGATGACGATATCGAACTTCGGCAGCAGCGGCCCGGAGCGGCCGGTGTCGCGCGGCTCGGGCAGTTTGGCGAGCGTCGCGACGGGAATGTCGAGCGCACTGATGTCGAGGCGGTTGTGGAGCCAGGCGAACGGCGACCAGTCGAGCCGTGCGCGCGGGACCGACAGCACCAGCCCCTTGGGATCGTAGAGCCGGAAATCGACCAGCTCGGCATCGCGGTACAGCGAGCCATCGATCCGCCCGAGCCGGAAGCGCAGGCCGTTGTCGGGCTTCAGCGCGTTGATGCGATCGGCGACGATCCGGTGCCCGATGTCGGTATCGATCACCACCGCGACGACCGCGACCAGCGCCAGCAACGCGGCAAGGACGAAACCGAGGATTCGGACGCCCCGCATCAGAACGCCTGCCCCAGCGAGACATAGACCGCGATCCGCGAGTCACCACGCTGCGGATTGATCGGGGTGCCGACATCGACGCGGATCGGGCCGAAGTTGCTGTAATAGCGCACGCCGACCCCGGCGCCATAGCGCAGCCCGCTGAAATCGGGCAGCCCGCCGGTGTAGATGTTGCCGCCGTCGAGGAACGGCACAACACCGAAGTTGCCGAACGCCTTCACCCGCGCCTCGATCGCGAATTCGGCGAGGCTGCGCCCGCCGATCGGATCGTTGTTGACGTCACGCGGACCAATCGACTGGAAGCTGTAGCCGCGCACCGACGCGCCGCCGCCGGCATAGAAGCGCCGCGACGGCGCGATCTGGTCGCGCGGCGCGCCGAGGATCGTGCCGACGCGCACGCGCCCTGCCAGCACCACCGCCGACGTGACCGGCTGGTACTTGCTCGCGTCGAGCTGGACACGGGTGTAGCCGAACACGCTGTCCTGCAACGATACCTCGGGGCTGACGCGCCCCGACAGGCGAAAGCCGCGCGTCGGGTTGAGCAGATCGTCGGACCCGTCATAGCCGAGGCTGGTCGGCAGCGCGCCGATCAGGAAGGTGCGCCGCCGCGGCACGCCCGTCGCCGCGATCACGTCGCGCTCGTCGGTCGCGACCAGTTCGGCCCCCAGCGACCACGTCCAGGTCTTCTGGAAAAAGATATTGGTCTGCCGCTCCAGCGCCGCGGACAGCGAGATCGTCTGCGCGTCGAACGCGTCGCGGCGCAGATGCGCGGCGGAGAGCTGCGCAGTCAGCACCCGGTCGCGCGCGTGGAAGTTGTTGCGGCGGAAGGTGATCTGCCCAAGCTGTTCGCGCGTGCCCGCCACCCCGCGCAGCGTCACCGCGCCTTCGGGCGGGAACAGGTTGCGGTGCGTCCAGCTGATCTCGGAACGCGCGCCTTCGCCGGTGCCGTAACCCAACTCGACCGCGACGGTGCGCGGCGGCGCGGGTTCAAGCCGCACCGCGACGTCCACGACCGCCGGGTCGGCACCGGGCACCGCGCGCACCTCGGCGGTCGAGACCAGCCCGGTCTGCACCAGCGCACGGCGCAGGTCGTCGAGCTGTGACGTCTCGTACGACTGCCCGGGGCTGAAGCGCGCGATGTCCTGCACGTGCGCCGCGTCGAACACCTTGTTGTCGGCGTTGACGGTGATCCGGCCAAAGCGCCGCGCGGTGCCGGGCGCGATCTCTATCGCAAGCGTCGCGGTCTGCGTCGCACGGTCCACCACCACTTGCGGGTCGCCGACCTGCGCAAAGGGGAAGCCCTCCTCGCCGACGCGGGTCTTCAGATTGGTTTCGGCGGTCGCAATCGCGTCGGCATTAACCGGATCGTCGGCTTTCACCCCGAAGGCGTCGCGCAGCGCGGGCTCTTTCGCGCCCGCCGCCTCAACCCCGGCGAGCGTCACGCCGGTGAAGCGATAGAGCGGCCCCGCCGTCGCCGCGAGCACCACCACCGGGCGGCCCTTCGCGCGCTCGACGCGGGTCGCGACCGCGGCGTCGTAATAACCGTCGCCTTTCAGCAGTGTGACGAGCAGATCGGCGTCCTGCCGCGCGCGGCGGTCGAGCTGCGCGGCGTTCGCCTCCTTGCCCTCCGCGCCCGCCAGCACCGAAAGCTCGCGGAACCGTTGTTGCAACAACGGGCCGCCGATCCCGTCAAGGCCATCGATCCGCCACCCGTAGCGGAAGCTGGCGGCGACGTTGCCGGCCACCGCGGTCGGCTCGCCGGGCGCGGTGGCGAGATCGGGCCAGTCGACCCCGATGTCGGGCAAAGGCGCGAGCTGGTCGTTGGGATCGATGTCGTTCATCGGCGCGGGTGGCACGACCAGCGGCGGCGAAGGCGCAGTCTGCGCGAACGCCGGACCCGTCACAATCATCACGCCGCACACGACGTGACCCAGCACGCGGTGCCGCCCCACGTCCGGCCACATGCCTCGCGGTCTAGCCGAGCGATTTGCCGAGAAGAAGAGCCAATGCACGACGATAGCAGAACCATGTCTTGCGATCGCCCCGGCCCGTCGCAGCGGCTGGCATTGGGCGCACGGGCGTGGCACAGCGCGCGGCATGGCTCCTCCCCCGCGCAACCCCTCCGCCGGCGGCTTCCCCATCGCGATCGGCGCGCTGGGCGGCACTGCGATCGGCCTCTATGCCGGACAGCCCTCGATCGGGTTCCTTGCCGGGATCGCGGCGGGCGTGGCGCTCGCGGTGTTGATCTGGTGGCGGGAGCGGGAACGGTGAATCGTCGTTGCGAGCGTCGCGAAGCAGTCCAGGGCGTCCTGGTCCGGCTCTGGATTGCTTCGCTGCGCTCGCAATGACGGATAATTATTTGACCGGCGCGACCCAGCCCATCGCCATTGGCGTAGGTGGCGTCCCGATCTTGCGCGCGACGCGGTCCAGCTTTTCATCATAGCGCACACGGTCGGCGACGTTGAGATGGGCCTGCTCGTTCACCTCGCGCGGGACGGCCTTCTCGACATGGCGGAGCGTGTGCCCGACATCGGTCGCACGCAACCGGCTGATCGCATCGCGCTCGCGCTGTTCGGCGGTGGTGGCGCGCAGCGTTGCGACGCGCCGCGCGAACCGCTCCTGCTGGCGACGGTCGATCCGCCAGTGACCCTTGTAGCGTGCGGCCTCCAGCCCGCTGCCGCGCAACGAGCGATAGAGCGCGTCGCGCGGGATCATCCGTCCCTTCAGCCGCCGCGCCTGCTTGTCGGTCAGCAACGTGGTGTCGACCTCCATGAAGCAACCCGACAGATGCGCCAGCGCCTGCACCCGCTCGTCCATTCGTTGCTGCGTCAGGTCGACGCGGACCTTCTCCCGCGTGCACTCCGCCGGGGCCGGCACGGCGGCGAGCAGGGCACAGGCCATACCCAGCAGGGCGAGTGGACGGACGATCGGCGAGAACATGGACGACACCCCCAAGGCAAGGAACAAGGGTTAGCGAGTGCGCATCACGCGGGCAACGCCTCGCCCGCGCGGCGCGCGCCCTCCAGCGTGATCCCGAAAACAAGGTGCGAGGCGAGGCCATAGGCGTTGCCCGGCACCTCCGCCTTCGGCCACGGCCCCCAGCCGGCGGCGGGGACGAGCAGATCGTCGAGCAGCAGCATCGTGGCCAGCCCGGTCGGCACGCCCCAGCCCTTGGCGAGATCCGGCCATTGCCGCACCGCGAGCGCATAGCCGGCGCCGATCGCCGCCCCCAGCGCATAATGCAGCGCCGATCCCGCGGACCCGCGATGCTTCTGCGTCACCGGGCGGCCTTCCACTGCCTCGCTGATCGTGTCGGCGGCCTTGACGGTGGCGGGATCGTCATCGCCGCCGTCCATGCCGAACGCGGGCGCGGCGACGTCCTGGAAACGGTCCATGACGAACGAGGCGGCCAGTCCCGCGCCGACGCCGATCAGGGCGGTGGTGAACAACGAACGCATGACGATCTCCCGAAATATCGCGCGCTCAACGCACGATATCGCGGGGCGACGCATCACTTTCGCCGGAAGGTCGCCCGCGCCAGCCACACACCGAGCGCGAGCAGCACCAGCGGCGCCAGCCACAACGGCAGCGTCGCGGCGCGCAACGGCGGCGCGTAGCTTACATAATCGCCGTAGCGCGCGATCAACCACGCACGCACCGCCTCCGGCGCCTCCCCGCGCGCGATCCGCTGCCGGACGAGCGCGCGCATCTCGCCCGCCATGTCGGCGTCCGAATCGGCGATCGACTGTCCCTGACAGACGACGCAGCGCAGCGTCTCCATCAGCGCGCGCGCCTGGCGTTCCTGATCGGGGTCGCGCAGCTGCGTATAGGCGAGCCGCGGGAGCGCGGTCTGCGCGGCGAGCGGCGCTGCGAGCAGCAAGGCAACGGCCGCCAGCGCCCTCATTTTGCGTCCGCCAGTGCTTGCAGGAGTTTGGGCACGTCCTCGGCGCGGATGTCGCCGACGTGCTGCGCGCGGATCACGCCCTGGCCGTCGACCACGAACGTCTCGGGTACGCCCGACGAGCCGAGCGCGAGCTGGACGCGGCTGTGCGCATCCGCGCCGACGCGGGCATAGGGATCGCCGTTGCGGCGCAGGAAGGCGGCGACGTCGCCGGGCGTGTCCT
>NZ_CAXIAM010000019.1:0-56264 GCF_964021865.1 uncultured Sphingomonas sp.
GCCTGCGCGATGAACAGCGCCGCCAGCGTCATGTAGATGTTGGTGCCGTCGAGGTTGAACGAATAGCCGGTCGGGACGACCAGTCCGACCACGCCGCGGTCGCAGCCGGCGGCCTCCAGCTTGGTGAGCAATCCGGGCAACGCCGGCTCCGACGAGGAGGTGCCGAGCACCAGCAACAACTCGCCCTTGAGATAGGCGATCAGCCGCAGGATCGAGAAGCCGTGCAACCGCGCCACGATGCCGAGGATGCCGAACACGAACAGCGCCGAGGTGAGATAGAAGGTCGCGACCAGGCCGCCGAGATTGACGAGGCTGCCGACGCCATATTTGCCGACGGTGAAGGCGATCGCGCCGAACGCACCGAGCGGGGCGACGCGCATCAGGATCGCGACGACGCGGAACACGACGATGTTGAGTCGCTCGATCAGGTCGAGGATCGGGGCGGCGGGCGCGCCGACCAGGCTGAGCGCGACGCCGAACAGGATCGCGACCAACAGCACCTGCAGGATGTTGCCTTGCGTCAGTGCCGAGATCAACGTGTCGGGAATGATGTTGAGCAGGAAGCCGGTCAGCGTCGTGTCATGCGCCTTGGCGGCATAGTCGGCGACCGCCCCGGTATCGAGCGTGGCGGGATTGATGTTCATCCCCGCGCCCGGCTGGACGACATTGGCGACGATCAACCCGACGATCAACGCGAGCGTCGAGAAGAACAGGAAATAGCCGAACGCCTTGCCGGCGACGCGCCCGACCGCACTCAATTCGCGCAGCCCGGCGATCCCGCTGACCAGGGTCAGGAAGATGACCGGGGCGATGACCATCTTCACCAGCTTGATGAAACCATCGCCGAGCGGCTTCAGCGCCGCGCCGAGCTGCGGATAGAAATGGCCGAGGATCGCGCCGGCGACGATCGCGATCAGAACCTGGACGTAGAGATGATGGTGAAGGCGGCGGGGGCCTTCGGCCTCGGGGGGAATGATGGTGCTGTGCATAACCTCTCCTCGCGTCCGCATGCAGCGAACGTCTTGAGGGTGAGGCTAACGCAGATCGTGGGCGGGGCGAAGCATCCCCTAACGGATCAGTAAACCACTGTTATTACGCGGTATTCCTCGTTTCAGCCATGCCCGGTTGCCGGAGATGTGCGGATCGCCGCCAGCGTGAGGACCCGGCTGTGCCATAATCCGCACGTTAGGGTCGTCCGGCGCGCTCCCAGGCGGCGATGTCGGCGATCCCGTCCGCCACGCTGATCCGCGGGGTGAAGCCGGTCGCCTGCATCCGGTCGATCGCATATCGAACCGAGGTGCGAAACCGGGCGACCTCGTCATGCGAGGGGGTGCGCGCGACGAAGCGTTCGAGCGGATCGAGCGACACGCCGGCCCGTCCTGCGGCGGCCCCGATCGCCTTGGCCAGCTTGCGTGCCGCGAGCGTCGGTGCGCCCGGTAGCGAACCGGTGCCGACCGGCGCCTGCACTGCGTCACGCAGCGCCTCCAGATAGGTGTGCCACGTCGGAATGTCGGCGCCGTTGACGTTGAAGGTGCCCGAGACCGGCGTGGCGCTGGTGGCGAGATGCGCGATGAACCCGGCGAGATCGTCGACATGGATCAGATTGGCATCGCCGCGTCCGGCGTCGCCGAGCACCGGCCAGCCGTCGTGCAGGCGGTCAAGATAGGCGGTGGTCCACGCCGCGCTCCGCGGGCCGTAGATTAGGGTCGGGCGCAGGATCGCGACCGCCAGCGCGCCGCCCGCCTGCGCGCAGGCCGCCTCGGCGGCGACCTTCGCCGCGCCATAGGTGCCGTGCGGTCGGTCGGTCGGCGCGTTCTCGTCGATCGTGCCGGTGACATCGCCATAGACCGCGACCGAGCTGAGCTGGATGAAGCGCTTCACCCCGGCGGCGCGGGCGGCGGCCAGCGTGTTGCGCGTGCCGTCGACGATGACGCGGGTGTCGCGTGGGCCGCCGACCGCGGTGTGGACGACGGTTTCGATCCCCGGCATCGTCACCGCCAGCGCCTTGGGCTCCAGCACATTGAGCGCGGTGCCGCCCGGCGGGGGGCGGCGATAGCCGGCGACGACCGGAACGCCCGCTGCCTGCAGCGCCGCGACGACGCGTTGCCCGACGAAGCCGCCCGCGCCCGTCACCAGCACCGTGCCCGTCATGCGTGCCGCTCCTTGAGATGATCCGCGAGCCGCAGCGCCAGCGCGATCGCGGTCAGCGTGGGATTGGCCTGGCTCGACGTCGGCGTGACCGACGCACTCGCGACATAGAGGTCGGCGACGCCGTGCACCCGGCAGTCGCGATCGACCACGCCGTCGCGCGGACTGTCGGACATGCGGGTCGTGCCGCTGTGATGTCCGCCGTAAGCCGCCGAGTCGAGCAGCGCGTCCTCCAGCGCCGCTTCGTCATAGTCGAGCGTGCCGGTCCCGGTGCGCACCAGCTCGTCACGGATCAGCCGGTAGGTGGCGCGCGCCGAGTCGAAGTCGGCCGGGGCGACGCGCCAGTCGACGTGGAGACGGCGCATCCCCAAGGCGTCGCGCTCCGCCGACAGGGCGACGCGGCTGTCCCAGTTCGGCGATTGCTCGCTGACGAACTCGAACGGATAGCGATTGTCGCGCGACGGCAGCGCGATCGACGGGATGCGCCGCGACGCCAGATAGCGCTTCACGCCCCAGGTGCGAACGAAGTTGAACAACTGCACCGGATGGCGCGCAATATTGCCGACATGGCGCAGATACGGGCCGAGCGACCGATCGGCCTCGCGTGCGGCGCGGCTGTATTCGTATTTCACCGCAAAGGCGGCGAGGAACATCAGCGACAATACCGGATCGCCGTGCGCCGGATCGTTGGCATCGCGGATGTGCAGCCGCACGGTGCTGTTGAGCAATTGCCGCGCGCGCTGCGCCGCGGGCGTGGGGGCCAGCCGGCGGCGGATGTAGATCCCCTCCGCATCGCGCTCGTAATCGAAGCCGATCGTCTTGGGATCGCCGGTGAAATGCGCCATGCCGAACGTCGCGGCGAGATGACACATATAGCCGCGTCCGAGCCAGCCGCCGGCGTTGCCGGGGCCGTCGGGCAGCACGTCGTCGGAGGCCAGCAGCAGGCGCGCTGTTTCCAGCCCACCCGCGGCCAGCACGTAATTCGTCGCGCGGATCGGCCAGTTGCTGCCGTCCGGCGCGCGCACCTCGAGATGGTCGACGCTGTTGCCGTCGGCGGCGAGCCGGATCGCGGTGACCGGCGCATGGGTGACGACCCGGACGTTCGGCGCGGCGGTCAGTTGCTGGCCGTAGCGTGTCCAGAAATTGGTCGGGCGGCTGAAGCGTTCGACCGTTGTATGAAGCGTGTCGCCTTCAAGGCCGGGGACGATCGGCGCGGAGGGCATATGGTCGAACGCGCCCGCCTCCGCCGCCTCCATCGCGGCGGGATAGTGAAGCGCGACCTCGTCATAGCCGATCGGCCAGCCCGAATGCGCGACCCACGGCCGCGGCTCGAAGTCGATCGGATCGAACGGGATCGAACGGCCGCCCCACAGCGCGGTCGTGCCGCCCAGCGCGCGCACGCGGTACGTGTCGAGCGGCCAGTGGACGCGCGGATCGGCGACCTGCCCGGCATAGGCGTCCTGCACGGCGGGATCGGCGTTCGGCCCGCCAGCCTCCAGCACCAGCACCTCGAGCCCCAGCGCGGCGCAGCGCGCGGCGAGCGTGAGGCCAGCCGCCCCCGATCCGACGATGCAGACGTCGGCCGGGGCGGGCGGGGCGGTCAATTCGCTGGCATCGGCGCGCACGCTGTCTCCTCCGGGCTCTGCCGGCAGGGCGTAGCATGGTGCGGCGCGGGAGCAAGTATTGCGGCTCCGCCCCCAAAGGGCGGAGCCGTGTCATTTTGGGCGGTTAGAGGATCGCGCGCGCGATCGCCGCGGCCTGGACGTCATAGGCCCAGGCGGCTTCGTGCAGGCTGTCGGCGAACGCCCCGCTCGCCTGCGCGATGGCGCGCCCGCCCAGCATCGCCTCCTCGTCGATGAAGAGGCATTCGTTGTCGAGCGCGAGCGCGCGCAGCGCGCTGCGCCACTGCGCGCGGTTCGCGTCGCTGCCGCCCGCCGCGCCGACGCCGCCGACCGCGGGCCACGTCAGGATCACGCTGCCGCTCGGCCGCGCCTGCTGGACGATCGTGCGGATGTTCGCCAGCCACGTCGTTATGGCCAGCCCCTGCGCGCTGTCGTTCGTGCCCAGATTCACGATCGTCAGATGCGGTGCGTACGTGGCGAGCGCATTGGCGGGGGAGAATGCGTTCGTCATGTCCGCCTGGAAGCCGGAGACGACGCCATAGACGCCGAAATTGACGATCTCGACGCCGGGGCGCGTGCTGTCCCAGGCGATCATCCCCGCCAGTTGCAGATTGCCCGCCGTGCCGGTGCGCGCGATCGCGATCGGTGCGGCGTCGCGGGTGGCGAAGGTCGCCTCCAGTCGGGCGAAGCCGCCGCTCGCCCCCGACGGCGTCAGGGTCACGCTTTCGCTGCCCTTGGTCACCGTGAAGGCGGGCCGGTCGCTGCCGTTGCGGACGAAGACCGAGCAGCGATCGACCGGCCCGCCGGGCTGGAACTGCCCGGGATTGGCGTTGCCCGCGCTCATCATCGCGCCGCCCAACGAATTGCTGCCCCCGCCCCAGCCGGCGAAGCCGCTGCGGCGCGGATCGTAGGCGAGGACGTCGGCGATGCTGCCGAAGCCGGCACAGCCGAAGAAGGCGTCAGTGCGGGTGGTGAGCCCGGCCGCCGCGAGCAACGCCGCGACCCGCGCCGGGCGCGACCGGGCGAAGGCGCCGACGGTGAAGGTGCTCCCGGTGCCCGCGCCGGCCCCGACCGTCTTGCTGTCTCCGACGAAGGCGATGCGCGCGACGTCGCTCATGCCGCTGCGCACGCGGCCGCGCGCCGCCGCCCAGCCGAGCAGCGCGGTCGTCGAGGGTGCCTCGACCGTCGGCACGGGGGCGCCCAGCCGCGCCAAGGCGGCGGCGGTGACCGCGCCGCCGATCGATCCCGAGGTTCGCGTCATCTCAGGCCTCCGCGATCAGATGGGTGGCGGTGGTGCCGGTAGCGCGGACATAAAGCGCGCGTACCGCGACGTAGCTGGCGTCGGGAAGGTTACGGTAGGTGACGTCCTCGCTTCCCTCGACGCCGCGCAGCACGATCGTGCCGCCGCCGCCGACATAGATGCCGCGGGGTACGCTGGGCAGCGGCGCGGTGTCGTCGGGCTGGATCGGATAGGGCGCGGTCGAGGGCGCGCTGGCACTGTCGCTGCTGTTCTGGAACTTGTCGGGCATGTCGTCGTCCTCCTGCTGTCGAGAACGTTCCCTTTATGTTCGGGATGGGCTTGTAGGACAGCCCCGTGTCGTGCCGCGATGGGAGCGCCTTTTTCGGTTGGCGGTCGATCGCTTACCCTTTAGCGTTGCGGCGGTGACGGATCGCCCGGCGATCCGCCGGTTCGCCATGCCCAGGGATTGCGTAACACGATGGCACGATCGCTGACCCTCGACTCTGCCCCGATCGAGGGCACGGAGCGCGCCGCGCGCGCGCCGGCCGAGCGCCGCTCGCGCAACGATGCGCCCGCCGCGCCGCCGAGCTTCGAAGACAAGGTGGTGCTCGCGATCTTCGCGGTCGGGCTGATCGGCAACGTGGTGCTGCAGAAGATCGCTTTGCCGCTGAAGGCCGGCGGGTTCGTGCCGCTGGTGCTGCCGCTGTTCGTCGCGGCGATCGCGCTGGGGCCGATCCTGATCCGGCCGAAGTTCGACGCGGTGCGGATCGGCGGCTTCTTCCTCGCCTTCATCGTCGCGTCCTTCTCCACCTTCTTCCTGGCGCCGCGCTACAGCGCGTCGAGCCTGATGCTGTTCGCCGCGCTCTATGCGCCGTTCATGATCCAGTATGAGACCAGCGCCGCGAATTACCGGCGCTGCATGAACCTGTTCATCACGCTGATGCTGGGATATGTCGGTGTCACGCTGGCGCAGCACATGATCCAGCTCGCGATCTCGTGGCGGGCATGGCCCAACCTGAACCTGCTGCTGCCCAAGGCGTGGCTGATTCCGGACTACGTCTATATCCAGCCGATCATCTACGGCTCCCGCTACATGAAGCCCAACGCGGTGAGCTTCCTCGAAGTGTCGCTCCTGTCGCAGTTCATCGCGCTGGCGCTGGCGTTCGAGCTGACGTTGTTCCGCCGTCCGATCCGGTTGATCGTGCTGGCGGCCGGACTGCTGATGACGATGGCGGGCACCGGCGCGCTGCTGATGGCGCTGACGCTGCCGGTGCTGCTGGGGCGGATGCGGATGCGCAACGCGGTCGTCATGCTCGCGATCCTGCTGGTCGTGTGCGTGATCGCGTTCCGGCTGGGATGGTTCGACATCGTCAGCACGCGCATGGACGAATACAAGCACAACGGCACCAGCGCCAACATGCGCTTCATCCTGCCGCTGGAGCGCTTGCTGGAGTTCCTGCACGATCCGAAAGGATTGATCGCCGGGATCGGCGCGGGGCAGATCGAGAAGGGCGGCAACTTCATCTGGTGGCCGTTCGTCAAGACGGCGATCGAATATGGCCTGGTCAGTGCGATCCTGTTCTACGCATGGGTGATCTACTGCCTGTTCCGGCGCGCGCCGCAGGGGGCGATCGCGTTCGTGCTGATCGTGTGGTTCTCGTTCGAGGGCACGCTGCTGACCGCGCACAACGTGCTGTCGCTGGTGATGTTCGGGACGTTGCTGCGCATCGCGCCCGAGGACTCGCTGCGCCGGCGCAGACAGGAGCCGAAGCCGCAGCCGGATGGCCCGCCGCTGCCGCTCGCGACGACGACGCCCCATCCGGGCCGCACGCCGGTTCCCGACTCGGTGTCCGAGCCGGTGCCCGCCGGCGACGTGAGCGGCGCGGCGCTGGTGCGCGTGCTCGGCACCCCCGACAGCGGCGGCCGGCTGATCTATGCGGTCGGCGACCTGCACGGGCGCGTCGATCTGTTCGACCGGCTGATCGCGCGTATACGCGACGACATCGCGGCGCATCCGGGCGGCTACGACGGCAAGCCGATGGTGGTGCTGCTGGGCGACTATATCGACCGCGGCCCCGCATCGGCGCAACTGATCGACCGCATTCTCGCGCTGCGCGAGGACGAGACGATCGAATGGCGTGCGGTGCTCGGCAATCACGAGGATGCGATGGTCGCGTTCCTCGACGCGCGCAGCAGCGGGCAGAGCTGGGGACGGCATGGTGGCGCGACGACGCTCGCCTCCTATGGCATCGCGGCCCCCGATACGCCCGAGGGCTGGGACGCGACCCGCGAGCAGTTGCGTGCGGTGGTGCCGGCGACGCATGACGCGTGGCTGCGCGGGCTCGATCATTACATCGTGCAGGGCGGGCTGATCTTCGTCCATGCCGGGCTGCGCCCCGGCGTGCCGCTGGAGAAGCAGCGGATGAAGGACATCCTCTATATCCGCGAGGAGTTTCTCGGCGCGCCGGTCGATAGCGACCTGCTGATCGTGCACGGCCATACGCCGCAGGACGAGGCGTATGGCGCGCCGGGGCGGATCTGTCTCGACAGCGGTGCCTATGCGACGGGCGTGCTGACCGCGGCGCGCTTCGACGGCGGGCCGGTCAAGCTGCTGACGTCGCGATAAGCGGCTGACCCGGCGGCGTCAGCGCCGCCGGACCGGGCGCATCGGACGCAGCCGGACCGCGAGGCAGATCACGGTCGGCCAGAACAAGGTGTTGATGACGTCGGGGATCGTGTCCCACCACCGCCAGCTATGATAGTGGAGCCGGTCGAGCACCTCGTTCGCCAGCTCGGCCGCCGCCACCACCGACAGCGGGATGAACGTGCCGAGCGAGCGGCGCGTGACGATCCGCGCGATCATCAGCACCGCCATCCCGGCGTGGATGTGCAGGACCGTGTCGGTGGTACCGGTGCCGTCGCCGATCGCGTTGATGAAGCGGGCGTACAGCCCCGGTACGTCGATCACCGGGTTACTTCTGGCAGGCGACGATCGCGGTCACGACGCTGATGGTTTCCTGCGGATCGCGGACCCGCACGCAATCGACCCCGGCCTCGTGCGCGGGATAGTCGTTGCCGCCCGGGAAGATCGCGTCGCCGATGAACAGCATTTCCGACAGCTCGAACCCGCTCTCCTTGGCGAGCCTGCGCAGGCCATAGCCCTTGTCGACCCCCTCGCGGGTGATGTCGATCGAGGTCGCTCCGCCCATGTTGATCGCCAGCCCCGGCAGCCGCTGGCGCAGGTCGGCCTGGATCACCTTGCGCTTGGCAAAGTCCGGGTCCCAATGTTCCTTGGCCTCGATCGGCGCTTCCTGGCCGAGCGCGGAGAAGGTGATCTGGCTGCCGCGATCCTCGATCCGCTCGCCCCAGGTCTGTTCGGGGACGAAGCCCGTCGCCTCGAGCGACTCACCGAAGGCGGTGATGATCTTCTGCTTTTCGGCGTCGTCGAACAGCTCGGCATAGACCGTCTGCCACGCGCCATGCTTGTGGACATAGAGCTTGGTGCCGGTGGTCGGCATCAGCCACAGCCGCGAACGGTCGGCGCGTTCGGGCAGGCGGCTGGCGACCTGCTTCTCGAACTGCGGCCAGTCGCCGCCAGAGATCACCGCGACGTCGGCGACCGTCAGCAGATCGGCCAGCGTCTCGCCCATATCGTCCTTCAGCGGTTGCTTGCTGAGCGCGAGCGTGCCGTCGAGGTCGAAGGCGACGAGCTTCTTCATTCGGTATCTCCGCGGGGAAGGATGATCGTTTCGATGGCGTGCGCTACGCCATCTTCGTCGTTTGCGCGAGTGGTGGCGTGCGCCTTCGCCTTCACCGCGTCGGGCGCATTGCCCATCGCGATCGACAGCCCGGCGCGCGCCAGCATCGGCAGGTCGTTGGCCTGATCGCCGATCGCGACGGTGTCGGCAAGATCGACCTGCAACGCATCGGCCAGCGCGGCGATGCCGTCGCCCTTGTTCGCGGCGCGTGCGGTGACGTCGAGATAATAGGTCTGCGACTGTGCAACGGTCGCGTCCTTGCCGTAGCGGGCGTGAACGCGTTCGTAGAGCGAGCGGAGCGCCGCCTCGTCATCGCTGACGAACGTGATCTTGTCGGCATGGTCGAGCAGGTCGTCGAACGAGGCGACGACCACCGGCTCCTGCGCGCTGCTGCGGCGCTCGCTCGTCGTGTGCGGGCCGTCGCCGTTGCTGGCAAACCATCGGTCGTCGGCGAAGACCCAGGTGTCGACGCCGTCCGCCATCGCCATGACGCCGCGCGCGATGTCCGCCGGGATCGTGACGTGGCTGACGATCGTGCCGTCGCGCCGGAAGACGATCCCGCCGTTGAACGCCGCGACGTCGCCGTCCAGCCCAAGTGGTTCGAGCAGCGGGCGGATCCCCGACATCGGCCGCGCGCTGATGACCGTGAACGCAATCCCCGCCGCGCGCAGCCGGTCGACGGCGGCGATCGTGACGGGGGTGAGGTTCTTGTCCTTGTCGACCAATGTGCCGTCGAGATCCGACACCAACAAGCGGATCGCCATTATTGCGGCATCTCGACATGGCCGCCGAAGCCGAAGCGCATCGCCGACAGAACCTTTTCGCCAAAGGTATGTTCGACGCGGCTGCGATAGCGGGCGAACAGCGCGGTGGTGAGCACGTTGGCCGGCACCGCCTCCTCCATCGCCGCCTCGATCGTCCACTGGCCCTCGCCCGAGTCGGCGACGTTGCCGCTGAACTTCTCCAGCTTGCCATCGGCGGTGAGCGCGTCGGCGGTGAGATCGAGCAGCCACGACGAGATCACGCTGCCACGCCGCCACACCTCGGCGACATCGGCGAGATCGATGTCATAGCGTTGATCCTCGGGCAGTTTTTCGGAGGCCTTGCCCTTCAGGATGTCGAAGCCCTCGGCATAGGCCTGCATCAGCCCATATTCGATGCCGTTGTGGACCATCTTCACGAAATGGCCGGCACCGGCCGGGCCGGCATGAATATAGCCGTTCTCCGCGCGCGAATCGGCGTCGTCCTTGCGGCCGACGGTGCGCGGGATCGTGCCCATGCCGGGGGCGAGGGCAGCGAAAATCGGGTCAAGATCTTTGACGACCTGCTCGGGGCCCCCGATCATCATGCAATAGCCGCGTTCGAGCCCCCAGACACCCCCCGACGTGCCGACGTCGACATAGTGGATGCCCTTTTCGGCGAGCGCCTTCGCGCGGCGAATATCGTCCTTGTAGAAGCTGTTACCGCCGTCGATCACCACGTCGCCGGCGCTGCCGCCCGCCGCAATCTGGTCGACCATCCCATCGGTGATCGCGCCGTGCGGCAGCATCACCCACCAGATCGCCGGACTGCCCGCCCTGGCGCGCGCATCGTCGACCGAATTGGCCGCGATCGCGCCATCGGCGACAAGCTTTTCAACGGCTTGCGCGTCGCGATCGAAGGCGACGATCTCGTGTCCGGCCCTCATCAGGCGGCGTGCCATGTTGCCGCCCATCCGGCCGAGGCCGATCATCACCAGTCGCATTGCAAACTCCCTCGCTGGCCGCTTAATCACCCGACCATGCGTCAGGTTCCGCTGGCGCAACAACCCCTGGGAGTGCCCGCGCGTTGCATCGGCCCCGCTTGCTCATCGTCTTCGGGACACGACCGGAGGCGATAAAGATGGCGCCGGTGATCGCCGCGTTGCGCGATCGGCCGCAAATCGCCACGCGCGTGCTGGCGACGGGGCAGCATCCGATGCTGCTGAAGCAGGCGCTGGACGCGTTCGGGATCGTTCCGGACGTGAACCTGACGCTGACGCGGGCGGGCGGATCGCTCGATGCCGCCCTGGCGCAATTGCTGGTCGGGATCGGCGGCGCGATCGAACGCGAGCAACCGCAGCGGGTGGTGGTGCACGGCGACACGCTGACGACGCTGGCCGCCACGCTGTCGGCGCACCTGCGCGGGATCCCCGTCGCGCATGTCGAGGCGGGGTTGCGGAGCGGCGATCTGTCCGCGCCGTGGCCCGAGGAGGGCAGCCGGCGGGTCGCAGGGGTGATGGCCGACCTGCACTTCGCGCCCACCGCAGCGGCGATGGCGGCGTTGCGCGCGGAGAACGTGCCGGCGGCGGCGACCCACCTGACCGGCAACACGGTGGCGGACGCGCTTTGCGCCATTCGGGCGCGGATCGCGGCGGAGCCGGCATTGACCGCCGCGGTCGCGCCGGTGCTGGCGCGTTTCGAGGCCAAGCGGATCGTGACCGTCACCGTGCACCGACGCGAAAACCTTGGTGCGCCGCTGCACGGGATCGCCGAGGCCATTGCGCGGCTCGCGATGCGGGACGACATCGGCATCGTCGTGCCGCTCCATCCCAACCCGGCGGTGGCGGCGCCATTGTCGGCGCGGCTGGCGGGATGCGACCGCGTCGCGCTGATCCCGGCGCTCGACTATCCGGCGTTCGTGCGGCTGATGGCGGCGAGCACGGTGGTCCTCACCGATTCGGGCGGCGTGCAGGAGGAGGCCCCCACACTGGGCGTGCCGGTGCTGGTGTTGCGCGACGTCACCGAGCGGCGCGAAGGCGTGATGGCCGGGGGCGTGCTGGTGGTCGGGACCGATGCCGCGCGCATCGCCGCCACGGCGGGTGACGTGCTCGACGACGCGCAGGCCTATGCCGCGATGGCAGTGGCGCGCGATTGCTATGGCGACGGACAGGCGGCGCGGCGGATCGCCGATGTCCTGCTGGCCGCGATGACGGGCGGGACGGGTTGAGCCATCGTCGCCCCAAGCTTTTCTGCGCTTGCTCCGGGCACGAGCCTCGGCGCAGGTATGGCCGATGAACGGGGGCAGGCAGCTTTGGACGCGCTGAGCACGCTGGCGGGATTTCTGGTCGGCACGATCGTCGGGCTGACCGGGGTCGGCGGCGGATCCTTGATGTCGCCGCTCCTGATCCTGCTGTTCGGGGTCGCGCCGACGACGGCGGTCGGCACCGATTTGTGGTTCGCCGCCATCACCAAGATCGTCGGCGGGACGATGCATCACCGGCAGAACAACGCCGACTGGGCGATCGTCAGGCGCTTGTGCTGGGGCAGCCTGCCGGCGGTGGCGATCACCTTGTGGTGGCTGTCGAGCCACGGGCACAAGGCGGAGAGCAACGGGCTGATCGTGCACGTGCTGGGGGCGACGCTGGTGCTCTCCGCCGTGCTGACGCCGTTCCGGGCGACGCTGGCGCGGCGGTTCGCACGTGCCGAGGGGGCGCGGACCGAGGCGATGCTGCGCTGGCAGCCGTGGCTGACCGCGGCGGCGGGGGCGTTGCTGGGGACGCTCATCACGCTCACTTCGGTGGGGGCGGGCGCGCTGGGGGCGACGTTGCTGCTGATGCTGTACCCGTTCCGGCTGAACGCCAAGCGGCTGGTGGGGACGGACATCCTTCATGCGGTGCCGGTCGCGCTGATCGGCGGGATCGGTCATGCCGTGATCGGGAACATCAATCTGCCGCTGCTGGGGTCGCTGCTGCTCGGGTCGGTGCCGGGCGTGATCCTGGGGGCCAGGCTGACCGACCGGCTCCCCGAGCGGGTGGTGACACCGGCGCTGGCGGTGGTGCTGCTGATCGTCGGGGTGCGGTTGTTGATGTAGTTTGGCCGGCGCTGCGAGCGCTCGCAATGACGATCGGGCGAAGGAAGCGGGATCCCGGATCAAGTCCGGGATGACGGCAGGAGGCTTTAGCCCAGCGCCGCCTTCACGCGGTCGGCGAGGCGGAGGATCGCGGCGTCGTGGATGCCGGCGGTGCTGACGAGCACGCCATAGGCGCGCGGATCGGGCTTGTTGAATACGAGGGGCGCGCCGAGCGCGTCGCTGACCGAGGCTCCCGCCGCGCTCGCCACCAGCACCGCGGCGGCGATATCCCATTCGTTGCCCCAGCGCAGCGTTGCGACCAGATCGGCTCGGTCGGCGGCGACCATCGCGACGCGCAGCGCGATCGAATTGGGCTTTTCGACCGCGGTCAGGTCACGATCGACCTTGGGCAGCGCGTCGACGGGGACGCGCGCGCCGGGCAGGGAGGCGCGTCCCCCGGCGGCGAGGCGCACGCCGTTGCGGGTCGCGCCGCCGGGCGCGGTGGCGCACCACACTTCCTCACGCGCGGGGGCGTCGAGCACGCCGATCACCGGGCGGCCGTCCTCGACCAGCGCGATCGACACGCACCAGCCGGCGCGCCCGCGGATATAGTCGCGCGTGCCGTCGATCGGATCGACCACCCAGACGCGGCGGCACGCCAGCCGGTCGGCATTGTCGGCGGTTTCCTCCGACAGCCAGCCGGCATCGGGCAGCAGTGCGCCGAGCCGCGCGCGGAGCATCCGATCGACGTCGAGGTCGACCTCGCACACCGGGCTGCCCTCCGCCTTCTCCCAGCGCGCGAAATCGGTGCGCCACCGCGCGAGCGCCATCTGCCCGGCGTCGCGCGCGACCGCGACGACCGCCTCGACCAGACCGGGGTCGGGGGCGAGAGCAGGAGCGGCGGGATCAGCCACCGGCGACCGTCATCCCGTCGATGCGCAGCGTCGGTACGTTCACCCCCTGCCGGAACACGAGATCGTTGGCGGGGGTGAGCGCGCGGTACATGGTGAGCAGATTGCCCGCGATCGTGAAGCCGGCAACCGGCGCGACGATTTCGCCGCCGCGGATCGCGAAGCCCGCCGCGCCGCGGCTATAGTCGCCGGTGACGGGGTTGACGCCCTGTCCGATCAATTCGGTGACGTAGATGCCGTCCTCGATATCCTCGATCAGCGTCGCGACCGGCACCTTGCCCGCCTCCATATAGAGGTTGCTGGTCGATACGCCCGGTGCGCCGCCGATCCCGCGCGCGGCATGGCCGGTCGGCTCCAGCCCCAATTGCCGCGCCGAAGCGCTGTCGAGCAGCCAGCTTTCAAGCACGCCGTTCTCGATGATGGCGAGCGGCGAGACCGGCAGCCCCTCGCCATCGAACGGGCGCGAGCGCAGCCCGTGCGGACGGTGCGGATCGTCGCGGATCGTCACGCCGGGCGCGAACACCTCGGTGCCGAGCGAATCGAGCAGGAAGCTGGTGCGGCGGGTGATCGCACCGCCGGTGATCGCGCCGCTGAGATGCCCGAGCAGGCTGGCGCCGACGCGCGGATCGAAGACGATCGGCATCGTCCCGCTGCGCGCCACACCCGGATCGAGGCGGGCGACGGCGCGCTCGCCCGCGAGCCGACCGATCGCCTCGGGGGTGTCGAGATGCGCGAGATGGCGGGCGGAATGAAAGGCATAGTCGCGCTGCATCGCGCTGCCTTCGCCCGCGATCACGCTGGCGGAGACGCTGAACCCGGTGGTGGCGTAGCTGCCCGCGAAGCCGTGGCTGGTGGCGAGCGCCCAGACGCTTTCGGACGCCGCCGCGCCGCCGCCTTCGCTGTTGGTGACGCCGTCGACCGCGCGCGCGGCTTCCTCGGCAAGCAGCGCGGCGGTGCGGAGCTGCTCGGGGGTGCAGGCGTGGCGATCGGCGAGGTCGAGCGCCGGCGGGGTACCGTGGAGCAGCCGCTCCGGCGGGGCGAGCCCGGCCCAACGATCCTCGGGCGCTTCGCGCGCCATCGCCACCGCGCGTTCGACCAGCGCGTCCATCGCGGCGGACGACAGGTCGGAGGTCGAGACGCTGGCCGAGCGTTGCCCCACGAAGACGCGCAGGCCGAGGTCCTCGCCCTCCGAGCGGCCAATATCCTCGA
This sequence comes from uncultured Sphingomonas sp., assembly GCF_964021865.1. GTDB lineage: Bacteria > Pseudomonadota > Alphaproteobacteria > Sphingomonadales > Sphingomonadaceae > Sphingomonas. The sequence goes on from NZ_CAXIAM010000019.1 coordinate 14,699, forward strand.
GCTTGCCCAGCCGTACCGACACCTCGGTCGAGGCATTGGCGGCGAACACCGCATCGGCGGCGTCGGCGCCGGCGGCGGTGGCGCGGCGGACGATATCGTGGGCGCGGTCCTGCGCTTGGGGGGCTGTGAGCATAGGGTGGACTTAGGGGCGAAAGGTTGCGGTTGCCATATCGCGCAAGAGAACGCCGCCGCGGCGCTATTGGATGCGCGTTCCCACCGCGACGCAGGCGAGGAACATCAGCAGCCCGGCAGTACGGTTGCTGCGGAAGCGGTCGAGCGCGCCGTTGCCGTCATCGTCGCGCAAGGTCGCGACCTGCCAGAACAGCTGGAGCGCGAGCGGCGCGAGCGCGGCGAGGATCAGCGGATCGGCGCGCACCTGCCACAATGCCGCCGCCCAGAGCGCGAGCGCGAGCGCGTAGCAGGCGGTCACCCCGGCGCGGACGTGGCGGCCGAGCGCGAGCGCGGAGGAGCGGATGCCGACAAGCGCATCGTCCTCGCGGTCCTGCAACGCGTAGATCGTGTCGTAACCGACCACCCAGAAGATCGTGCCGGCGTAGAGCGTCAGGCCGGGGAGGGTGAGCGCGCCCCATGTCTCGGTCCAGCCGACCAGGGCCGCCCAGGAGAAGACCAGCCCCAGCCATGCCTGCGGCCACCAGGTGATGCGCTTCATGAACGGATAGGCGGCGACCGGCGCGATCGCGGCGAGCGAGACGATCGCGGCGGGCAAATGGAGCTGGAGCAGCACGACCAGCCCGATCAGGCAGAGCGCGAGCAGCCAGACCCACGCCGCCTTCGCCGACACCGCGCCGCTGGCGAGCGGCCGCGTGCGGGTGCGCGCGACGCTGGCATCGAGATCGCGGTCGACGATGTCGTTGTAGACGCATCCCGCGCCGCGCATCGCGATGCTGCCGATCAGCAGCCACAGGATCAGCGGCCAGCGCTCGACCACGCCGCCGGCGAGCGCGACGCCCCAGGCGCCGGGCCAGAACAGCAGCCACCAGCCGATCGGCCGGTCGAACCGCGCCAGCGACGCGAACAGCCGCGCGCGCGGCGGGAGCAGCGACAGGAGGCCGCGGTGCTGGGTGTCGGGGACGATGTCGGTCACGCGCGCCTCGATAGCGGGGTAGCGCGCGGGCGTCAGCGCCTATCGTGCGTGTCGGCGGCGTCCTGCACGCCGCCGGGGCGACAGCAGTACGGGGCAATGCGGAAGAAGGTGGGGGTGACCGGTTCACGCCACCGTCAGCCGTGCCTACATACGGTGAGACCGTTTTCACCCGAGGTTCGCGCGTATGTTGACCCTTCTCGCCCTGCTCGCCGCCGCCGCCACCGATCCGCTGGCGGGGACGTGGCGCAATGCCAGCGACAGCGTGCGGATCCGCGTCGCGCCGTGCCGCGGCGAGCCGGGGATGTGCGGGACGGTGGTGTCGGCGAGCGACAAGGCCAAGGACGATGCCGCAGCCGGCGGGACCGACCGGCTGGTCGGCACGTCGCTGTTCCGCGGGTTCGAGCGCGATGGCGACGGGACGTGGGCGGGGACGGTGTTCGTCCCCGATATCGGGCGCGAGGTCGATGGGACGCTCCAGCTCGACGGGCGCGACACGCTGGTCGCGCAGGGCTGCCTGTTCGCGGGCTTCGGGTGCAAGGAGCAGCGCTGGACCCGCGTCGCGCGCAAGTGATCCATCTGTCGGTCGCGATCGGCCGGTTTTTCGAGGCGCTGTTCTATGCCATTTTGCGCGTCGCCGGGGTGGTGACGGGCGTGGTGCTGGTCGTCGCATTGGCCGGCGCGCTGCTGTTGGCGATCGCGCGGCTGCTGATCGGACGGGGAAGGAAGAAATGATGGGGGCGGTGCCCGCCTGGCCGCCGCGCTCGACGCCGCGGCTGTTCGTCGAGACGGCGCTCGCGCCCGGTCCGCTGTCGCTGTCGGGGCCGCAGGCGCATTATCTGGTGTCGGTGATGCGTACGAAGCCGGGCGACCCGGTGAAGCTGTTCGACGATGCCAGCGGCGAATGGCTGGCGGTGGCGAGCGCGGTCGGCAAGCGCGACCTGACGCTCGACGTGCAGGAGCGGCTGCGCGAACGCGAGGCGGTGCCCGACCTATGGTTGGTCGCCGCGCCGCTCAAGAAAGGCCGCGTCGACTGGATGGCGGAGAAGGCGTGCGAGCTGGGCGTCGCGCGGCTGGTCCCGGTGGTGACGCGGCGCACGGTGGTCGACAAGCCGAATACCGAGCGGCTGCGCGCGCATATGATCGAGGCCGCCGAGCAATGCGGGCGCACCGCGGTGCCGGAGGTGGCGGAGATGGTGAAGCTGCCCGCGCTGCTGCGCGACTGGCCGGCGGAGCGCGCCTTGTTCTTCGCCGACGAACTGGGCGGAGAACCCGCGGCGGCGGCGATGCGCGCGCGACCGGGGCCGGCGGCGATCCTGATCGGGCCGGAAGGCGGGTTCGACGACGAGGAACGCACCGCGATCCGCGCGCATCCGGCGGCGGTGGGGATCGCGCTGGGGCCGCGCATTCTGCGCGCGGATACCGCGGCGGCCGCGGCGGTCGCGGTGTGGATGGCGGTGGCGGGGGACTGGTAGGCGGGAGGGGGGCACGCGAAGGCGCGAAGACGCGACGAAGAAGGGTGGTTCGCGCGGAGGCGCGGAGAACTTGCCTCCCTCGTCGCCCCGGACTTGATCCGGGGCTCCGCTACCTTTCTGGCGGTCGAAGTAAGAAGAAGCTGGATCCCGGATCAAGTCCGGGATGACGAACGTGGATAGGCGAACCGCGACTCCTGAACGGGAACGATGCCCTCGTCGCGTCTTCGCGTCTTCGCGTGAACGATACCTCGCGCGACCGAGCCTACCCGCTTTACCCATGCCAATCCGATCCACTCTAGCGCAGGTGTTCATCGCGGCGTAAGGCGCGGCCATGACGACCAAGACGGTTTCGGACACGCGCGCGAGCGCCATCGAATCGCGCGACGAATTGATCGCGCGCTTCGCCAGCGGGGAGAAGCCGGCGGAGCGCTGGCGGATCGGCACCGAGCACGAGAAGTTCGTCTACGCCACCGGCGACCATCACGCGCCGTCCTATGACGAACCGGGCGGCATCCGCGCCTTGCTGGGCGAGCTGGAACAGCATGGCTGGCGGCCGGTGGTGGAAGGCGGCAACGTCATCGCGCTGAGCGGGGCGGACGGGTCGGTCAGCCTGGAGCCCGCCGGGCAGTTCGAGCTGTCGGGCGCGCCGCTGGAAAACCTCCATCAGACCTGCGCCGAAACCGGACGGCATCTGGCGCAGGTGAAGGCGGCGGGCGAGAAGCTGGGGATCGGTTTCCTCGGGCTCGGCATGTGGCCCGACAAGACGCGCGCCGCGCTGCCGATCATGCCCAAGGGCCGCTATGCGATCATGCTGCGCCACATGCCGCGCGTCGGCACGATGGGGCTCGACATGATGCTGCGCACCTGCACGATCCAGGTGAACCTCGATTACGCCAGCGAAGCCGACATGGTGAAGAAGTTCCGCGTCGGGTTGGCGCTGCAACCGCTCGCCACCGCGCTGTTTGCCAATTCGCCGTTCACCGAAGGCAAGCCGAACGGCTTCCTGAGCTATCGCAGCCACATCTGGTCGGATACCGATCCGGCGCGGACCGGCATGCTGCCGTTCGTGTTCGAGGACGGCTTCGGCTATGAGCGATATGCCGACTACATGCTCGATGTGCCGATGTACTTCGTGTATCGCGACGGTCGCTATATCGACGCGGCGGGGCTGAGCTTCCGCGACTTCCTGCGCGGCGAACTGTCGGTGTTGCCCGGCGAGAAGCCGACCATCACCGACTGGGACGACCATCTGTCGACCGCCTTCCCCGAGGTGCGGCTCAAGACCTTTCTCGAGATGCGCGGTGCCGACGGCGGCCCGTGGAACCGGATCTGCGCCTTGCCGGCGTTCTGGGTCGGGCTGCTGTACGACGGCGCGGCGCTGGATGCGGCATGGGATCTGGTGAAACACTGGACGCTCGACGAGCGGCAGGCGCTGCGCGATGCGGTGCCGAAGCTGGGGCTATCCGCGCCGATCCCCGGCGGCGGGCAGTTGCGCGACATCGCGGGCGCGGTGCTCGACATCGCGCACGGCGGGCTGAAGGCACGCGCGCGGGTCAGCGCGGCGGGCGAGGACGAGACCGGGTTCCTGGAGCCGCTGCGCGAGATCGTGCGCGCGGGGAAGGTGCCGGCGGAGCGGTTGCTCGACCTGTATCATGGCGATTGGGGCGGCGACGTCTCGCGGGTGTATCGCGCGGCGAGTTTTTAGACCTTCTCCCCTCCCCTTCAGGGGAGGGGCCGGGGGTGGGGCGGTGTCTCACCGAGAGTGACGCTTGCGACTCCCCCACCCCAACCCGGTTGCAGGTAAACGATGCCCCGCATCGGTTAGGTCGTGCCGGGGGCACGACCGACCTGCAACTCCTAAAGGGGAGGGGCTTTATTCCGCGTGGGGCCAGCCTTCCGCGTCCCAGATCAGCCGCTGGATGCGCAACGTCGGCCTCCCGTTCCGCTGCGTGTCATAGGCGTGATAGACGATCCGGTCCCCGCCGGGCTGTTGCAGGACCGCATTGTGGCCACGCCCGACATAGCGGCTGCCGGTCTCTTGTCCGGAGGCGAGCACCGGCGTGCCCCCACCCTTCAGCATCGGCGTCCCGGCGCGATCGACATAGGGTCCGGCCGGCGCAGTCGCGCGGCCGACGACGGTGTTGTAGCTGCTCCTTGCCCCGCGGCAGCAGAAGTCGAACGAGGCGAACAGATAATAATAGCCGCCGTGGCGGATTACGAACGGTGCCTCGATCGCGCCGGGTGACGGACGCGCGGCGAGGCTGCGCAGCGGCGTGTCGGGGCGACGCAGCCCGGTGGCGGGGTCGAGTTCGATCAGCTTGATCCCGCTCCAGAAGCTGCCGAACGCCAGCCATTGCCGCCCATCGGCATCGGTGAACGCAGCCGGATCGATCGCGTTGTAGTCGTCGCCATCGGTCGAACGGATCACCGGCCCGCGATCGACCCAGTTCGCCGCCGGATCGCCGGGGTCGATCCGGGTGGCGGTGGCCAGACCGATCGCCGAGCGGTTCTTCCCGAAGGTGGAGAGCGAATAATAGAGGCGATATTCGCCCCGCGCGCGCGTGATATCCGGTGCCCACATGCCCTTGGTGCCCGGCACCGCCTGTTGCGCCCAGGCGGGCAGCGTGCGGAACGATGGGCCGGCTTGCGTCCAGTGGCGCAGGTCGGTCGAGACGCGCAACGGGAGCAGCCCGGCCGCATCGCCGACATGGCCGGTAGAAAACAGATAATAGCGTCCCCGCTCCGCCAGAATCGCCGGATCATGGACACGCTGGCTGGCCGCAGGGGGGTATTTTGGCGCACGTGCTGCCCCCGTCGCCAGCAATGCCGCGACCAATCCGCACCGGATGCTACCGCGCATCGGAAATGATGCGGCAATAGTCCGACATATCAGCTACGCAACGGGCCGTTGGCGACGGGCGGGTCGAACTGCGGGACGCCGGCCGCATTATAACGGATCGTCTGGACGCGGGTGTGGCGGTTGGGATCGAACAACGGGTCGCCGACGATCTTCTCGTAATCGCGCGCGTGGAAGACCAGCATGTCGCGCCCGCGCTCATCGACGGTGAAGCTGTTGTGGCCGGGGCCAAAAATCTTGTGCGCGCGCGAGGTTTTCATCACCGGCTCGGGTGATTTGCTCCACACCGCCGGGTCCATGATATCGGCGTCGTCGCGCGCGGTGAGCATCCCCAGGCAGTAACGCGCGTCGGTGGCGCTCGCCGAATAGGTCATGAACAGCCGGCCGTTGCGCGCCAGCAGCGCCGGGGCCTCGGCGACCTTGTAGCCGCGGATTTCCCACGGCAGCGTCGGGACGGTCAGCCGCGCCGGCTTCGCCGCGAAGGTCAGCGGGGTGGCGAGCGGGGCGAGGTAGAGGTTCGAGTTGGTATCGATTCCCTCCTCGCGCTGCGCCCACGCCAGATAGCGCTGCCCGCGGTGGACGAAGCTGGTCGAATCGAGATTGAAACTGTCCCACGGCGTCTGGAGCTGCCCCAGCACCGTCCAGTTGCCGGCCATCGGGTCGGCCCCGTCGCAGACCACCGCATGGGTGCGGATGCGGAACACGTCCGCGCCGCCGCCGCTGGGGCCGGCCGCGAAGTACATGATCCACTTGCCGTCGATCAAGTGCAGCTCGGGCGCCCAGAGGAAACCCGAGAGCGGCCCGGTCTTTTCGTGCCGCCACAACACTTTCTCGGTCGCGGTGGTGAGCCCCGCGATCGTCTTCGACCGGCGCAGCACCAGCCGGTCGTATTCGGGGACCGAGCCGGTCAGATAATACCAGCCGTCGGTATGGCGGAACACCTGCGCATCGGCGCGCTGGCGCACCAGCGGGTTGACGATTGCGCCCGCCCCCGCACCGGAACGGGCCAGCGCGGGGGCGGCGGCAAGCGCCGCGCCCCCGGCCACGAACAGACGACGCGAGAGCCGCGCCAGATCGTCGCTCATCAGTTGAGGTCCAGCATCACCACCGATTTCGCCGGCAGCGTGACGGTGAGCTGCCCGCCGTTCAGCTGCGCCCCGTTGAAGGCGGCCGGAACGACGGTGGTCGGCGCGTCGAAGGTGTTGAGCGAATTGATCTTCGGCCCGGTCAGGATCGTGCCGCCGACGCGCGACGCCGTGACCCCGGTCAGCGTCGTCGTGACGGTAATCGTGCGGTTCGGATCGGCGTTGGCGAGCGCGACGTGCGTCACGCCGCCCTTGTCGCGGACCGCCGAGGCGCTGACCGCGGGCATCACCCATTGCTCCTTGTTGTACCACGGCGACTTGATGTCGATCGGCAGCACCGTGCCGTCCATGTACGGCTTGTACATCTTGAAGACGTGGTACGTCGGCGTCAGCACCATCTTGTTGCCGTCGGTCAGGATCATCGCCTGAAGGACGTTCACCATCTGCGCGATCGCGGTCATCTTCACGCGATCGGCGTGCTTGGCGAAGATGTTCAGGTTGATCGCGGCGACCAGCGCGTCCCGCAGCGAGTTCTGCTGGCGCAGGAAGCCCGGGTGCGTGCCCGGATCCTGATCGTACCAGGTGCCCCATTCGTCGACCGCCAGGTACACGCGCTTCTGCGGATCGTACTTGTCCATAATTTCGCTGTGCTTGGTGACCAGCTCGTCCATGCGCCACGTCTTGGCGAGCGTCAGCGCCCAGTCGTTCTCGTCGAAGTCGATCGCCGAGCCCTTCTTGTTCCAGTCGCCCGGCACGGTGTAATAATGGAGCGAGAGGCCATCGAGCATCCCGCCCGCCTCGCGCATCATCACCTCGGTCCAGTTATAATCCTCGACGTTGGCGCCCGAGGCGATCTTCTGGATCTTCGTGCCGGCCGGCGCCTTGATGAAGGTGGCGTAACGGCGCGTGACGTCGGCGGCATATTCCGGCTTCATGTTGCCGCCGCAGCCCCACAATTCGTTGCCGATGCCGAAATAGGGCAGCTTCCACGGTGCCTTGTGGCCGTTCTTCGCGCGCTCGTCCGCCAGTGAGCCGGCGGGCGAGGTGATGTACTCCACCCACTCGGCCATTTCCTGCGGCGTGCCGTTGCCGACGTTGCCGGAAATGTAGACCTCGGCGCCGATCTGTTCGGTGACGTCCATGAATTCGTGCGTGCCGACGGTGTTCGGCTCGGTCACGCCGCCCCAATGGGTGTTGATCTTGACCGGGCGCTTGTTCTTGGGGCCAATGCCCTCACGCCAGTGATATTCGTCGGCGAAGCAGCCGCCGGGCCAGCGGATCACCGGCGTGCCGAGATCGCGCAGCGCGCCGACCACGTCGCTGCGAAAGCCGCGCGTGTTCGGGATCTTGCGATCGTTGCCGACCCACAGCCCGCCGTAGATGCCGTTGCCGAGATGCTCGGCGAACTGGGTGAAGATGCGCTTGTCGTAGACCGGCCCGGGCGTGTCGCCGTGGACCGCGATCGTCGCGCTGCCGGGCGTGGCGGCGTCCTGCGCGGCCGCGGGGGCGAGGGAGGCGAGCCCCAGGGCCAGCGCTCCGGCATAAGCGAACAGACGTGCCTTCATCCTATCCTCCCGAAAGAAGCGCGGCAGGGCATTGCCCGCCTCGCCGTTTTTGCTCATTACTCGGACATTAGGTTTGGGTTACGGTCAATGCAACGACCATTTGCCCCACACCCCACGCTTGCCACGACGCATTAAAGCAGGTCACAAAGGAGAGGTGATGGCGGATCGGGAGAGCGGCGTGCCGCAGCAGGAGGGCGATGCGCCGGTGGGCGGGGGCGAGCCGAAAGAAGCGGCGCGCGCCTCGGTGCGCGGCACTGGGCGGCGGCTGCACGGCGCGATCGCGCACAAGCTGGGCACCGCGATCGTCTCGGGCGAATATATGCCCGGCGACACGCTGTCGGGCGAGGTCGCTTTCTCCGAAGCGCTCGATGTGTCGCGCAGTGCGTATCGCGAGGCGATGCAGGTGCTGGCGGCCAAGGGTCTTGTCGAGAGCCGGCCGAAGGCAGGCACGCGCGTGTTGCCGCGCGAGCGGTGGAATCTGCTTGATCCCGACGTGCTCGCCTGGGCGTTTTCGGGCGCGCCCGACGTGCAATTCGTGCGTGCCCTGTTCGAGCTGCGCGGGATCGTCGAGCCGGCCGCGGCTGGGCTGGCGGCGCAACGGCGCGACCGCAACGACCTGAAGGCGATGAAGGACGCGCTGGCGGCGATGCGGCGTCACACGCTGGCGACCGAGGCGGGGCGCGCCGCGGACAAGGACTTCCACAATGCGGTGCTGCGCGCGACGCGCAACGACGCGCTGATGGTGCTGAGCGCGAGCATCGGCGCGGCGATCCACTGGACCACGCAGTACAAGCAGCGCGCACGGGCGCTGCCGCGCAACCCGATCCCCGACCACGTCCGCGTCCACGACATGATCGCCGCCGGGGACGTTGCGGGCGCAACCGCGGCAATGCGGACGCTGGTCGACCTCGCGCTGGAGGATACGAAGTCCGCGATGGAGGGGTGAGCGGGGGCACGCGGCGCATCAGCGGCCGACCTTGATCCGCAGCGCCACCACCAGCGCGTCGCCGATGTCGCGTCGGCCGCCGGGATGTGCGATCCACTGGGCGGCGGGCTCGATCGTCAGCCAGCGGCGCATGACGCGACGGTAGGCGGCCTCGACGACCAGCTCGCCGGGGCCGACCTGTTCGATCCGGCGGTAGCGCGGGCCGAAGCGCACCGCAGCGAACGAGATGCCGATCTGGTCATCGGCGCGCGCGGCGCCCAGCCCGGTGCGCACCAGCCCGCCGCCGAGATAATGCGCCGCCGGGTTATAGCGGCGATCGGCGAAGCCGTAGCGCAGCCAGCCGCCGACCCCCGTTCCGCCACGCTGCGCGCCGGTGAACTGATGCTCGACCAGCGCATAGGCGCCGCGATTGCCGTCGTCGTTGCGCGGCAAGTCCGCGATCGGCGGCAGCTTCGCGATATAGCGCCAGCTGCCGACCGCCAGCTTGGTACGCGCGCCCAACCGCGCCAACTCGGCGATCACCAGCGCGCCATCGCGGCGCCCGAAGCGGATCGCGGTAGCCGCCGGGCGCGTCGGGTCGCCGGGCACCGCGTCGAGCACCGCGGCGCGCGCCAGCCAATGATCGTCGAGCGCCACCTCGCCACGCACGCCGACCGAGGTGACGGGGAAGATCGACGGGCCGCGTCGCCCCGATTGCGCGATATCGTGGCCGATGCCGTGCGACGACAGCAGGAACAAGGTTCCCGCGAGCGTCGTGTCGAATTCGGAATTAAGGTTGTAGAGCCCGGCCTTGAGCGAAGCGCGCGTGCCAATGTCCTGTTCGACCCACGCCTCGAACAGCCGCGCGGCACGCACCTCGGTTTCGATATTGGAAACGACCTGGAAATCGCCGGTCAGCACCGGCGAGAAGCGCGTGCCGTTATTGTAGATCGCGTAGACGAACGCGCGCGCACCGCGCCAGCCGACCAGGCGATCCGCATCCACCGCGACCTGCGCGTCGAGATTGTCGAGATAGCGGATGCCGCGCGCCGTGCCGCCCGCGGCATTGGCGATGACGTCGGCGGTATAGACGAGCGACCAGGTGACCGGGCCGCCGGAACGCTCGTTCGCGGAACGCGGATAGCCGGTCGGGCGCTGGCTTTGCGCCGCAGCCAGGCCGGGCGACAACAGCACCGCAGTGGCTGTCCAGCAAATCGCCTGATGCGCGATGATCGTCGTCCGAATCATGCGTCCATATGGCCAAGACGCTGGCGATGCGCGCGTCCTTCTGCCACGGAGCGCAGATGATTCCGTTCGCGTTGCTCCTGCTCGCCGCGGCCCCGGTACAAGATACGCCGCCAGACGGCGACATCACCGTCCGCGCGCCGCTGCCCGCCACCCCGCAGACCCCCGCGACGATGGTGGTCGAGCCGGTGGCGATGATGATCGCCGCGTGCGACCGCGACGGCGATGCGAAGGTGGAACGCTACGAGTTGGAGGAGTGCGTCGCGGCGTCGCTGGCGGCGTTCGATCCGAACAAGACCGGCAAGCTGCGCTATATCGCGTTCGGCGACTGGGCGTTGCGTTACCTCGGCGATCGCGCGGCGTTGCCGAGCCCGTATGAGGTGGATCGCGACAACGACGGCGAGGTGACGCTGGCGGAGTTGCAGGACCATTTCTCGCGGCTGTTCGCGCGGTACGACCGCGACGGCGATCACGCGATCAGCCGCGCCGAGCTGTTGACCTATCGCACGATGCCGGTCGATGCGCGCGGGCCGACCGCGGGACGCCGGCCGGAGAAGAAGGACGTTACCCCGGACGCCGATAAGCGAAAGCGCGGGGGGCGGCGATGACGCGCTTCGCCTTTTCGATCGCCGCGACCGACGGTGCGGCGCGCACCGGCGCGATCACGATGCAGCGCGGGGTGATCCGCACGCCCGCGTTCATGCCGGTCGGCACCGCCGCGACGGTCAAGGCGATGAAGCCCGGCGACGTCGAGCGTGCCGGCGCGGACATCATCCTCGGCAATACCTATCACCTGATGCTGCGCCCCGGCGCGGAGCGGGTGGCGCGGCTGGGCGGGCTGCACCGCTTCATGGGGTGGCACAAACCGATCCTGACCGATTCGGGTGGCTATCAGGTGATGAGCCTGTCGGCGCTGACCAAGCGGTCGGAGGAGGGTGTGGCGTTCGCGTCGCATCTCGACGGGACACGGCACATGATCACGCCGGAGCGCTCGATCGAAATCCAGCGGCTACTGGGCAGCAACATCGTGATGGCGTTCGACGAACTGGTGCCGACCACCTCGACGCGCGAGGTGCAGGCGGCGGCAATGGAACGCTCGATGCGCTGGGCAAAGCGCAGTCGCGACGCGTTCGATGGCGGCGGCGATCATGCCGCGCACAACGCGATCTTCGGCATTCAGCAGGGTGCGCTCGACGAAGGGCTGCGCAAGGCGAGTGCCGATGCGCTGACCGATATCGGGTTCGACGGCTATGCGATCGGCGGGCTGGCGGTCGGCGAGGGACAGGAAGCGATGTTCGGCTGCCTCGACTTCGCGACCGGGCAATTGCCGGTCGAACGCCCGCGCTACCTGATGGGGGTCGGCAAGCCGACCGACATCGTCGGCGCGGTCGAGCGCGGGGTCGATATGTTCGACTGCGTGATGCCGACGCGCTCCGGGCGGACCGGGCAGGCGTTCACGCGGGCCGGACCGATCAACATCCGCAACGCGCGGTTCGCCGAGGATCAGGGGCCGCTCGACCCGGAATGCGGCTGTGCGGTGTGCACGACATGGACGCGCGCCTATGTGCATCATCTGGTGCGGGCGGGCGAGATGCTGGGCGCGATGCTGATGACCGAGCACAACATCGCTTTTTACGAGGCCATTATGGCCGACCTGCGCGCCGCGATCGTTGAAGCGCGATTGGCGGCGTTCGCCAATGATTTTCGTGCGCGCTATGACGCGCCAAAAGGAGAGTGACGTGAGCGACGAGCAACCTAACGAGATTCTGGAAGCCGCCGCGGCCGCCAAGGCGCATGAGGAAGCCGGCGCTTCGAGTGCCGCGGCGCATCAGCGCAAGGGGCGGTGGCAGCCGGGGAAGACGTGGCTGGGTGTCGGGATCGGCTCGGCAGCGGTGGCGGCCGCGGTGCTGTTCGCGAACTCGCGCAAGGATGACGGGAAGAAGTAACGCTTCCGGGGCGTTTGGGGCACGCCCTTCGACAGGCTCAGGGCGAACGATGGTGAGCTTCGCTTGCCATACCGGTCCCCTCGCAATGACGATCAAGGATGGCCCGCCCTAAACGGGTTCGGCCGCCGGCGTGGGGGGCACGCCGGCGGCCCCGACTGTCGCAGCCACGGGGCGACCCGAAGGGCTGTTCGGCCGGTACAAGGAGGAAGGGACCGGAACGCAGCCAAATCGCCGCAGCCCGGTCCCTCCCAATTCTTCAATGGCTTGCTAGCCGATCAATCAATGCGTGACCAGATCAAAACGGTCTGCATTCATCACCTTGGTCCACGCCTTGACGAAATCGGCGACGAACTTGTCCTTCGCATCGTCGCAGGCATAGACCTCCGACAGCGCGCGGAGCTGCGAGTTCGAGCCGAACACCAGATCGGTGCGCGAGGCGGTCCACTTCTGCTCGTGCGTGGTGCGATCGGTGCCGACGAATTCCTCATCGCTCTCATCGCTGACCTGCTTCCACGCGGTGTTCATGTCGAGCAGGTTCACGAAGAAGTCGTTGGTCAACTGCCCAACGCGCTTCGTGAACACGCCATGCTCGCTGCCCTGCGCATTGGCGCCAAGGACGCGCAAGCCGCCGACCAGCACCGCCATCTCCGGCGCGGTAAGGCCGAGCAGTTGAGCACGATCGACCAGCAGCTCCTCGGTCGGCACGTTGAACTTTACCTGGAGGTAGTTGCGGAAGCCGTCCGCCTTGGGCTCGAGCACGTCGAAGCTCTCGGCGTCGGTCTGCTCCTCCAGCGCGTCGGCACGGCCGGCGGTGAAGGGCACGGTCACGTCATGCCCGGCGTCCTTCGCCGCCTTCTCGACAGCGGCGGTACCGCCGAGCACGATCAGGTCGGCGATCGACACCTTCTTGCCACCGGTCGCCGCACCGTCGAAGTCGGCCTTTACCTGCTCGATCACGCCGAGCACGCGGGCGAGGTTCTCCGGCTCGTTGACTTCCCAGTCACGCTGCGGGGCAAAGCGGATGCGCGCACCGTTCGCGCCGCCGCGCTTGTCCGACCCGCGATAGGTCGAGGCCGAGGCCCAGGCGGTCTTGACCAGATCCTGCACCGACAGGCGATCCAGCAGCGTAGCCTTCAGCGCGGCGACGTCGGCGGCGTCGACCAGCGGGTGATCGACCGCCGGGATCGGATCCTGCCAGATAAGGTCTTCCTGCGGCACCTCGCTGCCGAGATAGCGGATCTTCGGCCCCATGTCGCGGTGGGTCAGCTTGAACCACGCGCGCGCCCACGCCTCCGCGAAATACGCGGGGTTGGCACGGAATTTCTCCATGACCGCGCGGTATTTCGGGTCGACCTTCAGCGCCATGTCGGCCGAGGTCATCATCGTCGGCACCTTCTTGCCCGGCGTGTGCGCGGCGGGGGCGAGCGTGTCGTCGGGGTTGCCGACCGGCTGGAACTGATGTGCGCCAGCCGGGCTCTTCACGATTTCATACTCGTGGTCGAGCAGCATGTCGAAATAGGTCATGTCCCACGTCGTCGGGGTCGGCGTCCACGCACCCTCGATCCCCGAGGTGATCGTGTGATCGCCCATCCCGCTTTCGTGCGTCGATGCCCAGCCAAGCCCCTGCGCGGCGATGTCCGCGCCTTCCGGCTCGCGGCCGACCAGCTTCGGATCGCCGGCGCCATGCGCCTTGCCGAACGTGTGGCCGCCAGCGGTGAGCGCGGCGGTTTCCTCGTCGTTCATGCCCATGCGCGCGAAGGTCTCGCGCATGTCGCGCGCCGAACCCATCGGGTTGGGGCAGCCGCCCGGCCCTTCCGGATTCACGTAGATCAGGCCGTGCTGGATCGCGGCGAGCGGGCTTTCGAGTGCAAGCCCGGCTTCCTCATCGATGCGGGTCTGCCCGAGCCATTCCTCCTCGGTGCCCCAGTATACGTCCTTCTCGGGCTCGAACACGTCCTTGCGTCCGCCGCCGAAGCCGAAAGTCGGGCCGCCCATCGATTCGATTGCGACATTGCCGGCGAGGATGAACAGGTCGGCCCAGCTAAGCGCGCGGCCGTACTTCTGCTTGATCGGCCAGAGCAGGCGGCGTGCCTTGTCGAGATTGCCGTTGTCCGGCCACGAATTGAGCGGGGCGAAGCGCTGCTGCCCCGCCGACGAACCGCCGCGCCCGTCGCCGGTGCGGTAGGTGCCCGCCGAGTGCCACGCCATGCGGATGAAGAACGGGCCGTAATGCCCGTAATCGGCCGGCCACCACGGCTGGCTGTCGGTCATCAGCGCGGTGAGGTCGGCCTTCACCGCCTTGAGGTCCAGCTTTAGGAATTCGGCGGCATAATCGAAGTCGTCGCCGAACGGATTGCCGCTCTTGCCCTGCTGGTGAAGGATGTCGATCGACAGCGATTCCGGCCACCAATCCCTGGACGTGCGCCCGAGCAGCGTGCGCATCGCGGCGGGCTGCTTCTTGGGATCGTTGATCGGGCTACCTTCGGTGATGGCGTCCATGTCTCGTCTCCTCTCGCGATCGGTGTCCGGATCGGCTGTTGCCGTCACGCACGCGCGCGCACGGCCGCTCCGGCGATCTGTGACACTGGTGGTAGCGGAGCGAGACTGATCGGGAAAATGCGAAAAGTCGGACGGTATGATCGACGGTTTCGATCAGGGCGCGGCGTGGAGCTTGCCCGGCCGGATTGCGCCCGAGGCGGGCAGGGCGACTCCGTGCGCGGGTACGTCGTGGCGGACGAGTGCGCCGGCCGCGATCGTCGCGTCGTGGCCGACGGTGATCTCGCCGGTGACGATCGCGCCGGCATAGATGATCGTGCCGTCCTCGATCACCGGATAGACCGCCTCGTTCGCGGCGCGGCGGCCGAAGGTGACGTTCTGGTAGACGGTGACGTCGGCACCGATCACCGTGTCGGCGCCGATCACGATCCCGACCGGATGCGGCAGGCGCAGGCCGGGGCCGATCTTTGCGCTGGGGTCGATATAGCAGCCGTAGCCGAAAACGATCCGCCGCCAGACCAGTTTCTCGACCAGTCGCCCGAGCGGGCCGCCGCGCAGATAGGCGTAGCGCATAATGCGGTAGAGCGTGACGACCGCGAAGCCGGGATTGAGGAACCAGCCGATCAGCGCGCCCTTCACGCCGCGGCGCGAGGCGTTGGCATAGAGGTCGCGCCGCCAGCTCATCGCGTTGCCACCGCGGCGATCGCATCGGCATAGGCCGCGCGGTTCTCGGCGACGATCTTGTCCTCCGCGAACCAGCCGAGCGCTTGCGGATCGCTGAGTCCGCCCGCCCGCCACGCCGCCGCATTGCCGAGCGCGGTGTCCATCGCGGCGGCGAGCGCCTCCACATCGGTGGGTTCGTAGGTGATCGCATGGCGCGCGAGGTCGGCGATCTCGGGGATGCCGCCCGCCTCGGCACAGATCGCCGACAGGCCGTAGGAGAGCGCCTCGATCAGCGTGCGCGGCAGCGGCTCGGGCCAGACCGAGGCGATCAGCACGGTATCAATCGCGCGGTAGAAATCGCCGGCCTGCGAGAAGCCTAGCCATTCGATGCGCGGATCGGGATAGCGCGCTTTCAGGTTGGCGACATAATCGGGCACGCCGACACCGGCGATGCGCAGCCGCCAGTCCGCGCGGGTGACGCGGGTGGTCGCCTCCAGCACCACGTCGATGCCCTTTTCCGCCTCAATGCGGCCGATGAAGCCGAACACGAACGACGCATCCGGCGTCTTCGTGTCGCGCGGCTGTTCGTCGAGCGGGACGATGTTGAAGATGCGCCGCGCGGGCACGCCGGAGAAATAGCCCTCGGCATGGTGGCGGCGGATGACGTAATCGCTGTTCGAGACGAGCTGGTCGACGCGAGCGGACTCGGTCTTGCCGGGCGCGGTTAGGACACGGCATTCGAGGCAGCGGGTCGTGCAGTTCGCGCCGTTCTTGAACAGCGCCGAGCGCGTGCACATCACGCCGTAATCGCGCAGCGTTTGGACGAGCGGCAGCTTGCGCTTCTTTATTTCGCGCCAGATCGCCGGGCTGAACCCGGTGATGACGTTGCAATGGACGACGTCGGGGCGCACCTCGTCGAGCAGCTTGGCCATGCGACGCGCGGCGGCGCGGTTCCAGCGGTTGCGCGCGTGCCATTGCAGCCGCTTCAGCTTCGGCTGCGCGGGCGCGTCAGGATCGTAGGGCCAGTAGATGTTGTCGATCGGCAAGCGACGGAGCGTCACGCCGTTCTTCACCTCGGTGACGGGCGCGGCGATATCGTCCAGCGTCGCGACCACCACCTCGTCGCCCGCGCGGACCAACGCCTCGGCGAGCAGCGACACCGACTTCTCCGCGCCGCCGATCTTGTGCGGCGGGTAGAGGACGTTGACGATCAGGACCTTCATCGTGCCGCGACCTTCGCGCAGGCATCGGCGAGGATCTGCGCCGAGCCGCGCCACGTGTAACGGGCGACGCGCTGCTTGCCCTTGGCGAGCCGGTCGCGGCGCAGCGCGCCGTCGTGGTCGTCGAGCAGCATTTGCATCAGCCGCGCGAGCGTGGCGTCGTCGTGCGGCTCGAAATAATCGGCGGCGTCGCCGCACACTTCCTGTACCGCCGGCGCGGTGCTGGCGAGCACCGGGCATTCGTTGACGAACGCCTCCAACGGCGGGATGCCGAAGCCTTCGTAGATGCTCGGGAAGATCAACGCGCGCGCGCCTTGCATCAGCCCGGCGACTTCGGCATCGTCGAGCCGCCCGGGGAGCAGCACGTCGGCGCCCGGCTCGGGCAGCCCGGCCGAGCCGAACACCGAGCGGTCCATCCGCCCGACCGCGACCAGCTTCGCGCTGCCCGGCTGGAGGCGCGCCAGCGCGCGCAGCGCGACAGCGAGGTTCTTGTTGCGGGTGAGGTTGCCGAGCGTGAGGAAATAGCCGCCCTTGCTCAGCCCCAATCGTTCGACCACACCCGCATCGGGCGCGATCGAGAGATGCTCGGCGCCGTTGGGCGCCACGACGATGTCCTTCGCCGCGACCGGTAGCACGTCGGCGAGTTCGCGGCGCGAGAATTCGGACACGGTCGCGACGACCGCGCGGCGCGCGAGCAGCCGGTCGAGCCAGCTATGCGCGAAGACATAGGGCTTGCTGAAATGCTCGGGGTGGCGCTGGACCGCGGCGTCGTGGATCACCACCACCTGACGGCGCAGCGCGACCGGCCCAGTCATGGCGAGGCACAAGGCGGTGCCAGCGCGCGCGGTGCGCGCATAGTCGACCTGATCCCAATAATGGCCGGCGCGCTTGCCGATCGTGCGCGTCTCGATATGGCGCAACGGCAGCGTGCGCGCGCCGGGCGGGGTTAGCAGAACGTAGCGCCCCGCGAGTGCGCCGTCGCCGGCCAGCGCGTCGAGCGCGGTGACGATCTCCTGCGCATACCGCTGCACGCCGCTGACCGGCTGGGTCAGGAAGCGGCCGTTGATGAAGACGGTCTGCATCAACGCGTGCCAACCAGTTGACGGTAGAGCCGCTCGGTCTCGTCGATCATGCGCATTCCGTTCACCTCGTTGCTGCGCCGCGCTGCGGCGGCGGCCATCGCGGCGCGCGCGTCCGCATCGGTACCGATCAGCGTCGCGGCGTCGACCAGCCGGTCGACCACCGCATCGTCATTCGCGACGATCATGCCGCAGCCGGTGTCGCCGATCACGTCGTGCGCGCCCGCCACTTCGGTCGTGACGATCGGCACGTGCGCGGCGAGGCTTTCGAGCAGGACGTAGGACAGCCCCTCGTAGCGGCTGGTCATCATCACCGCATCGAAGGCGGGCAGATAGTCCTGCGCCTTTGCGGAACGCTTCCAGATGAAGCGGTCCGCGATGCCGGACGCAGCAAGGTCCTGCTCGACTGCCTCCGCGCATTCGCCGTCGCCCAACAGTACTGCGCGCAGCGTCGGCACCTGCGCCATCGCGCGACGCATCGCCTCGACGAAGCGCTCGGGCGCCTTCTGGTACGACAGGCGACCGACGAAGCCGATCACCGGCGCATCGTCGGGCAGGCCCAGCGCGGCGCGCGCCTGCGCGCGCGTCACGTCCGGAATGGTGATGACGCCGTTGCGGATCAGGTGGCAGCGGCCGTCGGCGATGTGCAGCTTGCGCGCGAACGCCAGTTCCTCGCTCGACACCGCGATCAGTGCGTCGGTGCGCGTCAGGCCGAGCGCGATCTCCGCGCCGGTGAACAACACCCGCGCGGGCAGCGAGGCGCCGGCATCGAGCCCGCGGAAGGCGTGCGGGGTATAGACGCGCTTCGCCCCGCCGACATCGGCGAGCCGGACCAGCGCCCCCGCCTTCGAACTATGGCCGTGAACGATATCGAACGGCCCGGCGCGGCGTACCGCGACGCCCAACGCACGCGCAGAGGCGAGATCGTGCAGTCCGAGCGAGCGGTGCATCTCCAGCGGTTCGGCAGTGATCGGCAAGGCGGCGATCTCCGCCAGGTGCCGCGCCTCGGCGCGCACCGCCGAATAGATCAGGTGAACGTGGTGCCCGCGCGCCTGTAACGCGCCGGCAAGATCGAGGACGTGACGGCTTGCACCGCCGCCGCCCGCCTCGATCACGAGGCAGATGCGCAGGGGCGCTCCCGTCGTCGTCATGCCGCCATCGCCACCACGCGGGGCCCGCCGTCGCTTCGCGACGACATTCCACGCTTGGGCACAACCCGTTGCACCAGCTCAAACTCCCTGCCGTATTATGAACACGGCCGCTCGTCCCGGCGGCAGCCTCGCACGCCCGGCCTTCTAGCCGCGTGGTTCCGCCACGCGCAAGCGCGTAACGATCCGGCGTGTGGTCAGCGCGAGGCGTCGGTGGCGATGCGCGCGGTGTTCGCAGGATCGATCCACACCCCGCTGCCCCCGGCGACATAGGCGCTTTTGGCGGGCAGCCGCGCGACCCCGGCGGCGACGTCGGCGCGATCCGCCATCATCCGCATCGTCCCCGGCTGGCGCCCGAACCGGCTGCAGCTATTGTCCTTCAGCACGACGTCGGCGGCGTTCGATACCGCGATACACCCCTGGTCAACGCCGTCGATCTGGTTGTCGCGGATCAGCAGCCCGGCGTTGAGCGGCCCGGGAGCGAGCGGCGCCTGCCCGCCGGGGCCGTTGCCTGCCAGCTCGCCGAAGACGGTGATCGCTGCCCAGACCCGGCCGGGGCGCGTGTCCTGCCCGGTGTCGGCGATGCGGTTGTTGGCGACGACGACGTTATAGGCGCCCGCGCCTTCCTTCCACGCCGCGCTGGTGAGCAGGCGGATCGCATTGTAGCGCAGTCCGGTGAACTGATTGTCCTTGATCAGCCCGTTGGGCGCCTGCGCCAGCACGCCGTGGCAGATGCAATCCGCCATCCGGTTGCCCACGATCGCATAGCGTTGCGCCAGCAGGTCGAGATTGCGCGCGTAACGGACCGTGCCGGCGTTCACCGGTGTGGTGAAGGTCACGCGCATCCGCCCGGCGGGATCGCGCGGCGCCCGTGTGGCGACATCGGCGGTGCCGAGCAATTGCAGCCCGGCGTCGAACAATGCCAGCCGCGCGCCGGGATAGACGCGCGCCGCGGCACCCGACAGCGTGGCGGTGCGCCCGCCCGCGTCGACGCTGGCGTCGATGATCGGGCTGGCGATGTTGATCGCATCGTCGCCGGTGCCGGTGAAATCGCTGTCCTCGACCAGGATGTCGCCGGCCGCCGCCGTGACGTGGAAGCCGTCGTAGGCGATCGCGCTGCCGCCACCGCCCAGCTTTGCGCCGACGATCGCCAGCCCGCGGCCCATCAGGTCGGCGACGATCCCGCCACCCGACGAGTCGCGCACCGTGATATGGTCGAGAATGATGTCGTGTGAGACGGGCTTGTCGCCCGGATCGCCGATACGGATCGCGCCGCCCTTGTACCAGGTGAGCTTCACCTGCACCGGGGTGTCCGGCGCGAAATCGCCGAGGCCACCGGGCAGCATCCCGCCGGCGCCAAGCGCCTTGCCCTGCTTTCCGAACAGCGTGCGCGCGCCGGCGGGGCCGGCGGCCGAGACCTGATAGATCGGGGCGCCGGCGTCGGGCGCAGGGCCGGAGAAGGCGAGCCGCCCCCCCGAGACGCGCGCCTTTACGACCGGCGGCCGGGCATAGCCGACCGACAGGCCGCGCAACGTGATGCGCGCCGCATTGGAGATGAGGATGCCGTCGCCCCATTGCGCGAACACGAGCTGCGCGCCCGGCCCGTCGATCAGCACGTCGCTGAGCCCGTCGAGCGCCAGCGCCGGCGGCCCGCCCGCGATCGGCCAAGTGCCGGGGGCCAGCCGGAGCGTGCCGCCGCCCGCCGCGCGCAACCGCGCAAGCGCGGCAGCGATCGCGGGGCCGTTGTCGCCGGGGGTCGGATCGAGTGCGATCACCGGCCGGCCCTCGACGCGCGGCGCGAGCACCGCCAGCGTGACCGGGCGCCCGTCCGCCCCCGTCCAGGTGCGGCGCAAGCCCTCGCCGCTGGCAGGGGATTGACGCGGATTGGTCGCCAGCGCCGCCCAATCGGCGGTGGCGCTTTGCGACGGCGCGGGGGTGCAGCAGGTCGCGACCAGCACGGTGAGCGCGGCGGGGAAGCGGAACGCGAGACGACGAGACAAGGGAACCCTCCACGATGGCATCATCTACATAGCGCAGCCCCGGACGTGCGGGCATGCGGACGCTCCGCAGATCGACGGTTCCCTGCGCCGCCTTGCCGCATTTCGTCGAGCGTCCAAATGCGCCAATGTGTCGCGCGGTTGCGTGTATGGTGCGGTGCACGCTATCAGCGGCACCACCAGAAAAAATACGCAAGGACCAGCATATGGCGCTCGTAGGCGGAGACCGACTGCCGTCCGCACGGCGCGCGCCCGCGGGGCGTGCACCCTTCGTGCCTTATGGTACGCGGGCCAAGGCATTCGGCGGCATGTTCGCGCTCCACTTCGCGTTGGGCGCGGCGATCGCGTTCGGCGCGGTGACCGCCCCGTCGGCGGCTTGGGCCTATCTGGCGCTGCTGCTGTTCGGATCGCTCTCGTTCGGGCTGCTGCGGACGTCGCCCGCCACGTTCCTGCTGTTCGTGCCGCTGATCGCATTGCGGATCACCGAGTTCATCTCGGGCGCGGCGATCGAAGGCGGCGCGTACATGGTCGAGACCGAGATCACTGGTCGTGCGACCGGTGCTTTTGCGCGGCTGTTCCTGATCTATGTGCTCTTCTTCCTGACGGCGACCTTCGTGGTTGAGGCGTCGTGGCCCCGATTGAAGCCGCTGTTCCGCGAGGCGCCGACACGCTGGCTGCCGCAAGGACGGCTGATCTCGATGGGGTTGCTGGTCGTGATGCTGGCGGCCACGGCCTATCTGGTGCGGCTGGGCCTCAACAACGGCTTCCCGCTGATCTCGCACCTCGATCGATTCGAATATCTCAACAAGATCGATTCGCCGATCTACTCGGG
The DNA here is from genome assembly GCF_964021865.1 of uncultured Sphingomonas sp. GTDB lineage: Bacteria > Pseudomonadota > Alphaproteobacteria > Sphingomonadales > Sphingomonadaceae > Sphingomonas. The sequence goes on from NZ_CAXIAM010000019.1 coordinate 36,334, forward strand.
ATGGATGACCAACCGGACGGTGTTGGCGCCGTTCATGGGCGCGCTGTTCTGCGTCCCTGCATACCGGCTGCGTGCCGCGCTGTTCCTGGTGTGGATGCTGGCGCTGTCGGTGCTGTTCGGCGAGAAGTTCACGTCGCTGTTGATGCTTCTCAGCATCTTCGCGATCCCGGTCGGGCTGGTCCATATCGCCAACGATCGTTCGATCCCGACCGGCGCGATCGGCGGGATCGCGGTTGCGGTGGTGGTCATCACGGTACCCGCGGTGCTGATCGCCTATGGCGCGCTCACCAACTTCGACGCCGCCGTCCAGAGGTACGGGCAGCGCGTCGCGTTGCAGGGGCAACTCTGGTACGTCGCCGACGACAAATATCTGGCGACGACCCGCCTCGACGATCGGGCGATCGGCGCGGACGTCGCGTCGTGGATGCAACCGGGTGAGCAGAATGCGGAAGGGGCGGGCACGCGCTTCGGCCTCTATTACGTCATGCAGCGCTTCACCGCGTCACGGCTGTTGGGCTGGGCGATGGAAGGCGGCACCGGATTCGTCTTCTCGCTCTATCCCTATCTGTTGATGACGATGGGGATCATCGGGCTCTTGCTCGTCTCATCGATCATCGCCGCGTTCCACGCCTTCGTCATGCGCATGGTGGCGCAGACGATCGCGGAGAGTAACTGGATCGCCTCGATCCTGTTCGGCCGTGCGATGAGCTCGCTATACGGTGGCTATACAACCGGCTTCATGTGGAATTTCTTCGGGATCAAGAACTTGGTGACGATCGCCGTCGCGTTGTTCCTGACTTGGGAAGGGCAGCGTCGCGACAGCCGCGTGCGCCGGATGATGCAGACGCTGGCCCGCCGCCGCTGACCGTTCGCCCCGGCCCCTGTTCCGGGCCGGGGCGAACGCCGGGCGCGTCAAGACGCAGGCGACGTAGTTAACTTGCCATAAACCTCACTTATAAAGGTGATCGTGGGGTGTGCCTGATATCGGGAGATATCCGGCATGGGTGGGAAGTTTTCGGCATGTTTAGCTCTGTCTACAACGCGTTCAGCGTTGACGATTACTTGAAGGATCAGGCGTGGGCCGGGGGAAAGCTCGACGCAATTCAATTACATGGCGGCACTGCGGGCTGGAAGGACTGGCTTTCGTCGGTGCAGTGGCAGGCCGATATGTTCGCCAATCAGGACGTGTCGATCATGTGGTCGATCCCGTTGATCCCGTACGGCGCCAAGCTGGGCGACGCGGGCGCGGGCAAATATGACGCCAACTACCTGGCGATGGCCAAGCAGCTGGTCGCGGCGTCGACCGGCGACGACAAGATCTATGTGCGGCTGGGCTGGGAGTTCAACGGCAAGGGCTGGAATTCGTCGTCCGCGGTCGGCGAGCCCGACAATTACGCCGCGGCGTTCCGGAAGTTCGTCGATGCGGCGCGCACGGTATCGGACAAGTTCGTCTTCGAATGGTGTCCGGGGCTCGACGTGTGGGACATGAATCCCGAGGATGCCTATCCGGGCGACAAGTATGTCGACGTGATCGGTGTCGATATGTATTACAATACCGCCTGGCACGACAAGGATCCGGTCAAGGCGTTCGACTGGTTCGTGAAGCAGCCCTATGGCCTGCAATGGCAGCAGGACTTCGCCGCGGCGCACGGCAAGGAAACCGCGGTCGCCGAATGGGGCATCAACACGGACTCACCCGAGTTCGTAAAGCTGGCCATGCAGTGGATGGCCGACCACGACATGGTGTACCAGAATTACTGGGATTCGAACGCGGCGTTCCAGGGCGAGCTGAGCCAGGGCCAATACAAGCAAGCCGCGGCCGCCTATCTGTCGATGCTCGATCAAGTCGCCAAGCCGTCCGACGCGGTGACGCGCGTGTCGGCGATCGACAATTACCTGCGCGCGGGCGAAGTCGCGCTGACGTTGACCGGCGATGCGATCAAGGGTTCGGGCAACGCCGACCACAATGTCATCACCGGCAACGCCAGTGACAACGACCTGTTCGGTGGCGCGGGCAACGACAAGATCTATGGCGGCGCGGGCAACGACCGCCTCGACGGCGGCACCGGCGCGGATACGCTGGTCGGCGGCACGGGCAACGACACCTATATCGTCGACCATGCCGGCGACAAGGTGGTAGAGCGCGCCGGCGAGGGGATCGACACCGTTTATTCCAAGGTCGATTACACCCTGGGCGACAATGTCGAGAACCTGTATCTGGTGACCGGCGCGACCAAGGGGACCGGCAACGCACTCGACAACGCGCTGTACGGCACCGCGGCGGGCGACGTGCTGAGCGGGCTGGACGGCAACGACACGCTCAGCGGCTATGCCGGCGACGATGCGCTGTTCGGCGGCAACGGCAACGACAAGCTGTTCGGCAACGAGGGCAACGATTATCTCGACGGCGGCGCGGGCGCGGACACGATGGACGGCGGCACCGGCAATGACACTTATGTCGTCGACGATGCCGGCGACGTCGTGCGCGAGAGCATCGCAGGGACCAGCGGCGGGGTCGACACCGTCTACAGCGCGATCGACTACACGCTGACCGCCAATGTCGAACATCTGTACCTGACCGGCAACGCGCGGGTCGGCAACGGGAATGCGCTGAACAACGGGCTGAACGGCACCGCCGGCCACGACATCCTGCACGGTATGGGCGGTGACGATTATATCTGGGGCAATGCCGGCGACGACCAGTTGTTCGGCGATCAGGGCAACGACTGGCTGTACGGCGGGGCGGGCAACGACCGGCTCGACGGTGGTTCGGGTGCGGACACGATGGACGGTGGCGCCGGCGACGACACCTATATCGTCGAGAATGCCGGCGACGTGGTGATCGAGGGCGCGGGCGCGGGCACCGGCTATGACACGGTCTATGCGCTGGTGAACTACACGCTGAGCGCGAACGTCGAGGCGCTGTATCTGACCAACAATGCGCGTATTGGCACCGGTAACGCGCTGGACAACGCGCTGTACGGCACCAATTTCGCCGACACGCTGTCCGGGCTGGCCGGGAACGACGTGCTGAGGGGCTATGCCGGCGACGACACGTTGCTGGGCGGTGCGGGCGACGACGCGCTCTATGGTCATGAGGGCAACGACTATCTCGACGGTGGCACCGGCGCGGATACGATGGAAGGCGGCGTCGGCGACGACACCTATGTCGTCGACAATATCGGCGACCGCGTGATCGAATATTACACCAACGGCCAGGGTGGCGTGGACACCGTGCTGTCGTCGATCGACTATATGCTGGGTGCCAACGTCGAGAATTTGACGCTGACCGGCGCTGCGCTCAACGCCACCGGCAATGCGCTGGACAATGTCATCCGCGGCAACGCCAAGGACAATGTCATCACCGGCGGTGCGGGTAACGACACGCTGTACGGCGGCGGCGGCGCGGACCATTTCGTTTTCGCGAAGGGTTCGGGCAAGGACGTGATCGCCGATTTCGGCAAGGGCGACCACATCGATCTCGGCGCCTTCGACCTGTCTGCGGCGCCGACCGTCAGCAACGTCCAGGGCGGTACGTTGATCGACCTGGGCGGCGGCGACACGATCCTGGTAGCGGGCGTGACCGCTAACCATCTGGTGTTCAACGACGGAAGCTTCGGCTTCCTCTGAGCCACGCCTCACCCGTGCGGGCGACAACAACCGTCGTTCGCACGGACGGTTCCCGCCGCGAGACACATTGTCGAAAAGCGTCCCGATGTCGGGCAACGTTAATAATAAGCGTTTCTTGTCTGTGATATAGCGCCTCTCCATTCTGTTCGCACAGGTAGCGTAACAGGGATGTGGTGTATGAAGAGGGTCTGGGTGGGCGCTGTCGCGGCGCTGACGATGGCGGCGCCGGCCGCAGCGGCACCGACGACGGTGACGGTCACCGGCTCGGTGATGAGCGGCATCGATTCGGGCGGCCAGTTCGGAGTGGCGGGGGCCAGCCTGGCGGGACGGCCGTTCAGCGCGATCTTTACGATCGATCAGGCGGTGGGCACAACATTGAGCGAGACGGCGACGTCGTCGTACCTGGCGGGCATGGGCGCGACATCGCCGATCAGCGCGGTGCTGACGATCGGTTCGGCGAGCTATCGCTTCGCGGGGTCCTATAACGGGCTGGTGCGCGTCACCGATGCGGCCGGTAATGGTGGCACGGATTCGGCGATGTTCTTCGTCGACGATACCGACCTGTCGCAGAAGCCCAATGACAATACGCTGCTTAGCCTCGGCTTCGATACGCTGCGCAACGTGCTGTCCAGCTCCGGCTTCACCGCGGTGGCGGTGAGCGACCTGAAGCTGTCCGACAATGCCAAGGGCGTGGTCAAGATCGCCAACCGCGACGCGACGACGGGGGCATTCGGCACACCGACGGTGGCCGACCTTTCGATCGAGACGATCCGCGCGACCGTCACCTCACCGGTGCCGGAGCCCGCGACCTGGGCGATGATGGTTGCCGGGTTTGCGATGGCGGGCGTCGCGCTGCGCCGTCGCCGTGTGGACGCACGGATACGCCTCGCCTAAGTCCGTCGGGGCTTGGGAAAGGTCGTCGGTGCGGTTGTTCGTCTTCGGGCTGGGGTATGCGGCGCGCGCGGTCGTGGAGGCGGCGCGCGCGCCGTTCCTCGCCACAACGCGTGAGGGCCGCGACGGCACGATCCGGTTCGATGATGACGGCGCGGTGCTGGCGGGGCTGGCGGCGAGCACGCATGTCCTGTCGTCGGTGCCGCCTGACGACGAGGGCGATCCGGTGCTGCGTCGATACGAGGCGGCGATTGCCGGGCGCTGGCTCGGCTATCTCTCTTCAACCGGGGTGTACGGTGATACCGGCGGCGCGTGGGTCGACGAGACCGCCGCCGCCGATCGCGGACGGCGACCGCTGCGCAATGTCGCCGATGCGGCGTGGTGTGCGCTTAGCGCGCGGGTGTTCCGGCTGCCGGGCATCTATGGACCCGGCCGGTCGCCGCTGGACCGCGTTACGCGCGGCGAGGCGCATCGCACCGGGATCGCCGGGCAGGTGTTCAGCCGCGTGCATGTCGACGATCTGGCGCACGGGGTGATCGCCGGGTTTGATGCGCCTGCGGGTGCCTATAATCTTTCCGACGACGAGCCGGCGGCGCAGGACGCGGTCGTCAGCTATGCCGCGCAATTGCTGGGTGTCGCCCCGCCGCCGATCGTGCCGTTGGAGCAGCTCTCACCGGCGGCGCGCGGCTTTCATGCCGAGAACCGGCGGGTGGCGAACGGCAAGGCCAGGCGGGTGCTCGGCTGGCAGCCGCGCTTTCCCGACTATCGTGCCGGCCTGCGCGCCTTGAGCGCCACGACCAGCCCGACTGCGGCAAGCGCCGCACCGGCCGCGGCGAGCAACGTCCAGCGGTAACCCTCGAACACCGTCGACAGCAGCATCGCGATCACCGGCACAATCACGCCGTTATACGCCGCCTTGGCGGGGCCGATCGTGCGGATGATCTGGAAGTACAGCGTGAAGGCCAGCGCCGAGGCGATGATGCCGAGGTACAGCACGCCCGCGACATAGCCGGGTCGCCAGTCGAACACCGGCGGCCCGGTGGTGATCCATGCCCAGCCGGCGTCGATCGCCGCACCGACCAGCATCGCGGTCGCGAGCGTCGGGATCATCGGATAGCGGGTCGCAGTCTTCGTCGCCTGCATGACGTTGGCGGTCGAGGCCGACAGGATCGCACAGAGCGTGAAGGCGATCCCGATCAACGATTCGGTCGGGCCGCCGGGATCACCGCGCGCTTCCTTGATGAACAGCAGCGCCACCCCGCTCATCGCTACGCCCGACCCCACCAGCAATTGCCGCCCGAGCCGCTGCCCGAGGAAGAGGCGCGCGAACAGGGCGTTGGGGACGAGCAGCAGCGCGAAGATCACCGCCACCAGTCCCGAGGTGATATGTTCCTCCGCGCGGTAGACGAAGTTGAAGTTGAGCACGAACTGGAACACGCCGAGTAAGCCGGCGAAGCGCCAGAAGCCGGGCTGCGCGAACGGCGCGCGGGTGCCGGGCGCACGCTGCCACGCCGCAACTGCCGCCAGCGTGACGCCGGCGACGAGGAAGCGATAGCTGACCGACCAGCTGGCGGGAACCGCGACCATGCCGCCGTGAAGCTGGTCGCGGATCACGATCCACGTCGAGCCCCAGATCAGCACGACCAGCGCGAAGGGCACCAGCACCGCGGCCCGCGTGCTGTTGGGGGGATCGGCGGGGCTCATCCGAGCGCGGCGATCGCGTCGGCGAGCGGGCGGATGTCGTCGGCGCGCTGATTCCAGCTGACCACCAGCCGTGCCTCGCCGACGCCCCAGTCGTAGAAGTCGAAGCCGGCGGAGCGCAGCGCTGCGGCCTCTTCGGCGGTGACGCGCAGGAACACTTCGTTCGCCTCGACCGGGTGGAGCAGCCGCGCGCTTGCCGCCTGCGCGAGCAGCGCCGCACCAGCATTGGCGCCGCGTGCGCAGTCGAGCCACACGTCGTCGTCGAGCATCGCGAGCAATTGCGCCGCGAGATAGCGACCCTTCGACAACAGATGCCCGGCACGCTTGCGGCGGTACAGCGTCGCGTCGGCAAGGTCGTGGTCGAAGAACACCAATGCCTCGGCGTTCATCCCGCCGTTCTTGACGAAGCCGAAACTGAGCGCATCCGCCCCGCCCCGCCACGTCAGATCGGCGGGCGACGCGCCGGTCGATACCACCGCATTGGCGAAGCGCGCCCCGTCGATATGGAAGCCGAGCCCGCGCTCCCTGGCCAGCGTACCGAGCGCGGCGACTTCGGCCGGCGTGTAGACGCGGCCATATTCGGTAGCGTTGGTGATCGACAATGCATGCGGGCGTTGCTGGTGAACGTCGTAGCGCTGGCGATCGAGCATCTCGGCGGCGGTGGCAGGGGTCAGCTTCGCGCCGTCGCCCTCGGCGAGCAGCAGCTTGGCGCCGTGCGTGTAGAATTCGGGCGCGCCGCATTCGTCGTTCTGGATATGCGCCTCGCGGTGGCACACCACAGAGCCGTGCGGCGGGCAGAGCGCGGCGAGCGCGAGGCAATTGGCCGCGGTGCCGCTGGGCACCCACAATACGCGCACCGCGGTCTCGAACAGCGCCGAGAAGCGTTCGTCGAGCGCCTTCGACCAGCGATCGCCGTCATAGGCGGTGTCGAGCGTGTCGGCCGCCGCGATCGCGCGCAGCACGGCGGGGTGAACGGGGGCGGCGTTGTCGGAAAAGAAGCGCATGGCCATTGCCTTCGGCCACGTGCGCCGGCGGGTCAATATGCGCGGGGCGGGGCCGGCGCGCGCTAGCCCCTGTCCAAGCCCCTGCCGCCGGTCAGCGCAGCGTCGCGCTGTCGACCAGCGCGTGGAAGTCGGGGGCAGCGCGGTCGAAATAATGCAGCCGCGGCGCGTCGAGCGTCGCCATGTAGAGCAGGCCCTTGACCAGCGCGGCATGCGCCTCGCCCCTGCGCGGCAGATTGTCGTCGTCCACATATTCATAGGCGAAGCGGATGCCGTCGGTGCCGAGAAAGCGTTCGGGCTTGGCGTCGAGGACGGTGAAGCTGGCGATGGCGCGATCGGTGCGATAGGTCGCCTCGACCAGCTCGGGCACTTCCGCCAGCAACGTCTGGCCGCTGAGCTTGGGCAGCGGCTTGCCCTTCTTGTCGCGCTCGCGGATCAGCGCCTCGCCGGGGGCGATGCCGCCGTAGAAGGTCACCTGATTCAGCTGCTCGCCGTTGAGCGTCCATGCCTCGGCCTTCTTGCCGGGCTTGGCCGACAGCTGGTTCCAGTCGCGCGGCGGCGTCACGGTCAGCGTTGAGGCGGCGACCGCAACCGGCTTGCCATGTTCGCGATAGCCGTGCGCGAGCGTCGGGGCGGCGGCCAGCAGCGCGGCGGCCGACAGCAGGGAGAGCGCGGCGTTCCTGAAGGTCGTCATGGTCAATGGCCCTGTCCTGGGGTGGAAACCAGCATGCCGATCATCGCGGCATCCGGTGCATCGGGTTTGAGGTCGAGATAGCGGCGCAGCGCCTGCGTGCCCTCGGCGCCGTGGCCGGTCTTGAGCAGCGCGAGGCCGAGGCCGCGCTGCGCCTCCGGCAATTTGGGATCGAGCGCGGCGGCGTTGGCGTAGAATTCGGCCGCCGCCACCAGATCGCGCGGGTTGCCGCGCGCGCGATACAGATCGCCACGTGCCACCCACAGCGGCGCGGTGGCGCCATGTTCGCCGAGCATCCCGATCAGATAGTCGCTCGCACCGAAATCGTTGAGCTTGATCTGGTCGTCGAGGAACAAGGGCAGCCACGGGGCCAGTGCCGCGGCGTAGCGCGCCGCCCCGTCGTCGCGCGCCGCGCCATCGGGGGCGGCGAGCGACGCCAGCGTCATCGCGCGTTCCGCCTCCGGCGGATGCGACGCGAAGAAGGGGATGCGATCGTAGCGCGGCCGCGCCTGGCCGCGGGCGGCGGCGCTACGATCCGCCTCGGTCATCATGTTCTGCCACACGACCGACGCCGCCTGCGGGCGGAGCGGGCTGCCGTTCAGATAGCCGATGCCGTGCAGATCGGCGTCGCGTTCCTGATCGCGGTTGAAGCGCGAGAGCCGGCCGTACACCGAGATCTGCATGCTCTGGTAATTGTAGGCGCCGCGCGCATAGGGTGCCATGCTGGCGAGCACCGCCATCCAGCTGAGCATGTCGGTGCTGCTGCGCTTCGCCTTGAACGCGGCGAGCGAGTGGCGCTGTTCGAAATGGCCGAATTCGTGGCCGAGCACCGCGCCCAGCTCCGCCTCGCTGCGGACGCGGAGCAGCAGCCCGCTGAACACGCGCATCGTGCCGTTGGGTGCCATGCTGGCGTTGAAGAGCGGCGTGCGCAGGATGTAGAGCCGCACCGCCTTGCAGCGCTCCGCACCGACGGTTTCGCACAGCACGCTGCGGACATAGGCGTTGAGCGCCTCGTCACGGATCAGGATCGGCGAGTTGGCGAGGATGCGCTCGTCCTCGTCCATCTCCCGCCACAGGCCGATCTCGTCGACGCCCTGCGGCTGATAGACGCCGGCATAGGGCGGCGGGGGTGCGGCAAGGCGCGTGGCCGGTGCCGCCGCCACCGGCGTGGCGGCGAGCAGCGCGGCGCAAAGGCCAAAGCGGCGGCGCATCACGGCTTCGTCGCGACGGGGGTGGTGGCCACCTTGCCGGGAGGCGGGGCGGCGACGCTGCCCGGGAATCCCTCCAGCAATTGCCCGACGCGCTTCTGCGCGCCATCGGCGGTGCGCACGTCGCCGCCCATCGCCATGTCGGCGTTGAGCCACAGCACGTCGCCGGTCTTCAGGTCGACCAGTCCCGCATAGCCGGCATGCTCGCCGGACTTCACCGCGATGCCGGGGCCGAGCAACGCGAAGACCTGCAGGATCTTGCGCCCGGTCGAGCCATAGGCATCCTTGTTGTAGAGGAACAACGCGTAATCGGCGTCCTTCGCGCCGGGCAATGCGGCCACGCCGCTGCCCAGCGACCAGTCGAACACGCCGGCCTTGTTCTCCCTCTTCTTCGTCGGCAGGCGGTTGCCGGGGAAGAATTGATACTGGATCACCGCCTGCGACAATGCGCCGAACAGCGCCTGATATTCCTCGACCAGCCGCGCCTCGTCACCGAAGGCGGTCGGCGCGACGATCACGGTGTTGCCGAGCGCCGCCTGACGTGCGGCGAGCGCGCCGTCCAGATTGGCGCGCGCCTGATCGGTCCAGTCGGCATTGGGTTCGAACATGCCGCCGGTGGATTGCGCGCCGACGCGCACCGTCGGGCGGAACAGCAGGATCTTCTTGCCGCTGTGCGCCGGAAGCTCGAACCCGGCCTTCAATGCGGTATGTTCCTGCGCCACGGCGGCCTGCGCGAAACACGCGGCCAGCACCATGCCCGCCGCAAGGCGTGCCTTCTTCACCATCTAGCAATCCCCCTGTCCGCCCCCGCGGACCGGGCATTGCTATCGCACGATCTGGCGGACGGCAAGGATCAAGGTCCATCATGGACCCTTTCCGCAAAGCCGATCGAGGTCAGGACGCCAGACGGCAAAAACCCCACCGATCCGGGAAGGATGGTGGGGTTTTAGATGGTGGGCGTGGCAAGGATTGAACTTGCGACCCCTGCGATGTCAACACAGTGCTCTACCACTGAGCTACACGCCCTCCGTAGGGGTGCGCCTCTAACGACTGGGTCAGGGGGGCGCAAGCGGCTTTTTACGCTTTTGTTGCCGCAGGCGTCAGATCAGCTCGTTTGCGGTGCCGGTGTCGAACAACCGGTCGACCTCCAGCACCAGATCGCGCAGGTGGAACGGCTTCGACAGGACGCGTGCCTGCGGCATCGCATTGCCCGCCTTCAGCGTTACAGCCGCGAACCCGGTGATGAACATCACGCGCATTCCCGGCGCCAGCTCCTGCGCCTTTTGCGCCAGTTCGATCCCGTCCATCTCCGGCATGACGATGTCGGTGAGCAGCAGGTCGAACCGTTCGCTCTCGAGCAGCGGCAGCGCCGCGGTGCCGCGATCGACCGATGTGACATGATACCCCGAACGCTCGAGCGCCCGCCCGAGATATTCGCGCATCACCGCATCGTCTTCGGCCAGCAGAATCCGTATCATCGCAACCACAACTCCCAATCGCGGCCTAATATGCCCGAGGGACGTTGATTTTTCCACCAGCGGAGATGGTGAACGCCTGACCCACGACGACACGTTGCAGCGGCGGGATGGCTTCCATAGGGTAGGCGGGAATGACGCGCTCCTTCCGCATGTTCGGCGAAATGCTGCCCGAGAGTCCGGTGGTGCTGTCGGTGCCGCATGCCGGGCGCGACTATCCCGCGACCCTGCGGATGGCGTTGCGCGCGCCGCTCGCAAGTCTGGCGGCGCTGGAGGACCGGCACGTCGATGCGATCGCGCTGGCGGCGCGTGAGCGTGAGACGTTGCTGCTCCAGACGCTGCCACGCGCATGGATCGACCTCAACCGGGCCGAGCATGAGCGTGATCCGCTGCTCGACGAGGGCGCGTGCCGCAGCGCGGGCGCCTCCGCGAAGGTGCGCGCCGGGATCGGGCTCGTGCCACGGCGGACCGCCGCGGCGGGCGAATTGTGGCGGTGCCGGCTGAGCGCCGCCGAGGTAGAGGCGCGGATCGCCACCGGCCATCGGCCGTATCACGAGACGCTGGCGCAGGTGCTGGCGGCGGCGCGAGCGCGGTTCGGGTGCGCGGTGCTGCTCGACGTTCATTCGATGCCTCCGATCGCGGGCGGGCGGGCCCGGGTGGTGATCGGCGACCGCTTCGGGCGCGCCGCGGGGGCGCGGTTCGTGGCGCGGGTCGAGGAAGCGCTGGGACGTGAGGGCCTGCACCACCTGCTGAACACCCCTTACGCGGGCGGGCATATTCTAGAGCGTCACGCCGCGCCGCAGATCGGCATCCATGCGATCCAGCTCGAGATCGATCGCGCGATGTATCTCAACCGGCGGCTCGACCAGCCGGGCGCGGGTGCGGTGACGACGGCGCGGATGCTGCGCGCGGTGATCGAGGCGCTGGCGGAGCAGGCGCTGAGCGAGGGTGCGGCGGCACCGCCGATCGCCGACGCCGCCGAGTGAGCGCAGCACATAAAAAAACCACCGGATGCATGCACCCGGTGGCCAAGGTTCAGGGAGGAGACACGCCGAAGCGTGTCATACGGGCCCGCGAAAGGGGGGACACGAGCGCCGTACATGCTTAACTTAGGCAGTCCGCTTTTGGTTGCAAGGGGCCGGCTGCAAAAGGTTGTAAGAGTGCGGCGAACCGCGTCCTTCGTCCATCGTTGCTTCGCTACGCTCACAATGACGGCCGGAGTCAGCGTGCGCCGCGAGGAAGCATCCGCAGCAGCACCGAATCGCGCAGGATCAGGTGGTGGCGCAGCGCGGCGGCGATGTGGAGCACGACCAGTGCGAGCATCAGCCAGCCAAGGATTTCGTGCACTTCATGGCCCGCGCTCGCTCCGGTGGCGTCGACGGGCAGGTAGGGCAGATCGGCGATGCCGAACCAGCTAAGCGGGCGTCGTCCAACGGGGCCGGACACCATCGCCCAGCCCGACAGGGGCATCAACAGCAGCAGCGCATAGAGCGTCCAGTGCGTTGCATGGGCGACCCCACGTTCCCAGGCCGGCGTGAAGGCCGGCAACGGCGGCGGGCGGTGCAGCAGCCGCCATGCGACGCGCAATACGGTGAGCGCGAGGACGGTGATGCCGATCGCCTTGTGGCCCGGCATCCACGCCCGCAGGGCGGGTATCGCATCGTGGCCGATGCCGACGATCAGGTTGACGATCACGAGCAACGCGATCGTCCAGTGGAAGACGATGGCCACCGCGGAATAATGCTCGTTCACGGGCAGTCGGGTGGCCATCGCGTTCCCTTTCGTCAGGCGTTGAGCTGCGGCTGCGGCATTTTGCCCAGCTTGACCTGCCGCGCGAAGATCTCGCGCATCAGCGCCAGCGAGAACAGGTGCGCGTAGAGCAGCGGGAGCATCCCCGACTGCGAGATCTTGCGAAGTTGGTCGCCGCGCAATTCCGACAGCTTCTTCTCGTCGATCATCTGGAAGCCGCGGTACACGAACGGCTGCTCGATGCCGTCCTGCTGGATGGTGACCTCACCCTCCATGAGCAGGTCGAGTTCCTTGATCTCCTTCATGAACTGACCGGTGCGCGCCGCGGCCTGTTCGAAGTTCTCGTTGAACTTGAGGATGTTCTGGGTCAGCTCCGACGGCTGGCCGTCGGTGAATAGCGCGTCGCCCTCATCGAATGCGCCGATCGTTGGCGACGACGGGTCGAAGCACAGCGACAGCTCGTCGGCATCCGGGCGCAGGCGGGCCAACATGTACGGGTAGCGGCGGATATAGGCGGGGACGTAGATCGTGTCGTCGATCAGCCGGCCTTCCTCCGAGATGAAGACGTTGACGCCTTCGTTCAGGCCCATCAGCGCGATCGGGATGGCATCGTCTCCCGACGAGAAGACGATCGGCATATGCCGCTGGATCAGCGGGAATTCCTCGACCGTGACGGGGATCGCATGCTGGTTGACCAGGAACGGCGCGGTGTCGGACGGCTGCACCTTGTAATTGGCGTGAACCTCGCTCGAAAGCGGTTCGAGGCCGTTGTAGAAGAGCGGAAGTTGCGGCGCGCTGGCCATGAGAATCTCCAGAACGGACGGTATCGTGTGCATTCGCGCAAGGGGACGTCACGTCCTGCCGTCCCCCCGGACCGCGCCGGTGCTATTGAATGGGCGCGTCGGGCGCAAGCGTGACGAGCTTTCCGGGGTTGAACAGCTCGTCCGGATCGAACGCGCGCTTGATCGCGCGCAACGCCGCCAGCCGCGCGGGCGGGCCGAGCCGTTCCAGTTCGCGGCGCTTCATCTGCCCGATGCCATGTTCGGCCGAGATCGATCCGCCGGCCGCGACGACGAGGTCGTGGACGAAGGCGGAGACGACCGGCACCTGTTCGGCATACCAACGCGCCGGATCGGTGCCGGGCGCGGCGCGGACGTGGAAGTGGACGTTGCCGTCGCCGAGATGCCCGAACCCCGAGGCGCGCGTGCCGGGGAAGCGCGCGTCGCACGCCGCCGCCGCCGCGATCATGAAGCGCGGCATCGCCTCGACGGGCACCGAGATGTCGTGCTGCGCGGCGGGGCCGGTGGCGCGCTCGGCATCGGAGATCGATTCGCGGATCCGCCAGAATGCCTCCGCCTGCGCCTCGCTGACGGCGAGCGTCGCGTCGGCGGCCAGGCCATCCGCCAGCGCGGTGGCCAGCACGCGCTCGACCAGTGCGACCGGATCGTCGTCGGTCGTGTCGGCGGTGACTTCGAGCAGGACGTGCCACGGATGCTCGCCCGTCAGCGGTGCGCGCGTGCCGGGGATGTGGGTGAGCACCGCGGCGAGCGATTCGGCGGGGAGCAGCTCGAAACTCTCCAGCGCCGGGGTGGCGCGCTGGAAGCGGCGGAGCAGCGTCATGGCGGCAGCGGGGGACGCGACGCCGACCCACGCGACGCAACGCGCCGCAACCGCGGGCACCAGCCGCAGCGTCGCGGCGGTGACGACGCCGAGCGTGCCCTCCGCGCCGATCAGCAACTGGTCGAGGTCGTAGCCGCGATTGTCCTTCTTCAGCGCGGACAAACCGTCGTACAGCGAGCCGTCGGGGAGCACCGCTTCGACCCCCGCGACCAGCGAGCGCATCGTCCCGAAGCGCAGCACCTGCGTGCCGCCGGCATTGGTCGACACCAGCCCGCCGACCGTCGCGACACCCTTCGCGCCCAGCGACAGCGGGAAGCGGCGGCCCTCGGCTAGTGCAGCGGCGTGGAGATCGGATAGGATCACTCCCGCTTCGGCAACCGCAAGCCCGGCGTCGGCATCGAGTGTGCGGATCGCGCTCAGCCGACGCAGCGACAGGATCGCGGCGCGGCCATCGGCGGGCGGGGTCGCGCCGCCGACCATCGAGCTGTTGCCGCCCTGCGGCACCAGCGGCACGCCTTCCTCGCGCGCGGCGGCGACGATCGCCTGCACCTCCGCGACCGAGCCGGGGGCGAGCAGCAGCGACGCGTTGCCGTGAAAGCGCCGCCGCCAATCGGTGAGTAGCGGTGCGATTGTGTCGGCGTCGGTGACGATCGTGCCCGGCGCAACGTGCGGGGCGAGCCGCGCGGCAAGGCGTTGGAGCGCGGCGGAGGGGGCAGAAGCGTCGGTCATGCGATTTCTCTTGGCTGGCGCGCGATGTGCGTTCAATTCATCACGGGTTCAACCGTCGATGGTCAGTGCTGCTGCCCCAAGATGACCTTGCGTAATCCGTCTGTCCTGCTGCTGGCGTCGGCGGCGCCGTTCGTGCTGTCGGCGAGCCCGCCGCAGCTGGACGGTATCGAATATGCGCAGCTGACGATCCACGAACGGCTGATCATCCGCGTGCCGCGCGTCTCGCCCGCACCGATGCGGGGACGGAGCGCGCCGGCGCAGCCGCTGGTGCGGTGGGACGAGAAAAAAGGGCCGGAATGCGTGGCGATGAGCGCGCTGACCGGGGCGGCGGTGGAGCGCGAGGGCGAGGTCGATCTGGTGGTGGGCGGCGCGCGGCGGATCCGCGCCAAGCTGGACGACGACTGCCCGACGCTTGATTTCTATCGCGGATTCTATCTGAAGCCGACCGCGGACGGGCAATTGTGCGCGCGCCGCGACGGCATCCGCTCAAGATCGGGGGCGTATTGCGCGGTCACGCGCTTTCGCGCGCTGGTGCCGCGCAAGGCGAAGAAATAGCCCGTCGCACAGCGGCGAGGGCGCAAATTCCTTGACTTTGCGCCACGGATCGGGAAGCGCGGGGAACGATGGGAACCGCCACGCCGCGCCACCCGACAGCCCGGACATCCGCATGAGCTTTGCCGACCTCGGCCTTTCCGACGAACTCCTTCGCGCCGTCGGCGACACCGGCTATACCGAGCCGACGCCGATCCAGGCGAGCGCGATCCCGCCGGTGCTGATGATGCGCGACATCATCGGCATCGCGCAGACCGGCACCGGCAAGACCGCCAGCTTCGTGCTGCCGATGATCGACATCCTGGCGCACGGGCGCAGCCGCGCGCGGATGCCGCGCAGCCTGATCCTGGAGCCGACGCGCGAACTGGCCGCGCAGGTCGCCGAGAATTTCGAGACGTACGGCAAATATCACAAGCTGAGCATGGCGCTGCTGATTGGCGGCGTGCAGATGGGCGATCAGGTCAAGGCGCTGGAAAAGGGCGTCGACGTGCTGATCGCCACGCCGGGCCGGCTGATGGACCTGTACGGGCGCGGCAAGATCCTGCTGACCGGCTGTTCGATGCTGGTCATCGACGAGGCGGACCGGATGCTCGACATGGGGTTCATCCCCGATATCGAGGAAATCTGCACCAAGCTGCCCGCGCAACGCCAAACGCTCTTGTTCAGCGCGACGATGCCCGCGCCAATCAAAAAGTTGGCCGACCGCTTCCTCAACAATCCCAAGACGATCGAGGTCGCGCGCCCGGCGTCGACCAACATCAACATCACCCAGTGGGTGGTGCCGGTGAAGGGACCGTCCTCGGAAAAGCGCAAGGCGCTGCGCGCGCTGCTGGGGCAGGAGGAGGTGCGCACCGCGATCATCTTCTGCAACCGCAAGACGACGGTGCGCGAGCTGAACAAGAGCCTGCGCGAACACGGCTTTTCCAGCGGCGAGATCCACGGCGACATGGACCAGCCGGCGCGCGTCGCCGAGCTGGAGCGGTTCAAGAAGGGCGACGTCAACATCCTGGTCGCCAGCGACGTCGCGGCGCGCGGGCTAGACGTGAAGGGCGTGAGCCACGTCTTCAACTATGACGCGCCGTGGCATCCCGACGATTACGTCCACCGGATCGGGCGCACCGGGCGCGGCGGCGCGACCGGGATCGCCTATACGTTCGTCGGACCCGACGACGCCGAGAATATCGAGAATATCGAGAAGCTGACCGGTCAGAAGATCGCGCGGATCGCCGACGTGCCCGAGGCGCCGGCCGAGGAAGCGCCGCGGCGCGAGCGTGGTGGCCGGCGGCGCGAGCGGGTGGCCGACGCGTCGCCCCGGACCGAGCCGCGCGCGGAGATGCCGCCGGTCGAGGCGCGTGCGGACACGGTCCGCGACGCGGCGCCGCGACGCGAGCGGACGCGGCGTGATCGCGACGAGCGTCCGCGCGGCGGGCGCGACCGCGAACGCGCGCCGGTGGTGGCCGAGGCGAGCGACGACGGCGGCTGGAACGGGCCGGTGCCGGACTTCCTGCGCGTCGGTCTGCGTTACTGAGAAGCGCCGTTCGTCGGGTTGACCGGCGGCGGTGGTTCGTGGCAGTGACGGCCACGTCGCGGGTATAGTACAATGGTAGTACAGCAGCCTTCCAAGCTGAATACACGGGTTCGATTCCCGTTACCCGCTCCACTTTCCTCGCTGTTTGCTGACGCGTCGTCCGGACAGGGCGATGCGGGTCATGCCATCCTTCGATAGCGGTGACGCGCCATCGGCGACGTGCGGTATCGCGGAAGGATGACGCAATGAACAAGCAACGGATGGATGATCTGCTGGCGCTGTTGCAGGTCGAGGCGCAGCATCGGCAGCGGATCGACAGCATCTGGACGCAATTCAAGGACGCCATGCTGGCGACCCATGCCATGATCTTTGCCGTGCTCGGCGCTTTGGTCGCCGGCCCGGAGCTTAGCGCGGATCAGCGCAAGATGGTGGTGTTCATCACCGTCCTGGTTGAATTCCTGGTCCTGTTTCTCGCCCGCCTCGACGTCGAGAAATCGGCGGCCGAGGTGCAAGCAGATTATGTTGCGGATTACCGTGCTCTGACCGGCACCCACCCGCCGCGTCCGCTCTACAGCAGAGCCCTGAAGATGCGGCGGGTGCCGCGGCGCACGGAAGGCGACACGCTGCTTCCGTTGATCGAAACCAGCGGGGAAAGCGCTTGACATCGTCACGCTGATTGAGTACAAAACAGGAACATCGAGATGGTGTCAGACGGGCCGGGCGGCCCGGGGCTTCGGCCCCGGTCGCGCCGGCCCGTTTGCGTTGCGATGCGGGTGGCAGCGGGCGGGAGGGTGCAGATGGGTGAGGTGGCGGGAACCGGTGGCGCGTCGGTGGCCAGCGCGGCGGTTGCAGGTGCGGCCAAGAGGTCGCAGCGGTGGTCGCGCGAGGATCGGCTGACCTTCTTCGATCATTTCGCGATCAGCGGCGATGTCGCGAAGGCGGCGGCCGCCGCGGGGAAGACGGCGCGGTCGGCCTATGCGCTGCGCCGTCGGAGCACGACGTTCGGCGCGCAGTGGCGGCTGGCGCTGGACGACGCCTATGAGCGGATGGAGGCCGCGCTGGTGCGGCAGGTGCTGGGCGATACCGACACGAAGCTGGACGTGTCGGCCGCGCTGCTGCTGTTGGGGCGGCGGCCGCCGGCGGTGATCGACGTGGCGACGACGCCGCGCAAGGTCGCCGATCGCAACAGTCCGCGTGCGAAGGCCGAGCGCGAGTTGTTGCAGCGGTTGCAGGCGATGTCGAAGCGATCGCGCCCGAAGGCCGCGGAGTGAACGGCGCGGATCATGGCGGTATCCGCGGGATACGATGGCTGCTGGACCTTGGTAAAGCCGAGCAACAGGCGGTGCTGTCGTCGCTGAGCCCCGAGGCGATGCTGGAGCTGAAACAGCATTGGCCGTTGTGGGCGCACGACGGACAATTGCCGCCGCCGGGCGACTGGCGGGTGTGGTTGATGCAAGCCGGGCGCGGCTTCGGCAAGACGCGGGCCGGCGCGCAATGGGTCGGCGCGATGGCGCGCGCGGTGCCCGGCGCGCGCATCGCGCTGGTAAGCGCGACGAACGAGGATGTACGCAAGGTGATGGTCGAGGGACCGAGCGGGGTGGTCGCGGTGGCGCGCGACGACGATGCGGTGGTGTGGCGACCGTCCAGCGGCGAGGTGCGGTTCGGCAACGGCGCGGTCGCGACGCTGTATTCGGCGGCGGCGCCGGAGAAATTGCGCGGGCCCGAACATCATTTCGCCTGGGCCGACGAATTGGCGAAATGGAGCCATGCCTCGGCATGGGACAATCTGACGATGGGGCTGCGGCTGGGCGCGCTGCCGCGGGTGCTGGTGACGACGACACCGCGATCGACCGCGTTGATGCGGCAGGTGCGCGCCGGAACGGGGACGGTGGTGACGCGCGGGAGCACGCGCGACAACGTCCACCTTCCCGACGCCTTCGTCGCGGCGATGGAGGCGAGCTATGGCGGGACGCGGCTGGGCCGGCAGGAGCTGGACGGCGAACTGATCGACGAGGTGGCGGGAGCGCTGTGGCCGCGCGCGTTGATCGAGCGGCAGCGGGTGCGCGCAGTGCCCGAACTGACGCGGGTGGTGGTTGGGGTCGATCCGCCCGCGGGGATCGGCGGCGACGCGTGCGGGATCGTCGCCGCCGGGCTGGGTTGCGACGGGCACGGCTATGTGCTGGAGGATGCCAGCGTGACGGGCGCGAGCCCCGAGCGTTGGGCCAATGCGGTGGCGGCGTGTGCGGCGCGGGTATCGGCGGAGCGCGTCGTGGCGGAGGCGAACCAGGGCGGGGCGATGGTCGAGCAGGTGCTGCGCGCGGCGCAGGCGTCGCTGCCGATCCGGCTGGTCCATGCGACGCGCGGCAAGGCGGCGCGCGCCGAACCGGTCGCGGCGCTCTACGAGCGCGGGCGGGTGTGGCACGCGCGGGCGTTTCCCGCGCTGGAGGACGAGCTGGCCGGGCTGATTACGGGCGGCGGGTATGAGGGGCCGGGGCGGTCGCCGGATCGCGCCGATGCGTGCGTGTGGGCGCTGACCGCGTTGATGCTCGATCGGCAGGGTGAGGTGCGGGTGCGGACGGTTTAGGGGAGCCTTCTCGTCATTGCGAGCGTAGCGCGGCAATCCAGGGCGTCCTGATCCGGCACTGGATTGCTTCGCTACGCTCGCAATGACGGCGAAGTGTGGGCGACTGTTGCGCGCTATCAGGTGCTTCGAGACGATGATCGGGTCGGATCGTCCCCCGGACGATCCTGAACATGCCGGGGGCATGTCCACCCGATCATCTCGGCTTCGCTCGATGCCTCCTCAGCACGAACGGCATTCTTGAGATAACTTTCTCGGAGAATTCACATGGCTTGGTTCGGATGGAAGTCCGGGCGCGCGGCGGCGCGTCCGGCGTTGGGGCGTGTCGCGGGCGTGGCGCCGGTCGGGGCGTGGCCGCAAGGGTATGAGGCGCAGGTGCGCGCCGGCTATTGCGCGAATGCGATCGCGCAGCGCGCGGTGAAGCTGGTCGCGGAGGGCGTCGAGGGCGCGCCGCTGGATGCCGACGACGCGCGGTTGCGGGCGCTGGCGGGCGGGCGCGGGGTGCTGGAGGCGGTGGCGGCGCAATTGCTGCTGCACGGCAATGCCTTCGTACAGGTGCTGCGCGACGGCGACGG
>NZ_CAXIAM010000020.1:0-55304 GCF_964021865.1 uncultured Sphingomonas sp.
GCTGGGCTTCCGTCACGCGTTCCGCGCCGGCATCTCGTTCGGCAAGGACGACATGCTGATCGCGCCGGACAAGGACAAGCTGGTCGACGAGACCCGCGACCTCGTGAAGGACTTCGAGCAGCAATATCAGGACGGCCTGATCACGCAGCAGGAGAAGTACAACAAGGTCATCGACGCCTGGAGCCGTTGCGGCGATCAGGTCGCGAATTCGATGATGAACGAGATCAAGGCGGTGCGCCATTACGAGGACGGCCCGATGGCCGGCCGCGAGCGCGACATCAACTCGATCTACATGATGGCCCACTCGGGTGCGCGTGGGTCCCCTGCGCAGATCAAGCAGCTCGCCGGTATGCGCGGGCTGATGGCCAAGCCGTCGGGCGAGATCATCGAAACGCCGATCATCTCGAACTTCAAGGAAGGTCTGACCGTCCTTGAATACTTCAACTCCACCCACGGCGCGCGTAAGGGCCTCGCGGACACGGCGTTGAAGACCGCCAACTCGGGCTACCTGACCCGCCGTCTCGTCGACGTGTCGCAGGATTGCGTCATCATCGAGGAAGATTGCGGCACCGAGCGCGCGCTGGAGATGAAGGCGATCGTGCAGGGCGGCTCGACGATCGCGTCGCTGGGCGAGCGGATCCTGGGCCGTACCACGGCCGAGGACGTCGTCGATGCGAAGACCGGCAAGGTCGTCATCCCGGTCGGCACGCTGCTCGACGAGCCGATGGTCGCGCAGATCGAGGCGCTGGGCGTGCCGGCGATGAAGATCCGCTCGCCGCTGGTCTGCGAGAGCAAGATCGGCGTCTGCGGCAAGTGCTACGGGCGTGATCTCGCCCGCGGTACGCCGGTCAACATCGGCGAGGCGGTCGGCGTCATCGCGGCGCAGTCGATCGGCGAGCCGGGCACGCAGCTGACGATGCGGACCTTCCACATCGGCGGTGCGGCGCAGCTCAACGAGCAGTCGAACCTCGAGGCGCCCGTCGACGGCACCGTCGAGTTCCGCGACCTGCGCATCATCGAGGACCAGCGCGGTCGTCGCGTGGTGCTCAGCCGCTCGGGCGAGATCGCGATCGTCGACATGGACGGTCGCGAGCTGGCGGTGCACAAGATCCCGTACGGTGCATACGTCATGTTCGATGATGGCCACATCATCAGCAAGGGCGACCGGATGGCCGAATGGGATCCGTTCACCATGCCGGTGATCACCGAAACGGGCGGCACCGTGAAGTTCCAGGATCTGATCGAGGGCAAGACGCTCACCGAGCAGGTCGACGAAGCGACCGGTATCGCACAGCGCGTGGTGATCGAATATCGTGCGACCACCAAGTCGAAGGAGGATCTGCGTCCGCGCATGACCCTGCTCGACGAAGGGTCGGGCGAGGCTGCCCGCTACCTGCTGGCGCCGGGCGCGGTGCTGTCGGTCGAGGACAATGCCACCGTCCATGCCGGTGACGTGCTGGCGCGCGTTGCACGCGAAAGCGCCAAGACCCGCGACATCACCGGCGGTCTGCCGCGCGTCGCCGAACTGTTCGAGGCGCGCATCCCCAAGGAAGCGGCGATCATCGCCAAGATTTCCGGCCGGGTGGTGTTCGGCAAGGACTATAAGGCGAAGCGCAAGATCGGCATCCAGCCCGAGGATGGCGGCGAGGTCGTCGAATATCTGGTGCCGAAGTCGAAGGTGATCGACGTTCAGGAAGGCGACTACGTCAAGCGTGGCGACAACCTGATCGGCGGCAGGCCCGACCCGCACGACATTCTGGAAGTGCTCGGCATCGAGCCGCTGGCCGAATATCTGGTCAGCGAAATCCAGGAAGTCTATCGACTGCAGGGCGTGAAGATCAACGACAAGCACATCGAGACGATCGTTCGTCAGATGCTGCAGAAGGTCGAGATCATCGAGGCCGGCGACACGACGCTGCTGGTCGGCGAGCAGGTCGATCGCGAGGAAATGGACGCGATCAACGAGAAGCTGGAGGACGGTCAGGCACGCGCGGCGGGCAAGCCGATCCTGCTGGGCATCACCAAGGCGTCGCTGCAGACCCGCAGCTTCATCTCGGCGGCGTCGTTCCAGGAGACCACCCGCGTCCTCACCGAGGCAGCGGTCCAGGGCAAGCAGGACACGCTGATGGGCCTGAAGGAAAACGTGATCGTCGGGCGCCTGATCCCGGCGGGCACGGGTGCGGGCATGAACCGTCTGCGCGTGGCGGCCTCGTCGCGCGATGCGGCACTGCGCGTCCAGCAGCGCAAGTTGCAGGAGGCGATGGTGGCCGCGGGTTCGGCCGGCACCGCCGCGCAAACCCGCGCTGCGGAAGAAAAGCGCAGCCCGCGCGAGGACGTCGGCACCGGCAGCGATCCACTCGCCGAGGTCGTCCCTTCGGGCACCGGCACCGACGCCGATGCGGGCGAGTATCTGAACGAGGAGTGATCCTCGCTTCAGGCGCACGCCTGACATGAGAAAGCCGCCGTCCGGGATGCCGGGCGGCGGCTTTTCTCTTTGCGGTGGCTTGGTTTCATGCGGCCGTTCGTGGCGGAACGACTCGCGCGTCCCATCCCGTCGTTCCCGCCGCCGCGGGAAGGACGATTACGCCGAGTTCCAACCGTCAGTGCGAGCGTTGCGAAGCAATGACGGAAACCCGCGGGCTCACATCACCGCAGCGGCGTGATCGTGATCCGCGCCGCCGGGTCCAGCCCGCCCTGATGCCCAGGGCAGCGCACGTAGCGGAACCTTCTGTCGGTGCACAACCACACCTCGTCCAGCGCGCCGTCGCGCGTCCCCGTCACCCGCATCATGTCCGCGCGCATCCCCGGATTGGCGGCGGCGATCTCCGCCGCCAGCCGCCCGGCGGTCAGCGGCGTCTGCGCCAGGCGCGCCATGTCCGGGAAGCGCAGCGCGTGGAACATCGCATTGGATCGGGTGAAATAGCGCTCGGGCGTGTAGCCGGCCATGCACGTCCCGTGCTTGGCCCATTCGTGCTGCATCAACTGCGGCGACGGGGTCGCGCAGACGTGGCGGCGGATCACCTGCCGCGACAGGATCGGCGTTGCGCGGCAATATTGCGGCCAGTCCTTGCCGACCCCGTCCGGCCACAGCCCGTGCAGCACGAAGCCGAAGCGATTGCTGCCCCCGCACTGGAAGCGCGCGGTCGGCCGGTCGCCGCCGGTGCGGCAATATTCGGGGCTCCAGCTGATCGCCAGCGTGTAGCTGCCGATCGGCAGCCGCCGTACCGGCTGGCTGGCGGAAGGCAGATCGGGGCGCGGACGCGGCAGATCGGTCGGGATCGCGCACGACAGCGCCTGCGCCGTCGCGACACCGGGCAGCGCGACGGCGGCCAGCGCGCCCAGCATCATCACCCGCTTCGTCACCATCGTCATGCTTCTTCTTCCTCCGGGTCCAGCCCTTCACCGAACCAAAGCCGCGCATCGGGGCGGAACAGCTGCACCGCCGCGGCGATGCTGAGCGCCAGGATCGCCGCCGACAGCAGCAACGCGGTCACCGGCACCTTGCCGCCCGCCACCACCATCAGGTTAATCGCGAAGCGCACCGCCGCCAGCCCGGTCAGGATCGTCACCACCCACTTCGCGGCAAGGCTGGCGCGCCGCGCGGTGAAATACCAGAGCGTCAGCGTGATCGCACAGCTCAGCACCAACGCGGCGGGCAACAGCCACGTGTAGTTCGCGGTCTTCGGGTCGATCGCCAGCCGGTCGGCGGTCTGCTGCCAGCTGAACGCCCAGCCGATCAGCGAAGCGCCGAACGAGGCCAGATACAGGCGCTCGAACCGCACGATCGACGGCGGCCGGCCGTCCGCCCCGAAATACGCCAGCGGCGACTTCTTCTCCACCGGCGTGGTCGTCTTCTTCTTGCGCTCGCTCATAGCTCTGCAAAGTCCAGCCCGATGTCGGCGGCGGGAGCCGACTGGGTGATCCGCCCGACGCTGACGTAGCGCACGCCGCTGCGCGCAATCGCGCCGATCGTCGCCAGCGTGACCCCGCCCGACGCCTCGGTCGGCACGCGACCGGCGACGATCGTCACCGCCGTTCGCAGCATGTCGGGTCCCATGTTGTCGAGCAAGAGGTGCGTGGCGCCGGCCGCGATCGCCGGCTCGATCTGGTCGAGGCGGTCGACCTCGACGATGATCGTCGCGATCCCGGCCGCCTTCGCCAGCGCCGCCGCGGGCCCGACCCCGCCGGCCACCGCGACGTGATTGTCCTTGATCATCGCCGCGTCCCACAACCCCATGCGATGGTTCTGCGCACCGCCGGTGCGCGTCGCATATTTCTCGAGCCGCCTGAGCCCGGGGATCGTCTTGCGCGTGTCGAGCAGCGTCGCCCCGCTCCCCGCGATCGCATCGACATAGGCGGCGGTCAGCGTCGCGATGCCCGACAGATGCTGGACGGTATTGAGCGCCGAGCGTTCGGCGGTCAGCAGCGCGCGCGCATTGCCCGTGATGCGCATCAGCGCCGTGCCGGGCGCGACCCGGTCGCCGTCCGGCACCAGCATCGTGATCGCCGCGTCGGGATCGAGCCGCCGGAAGAACGCCGCCGCGATCTCCAGCCCGCAGACGGTGATCGCGTCGCGGCTGTCCATCACCGCCTCGAACCGCGCATCGGCCGGGATCACGGCGGCGGAAGTGACGTCACCGCCCTCCCCCAGATCCTCGGCCAGCGTCGCGGCGACGAAGGCGTCCAGATCGAAACCGTCGAGCGTGAACGTCATGGCAGTTGCTCCGTCGGCCCGACGCCCCAGATCCGGTCGGTCTGGATGAACCCCGCCTGCCCCTTCACGTCGAACCGGCACCAGCCGTTGCCGCAGCGTGATACGCGCCCCACCACGCCGGGCTGCACGCGCCAGACGATCGTCGGACCGCCGGGACGGTCGCGCAGCTCGGCCGGCTCGGTCCCGCGCACGATCGCGGTGCGGCGGCTGCTGAGCAGCGCGTTGAGCATCCAGCCTTGCGTCCCGTCCGGGTCCTCGACGCGGCGCCATTCCTTGAACGCCTCCAGCACCCGCACCGGCAAATCGGCGCGGACATAAATCCAGCTCGCCGGAAAGTTGCGCCCCGGTCCTGTGCGCATCCGCGCGCGCGACGCGGCGATCGAGCCGACGAACGGCGGCGTCTTCGCCTCGCCGGCCGCCGCAGCGGGCATGGGGGCGAGCAGCGCCAGCGCCGCCGCGCCCGCCACGATCGTGATAAGGTCCCTGTTCACATCCCCCCTCTAGCCACGGCGACCCTGCCGCATCAACCGTTGACGCATGCGCGCGGCTTCGCCAATCCCGACGCATGGCCGATACGCGACGCTGCGCCCATCCCAAGGTGATCGTGACGCGGGCGCTCCCCAACGTCGTGATGCGGCGGCTGGCCGAATTGTTCGACGTGACGGGCAATGCCGACGACACGCCGCTGTCGCGCGATGCGCTGGCTGCGGCAATGGCCGACTGCGACGTGCTGGTGCCCGCGGTCACCGATACGATCGACGCCGCGCTCATCGCGGGCGCCGGCCCCCGGCTACGGCTGATCGCCAATTTCGGCGCGGGCGTGAACCATATCGACCTGAAGGCGGCGCGCGCGCGCGGGATCATCGTCACCAATACGCCCGGCGTGCTGACCGAGGATACCGCCGACATGACGATGGCGCTGATCGTCTCGGTCCCGCGCCGGCTGGCGGAAGGCGAGAAGCTGGTTCGCTCGGGCGAGTGGAAGGGGTGGAGCCCCGGCGGGATGCTCGGCTATCGTATTGGTGGCAAGGCGCTGGGGATCGTCGGCATGGGCCGCATCGGCCAGGCGGTGGCGCGGCGCGCGCGCGCTTTCGGCCTGTCGATCCACTATCACAACCGCCACCGGCTGCCGAAGGTGGTCGAGGCGGAGCTGAACGCGGTGTGGCACCCGAACCTTGACGAGTTGCTCGGCGCGATCGACATCCTGACGATCCACACCCCGCTCAACGCCGACAGCCGCGACCTGATCGACGCGCGGCGCATCGCGCTGCTGCGCCCGCACGTCTATGTCATCAACGCCAGCCGCGGCGGCATTCTCGACGAGGATGCGCTGGTCGAGGCGCTCGAGAACGGCCGGCTCGCCGGGGCCGGGCTCGACGTGTGGCGGCACGAACCCGAGATCGACCCACGGCTGCTCGCGCTGCCCAACGTCGTGATGACGCCGCACATGGGCTCGGCGACATGGGAGGGACGCGTCGCGTCGGGCGAGAAGGTGATCGCCAACATCCGCATGTGGGCCGACGGCCATCGCCCGCCCGATCAGGTGCTGGAGGGCTGGGCGTAGAGCAAGCCGCTCAACCTAAAATGAACGCCTTGCACCTGATCGCTTGGGTTCCATGAATCGTCATTGCGAGCGTAGCGAAGCAATCCAGGGCGTCCTGATCCGGCTCTGGATTGCTTCGCTGCGCTCGCAATGACGGGGTACGTCGACGTCATCCCGGCCAATCAATCCGGCCCGGCAGGAGACGATCCCACGCTCCTCCCCACCGCGCCGAGGATCAGTGCGGCGATCACGCGTCCGCTGTAGCGCAGGCACAGCTCCTGGTGGATCGCGGCGGCATCGGCACTGGCGGCGCTGATCGCGCGGACGGCTTCGCCGCGGGCGCGGTCGGCGTGGTAGGCGGCATGGCGATCGTGCGGCATCGGGCTCTCCATCATGGCCGCACCGGCGTGCCCCGACGACGTTGCCCGCGCATGTCGATGGCGTTGCCGCGCCGCAATCTGTGTCGCAGCCGAGCAGGCAGCGGAACGTGACGAAGCATGTCCGCACGGAACCGTGCAGCGGTCGCCGCATTGACGCGGCACCCCCCAGCACAGGAACCAAGCTCATGAAAAAGATCGCACTCTCCGCCTTGCTCGTCGCCGCTGCGGTATCGACCTCGGCCTGTTCGACGCTGCGCGGTGCGGCGATCGGTGGCGCCGGCGGCGCGGGTGTCGCGGCGGCGACCGGCGGCAACGTCGAGAAGGGCGCGGCGGTGGGTGGCGTCGGCGGCGCCGTGGTGGGTACCGTGGTGGACTGACGCGCCACCGCCCTTGCGCTATAATGACGGCGCGTCACCCGGCCGGGTGACGCGCCGTTTCGTTACGGGGGAAGAGCGATGATCGGGATCGTGGCGATAGCGGCGGCGGTGACCGCGACCTGTCCGACGCAGCGGCGCGGTGCGCCGCTCCACAGCGTCGATATCTACGACGGCTCGATCACAGACAACGCCGTACTCGCCCCCGATGCGACACGCCGTCTGAACCGAACGACGATGCAGGTGTGGCGGGTCGAGGGCGTCTATCGCGCCGGACGCTCGCTCAACGTGCGGTGCGGCTATGCCGCCGGCGGATCGGTGATGATGCCGGTGACCCGGCCGGTGCGCGAATGCCATCTGTCGCGGCGCGCAGGCGTCCGCACGTTCCACTGCGCCTGATCGCCTTCGGCATCCGTTAATCGCGGCACATCGTATTGCCGCCGATCGAGGCCAGGCTAATCTACACTGCCTGCGGCGATCCGCCCCACATTCGCCAGCACGGCCTCCGCGCTTGCGCCCGTTGCGGATCGAACCGGCTCGAAATAGGCCGCGACGATCACCGGCGCGCGACCGCGCGGGCCGCCGAAGGCGAGATCGACGTAAATCGGCCGCCGCTCGCCGCCACCGGTTCCGGTCTTGTCGCCCGCGTGCCAGCCTTTCGGGAAGCCCGCACGCAGGCGGTTCCGCCCGGTGTCTGCGGCGACCATCCACTCGGTCAGCAACGCGCGGCTTGCGGGACGCAGCACCGTGCCACGCACGAACCCGGCCACGGTCTTCGCCATCGCGGCCGGTGTCGTCGTATCGAGCGCCGTGCCGGGTGGGGTCACGTTCAGCGCGGGTTCGTAGCGGTCGAGCCGGCTGACGCGGTCGCCGCACGCCCGCCAGAACGCCGTCAGCCGCGCCGGCCCGCCGATCTTGCGCAGCAGGACATTGGCCGCGGCATTGTCGCTCGTGACGACGGACGCGCGTGCCAGTTCGCGGATCGGCAAGGTCATGGCGGCGCTCGCGGTCGTGACAGGGCTGTGAGGGAGGATGTCGCCTGCCGACCAGCCGAGCCTGTCGCCCACGGCAAGCCGGCCGTGATCCGCTTCGGCAAGGATCATCGCGGCCAGCGACAGCTTGAACGAGCTGGCGTGGGTAAAGCGCTCATGCTGTCGCCAGCCGACCATCGTTCCGCGGCCCGTATCGATGATACAAACGCCCAGCCGGCCACCTGCGCGATGCTCCAGCGCGGCAAGCGACTGTTCGACCGACGGTCGCGCGGCAGCGCCGCTCAGCGCAAGTGCGCCGCCGACCAGCAGATGACGTCGCGACACGTGGCTGCTCATCACAGATTTACAGCATCGCCGATGGACAATGCGAGCGACACCGTCGGCGACATACTGTCCCGCGCTGCCTCAACATCGGGCTGATCTTGCGACCGAGCGCTCCAGCAACGCCGCCCTGGCAACGTCCTTGTCGCGCCCGAACGCGCGCAGGATCGCGGCCAGCTCATCCCGCGCCGGCACGAACACGCCCGCGACCGCCACCCGCGTGGCCGGCACCACTCGTCGCCAGACGTCAGCGGTGCGCACTTCGAGGTTCGCCATTACCTCGACCGGCAACGCCGCACCGTCCAACCGTGCGAACGGGTGCGATCGGAAGCGGTCGCTGGCGCCACCGATCGTCACCGCGCCCTGCCACGCGTCGAGCAACTGCGCCGCATCGCGCGCACTCGTCAGCACGTCGATATCGGCGACCGACGTCTCGGCTCCGTGCAGCCGCACCGCCGCGCTGCCGACCACGGATCACGCGCGCCGCGCAGCGCCGTCGCTACCTGCGCCAGCGCTGCGTCGAACATCAATCGCCGGTCAGAATGCGATCGACGAGCTGCTTCACGCTCGGCACGAAGCCATTCGAATAGAAGGGATCGCGCTTGAAGTTATACGCGGCGTGCCCCGCGAACATCAGGTTCGCATCGGTGTCGCCGCCGTGCGCGATGTCCTGCAACGTCTTTTGGATGCAGAAGCTGCGCGGATCGGCGAGCCGCCCGGTCGAGTTCGTCTCGGTGTCCGCCCAGCTTGAGAACAGGCACTGGCTGAGGCAGCCCATGCAATCGGCCTGATCCTTGCGGATCTCGCCCTTTTCCGTCGGCGAGACGAACACCAGCGTATTGTCCGGCGTCTTGAGCGCATCGGTGAAGCCCGCGCCGAACCATTCGCGCGCGCGCAGCAGGTCGTTGCGCGTTACCCAGAAGTTCTTGCCCTTCACGCCCACGTCGAGCTGGAAGACATGGTCGCCCGCCTCCTGCGTCGAAAAGGCGATCTGCCGCTCCGACCGCGCCTCCAGCGCGCGCAGGAACGGGTTGCGCACCGCCGACGAATAGAAGCCGGTCGGCGAGAAACGGTGCAGCAGCACCTCGCCTTCCTCTATCTGCGTCAGCTTGGCCTTCCACGCCTCGGGGATCGGGCTTTCCTGCGTCAGCAGCGGGCGCGTGCCGTACTGGAACGCGATCTGCCCGAGTTCGGGATTGTCGATCCACTCGTTCCAGTCGCGCAGGTACCAGACGCCGCCCGCCATCACGATCGGCGTGGTGTCCGGGATGCCGCCCTCGCGCATCGTCTCGCGCAGTGCCTTGACGCGCGGATACGGGTCCTCGGGCTTCAGCGGGTCCTCGGCATTCGACAGGCCATTGTGCCCGCCGGCCAGCCAAGGGTCCTCATAGACGACCGCCGCCAGCCACTCGCTCGCCTTGGAATAAGCGCGCTTCCACAGCGCGCGGAACGCGCGGCCCGAGCTGACGATCGGCAGGTAGTTGACGTTGTACGACGCCGCGATCTCGCTCAGCTTGTACGGCATCCCCGCGCCGCAGGTGACGCCCGCCACCAGCCCGCGCGTCCGCTCCAGCACGCCGTGCAGCACGCGCGGCGCGCCACCCATCTCCCACAACACGTTGATGTTGATCGCGCCCTTGCCGCCCGCGATCTCCCACGCGCGCTGGACCTGCTGCACCGCGCCCTCGATCGCATAGGCGATCAATTCCTCATGCCGCTCGCGCCGGGTCAGCGCGCGATAGATCTGGGGCACGATCTTGCCATCCGGATCGTAGCTGTCCGCATTGACCGCCGAGACCGTGCCGATCCCGCCCGCCGCCGCCCAGGCACCCGCCGAGGCGTGATTGGTGGCGGCAACCCCCTTGCCCCCTTCCACCAGCGGCCAGACCTCGCGGCCCGCATAGACGATCGGCTTCAGCCCCTTGAACACGCGAATTCCCGTTTTCACCAATGATGGAGCCGCCCCGTATAAAGCAATCGGGCCGCAACGCGACCGAAATGCGACTCACCCCAGTAGCGCCGGTCGCCCGAGCGCCGCCGTATAGACCGCGGCCGAGCGCGCGATCATCGCTGCGGCATCATGCGTGGCCAGCGCCTGCGCGCGATTGGCCGCGCCGGTTGCGGCGCGTAGCGTCGCGTCGCTGGCCAACGGCTGGAGCGCATCGCGCAACGCGACCTCCGCGGCATAGGGCGACAGCAACGCACGGTTCTCCGGAGCGAGCAGCACCTCTGTCGCGCCGCCGCGCAACGCCATCACCGGCAACCCCGCCGCCATCGCCTCGACGACGATCGCGGGCGCCGCGCCTGGCCGCATCGGCAGCAACAGCACGTCGACCCCGCCGAGCCACGCCGACGTCGGCGTCAGCGCACCGGGCAGCACCAGCCGGTCGTCGATCCCCATCGCCAGCGCCGCGCGCTCGACCGCCGCGCGCGCCGCGCCGTCACCGACCGCGACGAGCCGGAACCGCGCCGCGAGCCCCGCGACCGCGCGCACCAGCAACGCCAGTTCGTCGTCACTTGCGCCACCCAGCGGCATCCCGATCACCACCTCGGTCGGCTTGCGGCGGAAACCGGCGACGGTCTTCGCATCCGGTCCCCGCGCGAACGCAGACAGGTCGATCCCGTCGGGGATGACGTGCAGCCGCGCTTCCGGCACCTTCCAGCGCGCCGCCGCCGTTTCCGCCGCGGCCTGCCCGCCCACCACCACCCCCGCCGCCGCGCCCAGCGCGATCCGGCGATACAGCCGCGCGCTGCCGCCGCTCGTCGCCGCCGCGGGGTCTTCGTGGTGGACGATCGGCGGCGCATCGCGCGGAAACGCCCGTCGCGCCATCACCGCGTCGATCGCACCCGCGCCAAAACTCAGCACCAGATCGTGACCGCGCATCGCGCGCGCGATCGCCTCATAGCGCGCGACCGACACCGCGCCCGCCAGCGGCGGCGGATTCTGCGCCAGCATGCCCGGCACGCCCTCGGGCAGCGCGGCGCGATAGTCGTCTGCCGCAACGACGTGCCGCGCCGTGTCGCGAAACGCCGTCATCACCTGCACCGCCCGCCGGCTCCCCGGATCGCCGCCCTGCGGATCGAAGACGTCGAACAGGTAAAGAAGGGACAGCGACTGTGACATAGACGCCACATACTACGCCAAATGCTGCCATGCACCATGTTCTGCTTCCCTGCCGCAACGGAACAGGACAAGGCTTTGCCTGTTATCCGCGACTAACAGGAGACGCACCATGAAGATCGCTTCCATGTTCGCCGCTGCCGCTTCGCTTACGCTGGCTGCCGCCCCCGCCCTCGCCGCTCCGGCTGCCAGCCCGGCGGCATCGCTGTCGGTCGCGAAGTCGGCGCGTGCCGCCACCGCGACCAGCGGCAAGAGCAAGCTCGCCGCGCCGGGCGCGATCGTCGGCCTCGTCCTCGCCGCGGCGGTGGTCGCTGCCGGCGTCGTGATCGCCGTCGACGACAACGACGATTCGGACAGCAACTGATCCGAACCGTCGCGCCGCTTCGGCGGCGTGATGATGAAAGGCCCGGGGCGCATGCGCGCTCCGGGCCTTTTCGTGTCCGCCGTCATTGCGAGCGTAGCGAAGCAATCCAGGGCCGGACCAGGACGCCCTGGATTGCTTCGCTACGCTCGCAATGACGGATGACAGACGACGATTACCCGATCCGGTGCTTTGGCACATGCGTGATCCGGCACGCGAGATCGGCCTCGCCGCTCGCCACCACCCAGTGATCGCCGCCGTCCGCGATCCCGGTCGTGAACACCACGTCGGTCACATACAGCAGATCCTCCAGCGGCTTGAGCAGCGCCGGCACCGGCTCCAGCAGCGGCGCATGATCGGTCGCCAGCGTGCGGGACGGATCGTCGCGATCAAGCAACGTCCAATACGTCCGGTAGATGCCGACCACGCCCGACGGCTCGACCCCGTGCCACAGCGACAACCAGCCCTGCTGTCCGCCGACCTCTGTCAGCACCGGCGGCGCACCGCCGCCCATCCGCGCGGTCGCCATCGTCTGCGCGTGCGGGCGGATGCCGGGCTTGTCGTACGGCTTCCAGTGCAAGGCATCAGGTGAGGTCGCGAGATTGATCGACGGCCCCGCGCGCCATTCGGAGTCGGGCGGATAGGCGAAATACAGGTCGCCGAGCGGCCGCGTCTGCGCACAGAACTTGTCCGCGATCTTCCCCTCGAAGATCAGCATGTCCTTGTTCTGATGGTCCAGAACGATCCCCTCCAGCGTCCAGTCGAGCGCGTCGTCGCTGGTGTAGAGCGTCGTCGAATGCCGCTCGGGGCTGACCGAGCATGTCGTCATGTAATAGCGCCCTTCGACGCGGGTGATCCGCGCATCCTCGACGCCATAACATTGGTAATCGGTACGCGGCGCGATCGCGCGATCGTAATGGATCGCCACCACGTTGCGCCCCTCGGCGTCCAGCTCGACCGGCAACAGCCACGACAGGGAGGTCAGCGCCATCACCTTCCACCCAGCTCCGCGCATCATGAATTTGCGCGGGTCGGAGGTGTCGACCAGCGACAGCGGCCAGGCGTCGAGCACATAGCCGCCGTCGTGCCAGCGGATCGCATGAACCTGCTGTTCGCGGATCGGATGACGCAGCGCCTCGGCCACGCGCACCATCAGCAACAGATTGCCGTTCGGCAGCCGCGTCATGCCGGGATTGAATGCGCCGAGCACATAGGTTTCGGCGTCGATCTTCCCGGCCAGCGGCGAGCGCGACAGATCGATGTCGTGCGGCGTCAGCACCAGTGCGTCATGGGGCCAGTCCGCCATCATTCCTCCTCCTGCACGCGCGGGCTGATCGTCAGCCGCTGGATCACGGTGCGGCGCGGCTGGGTCAGCAGATAGTGGACGCCGACCGCGATGTCCTCGGCGCGCAGCATCGTCCCCGCCTCGCTCTGTTCGCGCTGCGCCTCGGGGCTGATGTCGGGCATCTGCATGTCGGACCCGGTCTTGCCCGGCTCGACCAAAGCGACGCGTATGTCCTTGCCGCCCAGCTCGCGGCGCAACGCGATCGAGAAGCCCTGCAATCCGTATTTGATCGCCGCATAGACGGTCGAATGCGGCCCGAGCACATAAGCGCTGGTCGAGCCGATCATCACGATATCGCCGCCGGGCGCCATCGTCGCGGCGGCGCGGTGCGCGAGCAGCAGATAATGCGTAAAATTGAGCGAGATCGCGTGGCGCACCGCTGCTTCGTCCATCTCGGTCAGCCCCGACGCCGCCTCCGCCGCATTGGCAACGACGATATCATAGCCACCCAGCGCCGCGTCGGCCGCGGACAGGAACGCCCCGACATTGTCGGGATCGGACAGATCGTGCAGCGCGCCCTCGCACGCGCCGACCGCACGGATATCGGTCAGCGCCTCGTCGAGATGCGCCTGATCGGTGCCGCCGATGAACACCGTCGCGCCTTCGGCCGCGAGCAGACGCGCGATCGCACGACCGATCCCGGTCGTCCCGCCGGTGATCGCCGCGCGGCGGCCCGTCAAGGGCAATACCGCGGTATGAGCATCCCGAACACCAGTCATGCGAGCGCTCCATGATTGGGCCGCTCGACCCCCACATGATATGTCGCCCCGGACGTGATCCGAGGCCCCGCTTCTTCTCGGTCGGCGCAAAAGCGGGATCCCGGATCACGTCCGGGGTGACGGAAAGAATTGATCATGCCGGGCTCTCCAAAGGCACGCCGTGAGGCCCGCCGACAGCGCCTCAGTCCACCACGCGGTTCCCCGTCCGCGCCAGCCAGTGCATCAACGCAGGGTGCACTACCGGCTCATCCAGCATCGGCGCATGGCCGACCCCCGGCACCGTCACCAGCGTGGCGTCGGGAAGTGCCGCCACCATCCGCTCGGCGGTGGTGGCGGACAGGATATCGCTCAGCGCGCCGCGCACCACCAGCACCGGCACGCCCGCCAGCGCGGCCAGCGCGCGCCACATGTCCGGCCCCGCCTCGTTGCCGGGCAGGCGGAACGGCTCGGCGATCTTCATGTCGTAGTCGAGCACGATCCGCCCGGCGGAGTTGACGCGGTACAGCCGCTTGGCCATCGCCAGCCATTGCTCGATCCCCCAATCGGGATACGCGCCGGCGTTCGTCTCCTGCACCCCGCGCGCCGCGTGCATCCACGTCGGATAGGTGCTCGGCTTGCCGACATAGCCGCGGATGCGCGCCAGCCCGGCCGGCTCGATCTCCGGCCCGACGTCGTTGAGCAACGCGCCCGCCAGCCGCCCGGGCGCCAGCCCGGCGAGCAGCATCGTCACGATCCCGCCCAGCGACGTGCCGATCGTCACGAACCGGTCGATCTTCTGATCGTCGAGCAATGCGACCACGTCCTGCGCATAGGTCAGCGGAACATAGCTCATCGGGTCCTTGGCGTAGCCGCTTTCGCCGCGCCCGCGGAACTCGACCGCGATCACGCGGCGCGCCGGTGCGATCGCCTGCGCGACCTCGGCGAAGTCGCGCGCGTTGCGGGTCAGGCCGGGCAAGCACAGCACCGGCGGCGCATCCTGCGCCCCCGGATAATCGCGCGCATGGAGCCGCAGCCCGTCGCTCGACCACCAATAGATGTCCCGAAACTCCGCCATCGCTTGCGCCCCCTGCCGACCGCCCCCCATATCGCGGCATGGCCGTCGACCCGCAAGCATACCGCCCCGAGCGTACCCTCACCACGCTCGGCGATCCCTTTTACGACGAAGTCGCCGCCGCGCGCTTTCCGCAGGCGACCTTACGCTTCCGCAACGATCGCGCTGCCGCGCAGGTCGGGCTCGACACACTCGACGATGCCGAATGGGTTGCGCATTTCGGCCGCTTTCAGGCGCTACCCGGCACGCTCGAACAGCCGCTCGCGCTGCGCTACCACGGGCATCAGTTTCGCGTGTACAATCCCGATATCGGCGACGGGCGCGGTTTTACCTTTGCGCAGCTCCGCGACGATCGCGGGCGGCTGCTCGATCTCGGCACCAAGGGATCGGGGCAAACGCCGTGGAGCCGCTTCGGCGACGGCCGGCTCACGCTGAAGGGCGGCGTGCGCGAGGTGCTGGCGACCGAGATGCTGGAGGCGCTGAACGTCCCCACCTCGCGCAGCTTCTCGCTGATCGAGACCGGCGAGGCGCTGGAGCGCAACGACGAACCCTCGCCGACGCGCGGCGGCGTGCTGGTGCGGCTCAGCCATTCGCACATCCGCATCGGGACGTTCCAGCGGCTCGCCTATCACCGCGACGAGGACGCGCTGCGCCGGCTGACCGGCTATGTGCTGCGCGAACTCTATGGCGAGGACAGCGACGATCCCGTCCGGCTGCTGGAGCTGGTCGTCGCGCGCACCGCGACGCTCGCCGCGCGCTACATGGCGGCCGGGTTCGTCCACGGCGTGCTCAATTCCGACAATATCAACGTCACCGGCGAGAGCTTCGATTATGGCCCGTGGCGGTTCGCACCGGTCTGGGACCCGGCGTTCGTCGCGGCGTACTTCGATCACGCCGGGCTCTACGCCTTCGGCCGCCAGCCCGAGGCGATCCTGTGGGACGTGATGCAGCTCGCCTCCTCGCTCCGCCAGATCGCCGAATCCGAACCGCTGATCGCCGCGCTCGACGCGTTCGCCGGCCATTATCAGCCCGCGATCGCCGAGGCGGTGCTGTGGCGGCTCGGCCGGCTGCCCCGCGCACCGGAGGAAAATCGCGCGCTCGTCCAGGCGGTCGAACGTGCGTTGCGTGCAACGCTCACGCCGGTCGACCAGTTCTTCTTCGACGCCTTTGCGCAACCGCTACCGCAAACTTACGGGACCGCGTGGGACGAGGTCCGCCAACATCTACAGCCCTTTTCGCCCCGCCGCGCGCGCGATCATGCCTATTGGCAGGGGCAGCCGTGCTCGATGCTGATCGACCGGGTCGAGGCGATCTGGTCGCCGATCGCCGATGCCGACGATTGGGGGCCGTTTGGCGCAACCATCGCCAACATCCGTGCGATGGGCGACGCGCTGCGCTGACGATCCCCCCTTCCGCCCTGATGAAAGTTACGGCTAAGACCAGCGGCATGGCTGAGCTGATCTCCTTCGAACCCGCCACCGGCGCGGAATTGTGGCGTGCGGAGACGAGCGACGTCGATGCCGAGGTCGCGGCGGCGCGCGCCGGCTTCGTGCCGTGGGCGGCCAAGTCCTTGTCGTTCCGCATCGAAACCTTGCGCCGCTTCGCCAACGTCGTTCGCCAGCGCGCCGATGCGTTCGCCGACCTGATCGCGCGCGAGACCGGCAAGCCCTTGTGGGAAGCGCGCACCGAGGTCGACACCGTCGCTGCCAAGGTCGACATCTCGGTCAGCGCCTATGCCGAGCGTACCGCCCAGCGCCGGCTCGACGCGCCGATGAACACGCGCATGGCGCTTCGCCACAAGCCGCATGGCGTGCTCGCCGTGCTCGGCCCCTATAATTTCCCGGCACATCTGCCCAACGGCCACATCGTCCCCGCGCTGATTGCGGGCAACGCCATCGTCTTCAAACCGTCCGAGAAAACCCCGGCGACCGGCGCGTTTCTGGTTGATTGCTTCCACGCCGCCGGGGTGCCCGCCGAAACGCTGCGGCTGGTGATCGGCGGCCCCGACGAAGGCCGCGCGCTGGCCGCGCATGACGGGATCGACGGTCTGCTGTTCACCGGCTCGGCACGCACCGGGATCGCGCTCAACCGCGCCTTCGCCGAAAAGCCCGAGAAGATCCTCGCTCTGGAGATGGGCGGCAACAACCCGATCCTGGTGTGGGACACGCCCGACCTGCACGCCGCCGCGGTATTGATCGTCCAGTCCGCCTTCACCACCGCCGGGCAGCGCTGCACCGCCGCGCGGCGGCTGATCGTGCAGGAATCGTTGGCAGAACCGCTGCTTGCCGAGCTGGCGTCGCTCACCCGCCGGCTGATCGTCGGTGCGCCGCACGACGATCCGCAGCCGTTCATGGGCCCGGTGATCGACAACGACACCGCCGACGGCCTGACCGAGAGCTTCCTCGCGCTGATGATGAAAGGCGGTCGCCCGATCCAGCATATGGCGCGCCCGGTCGAGGATCGGCCGTTCGTGACGCCCGGCATCATCGACGTCACCGATGTTGGCGACCGTCCCGATATCGAGCTGTTCGGCCCCTTGCTGCAGGTGATCCGCGCCGACGACTTCGACGGCGCGATCGCGGAGGCGAACAACACCCGCTACGGCCTCTCGGCCTCGCTGATCAGCCAGACCCCGGCGCTGTTCGACCGCTTCTGGGCGGGCGCGCGCGCCGGGATCGTCAACTGGAACCGCCCGACCAACGGCGCATCCTCGTCGGCTCCGTTCGGCGGAATCGGCTGGTCGGGCAATCATCGCCCCAGCGCCTATTACGCCGCCGATTATTGCGCCTACCCGGTCGTCTCGAACGAGGCCGAGGCGGCGCGCGCGACGATCGGCATCGGCCTCGCCGACGCCTGACCCCGAATAAGGATCGAGAAACAATGGCAAGCGGACTGGTCGCGCTGCTCGACGACATCGCCGGACTGACCCGGCTGGCCGCGGCGTCGCTCGACGACGTCGGCGCGGCCGCCGCCAAGGCCGGCACGAAGGCGGCGGGTGTGGTGATCGACGATACCGCGGTCACCCCGCGCTATGTCGTTGGCCTGTCGCCGAAGCGCGAGCTGCCGATCATCGGCAAGATCGCGCTCGGCTCGATCCGCAACAAGCTGCTGTTCTTGCTGCCGGCCGCGTTGATCCTGAGCGCGATCGCGCCCTGGGCGCTCGCGCCGTTGCTGATGCTGGGCGGCGCGTTCCTGTGCTTCGAGGGCGCGGAAAAGGTGATCGAGGCGGTGTCCGGCGGGCATGGCGCGGACGAAGAAGCGGTGTTGACCGACCCCGTCGCGCTGGAAAAGCAGAAGGTGTCGGGCGCGATCCGTACCGACTTCATCCTGTCGGCGGAGATCATGGTGATCGCGCTGCGCGAGGTGTCCGACCAGCCGCTGCTGACGCAGGCAGTGACGCTGGCGCTCGTCGCGGTCCTGATCACCGCGGGCGTGTACGGCGTCGTGGCGCTGATCGTGAAGGCGGACGACGTCGGCCTGTATCTGGCGCGGCGACCGTCCGCGGCGGCGCAGGCGATCGGGCGCGGGCTGGTGAAGGGCGTACCGGTGCTGATACAGGTGCTGACCGTGGTTGGCACTGCAGCAATGCTGTGGGTCGGCGGCGATTTGCTGATCCACAATGCCGCCGACGTCGGCGTCCCGGCTCCCGCCGAGTTCGTCCACCATCTCGCCGAAGGCGCCGGCGGCGGGGCGCTCGGCTGGCTGGTCAGCGCGGGGATCGCGGGGGTGGTCGGACTGGTCGTCGGCGGCGTGATCGCGCTGGTGATGCATAAGGTTCATGCGGCGAGGCATTAAAGCGCCAGTTCGTCAGGCCCGCGCAGGCGGGAATGACAAAGGGGCTTGGCTCGCCCGGCACAATCACCACAAAACCAATCCTACGCCACCGCCAAGCATCGCTCGATTGCACCGTCTGCTCCCCTGCCCCATGTGCGATGCCATCATGGCGACGCTTCTTGATCCCGACGCGCGCGGCCGCGTCATCCTCGTGGGGGCCGGCCCCGGCGACCCCGGCCTGCTCACGGTCCGTGCAGTAGAGGCACTGCGCTGCGCCGATGTGGTTGTCCACGACGGGCTGATCGACCCACGCGTCCTCGAGCTCGCCCCGGCCTCGGCGCATCGCATCTCGGTCGCCAAGCGCCGCGCGCGCCACACTCTGCCGCAGGAGGCGATCAACGCCCTGATCGTCGCGCATGTGATGGCCGGCAGCGTGGTCGTCCGGCTGAAGGGCGGCGATCCGTTCATCTTCGGGCGCGGCGGCGAAGAGGTCGAGGCGGTGCGCGCCGCCGGGCTGGCGGTCGAGGTGATCCCGGGCGTGTCGGCCGCGCTCGGCTGCGCCGCCGAGGCGATGCTGCCGCTGACGCATCGCGACCACAGCTCGGCGGTCACCTTCGTCGCCGGCCAGTGCAAGGGGCTGACCGATCAGGACTGGTCGGGGCTCGCCGGGCAGGGCCGCACCTTGGTGATCTACATGGGCGTCGCGACCGCCGAGGCGATCGCCGACAAATTGATGGCCGATGGCGTCGCGCCCGACATGCCGGTCGCGGTGCTCGAAAAGGGCACGCTGCCCGGCCATCGCGCGCTTCGCACGTTGCTTGCCGATCTGGGGGCGATGGTCACGCGCGAGCGGGTGGCGAGCCCGGCGATCATCGTCGTCGGCGAAGTGGTGGAATTGTCCGACGCCGAGAACCGGCTGGCGGGCTATGCGAAGGTGGCGGAGACGATGGCATGAGGCTGGTGACCGGCAACGATCTGGCGAGCGGCGACGTGGTCTG
This sequence comes from uncultured Sphingomonas sp., assembly GCF_964021865.1. Lineage (GTDB taxonomy): Bacteria > Pseudomonadota > Alphaproteobacteria > Sphingomonadales > Sphingomonadaceae > Sphingomonas. Next base: position 19,694 of record NZ_CAXIAM010000020.1, read on the forward strand.
GTGGACCGGCCGCGACTGGTCGCGCCACATCGCCGATGCCGTCGACGCCGGCGAGCGCGCCGAGGCGATCGCGCGTGAGGAAGAAGCCGCGCTGCGCGTCAACGTCCCCTATGTGATCGAGGCGAGCGAAACCCCCGACGGTCCGCGCCCCGCGCATATCAAGGACCGGATCCGCGCGCTCGGCCCGACGGTCCGCCTCGACCTGACGCGCAAGCCCGCCGATGCCGACGTCGGCAGCTGGGTGATCTGAACCCTCCCCGCCGCCGCGCGGGGATCGAGGAAGAAACGATGTACAAGTACGACGAATATGATCAGTCGATCGTCGACGCCCGCGTCGAGGAATTCCGCGATCAATGCCGACGGCGGCTGTCGGGCGAGCTGAGCGAGGATCAGTTCAAGCCGCTGCGGCTGATGAACGGGCTCTATCTCCAGCTCCACGCCTATATGCTGCGCGTTGCTGTGCCGTACGGGACGCTCAACAGCGGGCAGATGCGGATGCTGGCGCATGTCGCGCGCAAGTACGACCGTGGCTACGGCCATTTCACCACCCGTCAGAACATCCAGTATAATTGGATCAAGCTGGAGGACGCCGCCGACATTCTGGCCGAGCTGGCGACGGTCGAGATGCACGCGATCCAGACCAGCGGCAATTGCATCCGCAACATCAGCTCGGACCAGTTCGCGGGCGCTGCCGCCGACGAAGTCACCGATCCGCGCCCGTTCGCGGAATTGCTGCGCCAGTGGAGCACCTTCCACCCAGAATTCACGTACCTGCCACGCAAGTTCAAGATCGCAGTGATCGCGGCCGACGAGGACCGCGCGGCGATGCGGCTCCATGATATCGGGCTGCAATTGCTCGAGCGTGACGGCGTGCTGGGGGCAAAGGTGTTCGTCGGCGGCGGGATGGGCCGTACCCCCATGATCGCGCCGGAGATCAAGGAGTTCATCCCCGCCGATCAACTCATGAGCTATCTGGAAGCGTGCCTGCGCGTCTACAATCGCTACGGCCGGCGCGACAATATCTACAAGGCGCGGATCAAGATCCTGATCCACGAACTCGGCGCGGATCGATATCGCGCCGAAGTGGAGGAGGAGTTCGCGCAGGTCCGCCAGCTCGGCATCGATCCGCCCGCCGCCGAACTGGCGCGGATCAGCGCGATGTTCGCCGCGCCTGCGTTCGCGGCCGATGATGGCGTGATTGCGGATCGCAGCGATCCGGACTTCGCAGTGTGGCTCGACCAGAACGTGCGCCCCCATAAGCAGCCCGGTCATGCGATCGTCACCATCTCGCTCAAGCCGATCGGCGGCATCCCCGGCGACGCTACCGCCGAGCAGATCGATGTCATGGCCGATCTCGCCGAGCGCTACAGCTTCGACGAGTTGCGCGTGACCCATGCGCAGAACATCGTCCTGCCGCACGTCCGCATCGCCGATTTGAAGGCGGTGTGGGAAGCGTTGACCGAGGCCGGACTGGCAGACGCGAACCTCGACCTGATCAGCGACATCATCGCCTGCCCGGGGCTCGATTATTGCGCACTCGCCAACGCGCGCTCGATCCCGCTGGCGCAGAAAATCGGGCAGCGCTTCGCCGATCTCGGCCGCCAGCGCGATCTGGGCGAGCTGAAGCTGAAGATCAGCGGCTGCATCAACGCCTGTGGCCACCATCACGCCGGGCACATCGGCATTCTCGGCGTCGACCGGAAGGGCACCGAGAATTACCAGCTCCTGCTCGGCGGCTCGGGCGCGGAGGACGTGTCGCTCGGCAAGATCACCGGCCCCGGCTTCGACGAGGACGGCGTGGTCGATGCGATCGAGCGCGTTACCGACACCTATGTCCGCATCCGCGAAACCGGCGAGCGGTTCGTCGACACCTATCGCCGCGTCGGCATGCAGCCGTTCAAGGAGGCAATTTATGGTTGATGCGTTCGAGGTCGACCTGATCGACGACCGCGCGCATTTGCGCTTCCGCGACGGTGCCACGCATGAAGAGCCGGCGGTGACGCTTGACGCCTTCCTCGCCGGACAGTCGAATGCGACGGCGGTGCGGATCGAGCCCGGCGACGATGCGCGCGCGCTAATCCCGCATCTCGGCCGGATCGCGCTGGTCGAGGTATCGTTCCCGACCTTTCGCGACGGGCGCGGCTATTCGGTCGCGCGGATCCTGCGTGAGGCGGGCTATACCGGCGAGCTGCGCGCCGAGGGCGACGTGCTGGTCGACCAGATCCCGCTGATGCGCCGCTGCGGCTTCGACGCCTTTGCGCCGCATGCCGCCGTCGATCCGGTCGTGCTTAAACGCTCGCTGGAGCGCTACGATCACGTGTACCAGAAGGCTGCCGACGCGACCGTCCCGGTGTGGAAATTGCGTCATGGGTGAGCCCGCCCACGATCTTCCCCTGCACGATCTCGACGTCATCGATGTCCGTCCCGCCTTCACGGCCGCCGATGCCGCGGCCATGCAGGAGCGGTTCGAGGGCGTTCCCGCGCCCGACATGCTGCGCGAGTTGCTAACCGGCGAACTGGCGGGCCGGATCGCCGCAGTATCGTCGTTCGGTGCCGAATCGGCGGTGCTCCTGCACATGATCGCGGCGGTCGACCGCGACGTGCCGGTGATCTTCACCAACACGCAGAAGATGTTCGGCGAGACCCTGGCCTATCGCGACGAACTGTCCGAGCGGCTCGGGCTGACCGACCTGCGCGTGTTCCGACCGGATCCACGGCTGCTGCGGCTGAAGGACGAGAAGGGGCTGCGCTGGTCCTACGATCCCGACGGCTGCTGCGAGCTGCGCAAGGTCGAGCCGCTGCGCCGTGCGCTGCTGCCGTTCCCGTCGTGGATATCGGGGCGCAAGGGCTTCCAGGCGAAGACCCGCAAGGCACTGCCGAGATTCGAGGAGGATGAAGGCCGGTTGAAGATCAATCCGCTCGCCGACTGGTCGAAAGACATGCTCGACGGCTATTTCGCCGAACACGATCTACCGCGTCATCCGCTGGAGGCGCAGGGCTATTTGTCGATCGGCTGCGCGCCGTGCACGTCGAAGGTCCGCCCGGGCGAAGACCCGCGCGCCGGGCGCTGGCGCGGGTGGGACAAGGTCGAGTGCGGCATCCACGTCGCGGAAAAGCCGGGCGAAGAACCGGCGTTCTGAGCGCCTGATTGTTCCGACTACGTTGCGTCGCCTGCGCAGGCCGGGGGCCATCGCTTTTCGCACCTTGTGACAGATGGTGCATCAGTACGGTAAAGATATGGGCACCTGCCTACGCAGGCACGACACGTGTCTACCCCTCCCCATAGGCCGGCAACGCCAGCTTGAAGCGGATCGCCGCAGCGCGCAATGCGAACCCGGCGACCGCCGCGATTACTGCCGCATGCCACGGCACCATCCCCAGCTCGCGCAGCCCCACGTAGCAGCCCGCCGCCAGCGCCGCGGCAGTCACGTACAATTCGGGGCGCATCAGGATCGACGGCTCGCCCGCCAGCACGTCGCGGATGATCCCGCCGACGCACCCGGTCACCACCCCCATCAGCGCCGCCGGCAGCGGCGGCACGCCATAACTCAGCGCCTTGGCCGCGCCGTAAACCGCATAGGCCGCCAGTCCGACGGCATCGAACCAGTCCAGCGCCGCTCCGCGCCACCAGCGCTCGGGCGTGATCCAGATCACCCCGGCCATCAACAGGCACACCGCCGCCACCCGCGAGTCATGGACCCAGAACACCGGCGCGCCGATCAAAAGGTCGCGCACCGTCCCGCCGCCTACCCCGGTAATCAGCGCGAAAAACGCCAGCGTCACGGGCGTCTGCGCGCGCCGCGCCGCTGCCAGCGCACCCGATGCGGCGAAGACCGCCAGTCCCGCCACGTCCAGCCACGGCGCGAATGCCGGCAGGAGCACGACCGGATCGATCGGCGGCGTCATCCGCCGGCGCGCTCGATCAGATAGTTCATCCGCGCGCTCGCGATCGGCCGCGCGCGATCGTCCTGCCATGCGACCGCGGTGACGGTGGCGACGCGCGAACCGAGCCGCGTGATCTCGCCCGCCGCGCGCGTCACGTGGTCGCGCCCGCCGCGCACGAAATCGACCGTTCCGTTAATCGGCTTGATCCGCGTCGTCTCGCCGGCCAGCGCGTGCCGCAGCGCCGCCACCGACGCGACCTCCAGCAATCCGGCGATCGCTCCGCCCTGCAGAAAGCCGGGCCGCCCGACCACATGCCGACCGAACGGCATCACGATCTCGGGCAGGTCGTCGACCAGCTCCAGCGTCACGCCGAGCAACCGGGCGTAAGGCGGCAGGCTCATGACCCGACCCGCGGATAATGGCCGGCGGTCGCCATGAACGTGGCCGCGACATGCGCGACCGGGTCGTCCGGGTCGCCATCATGCGCGATCCCGCGCGTGAACGCGATCGAGCGCGTGATGCGCAGACACTCGCCGCGCCCGATCACGATCCGATGCGGGCGCGCCGGGCGCAGATAGTCGATGCGCAGGTCGAGCGTGGCATGCGCGACGAAGCCGCGGACGCGGTGCCACACCGCCAGGCTGGTCGCGATGTCCATGAGCGCAATGATCGGACCGGACGCGATCACCCCGCTCTCCTCGTCACCGACCAGATCGGCGTGCCACGGCTGCGCGACCTCGACCCAATCATCGCCATGCGCGTGATAGCGCTGGCCAAGCCGCCCGCCGTGCCCGGCCACCGCGGGCGTTTCCAGCAGATAGCGCGTGATCGTGGTCGGGTCCCAATCCATCGCTCGCCCTCTACACGCCCGCTGCGGGTGCGCAATGTCACATCCCTTCAACTAAGCGCCAGCGTCGAAATACCGACTTTCATCCACCGAGTTTCACGCTACGCCGGTCGACACACCGCCAGGCGCAATGAGCTGCTCCCGCGCGACTCTGCGCTTCTCGACATGCTGGCGCAGCATTGCAACCGGGCCGTCGCCCGACCGCAGCGTCATCAGGCACTGTTTGGTTTGCGTTCCGATCCAGGCGCCAACGTGCTGACATTGCAACTTTTACGGCTGCGTGCTGCGCTGGAACGGGAGGTTCGAACACCGATGTTGCTTACCGCTAGAGGACGCGGCTATCGCCGTGTCCGGGACTGGCCGTCAGTTGTCCCGGGATGAATGCGATGTTGTTACAGGTTCATGCAACTGCGCTAAAAGAGGGACGTTTCGGTTGCATCACGATTGAATGAACGGGCGAATGTTACATGCGTAAGCTCATGCTCGCTTTCGGCGCCGCGGCGATGGTCGCCCCTACCCTGATGGCCACGACGGTCGATGCCGATGCGCAGCGCCGCTACAAGTATCGCGAATGGCGCGGAAACGATGGCCGCCTGCGCTGCCGCAAGCCCGACGGCACCACCGGGCTGGTGGTCGGCGCGGTCGCGGGTGGCTTGCTGGGCCGCACGATCGACACGCGCGGCGACCGGACGCTGGGTACCGTGCTGGGCGGCGTCGGCGGTGCGCTGGCGGGTCGCGAAATCGAGCGTAGCGGCAAGCGCCAGTGCCGCTGATGATCCGAAAATAGCACAGTCGGTGCGCCTTTATGCGCCGATGGACGTTTGTGGGGCGCGATCCGGGACACGGATCGCGCCCATTTTCGTGTGACAAGGAGAGCAGGACATGCCCACCCGCAGCGGATCGGCGCGCTACGAAGGTTTCGGCAAGGACGGCAACGGCTGGACCTCGACCCAGTCGGGCGTGCTGAAGGACACGCGCTATGGCTTCGGATCGCGGTTCGAGGACGGGCCGGGCACCAACCCGGAGGAACTGATCGCCGCGGCACACGCCAGCTGCTTCACGATGGCGCTCAGCTTTGCACTGGCCGGCGCCGGCTATAACGACGGCACGCTGGAAACCAACGCGCGCGTCACCGTCGACAAGGATGGCGACGGCTTCACGATCACCTCGTCGAAGCTCGACCTGAAGGCGAAGGTGCCCGGCATCGAGCAGGAAGAGTTCGCCCGGATCGCCGAAGAGGCCAAGGCGAACTGCCCGGTGTCGAAGTTGCTGAACACCGAGATCAGCCTGACGCACCAGCTGGAGCAATAATGTCCTGAAAGTGAACGCCAAGTAGTCCTGGGTTCACGCAACCGCCGCACTCCGCCGTCGTTCAGACCCAACTCTGATCAAGCGAAAGAGAGATGTGATGCGTATCATCATGGCGGCAGTGCTCGGGGCTACTGCGCTGACGTCGCTGTCGGTCACCCCGGCAGCGGCGCAACGCCCGCGCGAAGCAAACCGGGAATATCGCGAGGACGTCCGCGACGCGCGGCAGGAATATCGCGAAGACCTGCGCGATGCGGACTCGCGTCGCGAGGTGCGCGATGCTCGCCGCGAATATCGCGACAACGTCCGCGATGCGCGTCGCGATCGCAACGACCGGCTGCGCGACTGGCGCCAGTCAGGGCGCTACGATTACAACCGGCTCGAGCCCGGCCAGCGCCGCTATTACGCCGATCGCTACTATCGCGACGGGCGTTATTATCGGCAGCGCGCGCTGACGCGCAACGACCGTATCTACCGCGGCAACGACGGGCGCTACTATTGCCGCCGCAACGACGGCACGACCGGGCTGATCGTCGGTGGTCTGGCCGGGGGCGCGCTCGGCAATATCATCGCTGGCGGTGGGTCTCGACTGCTCGGCACGCTGATCGGCGCGGGCGGCGGCGCGTTGCTCGGTCAGCAGGTCGATCGCGGGCAGGTGGTCTGCCGCTAAGCGAGGGCGCCCGGCTGCGTGCCGGGCGCTCCGCCTGAAACCGTCATTGCTTCGCTACGCTTGCAGTGACGGGCGGCAATCAGATCAGCCCACCACCCAGCATCAGGCGAAGCCCGAAGATCAGGATCAGCACGAGGTTCAGATTTCGCCCGCTATTGTGCGACGACAGCGCACCGATCGCCGCGCCGACCACTGCGATCGGGATCACGAACCAATAGCCCCAGGCGAGAAACGGCAGGAACGGCACGATCCCGAGCAGGAGCGCGACCAGGCCGATGGCGATCGAAATCAGGTTCAGCATGGCGCGAACATGGCCCCTCACCCGGTGTCCTGCAAGAGCAAGACACGCATAGCGGCTCGCCAAGCCCTACGTAACCCGCGACAAGGCCGCACATGGCCTATCTTCTCCTGCTGGTCGCGATCATCGCCGAAGTCACCGCCACGTCGGCGCTGAAAGAGTCGGACGGGTTCACGCGGCCGTTACCGACGCTGGTGACGGTCGTCGGGTACGGTATCGCCTTCTATTTTCTGTCGTTGACGCTACGGACGCTGCCGACCGGCATCGCTTATGCGATCTGGTCCGGGGTCGGGATCATCCTCGTCACCACGGTGGCGTGGCTGTGGCATGGACAGCAACTCGACACCGCGGCGCTCGTCGGAATGGCACTGATCGTCACCGGGGTGCTGGTGATGAACCTGTTCTCGACCAGCGCACACGGCTGATTTCCCTTGCGCGCCGAAACACGATAGGGCGCGGCGATGAACTCCCTGTTTCTTGTCATGGCGGGCGGCGCGATCGGCTCCGGCGCACGCTTTCTGACCGGACGCGCGATGACGCACGCGCTCGGTTCCGGTTGGCCGTGGGGCACGCTGACCGTCAATATCGTCGGCGGGCTGCTGATGGGCCTGCTCGTCGGCGTGCTGGCGCGCAACGCCAGCGCGAGTGGTGAGACGTGGCGGCTGTTGCTCGGCATCGGCGTACTCGGCGGCTTCACCACCTTTTCCTCGTTCGCGCTCGACGTTGTCGGCATGATCGAGCGTGGCGCGCTGGCAACCGCGCTTTCCTACGTCCTGCTATCGGTGGCCGGTGCGATCGTCGCGCTGTTCGCCGGACTTGCCATCGCACGGGTGCCGGCATGAACGACGCCGTCCGCCAGTTCACCGTCGGCTATGACGACGACGGCATCCGCGTCGACCGCTGGTTCAAGCGGCATCTGCCCGACACCAGCTTTACGACCGTCGCCAAATGGGCGCGCACCGGCCAGTTGCGTGTCGATGGCGCGCGCGTCGGCCCGGGCGACCGTATCCAGGCCGGGCAAGTGCTGCGCGTTCCGCCGCCCGAGCCCGAGCGTGCCGAGGAACGCCCGAAGCGCGAGCGTCCGCCGCTCAGCGAGGACGAGGCGGCGTTCGCGCGCGAGCTGGTGATCCACAAGGACGCTGCCGCTTTGGTGCTCAACAAGCCGCCGGGCCTCGCGACGCAGGGCGGCACCAAGACCGTCCAGCATGTCGACGGGCTGCTCGACGCACTGCAATATGAGGCGGAGGGTCGGCCGAAGCTGGTCCATCGACTCGACAAGGATACGTCGGGCGCGCTGCTGGTGGCGCGCAGCGCACGCGCTGCCGCGGCGTTCGCAAAGAGCTTTTCGAGCCGCACCGCCAAGAAGATCTATTGGGCCCTGGTGGTCGACGTCCCGTCGATCGACGACGGGATGATCGAGCTGCCGATCGCCAAGCAACCCGGCACCGGCGGCGAGAAGATGCACGTCGACGAGGAGAACGGTCAGCCGGCGCGGACCCGCTATCGCGTGATCGAGCGCGCCGGCAATCGCGCCTGCTGGGTCGAGTTGCAGCCGTTCACCGGGCGCACGCACCAATTGCGCGTCCATATGGCCGCGATCGGGCATCCGATCGTCGGAGACGGCAAATATGGTGGCCCGGCGGCATTTTTGACCGGCAATATCAGCCGCAAGATGCATCTCCATGCGCGCCGCATCCGCGTCGATCACCCCGATGGCGGCGAGATCGACGTCACCGCAGAGCTGCCCACGCACTTCAGCGAGAGCCTCGCGAGCCTCGGCTTCGAAGTGATGGCGGGGGACATGATGCCGCTCGACGTCAAGCTGCCGCCGACCCGTGAGGAAAAAAAGGCGCGCGCGCGGGCACATGCGAAAACGGTTCGCAAGGAACGCCGCGGCGAGCGGCGCGGACGCGGCGCATCGAAATAGTTACGTCGTCAAAGACTTGATCCGAGTTCCCGCTTTCCGCCGAGCGCCGGCGAGAAGCAGTGTGCCGGATCAAGTCCGGGAAGACGCCAGGTCGGCTGACAGCATTTCATCGACCCACGCCGGCACCAGCGTGCCCGCCGGCCCGAGCCGCGTGTCATCGAACCACGCACTGCCCTCCGAAGGATCGAGGTTCAGCTCCAGCGTCGCCGCACCGTATCGCCGGGCCAGCTGGACGAAGCCCGCCGCCGGATAGACCGCGCCCGACGTTCCGATCGACACGAACAGATCGGCGCGCGACAAAGCGTCGTCGATCCGCTCCATCTCGTACGGCATTTCGCCGAAGAACACGATGTCGGGGCGCAGCGCTGCGGCCCCGCACGCCGGACAGACGGTGCCCGGCGGCAGCGCGTCGCTCCAAGAGAAGCGCGCTCCACACGCCGCGCAGAGCGCCGAGCGCAATTCGCCATGCATATGCAGCATTCGCTGCGCCCCTGCGCGCTCGTGCAGGTCATCGACATTTTGCGTGACGATCAACAGCTCCCCTCTCCACTCACGATCGAGCCGCGCCAGCGCCTCATGCGCACGATTGGGTATGACTTTGGACAGCGCCGCGCGCCGCAGATCGTAGAAGCGGTGGACCAGCGCCGGATCGCGCGCGAGCGCCGCGGGCGTGCACACATCCTCGACCCGGTGCCCTTCCCACAGCCCGCCTGGGCCGCGGAAGGTGGCGATACCGCTTTCGGCGGAGATGCCTGCGCCGGTGAGAATGACGATGTTCCGCATGAGCCTGGTCTAGCGGGCTGGCGATGCGCGGCAAAGCCGCATAGGTCGGCGGCGATGCACCTCGCCCCCGATATCTTCGCTTTCCTCGTCCTCGTCGCGTTCGTCGCCGGAACGATCGATGCGCTGGCCGGCGGCGGCGGGTTGCTGACGATTCCGGCGCTGCTCGCCGCGGGCGTCCCGCCGGTTTCTGCGTTGGCGACCAACAAGTTGCAGAGTGCGGTCGGCACCGGGTCGGCGTTTCTCACCTTCTGGCGCGCCGGCCATGTCGATCTGCGCCGCTTCGCCCTGCCCGCAACAGGTGCGTTCGGGGGCTCGGTCGCGGGTGCGGTGGCGGTACAGCATGTCGATCCACGCTTTCTGGCCGCGTTCGTGCCGGTGCTGCTGATCGCGATGGCGCTGTATTTCCTGCTCGCACCACCGATGAGCGAGTCCGATCGTCATGCGCGGCTGGGACGCACCGGGCTGACCGGGGTGACCACAATGCTGGGATTTTACGACGGCTTTTTCGGGCCCGGGACCGGATCGTTCCTGACGACCGCGCTGGTTGCGCTGGGCGGGCTCGGGCTGGTGCGCGCGATCGCCAATACCAAGTTCCTCAATCTGGCGACGAACATCGCCGCGCTGGCCGCAATGATCGCGGGCGGGAAGGTGCTGTGGCTACTTGGCGGCGCGATGGCCGCGGCGAACGTCGCGGGCAATCAGTGCGGCGCGTGGGCGGCGCTGCGCTTCGGCGGCAAGGGCGTGCGGCTGCTGCTGGTCGTCATGTCCATCGCGCTGACGATCAAATTGCTGTCGGACCCGGCCAATCCTTTATGGACGTGGCTGCGGCGGTGACCGCCTAGCGGCTGGCATATTCGTTGGCACGGGCGGTGTCCTCTGCGTCGCCGCTCGGCAGGAACGCCCCGGCGACATAGGCTTCGTCGGTGACCTCGACCGTGGCGCCGAGCTGCGTCACGGTGAACAACTTCTTCGCGAAGGCGGTCGGCAGTCGAATGCAGCCGTGCGAGGCGGGAAAGCCGGGATTGCGCCCGGCATGCAGGGCAACGCCGTCCCACGTCAGCCGCTGCATGAACGGCATCGGCGCATCGTCGTACAGGTTCGAGCGATGCTGCGCCTTCTTCTGCAGGATCGTGAAAGTGCCGGTCGGGGTCGGCCGATCGTCGGCGCCGGTCGACACCGACGAGGCGGCGACGAGTTGCTGCCCGCGGAACACATAGGCGCGCTGGTCGGGGATCGAGATCAGCACGCTGACCCGCCCCGGCCCATCCGCCGCCGCGGTCCAGACGAAGCGATTGGGCGGCAGGGTCGCCGCCGCCTCGGTGATCGCCAGCGCCTCCGCCCCATCGGCATGCGCCGACGTGGCAGCGCCGGTCGTCAGCAGTGCAGCGAGAAGAAATGGAGCGATTCGGCGCATGGCGATGGCTTTCAGACTTTCATTGTGGCAGCCGGCCGATCCGGCACCCGTCGATCAATCAACGCAGCGAAACCGTTTCGGTGCCGGGCGACGAAGCGTTCGACATCTGCGGCAAATGCACCTCTGCGCGGTACAAACAGCGGTTAACGTTGACGATAATTAACTCGTTCCATGCTACATCGCTGGGACTGGGTTGGGGATTTACGTTACTCATGATGCAGTCGCAGGATACGGTCGCGTCGCGCCGTGCTTTGCTGAAGACCGGCGGATTGTTCGTCGGCGCCTTGATGATCCCGGGGGCGGTCTCGGCCGGCATGCGCGACCGCGCACGTCGCGGCACGCCTGAATCGCTGATCCCGGACGATTTCTTCCACCCATCGGCCACGCCGGTCACGCAGCCTGCGGTGGCGACCGCCACGGTGCCGCCGGCGATCGATGCACCGGGGGTCAACCCGCGACTGCTCAAGCGGGCGCTGGCGGCGCTTGAGCAGCATGGCAGCCGCATCGCCAAGCGCGACCGGATCGCGGTGGCGGATTTCTCGACGGGGTCGAGCGCGCCGCGCTTCCACCTGATTAATCTGGAGGACGGGCGCACCGTGTCGAAGCTGGTCGCGCATGGCAGCGGCTCCGACCCGGCGCACACCGGCTATCTGCAGCGTTTCTCGAACGCCAACGGCTCCAATGCGTCGTGCGAAGGCGCGTTCGCGACCGCCGATTATTATGTCGGCAAGCACGGGCGCTCGCAGCGGCTGCTCGGGCTGGACGCGACCAACAACAATGCGCTGGACCGCGCGATCGTCGTCCATGCGGCGTGGTACGCCAACCCGGACATGATCCGCGAGCGCGGGATGCTTGGGCGTAGTCAGGGTTGCTTCGCAGTTGGCGAGAACGAGTTGACCGAAGTGTTCGAACGGCTCGGGCCGGGGCGGATGATCTACGCCGCGAAGGTTTGAGCCAATCGTCGTCGTAAGGTCGTGATGGCGCGAGCGTTTTTCGCCATTGCGCGTGCGGCAAGGCAATTTAGCGCCTGATCAGGACGCCCTGGATTGCTTCGCTACGCTCGCAATGACGGACGATCATCAAGACCAAGGGCATCGCGCCCTCATTCTGCTCACCGCGCGTCGAACGCCGCGAGTTCGTATGCGATCGATGCCTCGACCAGCGTCTCCCACATCGCCGCGATCGCATCGCCGGGCAGGCGCAGCCGCTCGGCCTCGTCGCGCGCCTGCGCGATCACCTGCGCCTTGCGCGCTTCGTCGCGCACCGCGCCGCGCTCGGGCTTGATGCGGGCGGCGGCGTCCATATAGTCGAACCGCCGCCGCAACAGCGCCACCAGTTCGCGGTCGAGCGCGTCGACGCCGGCGCGGACCTCGCTCATCGTGGTGCAATGCTGGCCGGGCAGGATCTCGCTCATGCCCGCTGCTTGGCGACCGGCGCGGCGTCTGTCCAGCTTGACTTGCGCGCCCTGCCCGGCTAGGCGCGCCGCTTCGCAATCGCCCCCGCATCCCGGTGAAGCGGCGGGCCTGCACCTTGATTCGGGGTGTGGCGCGAGACCGGGAACAACCCTGCCCTCCCCGAACGAGGTTCGGATCAGGAAGGCGGAAAACGTCGTTCGCCTATTGCAAAGGTAATTACATGTCGAAGCGCCATAGCGCCAAGTACAAGCTCGACCGTCGTCTCGGCGAGAACATCTGGGGCCGTCCGAAGAGCCCGGTCAACAAGCGCGAGTATGGCCCCGGCCAGCACGGTCAGCGTCGCAAGGGCAAGGTGTCGGACTTCGGCATCCAGCTGCGCGCCAAGCAGAAGCTCAAGGGCTATTATGGCGACGTGACCGAGAAGCAGTTCCGTCACGCCTATGAGGAAGCGTCGCGCATGAAGGGCGACACCTCGCAGAACCTGATCGGCCTGCTGGAGCGTCGCCTCGACGCGATCGTCTACCGCGCGAAGTTCGCCCCGACCATCTGGGCGGCGCGTCAGCTCGTCAGCCACGGCCACATCCGCGTCAACGGCGTGAAGTGCAACGTCGCGTCGCGTCGCTGCGCGGTCAACGACGAGATCTCGCTGGGCAGCAAGGCGCAGGAAATGGCGCTGGTCATGGAAGCGCAGAACCTCGCCGAGCGCGAAGTCCCCGATTATGTCGCGCAGGACGGCAACACCAAGGTGACGCTGGTCCGCGTGCCCACGCTGGACGAAGTGCCCTATCCGGTGAAGATGGAGCCGAACCTGGTCGTCGAGTTCTACTCGCGCTGATCGGACTTGGCCGGTGGCAGCGATGCCACCGGCGAGCGGATACGAAAAAGGGCGGTCCCGCGCGGGGCCGCCCTTTTTCGTATCCGGCAACAGCCGGCTGCTCGTTTTCGCCGTTTACGGGTGGTTCGACCAACCGATCGTCAACCGCACGCCCAGCACCAGCGCGTTTCGGATCGTCGGGTCGGCGGACGGATGGATGACATACTGGACGTCCGGCTGGATCGACACGCCCTTGACGATCTCGTCGCTATAGGTCGCCTCGATGATCGTTTCGGCGTCGCGCAGCGGCGGCAGATCGGCGGGATTGCTCAGCCTATAGTTGCGCGACAGCACCCCGCTACCCGCGCCGATGGAGAAGGCGCTCGCCGGGCGGCTCTTGAGCGGGCGCTTGAGCAGCAGCCCGCCCTGCCAACCGCCGCGGAACGGTGTGGTCGTACCATCCGACACGCCAAGGCGCAGGAAGCCGACCAGATAGCGGCTTGCGTCCTCGTCCTTTCCCGCCAGCCCTTGCTCGGCGAGCAGGTACAGTCCTTGCGAGTAATGATGGTCTTCGGTGGGTGTCAGCCCGGGCGGGATGATCGTCGGCTGCTTGCGCGTATAATGCCAAGCGCCGATCGCCAGCTTGCCGCGGCCCGTCCATCCCGCCTCGCCGATCAGCAGCGCCCCATCGTGTCCCGACAGATCGATGCCGTGTTCGTCGCACAGCGTGCCGGCCCGCGCGTTGATGATCGCAACCGAGGCATAGGTACGGTCGGTCGCGGCCTTCAGGCGCAGCGCCAGCGCGGTCGAGGGAAATATCGCCGGGCCGTTCGTGCCCGTCGCCGCCAGTTCCGATCCGACGCCGAACATCGGCGAGATCAGCAGGCCGGCGGCATCGTTCTGATAGAACTCGCTGTTGACGTCATACAGGCCGGCGCGCAGCGTGACATGCGCGCCGAACCCCTTTTCGATCCACGCCTCGTACAGTTTGAATCGCGCCTTCGCGACTTCGATGTTGTCGATGCCCTGGATCGACCCCGACAGATCGTTTGGCCGCCCCCCTAAGTTGTTGAGCAGCGATACGTGCGCGACGGTCTGCTTCCAGCCCGCCGCCTTCTCGAGATCCGCCTCGCCGACCACATCCAGATTGTCGAGGTAACGCGCGCCTCGTGCCACCCCGCCTGACGCGACGCCCGTGACGTCGGCCTTGAAGGTGATGTCGAGCGAGAAGGCATTATCGGTGGCGACAGCCTCCTGGGCCAGCGCGGGCTGTCCGAAAAGGCAGCCGGCCAGTGCCAGCACGGCAAGCGCGATGCGTATCCGATTCGGTGTCACGAGCGATCGACCCATGATGTTGACGATCAATCATCATGTACCGTGTGATCGTGCAGCCTCCGTTCAGCGACGTGGTAAACCCGCAATACACCCGCATGTGCTTCAGCCATCAGCAAATGTTTGGCAGCGCAGCATAATCCTTCAACTTCGCGCCTGCTTGCCAAACATCTGTTCCGCTAACCCGATATTATGATGTGCGAGGTTATTACGTCGGCACGTTCACCGCGCGGGGGTTAAGGTGCAGTCGATTAATCGAATGATGACGATCACGATCGCCGCAATCGCCTTGCTGGTCGTTTTGTCGTGCGCCGCCAGCGTCTGGTCGAATGCTCGTCAGGCCGACGCGCGCAACGATGCCAGCGCCGCCTCCGCATTGCTGCGCAACCACATGACGGCCGATATGATGCACGATGCGGTGCGCGGCGACATCTTGTCGATCCTGCGCGCAACCAGTGTCGGCGATTTGAGCGTCGCCGAGAATCGCACGTCGCTGAACGATGACATCGCGCTGCTGCGCAAGACGATCCGGATCGACGCCGCGGCCCCCCAGGTCGCGGCGCAAACGCAACAGATTCAGGCGCAGGTCGACACCTATATCGCCACCGCACAGCAGATCGCGACCGCCGCGGCGAACGACCCGGCGCGCGCGTCCGCGCTGCTGCCGACGTTCCTGGCCGCGTTCGAGAAACTCGAAGGCGGGATGAGCCACCTGTCCGACGCGATCGAGTTGCACGTCCGCACCGTCAACGCCCGCGCCGACGAGGCCGCTGCGATCGCCCGCATCCTGCTGGCGATCACCACGATCACGACCCTGGCGGTCGTCATCGCCGCGGGCATCCTGATGCGACGCTTCCTCATCGCGCCGTTGCTGGCGCTGGTCGATGTGCTCAAGCGCATGACGTCGGGTCAAATGGACGCGGCGATCCCGGCGACCGGGCGCCGCGATGAACTGGGGCAACTGGCGCAGGCGACCGCGGCCTTGCGCGACCAGCTGACCGCGGCGGAACGGGCCAAGGAGGCGCAGACGACGCTGATCGTCGACGGGCTGGGCGCGGCGCTCACCCGGCTGGCGGAGGGTGATCTGGTGGCGCGCGTCGAGGCGGATCTCACCGGGCCGTTCGCGCGCATCAAGCACGATTTCAACAATGCCGTCGCGGCGCTGCAAGCGACGTTGGCGCATGTCGTGCGATCGGCGAGCAGCATCAACAACGGCGCTAGCGACATCCGTCAGGCATCCGACGACCTGTCGCAACGCACCGAGCAGCAAGCGGCGTCGCTCGAGGAAACCGCCGCGGCGATGGACGAGATCACCAGCACGGTGCGCACCACCGCCGCACGTGCCGACCGCGCGAACGCCGCGGTTGCCAGCGCCAGCGACGAGGCACGCCGCTCGGGTGTGGTCGTACGCAATGCCGTGGAGGCGATGGGCGGGATCGAGCGGACCTCGGCGGAGATTTCGGAGATCATCTCGGTCATCGACGGTATTGCCTTTCAAACCAACCTGCTGGCGCTCAACGCCGGCGTCGAGGCGGCGCGAGCGGGCGACGCCGGCAAGGGCTTTGCGGTGGTGGCGTCCGAGGTGCGGGCGCTGGCGCAACGCTCGGCCGATGCGGCGAAGGACGTGAAGATGCGCATCACCGCCTCCGGCGATCAGGTGCAGGAGGGCGTGCGGCTGGTCGGCGAAACCGGCACGGCACTCACGCGGATCATCGAACGGATCGCGGAGATCGACTCGCTGGTCGCCGACATCGCCGCTTCCGCCGAACAACAGGCAACCGGCCTGCAGCAGGTGAATACCGCGGTCGCGGAGATGGACGGCGTGACGCAGCAGAACGCCGCGATGGTCGAGCAGTCGACCGCCGCCGCGCGCAGCCTCGCCTCCGATGCCGATGAAATGGCGCGTCAGATCGCCCGCTTCCGGATCGGCACCGCCGACACGCCGGTCAGGGCCGCTCCGGCTCCGGTCGGGATCACGCGCCGCCGCATGGCGCCGCAAACGGCCGGCAACGCCGCACTGGCGGTGCAGGATAACGACTGGGCCGCATTCTGACGCCAACGTGATCGCCTAACGCGGGCGTCGCGCTGCGATGCAGGGTCAGACCAGAATACGCTGAATTGCATCGCGCGTGGGCGGAAAGGCGCACCGCGATAGCACTACGGAAACAGCCAGCTGCTTGCGCGCATATACCAGGTTTTTGTGATGTGAGCGGCTACGGCGCCGTTCGGGACGGAGATGGTGGAGCCGAGGGGGATCGAACCCCTGACCTTCGCAATGCCATTGCGACGCTCTCCCAGCTGAGCTACGGCCCCATTCCGCTGTGGAGGCAGCCCAGTAGCGGGGCCGCCGGGGCTCGGCAAGCACTTTTTTCAAGCGCCTGCCGAACCCCGTCAGACGATCAGTGCTCGTCTTCCTCGCTGGACGTTTCCACGCCCAGATCGTCGTCGCCACCCAGATCGACTTCATCGTCGGGCGAGGGTTCTTCGTCCTCACCGGTGATGTCCAGATCTTCGTCGTCACCGCCCGCCAGATCGCTGTCGGCTTCCTTGTTCTCGGGCTTGTTCTGCTCGAAGGGCAGAGGCTGCTTCGACTTCAGGATGGGTTCGGGCTCCCACTGCGTCCCGCAATTGATGCAGGTGACGGGGTCGTCCTTTTCGAGGTCGTAGAAACGCGTCGCGCATTTCGGGCACGTACGCTTCGTGCCCCATTCCGGCTGGATCATGCCGTGAAAAGCCTTTCGGATGGGTGGATCAAACAGGTCGCCCTGTGAAGTGGCGCGTGCCTTGCCATAGCGCAAGGCGGCTGGCAAGGCGCGGCGCGCATGGCGCATTCCTCCTCCCCCACTCCGTTCACCGTTCCCTCGCCCGCGCGGCTGACGGGACGGATCCGCGTTCCCGGCGACAAGTCGATCAGCCACCGTTCGCTGATGCTGTCCGCGCTGGCGGTCGGCGAAAGCCGCGTCGAGGGGCTGCTGGAAGGCGAGGATGTGCTCGCCACCGCCGCGGCGATGCGCGCGATGGGCGCGTCGATCGAGCGCGGTGACGATGCGATCTGGCGGATCCACGGCGTCGGAGTCGGCGGGCTGCTGCAGCCGACAAAGGCACTGGAGATGGGCAATTCCGGCACCTCCACGCGGCTGCTGATGGGGCTGGTCGCGAGCCACCCGATCACCGCGACCTTTACCGGCGACGCCTCGCTGTCGTCGCGCCCGATGGCGCGGGTCACGGTGCCGCTGGCGCAGATGGGCGCATCGATCGAGGCGTCGCCGGGGACCAGGCTGCCGCTGATGGTGCGCGGCGCCTGTCCGGCGGTGCCAATCGAATATGAGCTGCCAGTCGCCTCGGCACAGGTGAAGTCGGCGGTGCTGCTCGCCGCGCTCAACACGCCGGGCATCACGCGCGTGATCGAGCCGGTGCCGACGCGCGATCACAGCGAGCGAATGCTTGCCGGGTTCGGCGCGCACCTGACCGTCGAACAGGGCCCGCGCGGACGCGTGATCTCGCTGACCGGCGAGGCGGAGCTGAAGCCGCAGTCGATCGTCGTGCCGGGAGATCCCTCGTCCGCCGCCTTCTGGATGGTCGCCGCGTCGATCGTGCCGGGCAGCGACGTGGTGATCGAGAATGTCGGGCTCAACCCGACCCGCGCCGGGCTGCTGACCGCGCTGCGCATGATGGGCGCGGACATCACCGAATGCGATCCGCGCGTGGTGGGTGGCGAGCCGGTCGCCGACCTGCGCGTCCGTCATGCGGCGCTCGCCGGGATCGTCGTTCCGCACGATCTGGCGCCGGCGATGATCGACGAATATCCGGCGCTGTTCGTCGCGGCCGCCTTCGCCGAAGGCGCGACGGTGGCGCGCGGCGCAGAGGAACTGCGCGTCAAAGAAAGCGACCGGATCGCGGCGATGCGCGCCGCGCTGTCGGCCAACGGCGTCGCCACCGACGAGCATGAGGACGGGTTGACCGTGTATGGCTCGGGCGGCGAGAAGATTGCGGGCGGCGGCACCGTCGCGACCCAGCTCGATCACCGGATCGCGATGAGCATGACGGTCGCCGGGCTGCACGCACGCGATGCGGTGACGATCGACGACGTCGCGCCGGTCGCGACCAGTTACCCGGCCTTTTATCAGCAGCTCGCGCACCTGTCGGGGGCCGGCGCATGATCATCGCGGTCGACGGCCCGGCAGCATCCGGCAAGGGCACGATCGCGCGCGCGATTGCGCGTCACTACGGCATCCCGCATCTCGACACCGGTTTGCTCTATCGTGCGGTGGCGACGCAGGTAACGCGGCTCGATCTCGATCCTGCGATCGAGGCGGATGCGGTGGCGGCCTGCGACTTCGACGATCACCTGCTGGCGGACCCGATCCTGCGCGACGATGCCACCGGGCAGGTGGCGTCGATCGTGTCGGCCCATCCACTGGTGCGCGCGGCGCTGCTGCAGCGGCAGCGGCGCTTCGCGCACCAGCCCGGCGGCGCGGTGCTGGATGGCCGCGACATCGGCACGGTGATCGCGCCCGATGCCGATGCGAAGCTGTTCGTGCGCGCAACTCCGACGATCCGCGCGCGACGCCGCCACGACGAACTTCATAAGCGCGGCAGCGCGATCAGCTACGATCAGGTGCTGGCCGACATCCGGACGCGCGACGACCGCGACAGTTCGCGCTCCACCGCGCCGCTGGTGGCCGCCGAGGACGCGATGGAGCTGGACACCAGCTTTCTGTCGATCGACGCAGCGGTGTCGCGCGCGATCGCGCTGGTGGATTCGCGGGTGCAAGGCTGATCAGGCGTTATGCTGCCAGTCCTCTCGGGCGTGGCGAATGCGAGGAACCTCGATGCCTTCATCACGAACGTCGTAGACGATCAGATGCGCGCGATAGGGGTACGCTCTGACCGGTGGCTCGAGTCCATGCCGCAATCGAGCGGCGTGCGGAAATTGGCTCGGAAATTCTACCGTTCACCAGAATCCGGCAGCATAATTGTCCGCCTGTTCGGCACCATATCGCTCCACCCCGCTGAGATAAATCGCCTGGAAATCGAGTGATGCCCTACGCCTTACCCTGAACCGAGACAGAGCCCGCCTCCATCGCCTTGGCGCGCACGTCGGCCATAATCTCATCGACCGACCGTGAATCAATCCCACTCGCCCGCGCCTCATCCACCAAGCGCTGCAGGTTCGCGATCTTCTCCGCGCGCACCTGTTCGCGGCGGATCAGGTCGCGGACGACGTCGCTGGAATTGCTGTAGCGACCGGTCGCCGCTTGCTGCTCGACCCACTCCTTCATGGCATCGGGGAGGGAGATGTTCATCGTAGCCATGACGCGAAAATGCGGCTCATTGGCAAAGATTGTCAACCTTGCTTGTCGGTCGCTTTTCGGCTAGGGCGCGCGGGTCCGGCGGGCTGTGGCTCGCGGAGGCGCGGCGCGATGGCTTGCCCTTCGCGCCTTTTCGCACATCCGCGAATAGCCCCCGCCGCTCCCCAGGTCGAACGGATGTCGCGCGCGGCACGGGGCCGGTGCGACAGTGATGGCCAAGACCGGCGGACCCAACCGCCTGGCCGGAAAACGACATAGGACAGTTTCTTTTATGGCCTCAGTGGCAACTCCCTCGCGTGACGAATTCGCGGCGATGCTCGATGACATGTTCGGCGGTGCCGACAGCTTCGAGGGCCGCGTGGTGCTGGGCACCGTTACCGCCATCGAGAACGACCTGGTCGTCATCGACGTCGGCCTGAAGAGCGAAGGCCGCGTGCCGCTGCGCGAATTCGCGCCCGCGCCGGGCCAGAAGGCCGACCTGAAGGTCGGTGACGAAGTCGAGGTCTACGTCGACCGCGTCGAGAACATGCACGGCGAAGCGATGCTGTCGCGCGATCGTGCGCGCCGCGAAGCCGCCTGGGACAAGCTGGAGCTGGAATTCGCCAAGACCGCGCGCGTCGAGGGCGTGATCTTCGGCCGCGTGAAGGGCGGCTTCACCGTCGACCTGAACGGCGCGGTGGCGTTCCTGCCGGGTTCGCAGGTCGACATTCGCCCGGTGCGCGACGTCACCCCGCTGATGGACATTCCGCAGCCGTTCCAGATCCTGAAGATGGACCGCAAGCGCGGCAATATCGTCGTCAGCCGCCGCGCGGTGCTGGAAGAAACCCGCGCCGAGCAGCGTTCGGGCCTGATCCAGTCGCTGCATGAAGGCCAGATCATCGACGGCGTCGTCAAGAACATCACCGACTACGGTGCGTTCGTCGACCTGGGCGGCATCGACGGCCTGCTGCACGTCACCGACCTGAGCTACAAGCGCGTCGGCCACCCGAGCGAGATGATCAACATCGGCGACACCGTGAAGGTGCAGATCATCCGCATCAACAAGGACACGCAGCGCATCTCGCTGGGCATGAAGCAGCTCGAGAGCGATCCGTGGGATGGCGCGGCGGCAAAGTATCCGGTCGGTGCGAAGCTGTCGGGCCGCGTCACGAACATCACCGAATATGGTGCGTTCGTCGAGCTGGAGCCGGGCATCGAAGGCCTGGTCCACGTGTCCGAAATGTCCTGGACCAAGAAGAACGTCCATCCGGGCAAGATCGTCTCGACCTCGCAGGAAGTCGATGTCGTGGTCTTGGAAGTCGATCAGGAAAAGCGCCGCATCAGCCTCGGCCTCAAGCAGGCTCAGGCCAATCCGTGGGAAGCGTTCGCCGCTGCCCATCCGATCGGCTCGACCGTCGAGGGCGAAGTCAAGAACGCGACCGAGTTCGGCCTGTTCATCGGCCTCGACAACGACGTCGACGGCATGGTCCATATGTCCGACATCGCCTGGGGCGTGTCGGGTGAGGACGCGCTGAACCTGCACCGCAAGGGTGAGATGGTTCAGGCCGTGGTGCTCGACATCGATCCGGAGAAGGAGCGCATCTCCCTCGGCATGAAGCAGCTTGAGCGCGGCGGTCCGGTCGCGGCGGGCGCGGGCGATCGCCTGGGCAAGAACCAGGTGGTCACCGTCACTGTCCTCGAAGTCCGCGACGCAGGCCTGGAAGTCCAGGCGGGCGACGATGGGGCGACCGGCTTCATCAAGCGCACCGATCTCGGCCGCGATCGCGACGAGCAGCGTCCGGAGCGCTTCCAGGTCGGGCAGAAGTTCGATGCGATGGTGACCGGCTTTGACCGTTCCAAGAAGCCGACGTTCTCGGTCAAGGCGATGCAGATCGCCGAAGAGAAGCAGGCGGTGGCGCAGTACGGCTCGTCCGACTCGGGTGCATCGCTCGGCGACATCCTGGGCGAGGCGCTCAAGGCGCGCGACACCAAGAAGTAAGCGAACGTGCCTTACGGCATGGAAGGGGATCGGCCGCTGGCCGGTCCCCTTTTCATTTGCCGGACATTTGGGTGACCCACTTTGCGCAATCGCTTCCAGATCGGTGCTACCGAGGGTGCAAACTTACCTGTATCAGACCGCGGTGAACATAATCCTAGCCCTAAGGAAACGCGGACGATGATTAGGTCGGAGTTGGTGCAGGCATTGTTGAAAGACAATCCCGGCCTGTCCCAGCGTGATGTCGAGGCAATAGTTTCGACCTTCTTCGATGAAATCACCGAGCGGCTGGCTGCGAATGGTCGCGTCGAATTGCGTGGTTTCGGCGCGTTCTCTACACGCGCTCGTGATGCACGCGTTGGTCGTAATCCGCGCACTGGCGAGATGGTCGAGGTCGACGCGAAGCGTGTGCCGTTCTTCAAGCCCGGCAAGGAAATGCGCGTTCGCCTCAATGTCTCCTGACATCCAGGTTGGCGCAACGGCTTGACGCGGCGCCCCGCAACCGCTTCGTGGCCGATGATGCGCGGGCGTGGCGGAATCGGTAGACGCTGGGGACTTAAAATCCTCTGCCATTGGCGTGCGGGTTCGAGTCCCGCCGCCCGCACCAGCATCGTTCGTCTGGGTGTGGTCTGCCTTCTGGCGCTCGCGGCGACATCGTGCGGACGCCGCGCCGACGTCGGCGCCGTCGTGGTGAGCGTGATCGGCGCCGAACCGAAGCTCGCCGACAGCAATCGCCGCGCGCTACAGATTGGTGACCGCTTGCTCACCGACTCGCTCGCCGAGGGTCTGGTCCGCTTCGATGCGGTCGGACAAATCGAAGCCGGGGTGGCCGAGCGCTGGATCGTCATCGACGACGGACGCAGCTACATCTTTCGCCTGCGCAATGCCGAATGGGCCGATGGCACGCCCGTGCGCGCGCGCGATGTCGTTCCGCTGCTCCGCCGACAGATCGCGCGTGCCGCCGACAATCGCATCGCGCCCTATCTGACCGCGGTCGCGTCGATCGTCGAGATGACGCCGGAAGTGATCGAGATCGAGCTGGCACGGCCCCGTCCCGATCTGCTCAAATTGTTCGCGCAGCCGGAGATGGCATTGGTACGGTCCGGCAAAGCCGGCGGTGCCGGGCCCTTCCGACGACGCGACGGCACACGCGACGGTATTCTGCTGACACCCGCGCTCGACCCGGATCGTGACCCCGATGAGGAGCGACCGACCCCCGAACAGAATGTCCTGCTGCGCGGCGAACATGCGGCACTCGCCATCTTACGCTTCGTCGAACGTCATTCCGACCTCGTCACCGGCGGGACGATCGACGACTGGCCGACGCTACAGGCCGCCAATCCCGCCCCCGCCAACGTGCGGATCGATCCCGCCGCCGGCCTGTTCGGGCTCGCGATCGTCCGACGCGAAGGCTTTCTGGCCGACGCTGCCAATCGCGGCGCGGTTGCGCAGGCGATCGACCGGGCGGACCTGACAGGAACCGTGTCGAGCGACTGGCCAGCGCGCGAGACGATCCTGCCCGAGCAGCTCGACTCGGGTGCGCCGCCGATGGTGCCGGTCTGGGCGACGCTGCCGCCCGAACAACGGCCCGCTGCGGCTCGTTCGCGGGTTATGGCGTGGCGCGCGGCACAAGGCAGCGGGCCGGTGCTGCGGATCGCCCTGCCCCACGGTCCGGGCGGCACGCTCCTGTGGGCGCATCTGGCGCGCGATCTTTATGCAATCGGGATCAAGCCGCTGCGTGTCACCAGCGACGATCCGGCCGCGGACCTGCGGCTGGTCGATCTGGTCGCGCCCTATGACAATGCTCGCTGGTATCTGGCCGAGGCGTGCATCGCCTGCTCACCCGAGGCACATGCCGCGATCGAGGCAGCGCGGCTGGCCGACACATTGTCGCAGCGCGCCGAGGCCGCGGCGCTTGCCGACCGGTTGCTGACGCAGGATGTGGCGTTCGTTCCTTTGTCGCGCCCGTTCCGCTGGTCGCTGGTCGCGCTACGTCTGCGGCAATGGCAACCCAATCCGCGGGCGTGGCACCCATTGAACCGCCTGCGCGCCGACACCAACTAATAGCGATGAACGCACGCCCCACCCCGCTGAATGCCGGTCTGTTCGACGCGCTTCCGGTCGGCCGTGATCCCGTAGCGGTGCGCCGCCGCGTGGAGGCCGTCGAACGGTTGCTGGAGGGGCTATATGTTATCCCGGGCATCAACCGCCGTGTCGGACTTGATTCCATCGTTGGGCTGGTGCCGGTGGTCGGCGACCTCTTCGCCGGCGCAATGGGCATGTGGCTCGTGTGGGAAGCGCGCAACCTGGGCATGGGCCGGCTGGGGCTGCTCGGGATGACGGCACGGGTCGGGTTCGACACCGCATTGGGGATGATCCCGTTTGTCGGAGATGCCGCGGATTTCTTCTACCGTTCGAACACGCGCAATCTGAAGAGAATCAAGAAGCATCTGGATCGCCACCATCCCGCGACCGTGACGCTGGATCGATAGGCGCGGCGGGCGTCAGCCTGCCCTTGGGATGAACATCGTACCGCCTGGCATCGCATGGGGCACGCCGGTCGTACCCGGGAAGCTGATCGGTAATCCCGCGAGCGTCCGCACCGCCATATAGGCGAAGCCCTCTGCCTCCAGCCCGTCGCCGTGCCAGCCGAGCGCGTCGACGGGTTCCGGCGTCAGCCCCGTTCTCTCGGCAATCATGCGCAGCATCGCGGGATTGTGGCGTCCGCCGCCCGCCACCAGCAGGCGCCGTGGCCGGATCGGCAGCAGCGTCAGCGCCTCAGCGACCGTGGCGGCGGTAAAGGCCGTCAACGTTGCGGCACCATCCGCCGCCGACAGGCCACGCGCCGGTTGTATCGTGAAATCGTTGCGATCGAGCGACTTCGGATAGGGTGCGTCGAAGAACGGATGGTCGAGCATCGCGGTCAGGACGGTTTCGTCGACCCGACCCGCAGCGGCGAGCGCACCATCCTTGTCGAAGCGCGCCCCGCTTTCCTGTTCCACCCAGCTGTCGATCAAGCCGTTCGCCGGCCCGGTGTCGAACGCCGCGATCGCCGCGCCGCCATCGATCAGCGTGATGTTCGCCACCCCGCCCAGGTTGAGGATCGCGACCGGCCCTTCGAGCCCGGCGGCAAGCGCTGCGTGATAGACCGGAAGCAGCGGCGCCCCCTGCCCGCCCGCCGCGACGTCGGCGCTGCGGAAATCGGCGACCGTGCGGATCCCGGTGGCGTCGGCCAGCACCTGACCGTCGCCGATCTGCCACGTCCAGCGCCGGTCGGGGCGATGCGCGACCGTCTGCCCATGAAAACCGATCACGTCGACGTCGCCCGCCGCGACACCGGCATCGCGGAGCAACTTCTGCACCGCCAGCGCGTGCGTCCGCGTGATCAGCGCCGCCGCCTCGACCAGTGGGGGGCTGGGGCGCGGGCGGGGATAGGTGAGCGCGATCGCGGTCGCCTCCGCCAATTGCGCGCGCGCGGCGTCCGAATACGGCTCGCCGCGAAACGCGATGTGACGGACAGCCTGCTGCCCGTCGGTTTCGATCAGCGCGGCGTCGATCCCGTCCAGCGACGTGCCCGACATCAATCCGATCGCCAGCATCCGCGCGTCCTCCCGTCCCGAAACAGTCGCCGCTATCGCGTGTGCCGCCGCCACTGGCAAATCGCGTCGTCCCGCATTATGTGCGGACGATCCCATGGCAACGCAAATCCCCTTACCGCCCCGCGTGGGCATGGTCTCGCTCGGCTGTCCCAAGAACCTGGTCGACAGCGAACGGATCCTGACCCAGCTCCGCGCCGACGGCTATCAGATGTCGGCCGATTATGCCGGCGCCGACGTCGTGCTGGTCAACACCTGCGGCTTCCTCGATTCCGCCAAGGAGGAATCGCTGGAGGCGATCGGTGAGGCGATCGCAGAGAACGGCCGCGTGATCGTCACCGGCTGCATGGGCAAGGAAGCCGAGACGATCCGCGCGCGGTTCCCGGATGTGCTCGCGATCACCGGCGCGCATGAATACGAACAGGTGGTTGAGGCGGTCCATGCCGCCGCGCCTGCGTCGCTGAGCCCGTTTGTCGACCTGATCCCCGATGCGGGGCTGAAGCTGACGCCGCGTCATTACAGCTATCTGAAAATTTCGGAGGGCTGCAATCACCGCTGCTCCTTCTGCATCATCCCGTCGCTGCGCGGCGACCTGGTCAGCCGCCGCCCCGACGCGATCCTGCGCGAGGCGGAGAAGCTGGTCGCCGCCGGCACGCAGGAATTGCTGGTCATCAGCCAGGACACCTCCGCCTACGGCATCGACATTCGCGACCAGTCGCGGATGTGGAAGGGGGCGGAGGTGCGTCCGCACATGACCGATCTGGCGCGTGAACTGGGCAAGATCGCGCCGTGGGTGCGGCTGCACTATGTTTATCCCTATCCGCACGTCGATCAGGTGATCCCGCTGATGGCGGAGGGTCTGGTGTTGCCGTACCTCGACATTCCGTTCCAGCACGCCGCGCCGGCGGTGCTGCGCCGGATGAAGCGTCCGGCCAATGACGCCAAGGTGCTGGGCCGGATCAAGGCGTGGCGCGACATCTGCCCGGACATTGCGATCCGCTCGACCTTCGTGGTCGGCTTTCCCGGCGAGACCGAGGAGGATTTCCAGTATTTGCTCGACTGGCTGGACGAGGCGCAGCTCGACCGGGTCGGCGCGTTCCGGTTCGAGCCCGTCGAGGGTGCCTCGGCCAATGCGCTCCCCGATCCGGTGCCGGAAGCCGTCAAGGAAGAACGCTATGCCCGGATCATGGCGAAGACCGCCGCCATCTCGGCCGCGAAGCTCGCCGCCAAGGTCGGGCGCACGCTGGAGGTGATCGTCGACGCCGTCGATGCCGAGACAGGCGGCGCGTCCGGCCGTTCGATGGCCGATGCGCCAGAGATCGACGGCGAGGTGCACCTGCGCGATGGCGGCCATTTGTCGCCCGGCGACATCCTGCGCGTCGTGATCGAGGATGCGGACGAGCACGACCTGTTCGGCGTGCCGGCCTAACCGGTTGATCGGCGTTAAACGCTAAAGGCCGTTTTCCATACGGTTGGTTAACCCGGCGCTTTTAAGCCGGCACGATCGTCGATGGAGATGTCATGCCGCGCCGTATCCGGTCCCTGCTGTCAATGCTGAGCGCCGAGGTCGCCGCGCATGCCGATCGGTCGGAAGCGATTGCGGGACAGACGCGGCTGCTGGCGCTGAACGCCGCGATCGAAGCCGCGCGGTCGGGCGAGGCCGGGCGTGGTTTCGGGGTCGTGGCGCAAGAGGTGAAGACGCTGGCGGCGCAGGCGAGCAATTCCTCGCGCGCTTTCCGCGAGGATTTGCTCGGCCGGCTTCATCAAGGCAGCGAAATCGCCGCCGATCTGGTTCGCGAGCTGGAAGGCGGGCGGCTGGGCGAGCTGGCGCAGTCGATCGCCGACGCCCTGTCGCGGACGTTGTTCGACCGCACGATCGACGTGCGCGTGCTGGCGAGCGACCATGCGGTGCGCGAAAGCCTGTTGCTGCCCGGCGATGCCCGCGCCGAAGCGCGCGCGCTGGAGCGGATGCGGTCGCTGCTGGGCTTCTCTCCCTATTTCCTCAATGCGTTCGTTGTCGCGGCCGACGGGCAAGTCGGGGTCTGCGCGCATGACAATGCCTCCGTGCGAACCGTTCGTTTCGAGAATTACGGCCAATTCCGGGCCGCGATGGATGGACCGATGCCGAACGGCTGGGCGACCGACGAGGTGTGGTCCAATCCCTGGTCGCACGATCGCAAGGTGTTGATCTTCGTCGCCCCGGTCGTCGTCGAGGGGGTGACGGTGGGCGTCTGCTATCTCGAATATGATTTCGAGGGGCAGGTTGCGCGACTGATCGACGTCATGAACCGCTCGTCACGGCGCGCGACGATCTCGATCGTCGATAGCGAAGGCCGGGTGGTCGCGACGACGGGAACGCGGCGTTTCCATGAGCGCCATTCGCATGCCACTGAGATGCGCGGCACCCGGGTCCAGTCGCTCGATCGACTGGTGGTGGCGCAGGCTTCGGTGCCCAGCGACCACGGCGTTCCCGGGCTCGACTTCCGCTGCGTGATCGAGGATCACGTCGCCTCCGAAACCGACGTCATGGCTGCGATGGCCGCCTGAGCCACCGCCCGCCAACGTCAAGTAAAGCGAAGGATCGTTCGGCGACGCAGGGCGAAGCCGATCAGGCCGAAGCCCAGCAGCATCGTCAGCCAGGTGCCGGGTTCGGGCACCGCGGGCGTGAGCGACCGCGACACCGTCAGCGTGGCGGCAGTCGACGTGTTCTTCGACTGATAGGAACCAGCCTCCGCAAAGGCACCGTCGTTGAAATAGCGATAGACGACCGTCGAACCGAAGCCGGTGCTCGCGACGATGCTGACCTGATCGCAGGCACTTGTGCCGCCGCCGTCCGGACAGGTCGCCTCGAAGCGTACACGCTGTATAGCGGTGGACGCGTTCTTCAGCGCCGCCCGCTGGATCCACTCCTCTCCAACGAACGCGTCGGTTTCGACCGTGAATTCGAGAGCGCCGCCCGCGAACGGCTCGGTCGTGGCGAACGTGTACGTAACGGCCGCGCTGGCACCCGTCGGTGCCACGATTGCCGCTGCCGCCGCGACAAAGGCCCATACTCTCATCGAAGTTCCCCGCCGCACGCCGCTGCCCCTTTCGCCGTCGTGCGTACTTGCCCGGTTAGCAGTGCGTCCCTTGCCTGTTAAGCAATCCGCGGCACATCAATCGGCGAATTGTCCCATTTCAGGAGTTCATGGGGTAGCGAATACGCGTGAGGCAAGTAACCGCATCGCATTGGCTTGGCTGTCGTCGATGGCTTGGCGCGGGGTTCGGCTTGAGACGCACAAGACGCCGAGCGCTAGACCCGCCTTGTTGACGAGCGGCGCAGCGACAAAAAAACGGATCAGTCCCACTCGCACGAACGGATTCGAGCCGAACGCCTCTGCCGCTCTCGCGTCCGGAACACAGAAAACCTGCTCTGGCGAGAGGATCGCATGCGCCGACATGGAGCGCGCCCGCTCGTAGCGACCGATCTGGCCGCCGGAGGATGCGATCACGATCTGCACGTCATCAACGATCAAGGCAACGCCCGCCCAATCGCCGTGCAAGAGTTCTTTGGCCTGTTTCGCGATCGCGTTAAGGGTCGGATCGTTCATCCGATCGAGCAGCCCCGAGGCGTAAACAGCGGCGTTTCGCACCGCTTCGTCCGGTGGGATCGGCGCCGGGGAATAGAAAGTCACCGACACGCGATACATTCCCCCTTTTCCCGATATCGTTTCGAACGGGCGCCATGACTATTCGATTGCGAACCGACACGCCTGTTTCACATCTACCAATATGTCAGTAATGATAAATTTAGGCTTTCGATCCAGGCGCCTTGGATCAATTTGTCTCAAATTGAGACAGTCCTCGCCGGGGAGACGCTAACGACCGGTTGAAATCGCGAACATGCAAGTTCGCGTCCTGCTGCCCGCCCCTTTTAATAAACAAGCGCAGCTACAGACGCCGTGGCCGCATCGAGTCATGCTCGAAGGCATAAAGGTATGACCCGGCATCGCACCACGCGACAATCCCTATTTACCAACCTTCTTCTCTGCCGTCACCCAGCGACGACCGTCATCCTCTGGCTATAACCAATGAGCCTAGCCCCTGGAGCATCTACGTTTCGCTTTTGAGCACTCAATCCTCCATTGCGCTCTTCACTGCGGCTTCAAGCTGTCGATAAGAAACCGGCTTGAACAAGATTGCCCATGGATGATCGAGATTTATCCGCTCCACCGTTGTTGGTTCTTTGGAGCCAGTCACGAAAATTACGCGCGAGCCGACGCTGTGGTGGATAGCTAGTGCAGCGTCTACCCCGTCTTCTTCACCCCGCAGACGCATATCCATCAAGACGAGTTTGGGACGACAGGCGATCGCCTGATCAACAGCCTCTTTAGCAGTCGCGGCGGTTCCACAAACTACGAATCCAAGATCTTCAATCTGGCACCGGAATGCCATCGCAATCATCTCCTCATCATCCACGATCAGGATCTGGTTTCGGAGATTGCTCATCTTACCGGCGGCCCCTTTAAAAGCACCTCAACGATCGTTCCATTTTGTATTTTGTATGATATACTTCCCTGCAACTGGCGAACCATGCCATCAATGATGCTTTTACCTAAACCATTTCGTTTTGCTGCACTTTCTGAAGCAACAGTCGCGCTCCCACAGCCATCGTCTTTGACAATCAGCGTGACGTTGCCGTCTCCTACTTGCATCACCCTGACTGTGACGCTTCCTTCACCCGAGGGGAAAGCATGCTTTATCGCATTAGTGACCAGTTCTGTGACAAGCAGACCAAAAGGGATGGCGAAGTCCAGCCCAACCGTCATGGGCTCAGCATCAACAGATACCGCTATTTCACTTGACGCCGATCCCTCAACGATGTTTTCCACCAGCTCTTGCAGAAATGGTGCAAGGTCGAATGTTGAAAAATCTTCCGCCGACATCAATTGGTGATGAACCAAGCCAAGAGCATACACACGTCCACGCATATTATTAAGTGCACCGCGTGCGTCAGCATCATCTATTGTTCGAATTTGCATCACGAGTAAGCTGTCGATAATTTGTAGATTATTCTTTACTCTATGATATACTTCACGGATAAGCATATCCCGCTGCTGTAAAGCTTTCGTCTTTTCCGCCAGCGCATGTTCGATATGCTGGCGCGCCTCAGCCTCGGCCTTTTTCCTGTCGGTGATATCGATCGACACGCCCACGATGCCACTTGTTCCGCCCGCATCATCACTGAGCGGAACTTTCGTCGACAGAAACGTCCGCAAATTGCCATCAGGAAGGGTGATGACCTCTTCCATTTCCTGCGTCGTGTTGGTGCTCATGACCAACTGGTCATTCGCCATGATGGCCCTCGCCTGCTTTACATCGTACAGGAATTGATCGTCTGATCGCCCTGCAACGACGGCCCATGGTTGGCCGATAAAGCGTAGCGCGCTCCTATTGGCGATGAGCATCCGGCTCATCCTGTCTTTCGCGTAGATAGCGCCCGGCACCGCCTCGATGACCGTCTTCAGAAGCTTGTCCGAGTCGGCGTGATCCTGCCGGGCTTGCCTCAACTCGGATTCGGTCAGGTCCACGCGCAGGGCAAGCGCCGCACGCGCCGCGTTCAATTCAAGAAAGGTGGATTGATGCTCGTCGATTTCCTCCTGCAATGCCTTCATGGAGGGCAGGCGCAACAGTTTCGGAACGAGCGTAAGGGCGAACACCGCGGTCGCAATCGACGCAACGGCAGTTATCGCCTTCAACCATCCTTCGGTTACGTAGAAGGGGTACCATAGGACCATAATGCTGGCGACGTGAGTTACGCCGCATAGGCCGATGAACGCCGCAAATAGAAGAGCTAGATAACGGTGCCCCTGATCCAGATCAGTGCGCCCCGCGACAAACCGGGCAATCCCGAACGGGATGGCGAAATAGGCAAGCGCAATCAGCGCATCTGACCCGATGTGCAGGATCATCAGCTCCGGGCGCCACAACAGGCACATGCCATGAGGCATGAAGGTTTGTAGCTGATCGAACCAGTTCATTCCCCCGATCTCCCCCCGCGACCTCCATTCCCCTATTACCAGGACGGTGCCATATTATTTTGGGAATACAAGATGCTTACCGGGCAAGCCTTAGGTCAGCCGACAGCGCTTGTCGGCTGAGCGGAGCCGCCATTAACCAGCGACCTCTGGAAAGAGTCAAAGCTTCCCGATCGGTCGCTCTGATCGCTGCTCACCGGAAGCATCTGTTGTCGGGCTTGTTCACAAGCGCCGACCGAGCAGGTTATCGCGTTAACGAACACGCAACACCTCACTTATAACGCAGGTTATAAGAGGTGTAGCGTTGTCGAAGTTGGATGATCCGTCAAGACAACTAGAGATTCTCATGGAGCATATGCGTCATGGGATCATAATCTACGACGCGGAAGAACGAATTCGCCTGATCAATCGACATGTGGCTCGTCTTCTTTCATTCGCGCCAGAGGCAGTCGCGGCCGGTCACCTGTTACCCTCCTTCATCAACTGCGTGGGAGAAGCCGTCGGCTGGTCGGCTCATCGCAGGCAGCTGATCCTGAACAACCATCGCAGATGGATGGCGGAGGGCTGCGCCAGAACCTTCGATCACCATTATGACGACGGCAAGGTGCTCGAGATCTGCTTCAGTCCACTGCCACCAGGCGGGGCGGTCTTGACGTTCGTCGACGTCACGCATGAGCGGAATTTGCGCTCAGTTAGCGAAAAGCGCGTCGTGCTCACCCGCGAAGCCAGATCGATGCTGGAGCGGGTGGGGAAAATCGCCAGCGACACCCGCCTCGTCGCGTTGAACGCCAGGATCGAGGCGGCGCGCCTGGGCAGTGACGGCCGGGCCTTCGCGGTTGTTGCCGATGAAGTCCGCGGCTTGTCTCGCCAGACGTCCGAGGTGCTGATCGAGATCGAGCGGATCAACGAGGCCTCCCTAAACCTCTCGTAATCCGTGCAGCGTCAATCAACAGCCCGAGAAGCCAACCACTCCATCACTCATCATTAGGCGGGCATTTGCGCATCCTTGGGCAAGGCGGCCCACCGAAATGTAGGATAATGCCATCCGCCAGCGGCCTTGGCGCGGCGGTGCCTTGCCCGATGCCGCACTTGTTCCAACCCACGAGAGCACATGACGGCGAGCTCAAGACCCTCGACGACATACGGAACTGGAGGGGTCGAACGCGCATCCAGACGACCGGCGCGCGTGGACCACCACCAGCAAGCGCAATCCGGAAGCGTCAAATCAATGGCTTGGAAGCACGAACGCTTGGTAGCGGAGGAGGGACTTGAACCCCCGACACGCGGATTATGATTCCGCTGCTCTAACCAGCTGAGCTACTCCGCCCCGTTTCCGAGGGAACCAGCGCTCGTGAGGCGCGGGCTATAACAGCCGTTCCGACGCGGTCAACCCGCGAACGAATGCTTCGACAACATTTCCCAGGGACCGCCCCGATACCAATAGGCGGCCAGTCCGGCGATCGTGACCGGCCGCGGGCGAAATCCGGCGCGCAGTTCCGTCAGCAACGCCTTGGCGACCGCCGGCTCGACCTTATTCTGCACCGTGACGTGCGCACGCCAACCGCCGGCATCCTGCGGTGTCAGCAGTCCGGCGAACGCTTCAGCGAGACGCGCACGGATCGCGGCCAGCTCGTCGCAATCGATGCGGTATGCGACGCCGCGCCCGAGCGAGATGACATCGGCGATCCGCGCGCGCGGCGCGGGGACGCCGCGCGTCTCAGCGATCAGCCGCTGCTTCACCTCGGACGCGATTGATGGCGGGAGATGGTGGAACATCGTCAGATGCGCCGCGAGCTGGTTGCGCTCGGGTGGGAAATACGTGCTGCGCTCGGCATCGAAGAACGCCTGATCGCCGCGCCCGAACAGCGCGGTGACAATAATCGGGGCAGGGTCGAACGACGCGGTCAAATCTCGATCTGGCTGCCCAGCTCCACGACGCGATTGGTGGGCAGGCGGAAGAACTCCATCGCGCTTTCGGCGTTGCGCAGCATCCAGCTGAACAGCTTTTCGCGCCAGATCGCCATCCCGGGCCGCTCGGAGGCCAGCAACGTCTGACGACTGAGGAAGAAGCTGGTGTCCATCATCCGGAACGCCGCGCCGCAGCCGTCGAAGGTCTTGAGATGCGCGGGCACATCAGGCTCTTCCATGAAGCCATAGCGCAGGATGACGCGGTGGAAGCCCTGCCCGAGATCTTCGTGGAGGAAGCGATCCTCCTCGGGGAAATACGGCATATCGGTGACGCGAACCGTCAGCAGGATCACCCGTTCGTGCAAGACACGGTTATGCTTGAGGTTGTGGAGCAACGCGTGCGGCACGCCCTCCGGCGTCGAGGTCATGAATACCGCGGTGCCTGACACGCGCGTCGCCGAAGTCGCGGCCGAATCGATGAAGATCTTGATGGGCATCGCCGCCTCGCGCATCCGCTCGATCATCAGCTTGCGCCCTTGCGACCACGTGGTGAGCAACACGAAGACGATCACCGCGACCAGCAGCGGGAACCAGCCGCCGTCGGGCACCTTGGTCAGGTTCGATGCGAAATACAGGCCGTCGATCGACAGGAAGACAATTTCGAACAACGCCGTCGCCCAGAGTGGCCAATGCCATACGCGGCGGATCAACACGCCGATCATGCAGGTGGAGATGAACATCGTCCCGGTCACCGCGATGCCATAGGCCGCGGCGAGGTTCGACGATTCGCCGAAGCCGAACACGAGCAGCAGCACCATCACCATCAGCGCCCAATTGGCGGCGGGAATGTAGATTTGCCCTGCCTCGGACGCGCTGGTGTGGGTGATGCGGATGCGCGGCATCAGCCCGAGCTGCACCGCCTGCTGGACGACCGAATAGGCGCCGGTGATAACCGCCTGGCTGGCGATTACTGTCGCCATCGTCGCGAGGATCACGAGCGGAAGGCGCAAGTTTTCAGGCGCCATCAGGAAGAAGGGATTTTCGGCAGCCGACGGCGTTTGCAGCAGCAGCGCGCCCTGCCCCAGATAATTGAGCATCAGCGCCGGCAGCACGAAGGCCAGCCACGCCAGCTCGATCGGACGCCGGCCGAAATGCCCCATATCGGCGTAAAGCGCCTCAGCCCCGGTCACCGCCAGCACCACCGAGCCGAGCGCGAGGAACGCCAACCCGCCGTCGTTCATTGCGAAACGCATCGCATAGAGCGGGTTGAGCGCGAACAGGATGTCGGGGCGCTGGATGATGTGCGAGACGCCCATCACCGCCAGCACGACAAAATAGACCGCCATGATTGGGCCGAACAGCCGCCCGACCTTCTCGGTGCCGATCGATTGCATGTAGAACAACGCGATCAGGATCGTCACCGCGATTGGCAGAACGAACGAATCGAAGCCCTGCTCGACCGTCGCCAGCCCCTCAACCGCCGACAGCACCGAAATCGCCGGGGTGATCATGCAATCGCCGAAAAACAAGGCGGTGGCGAGGACGCCGAGGATGACGAGGCTCGTCCCCCATTTCTTTCCCGCCCCCGAACGCCGCTGGATCAGCGCGAGCAGCGCGAGGCTACCCCCCTCACCATTGTTGTCGGCGCGCAGCACGATCAGGACGTACTTCAGCGTCACGATCAGCATCAGCGACCAGAAGACCAGGCTGATGACACCGTAGATGTGGAGCGAATCGACGGTGAGCGGGTGATGCCCGACGAAGACCTCCTTCATCGCGTAGAGCGGGCTGGTGCCGATGTCGCCGTAGACGACACCGATCGCGCCCAGCGCGAGCTTGGCAAGGCCGCCGCTGTGGTGATGATGGGTTGCGCCCGCTTGTGCGCGAACCGCGGGGTCCACGGTGCTGACGCTCACGCGCTGGCCACCGCTATCGAGAGGTCGTCCGCATTGGTGGCCATAATGTGGCGCGACTAGCACGCGCCCGATGCGCCCGCAACGCGGAACAGGTGGAGAACATGAATGTTGTATTCAACGAAAGGACCTTCCCATCATGAGTAAGCGTGGCGTGAGGACCGCAGTTTATGCGGCTTGGGCTGTTGGCTGATCTG
>NZ_CAXIAM010000021.1:0-52863 GCF_964021865.1 uncultured Sphingomonas sp.
TGCGACATCCTGCTCCCAAAGCAGGCGCGCTACCAGACTGCGCCACTCCCCGACGCGGGTGAGGGGATCGGCCTAGGCCGTGCGCCCGGCGCGTGCAAGCGTCGCAGCGGCTCCCTCATAAAAAGAAGAGGCGCCCGCAGGCGCCTCGACAATGGCGTTACCACCGCCATACCGCGAAACGCTCAGCGTTTTGCGGCACCATCCTCGGCCAGATCGCGAACGTTGTCCGCCTGATCCTCGAAATTGTCGGCAGCACCCTCCAGCATCGCGGCGGCGCTGTCGTTGGCGGCGGCTTCGGCCATCGCGTCGAGAGCGTTGGCCTTGCGCTCCAGCGCATCGGCCACCGCCTCGGCATTGTTACCGATCGAAGCCGTACCGGAACGGTCGCTGCACGCCGATACGCCGCAAAGCGCGATCGCGAGCAGGGGAAATGACTTCCTCATGACCACCGGCACGGCTCCAGCCGATTACATGTTCTTCGCGGCGTCCTCGCCGGCGTCACGAACGTTGTCCGCGGCCGAGTGGATGTTCTCGGCAACCGCTTCGGCGTTGTCTTCGGCGAAGGGGTTCGCGGTGGTGTTCGACATGTCGGCAACGTTGGCCGCCATCGCGTCCATGTTGTCCGCCATCATGTCGGCGTTGTTCTCGACCGCCGAAGACTCAGGCGACTTCGAGCAGGCGGCAACCGACATCAGGCCGGCGGCGGCGGCAACGAGCAGGATCTTCTTCATCGGAATGCTCCCAAGCATTACATAAAAACATTCGCGCCCGACCCCAGCGCCGTCGCGAACTCTCGCAATACCCTACCAACCGGGGGGGTCAATAAGCAAAATTCACCTTCGCGAAAGGTTGCGACGAACGGTGACCCGTTCCGGCGCACCTTTCATGCGGGCTTCACGGTCGGGTCACGGGCCCGATTTCCTCGGGGGCGTTCGCGACGATCGCCAGCATCGTCGTCCAGGCCGCGACGTTCTGGCGCAATTGTTCGGGATCGACGCGTTCCAGCGTGTCGTCGGGCGTATGATGCGTATCGAAATAGCGCAGCCCCGACTGATTGAGGTCGACACCCGCCACGCCGGTCGCGATCGTCGGGGCGATATCGGTCCCGTCGCCCGCGCGGCCGCTGCCCGCGACGATGCCGAGCGGGGCGAGCGCGCTGGCCAGCCGCGCGCTCACCGCCTTGGCGGTGTCGGGGAATTGCGTCTCGAACCGCCAGACGCGGTCCGCGCCGAAGTCGCTCTCGGAAGCGGTGGCGTGCCGCTCGGTGCCGTGGCGCCTGGCATATTCCGCGCCACCGAACCCGCCGACTTCCTCGGCGCCGAACCAAACGACGCGGATGGTGCGGCGCGGACGCTGTCCGCTGTCCATGATCCGCTTGGCGGCGGCCGCCGTGATCGCGACGCCGCTGGCATCGTCGATCGCACCGGTGCCGAGGTCCCAGCTATCGAGATGCCCGCCGACCAGCACCACGCCCGCGGCCGGATCGGTGCCCGGCACCTCGGCGATGACGTTGCCCGATTCGCGCTCGCCGATCATCTTCGGGGTCAGCAGCAGCTTGAGCCGGATCGGCTGCCCGCGCTTCGCGAGCCGCTCGATCAGCGTCGCGTCGGGCGCCGACAGCGCGGCGGCCGGGATCGGCTTCACGCCGGCGGGAAAAGTGGTGACGCCGGTATGCGGCAGCCGGTGCGCGTCGGTGCCGATCGAGCGGATCACGATCGCCGCGGCGCCCTTTTGCGCGGCGGTCGCCGGGCCGGTGAACCGCGCCGGGCCGCTGCTGCCGTAGCTCGACCCGTCCTGCGTCGGCTGCATCGCGTTGCCGATATACACGATCTTGCCGCGCACCGCCGAGTCCGGAGCGTTGGCGAATTCGGTATAGCTGGGGAAGACGACCAACTCGGCGGTCAGTCCGCGCGGCCCCGTGCTCGCCGAATTGCCGAGCGCGGCAAGCGTCAGCTTCTGCGGCACGGGCGCGACGATCTCGGCGGCTTCTTCGCCGCGCACCCAGACCGGCATCCGGTACGGCTCGGCGCGTACGTTGCTGAAGCCGAGCGCGGTCAGCTTCTTCACCGCCCAGTCGCGTGCGCGCGCCTCGGCCTCGGTGCCGGCCAGCCGCTGTCCGACCTCGGTGGTCAGCCCCTCGACGATGTCATAGGCGATATCGTCCTTCAGCGCGGCATCGCGCAGCGCGGCAACCTGCGGATCGACCGTGGCGGGCGTCGGCGGCGCGGTGCGCTGCGCGGCGGCGGGGGCGGCGAGGAGCAAGGCGAGCGTCAGCGGGAAAAGATGCTTCATGGCCCGCGGGGTAACCGGCGCGGCGCGGTTTGCCAACGGCGCGGGCTGCGCTTACATGCGCGCCAACGATTTTTTCGCCGCACCCTCTCTTTTACGGAGCCGCGCGCCAGATGGCCGTTCAGTATACCTATGTGATGAAGGGTCTGACCAAGACCTTCCCGGGCGCGAACAAGCCCGTTCTCAACAACATCCACCTGCAATTCATCCCGGGCGCGAAGATCGCGATCATCGGCCCGAACGGCGCGGGCAAGTCCACGCTGATGAAGGTCATGGCGGGGATGGATACCGAGTTCCAGGGCGAGGCGTGGGCCGCCGAGGGGATTCGCGTCGGCTATCTCGCGCAGGAGCCGCAGCTTGATCCGTCGAAGGACGTGATGGGCAACGTCAAGGACGGCGTCCGTCCGGTCGCCGATCTCGTCGATCGCTTCAACGCCATTTCCGCCGAAATGGGCGATCCGCAGGATGACACCGATTTCGATGCGCTGATGGAGGAGATGGGCGATCTCCAGGCCAAGATCGACGCGGTCGACGGCTGGACGCTCGACAACCAGCTCGAGGTCGCGATGGAAGCGCTGCGCTGCCCGCCGGGCGACGCCGATGTCAGCAAGCTGTCGGGCGGCGAGCGCCGCCGCGTCGCGCTGTGCCGGCTGTTGCTGGAGAAGCCGGACATCCTGCTGCTCGACGAACCGACCAACCACCTCGACGCCGAAAGCGTGTCGTGGCTGGAGAATTTCCTCAAGGAATATACCGGCAACGTCATCCTCGTCACCCACGATCGCTACTTCCTCGACAATGTCGTGAACTGGGTGCTCGAGCTGGATCGCGGCCGCTACTACACCTACGAGTCGAACTATTCGGGCTATCTGGAGAAGAAGGCCAAGCGGCTGGAGCAGGAAGAGCGCGAAGAAGCCGGCAAGCAGAAGGCGATCGCCGACGAGCTGGCATGGATGCGCCAGACCCCCAAGGCGCGCCAGACCAAGTCCAAGGCGCGTATCCGCGCGTTCGACGAGCTGATGGCGAAGCAGGAAAATCGCGTCGCCGGCAAGGCGCAGATCCTGATCCAGCTGCCCGAGCGGCTGGGCGGCAAGGTGATCGAGGCCAAGGGGCTGACCAAGGCCTATGGCGACAAATTGCTGTTCGACAATCTCGACTTCACGCTGCCGCCCGGCGGGATCGTCGGGGTGATCGGGCCGAACGGCGCGGGCAAGTCGACGCTCTTCAAGCTCATCACCGGGCAGGAGCAGCCCGATGCCGGGACGATCGAGGTCGGTTCGACCGTCAAGCTCGGCTATGTCGACCAGAGCCGCGACGATCTCGATCCGAACAAGAACGTCTGGCAGGAAATCTCCGACGAACTGGAGGTCTTCCGC
Organism: uncultured Sphingomonas sp.; assembly: GCF_964021865.1. Classification (GTDB taxonomy): domain Bacteria; phylum Pseudomonadota; class Alphaproteobacteria; order Sphingomonadales; family Sphingomonadaceae; genus Sphingomonas. The sequence goes on from NZ_CAXIAM010000021.1 coordinate 3,663, forward strand.
TTCGGCAAGCAGGAGCTGGGGACGCGTGCCTATGTCGGCGCGTTCAACTTCCGCGGGCCGGACCAGCAGAAGAAGGTTGGCCAGCTGTCGGGCGGTGAGCGCAACCGCGTCCACATGGCCAAGATGCTGAAGGAGGGCGGCAACGTCCTGCTGCTCGACGAACCGACCAACGACCTCGACGTCGAGACGCTGCGCGCGCTCGAGGAGGCGCTGGAGACGTTCGCGGGCTGCGCGGTGGTCATCAGCCACGACCGCTTCTTCCTCGATCGCCTGTGCACGCACATCCTGGCGTTCGAGGGCGACAGCCACGTCGAATGGTTCGAGGGCAATTACGAAAGCTACGAGGAAGACAAGCGCCGCCGCATGGGCGACGCCGCCGATCGCCCGACGCGGCTGGCGTACAAGAAGCTGACGCGCTGATTGAGGGGAGGGGCGGGGCGCGCGGGTGCTCCGTCTCTGTTCGGCAGGCGGAGAGCTATTCTTCGCCTGCCGATCCCCCCGAACTTCATCCGGGGCCCCACGTCTCCGGACCCTTCAGCCGCGCGAGGTTCGACAGGGCAGCTACGGCGCTCTAAAGTCCGGTCGTCGGAACCGTCAGGTCGGACAGCGTTGCTGCCGTCAGTGGCTCGCCAAGATCCACGATCCGCCGCTCTGCGTATTCCTCGTCGACCGGTCGCCACATCTGGTGGATCACCGCGCTCCTGACATCGACGACCCAATATTCCGGAACGCCGGCGGAGGCGTAAAGCGCGTGCTTGAACGACAGGTCGCTCGCCAGCGTGCTGTCCGACACTTCGGCGATCAGCAACACTGAGGCGAGGGGAACCAGACCGTCGCCGTCGGGTTCCGAGGTGACCACAAGATCCGGCTCCGGAACGCTGTGTGGCGGCATCGCCACCGACACACCGCTCAATACTTTCGCCGACAATGCGGCGCTTCGAAGGGCAGAGTCGATCGCGATCAGCAAACCCGTGACAGCGCGACCATGCCGCCGATGCATCGGGCTCATGAGAAAAACGTCCCCTTCAAGCAACTCGGTGCGCGCATCGCCGAACGCCGCCGCGTCATCCAGACGCAGATAGTCGTCCACGGTCAGCCGGTACTTGCCCGGCGGAAGGGGCTGATGAACCGTCATGCGATCAGGTTAGCACAATACGCGCGAGCGATGCCATCGCCCTTACTTCCGCTCCGCGGCGCTCTTGTCCCGCAGCGCCAGAAATTCGCTTCCCGCGCTCCAGGTCGGCCACACGCCCGCCTTCGACAGCCGCTCGCCCATCGCGTGGAACAGGTCGACGTCGGCCGCCGCGCCCTGCAGGTTCCACCTCGCGTCCCATACGTCGCAGGTCTTGTGGTAGCAGGCCATGTAATCGTCGAGCCACTTTTGCCCGCCCGCGCGCCCACCGTCGCGCAGGTCCGCTGCGCCTCCCAGCGCCATCAGCAGCAGCGAGGGGACGCCGCGCCGCACCACCGAGAAGTGATCGGCGCGGTAGAACAGCCCGCGCTCGCTGAACGTCTCCGGGGTCACAACGCGCCCTTGCGCCCGCGCCGCGTCCGCCAGCAGCCCGTCGAGCGACGACTGGCCTTGCCCGACCAGCACTACGTCCTTCGCCGGGCCCGCGGTCTGGAGAATGTCGAGCGTCAGGTTGGCCGCAGTCTTGGCGAGTGGATAGACGGGGTGCGCCGCATAATGTTCGGAGCCGAGCAGTCCGCGCTCCTCGCCGGTCCACAGCGCGAACACCAGCGTCCGCTCCGGGGCGGGTGCGGTCTTGAACAGCCGCGCCAGCTCGACCACGCCGGCCGTGCCCAGCGCATCGTCGTTCGCGCCGGGACGCAGCGTCTTGCCCGACGTATCCGCCGGGCCCTCTCCATAAGCGTCCCAGTGCGCGGCGAACATCACGGTTTCGTCGGGGCGCTTCGTGCCGGAGATCTTGGCCAGCACGTTGGCGCTCTCGATCCGCTCGACCGCGACCGTCGCCGCCGCCGAGAAGCGCGGCGTCATCGCGACCGGGCGGAACGCCTTCGATCGCGCCGCCACGCGCAGCTTCGCAAGGTCGAGCCCCGCGTCGGCGAACAGCCGGTCGGCGACGTCGTGCTCGATCCAGCCCTGCAACGGTACCCGGCGGTCGCTCGCCGTGCGGACGATGTCGTAATTCTCACCGTTCGAGGCATTGACCGTCGACCACGGATAGCCCGCCCCGCCGGTATCGTGCACGATCAGCGCCGCCGCCGCGCCGCGCCGCGCGGCTTCCTCGAACTTGTAGGTCCAGCGCCCGTAGTAGGTCATGCGGCGGTCGCCGAACTTGCCCTTGGCGTCGTCGCCGGATTGCGCCTCGAAATCGGGATCGTTGACGAGGAAGACCAGCGTCTTGCCGCGCAGATCCATGCCCTTGAAGTCGTCCCACCCGGCCTCAGGCGCGGACACGCCATAGCCGACGAACACCATCGGCGAATCCTTGATCGCGATCGCCGCGGCGTCGCGCACCGTGGTGACCGCGATCTCCTTGCCCTGGGTCAGCGTCGTGCGCCCGATCGTCATCGTCGCGTCCGGTGAGACGCGGGTGTGGATCAGCGGCACCTTCTGCAGCCACTGCCCGTCCGGTCCGCCGGGCTGCAGCCCCAGTGCGGTGAAGCGCGCGACCAGCCAGTCGAGCGTCTTCTTCTCGCCCGCCGTGCCCGGCGCGCGCCCGCCATACTCGGGCGAAGCGAGCACGCGTACGTCGTCCGAGAGCCGCTGCGGCGACGCGTCCTCTGCCAGCACCGGGGTAGCGATCGTCGCGGCCAGCGCCAGCGCAAGAGAAAGCCGCATCATCAATCCTTCCAACGTACCAGCACGTGATTGTCGCGGCGGTCGACATCGATCGACCCGATCGCATCGACCAGATCCGACAGCCGCTTGTAGCCGTAGTTCCGCACATCGAAGCTCGACCGGTTCGCCGCGCGCTGCCCCAGTGCCGAAAGCCGCACGAACCCCTTGGCGTCGGGCTTCAGCGAGTCGTAGGCGTCGTGGAGCAATTGCAGCAATTCGGGGTCGTCCTCCGGCCGCGTCGCTGCGGGGGCAGGCGCGGGTGTCGGCGCACTCGCCGGCACCCCGATTGGTGGCGGCACCGACTCACCGATCGGCACCTCGACCCGGCGCGCGCGCTTGGGCTTGGTCGTCTCCATCAGCGCGTTGACGTCGATGAAGCGCGTACAGGCGTTGCGAAATCCGGCGGGCGTGTTGCTGTTGCCGAAGCCATAGACGTCGAGCCCGTCCTGCCGGATGCGCGTGGCGAGCGGCATGAAGTCGCTATCCGACGACATGATCCCGAACGCATCGACGCGGCCGCGGTGGAGCAGATCCATCGCGTCGATCGTCATCTTCATGTCGGTGGCGTTCTTGCCGCGTGTCAGGTCGAATTGCTGCTGCGGTTCGATGCCGTGCTTGACGCTCGTGTCGCGCCAGCCCTTCAGCCCCTCCTTCGACCAATTGCCGTAGACGCGGCGCACATTGACGCGGCCGAATTCGGCGAGTGCGGTCAGCACGGGGTCCAGCGCCTGCCACGACGCATTGTCGGCGTCGATCAGCAGCGCGATGTTACGATCGGGATTGTCGTCGGATGCCATCCCCGCTGCATCGACTGCGCGGGGGGCTGGGTCAATGTCGTCGTGATCCCCCGCGACGTCGTGATCGATCGGAACTTCGTCATTCTCGCGCAGGCGGGAATCCAGACGCGCAGGTCTGTCGATGGAGGCGGAACGTCAGAGGTTCTAGATTCCCGCCTGCGCGGGAATGACGGTCGTGGGGGGCGGGCGATGACACCGACCTCAACTATCCCGTCGCGGCCGGATACGCGATCGCCACGATCTCATATTCGCGCTCGCCCGCCGGCAACGCGACCCGCCGCAGGTCGCCGACCGCCGCCCCACGCAGTGCTCGCGCGATCGGCGCATTCCAGCCGACCCGCCCTGCGCCCGCCTCGGCCTCGTCGTCGCCGACCAACGTCAGCACGCGTTCGTTGTCGTCCTCGTCGGCGATCGTCACCGTCGCGCCGAACCATACGCGCGAGCGGTCCTGCTGCTGCGCGGGATCGACCACCCTGGCGGCCTTCATCCGTTTCGACAGCCAGCCGAGCCGCCGGTCGATCTCCCGCAGCTTCTTGCGGCCGTAGATGTAATCGCCATTCTCCGACCGGTCGCCGTTCCCCGCCGCCCAGCTGATCGTCTCGACCAGCGCCGGGCGATCCTTGGCGAAGAGCTGTTCATATTCCGCCCGCAGCTGCGCATAGCCGGCGGGGGTCATGTAATTGGGCCGGTCGTTCATCCGCCGCGTGCCCGGCCCAGATACCAGCTGAGATTGTTCGGCCCGCGGCTCTTCGCGCGCGCCGGGTTCATCAGGTCGTAGACTACCGCATTCTCCAGCACCCGCTGGACGTAATTGCGCGTCTCGCCATACGGGATCGCCTCGACCCAATCGACCGCGTCGACTGTCCCGGTCCGAGGATCGCCGTTGGCGCGCAGCCATTTGTTCACGTTGCCGGGCCCGGCATTATAGGCGGCGATCGCGAGCGGATAGCTGCCGTACAGCGCGAAGATCCGCTGGAAATAACTCGACCCGAGCTGGATGTTGTAATTGGTGTCGCTGGTCAGGCGCAGCGGATCATAGGCGAGCCCCAGCTTGCCCGCCTGTTCGCGCGCGGTGCCGGGCATCAGCTGCATCAGCCCGCTCGCGCCGACCGGGCTGCGAGCCATGCGGTCGAACTGGCTCTCCTGCCGTGCGACGGCGTGGATCATCGGCCACTCCGCCTCGTAACCGCTCGGCACCGCGACGGTCGGGAAGCCGTTGGCGCTATATTCGGTCAGCCCGTTCTGCATCGCGCTGCGCCCTAGCAGTACACCGAGATCAGGGCGGCCGATCGCCCGCGACAATTCGTCGGCCAGATAATGGTCGATGTCGCTGGTCGCGTCCGCCGCGATCTGTTTCACGAACGCGGTCTGGTCCTGATATTGCCCGGCCTGCCCGAGGAACTGCGCCGCGCGCACCACCTCGCGCGCATAGAAAGCGGAGCGTGCGGTCGCTGCGATCACCGGCGTCGGCGGGGCAGGGGGCGCGGTCAGCGGGCGGCGGAGATGCTCGATCGCCAGTTGACCATAATATTGGTCGCGATAGCCGGCGGTGCGCTCGAACAGCGCATTGGCGTCGGGCTGGCGCGCCTGCTCGGCGGTGCGCGCCGCCCAGTACAGCCCCTTGGCGCGCGTCTGCGGCGACTGGCTGCCGAGCCCGTAGCGTTCGAACATCGCCCGCGCATCGGCGGGGCGGCCGAGCTTGAGCGCGGCCTGACCCGCCAGCCACGCCAGCGAGGTATAATCGTCGCGCTCGCCATACGGTTTGGTCGAGACGTCGGTGCCCGCGGGATAGGCATCGTCGATCTGCCGCGCGATGTCATAGGCGGTCTGCCACTGGCCGTCCGCAGCCGCGGCGCGCGCATTGACCAGCAACGCCTCGTAGAACTTCTCGACATTGCCCGGCCGCGTCATGCCGGTGCGGGTGCGCGCCAGCCAGCCGCGCGCGCTGGGGCTCGCGCCCGAATCGCGCAGCCACATCGCCTTGTCGGCGATATAGCCGGCGTCACGCGCGCCGATCGCGTCATAGCTGGCGGCGAGCGCCGAGGCGTTCTCGGCATTGCTGCGGAACGCCAGCCGCGCGGTGAACAGCGGGCGCGCCGCGGCGCTGGTGTAGGCCAGCATCCGCTGCGCGCTGCCTGTCGCGCCCTGCCACAGCAGCGCATCGGTGCGCGCGTCATGGTCGGCCGGCGACAGCGCGCTGGCGAATTGGGTGAGCACGGTTGCCTCGTCCTGTTGCGACAGGTTCCCCAGCCGCCAGCCGGTGCGTGCCGCGACCTGCGCGTCGACGCTCGCGCCGGTCGCCTGATAGGCACGCGCGCAGGCGATCCAGCCCGCCGCCGTCAACGGCTTCCACCGGCGGCAGAAGGCCGCGACGCTGGTCACCGGCGTGTTCGGGTCGGTCGCCGCCTTGCGCTCCAGCGTGCGGCGGAACCCGGCCTCGCCCGGCCAGCCGGGATGCGCGCTGATGAACGAAAAATAGCTGTCGAACGGCAGCGCGTCGGTCTGTTGCAGCGCCTTCCACTGCGCGACCGGCTGCGCCATGCCCGGGAGCGGCACCGCGGCGACCGGCGCCTGTGCGGGCTGGGTCGCGGGCACCGCGCCAAATTGCCCGGCGACGACCGCCAGGGTTCCTGCTGCTGCAACGAAAAGGATCAACGCACCCGCCTTCACTGTTTTTGACCGACGCCCGTGGTGGACAGCATAGCAGCCCTAGCCGTATCTGCGCTGAACGGCGTCCCCCAAACGCGCGTCAGGAGCAAATTCCTCTCATGTTCTCAGGTTCCATTCCCGCATTGGTCACGCCGTTCGATCCAGAGGGAGCATTTTGCGAGAATGCTTACCGCGAATTGATCGAGTGGCAGATCGCCGAAGGCTCGTCCGCTCTGGTTCCGTGCGGCACCACCGGCGAAGCGGCGACGCTGACCAAGGAAGAGCAGTTCGCGATCGTCCGCGTCTGCGTCGATCAGGCGAAGGGGCGCGTGCCGGTGATCGCGGGGGCGGGCTCCAACGACACGCGGGTCGCCGCCGCGAACCTGCACGCCGCACGCGAGGCGGGGGCGGACGCGGCGCTAATGGTGCCGCCTTATTACAACCGTCCGTCACAGGAGGGGATCTACCGCCATTTCGAGGCGCTCGCCGCCGACGCGCCGCTGCCGATCGTCCTCTACAACGTGCCCGCGCGCACCGTCACCGACATTCAGCCCGACACGCTGATCCGCATCGTCTCCGCGTTCCCGAAGGTGTTCGTTGCAGTGAAGGACGCTTCCGGCGTGCTGACCCGCGTCACCCAGCACCGCGCCGGGCTGGGCGCGGACTTCTGCCAGCTGTCGGGCAATGACGACCTCGGGCTCGCCTTCAACGCCAATGGCGGAACGGGGTGCATCTCGGTCACCGCCAACGTCGCGCCGCGGCTATGCGCAGACTTCCAGCGCGCCTGTGCCGCCGGAGACTATGCCGCCGCGCGCGATCTCCACGATCGGCTGTTCGCGCTCCACACCTCGCTGTTCACCGACGCCTCGCCCGGCCCGGTCAAATACGCGATGACGAAGGTGCGCCCCGGCTTCCCCGACGGGCTGCGCTTGCCGATGACTTGGCCGTCCGAAGCGAGCCGCGCCGCGGTCGACGCCGGGCTGGACCGCGCCGGGCTTTGACGTGGCTCCGCCGCCGTCATTGCGAGCGCTTTCGGGCGATCGGCAATGACGGCATTCTGGTTGCTCCTCCAGTCCGCCGTCGCAGGTCCGCTGCTCGACAAGCCTCTCGCGCCTGACCCGTGCCGCGCCCCGACCGGCAACGACGTCGTCGTTTGCGCGAGGCGTCCCGACCCCGAACGCTATCGCCTCCGGCCGCTCGACGATCGCTACGATGCCGATGCCGCGGCCATCCCGAAAGCCGAAACCGCCATTCTCGGAGGCCGTGCCGCGCTGGCAGCGGAGGCCGAAGCCGCCACGATCGGCGGCGTGCAGAGCAACCGGGCCATGATCCGGCTGAACATCCCGCTCGGAAAATCTCGGCGCTAGGCGTTTGCCCCTCGCGTCGGTCGCGCCTACATCGCCCCCATGCCGCGTCCCAAACCCGCCACCTTCGACAAGAAGAAGATCGTCGCCGAGAACCGCCGCGCCCGTTTCGATTATGCGGTCGACACCACTTACGAGGCGGGGATCGTGCTGACCGGCACCGAGGTGAAGTCGCTGCGCTTCGGCGAGGGCTCGATCGCGGAAAGCTATGCCGAGGTGAAGGGCGAGGAGGTGTGGCTCGTCAATTCGAACATCCCCGAATTCAGCCACGGCAACCGTTTCAACCACGAACCCAAGCGGCCCCGTAAACTGCTGCTTCACGAGCGCGAGATAAACAAGCTGCACGGCGCGGTCGCGCGGGACGGCATGACGCTGGTCCCGTTAACCGTATATTTCAACGGGCAGGGGCGCGCGAAGGTGGAACTGGCACTCGCCAAGGGTCGGAAAGCGCACGACAAGCGCGAGCATCTCAAGGAGCGCGACTGGAAGCGCGAGGCCGGCCGCATCATGCGCGATCACGGCTGAGCGTGGCGACCCGCCCGGTGACCCTGTGGGAACGTCTAGCGGCGTGGAGTCGCCGCAATCTGCCGACGCGCGAGTCGATGGCGAATAGCCGGATCCTGCGCCCGGTGGCGCATCGCGTGCTCGCGCCCGAATTGTGGCGCTTCACGCGCCGGTCGGTGCCGCGCGGCGTGGCGTTGGGCATGTTCACCGGCATCCTGATCCCGATGGGGCAGATCCCGGCGTCGGCGGTGCTGGCGCTGCCGGTCCGCGCCAACGTGCCCGCCGCCGCGCTCACCACCTTCTTCACGAATCCGCTGACCACGCCGTTCCTGTTCGTGATGTATTACAAGGTCGGGGGCTGGCTGCTCCACCTCGATCGCGCCGTTCCCGGGCAACCGCTGGGCGATGCGGTGGAGGCAGCTCCGGGCTGGGTCGACTGGTTGCTGCAAGATGTCGGGCCGGCGACCGCCGTCGGGATGGTGGTCTGCTCGCTGATCGGCGCGCTGCTCGGCTACGGGCTGGCGGCGCTGATGTGGCGGCTGTGGATCGCGCGCAAGTGGCGGCACCGTCACCACGGTAACTAGCACACGCGGTCACGGCTCGTTACAAACCCGGTATTCGCGGCTTTCCCGAAGGATGCCTGGTAAATGCGTTTCCTTGCTGTCACCGTCACGTCTCTGTTCGCTTTGGTCCCCGCCGCGCTGATCGCGCAGTCCACGCAGCAACAACCGCCGGCACCGAGCGCCCCGGCTCCTTCTGGCGACCGCCCCACTTATGGCACGTTCGGCTTCGATGCCGCCGGGATGGACCGCACCGTTCAGCCCGGCGACGATTTCTACGGCTTCGCCAACGGCACCTGGGCGAAGAACACCGCGATCCCCGCGGACGAGTCGAACTATGGTGCGTTCAACGTGCTGCAGGACCTGTCGCGCGAGCGGACGCGCGCCATCCTCGAAGGCGCGAAAAGCGATCCGCGCTCCAAGATCGGCGCGGCCTATGCCGCCTTCCTCGACACCGCCGCGATCGAGACTGCCGGGCTGAAGCCGATCCAGCCGTGGCTCGCCAAGATCCGCACGGTCGACAAGGCCGGCTATCCCGCGCTGCTCGCCGAGGCCGACCGCAACGGCGTCGACATCCCGTTCGGTCTGTACGTCGGGCAGGACGACAAGGACCCGGATACCTATGCGGTCAACTTGGTGCAGAACGGTCTGGGGATGCCCGACCGCGATTATTATCTGTCGACCGACGCCAAGCTGATGCAGACCAAGGCCGCCTATCAGGCGCATCTCGCCAAGCTGCTGACGCTGGCGGGCGAGGCGAACGGCGAGGCGCGCGCCGCCGCGCTGGTGGCGTTCGAGACCGAGCTGGCGCGCGTGCACTGGACCCGGATCGACAGCCGCGACGCCGACAAGACCTATAACAAGATGACGCTCGAGCAATTGCGCCAGAGCGCGCCGGGTTTCGACTTCGCGACCTTCCTCAAGGCCGAGAAGGCGAGCGCGCCGACGCTGATCGTCGCGCAGCCGACCGCGATCGCCGGCACCGCGAAACTGATCGCCGCCACGCCGATCGCGGTGCTCCGCGACCAGTTGCTGGTGCGCAGCCTCGACGGCTTTGCGGACGTGCTGCCCAAGGCGATCGATGCCGAGAGCTTCGCGTTCAACGGCACGGTACTTAGCGGCACCCCGCAGCAGCGCGAACGGTGGAAGCGCGGCGTCGCCTTCACCTCGGAAGCGCTGACCGACGAGGTCAGCAAGGTCTATGTCGCGCGTTATTTCCCGCCCGAGACCAAGGCAGCGGCGGACGAGATGGTCAAGAACGTGCTGGCCGCGCTGGGCCACCGTGTCGAGAAGCTCAACTGGATGGCGCCCGAGACCAAGCAGAAGGCGCTCGCCAAGCTTGCCGCCTTCACGCCGCGGATCGGCTATCCCGACCAGTGGCGCGACTATTCGAACCTGGAGGTTCGCGGCAACGACGCGTTCGGCAACATGCTGCGCGCGAACCAGTGGCGGCACGATTACAACGTCACCAAGCTCGGCAAGCCAATCTATCGCTGGGAATGGGGCATGGCGCCGATGACGGTGAACGCGCAGGCCAATTTCGGGCTGGTCGCGATCACCTTCCCGGCGGCGATCCTCCAGCCGCCGTTCTTCGATCCCAAGGCCGACCCGGCGGTCAATTATGGCGGTATCGGCGCGGTGATCGGGCACGAGATCAGCCACCATTTCGACGATCAGGGCGCGAAGTACGACGCCAAGGGCCGGCTGACGCAATGGTGGACCGATGCCGACGTCCAGAAGTTCAAGGCGCTGAGCGAACGGCTGGTGAAGCAATACGACGCCTATGAGCCGCTGCCAGGGATGCACGTGAAGGGCGAACTGACGCTGGGCGAGAACTCGGCCGACCTCGCCGGGCTGGCGGCGGCGCACGACGCCTATGTTGCGACGCTGGGCGGCAAGCCCGCGCCGGTGATCGACGGCTTCACCGGCGACCAGCGTTTCTATCTCGGCTGGGCGCAGGTCTGGCGGCGCAACTATCGTGAAGCCAATCTGCGCCAGCGTCTGCTGACCGACCCGCACGCGCCGTCGGAGCAGCGCGGCAATATCGTTCGCAACATGGACCCGTGGTATTCGGCCTATAACCCGCAGCCGGGTCAGAAACTGTATCTCGCCCCCGATGCGCGCGTGCGGATCTGGTGATCGGCTGAACGACGGTGATGCGGCTCGCCACGATCGAGGGAAAGCGCCGGTGGCTTGACGGCGGGGTCGCCGCGCTGGCGATCGCGGGCATCGCCGGGCTGGCGGCGGCGGCGCTGATCCTGTGGCTGGTGGGCGATGCGACCGTCGCGGGCGGCTTCCTCGCGGCGGCGCTGGTGCTGGCCGGGGCGGGGGCCGCGATCGTGCGGATGCGGCGCGCGAGCGGCGAGGCGGTGTCGATCAGCTACGACTGGGAATTGCTCCGCGTGATGGCGGAAACGAGCCCGGACGGCATCGCGATCACCGATCGTGGCGGGCGGCTGGTGTGCGCGAACGATCATTATGAGCAATTGTTTGCGGGCTTTCCGACCCCGCCGTCGCTGCCGCTGGCGGGCGACGGCGCGGGCGAGTTGGAAGTCGCGGGCCGCACGGCATGGCGTGACGGGCAGGCCCGCGTGACGTTGAAGGGCAATGTCGGCGCGATCGAAGCGACGATCACCCGCGCCGGGCAGCAGCAGGACGTGCTGGTCTGGCGCTTCGCCGGTCGTACGGTGTCGCCGGGCTTGCCCGCGCGGTTGATGGAGGCGCTCGACGGGTTGCTCGGCGCGCAATTGGGGGCCGCGGGGGTGATGGCCGCGCTGATCACCGCGGAGGGGTACGTGATCTCCGCCAATGCGGTGCTGAAGTTGCGCGCCGCGCCGTCGGCGGATCAGCCGGTGATCGGCGAGGATCTCGCGCGCTTCCTCGTCGAGGACAAGGCCGGGATGGTCCGTTTCGCTTCGGAAGGGGCCGCGGCCAATCCGCTTCGTCTGGTGCAGATCCCGCTCGCCGACGATCCCGAGGCGCCGATCCTCGTTGCGCTCGTCGACAGCGAGCCACCGATCGGCGGCGGGTCGGGCGACGGGATCGAGGCATTGCTGATGCTGATGCCGTTCGGTGTCGCGCTGGTCGATCGCGAGGGGCGTTTCCTCCAGATGAACAGCGCGTTCGCGCGCGCCGCGAACGTCGATGCCGCCGCGCCGCCGATCTATCCCGGCGATCTGGTGGTTCGCGAGGACAAGAGCGCGGTCGCCGATGCGATCCGCCGCTTCGCCAGCACCGCGGCGCGCTCGACCGATCTCGCGGTTCGGCTGAAGGATCATCCCGACGAACCGATCGCGCTGTCGATCGCTGCCGCTCGCGGGCTGGGCGACGCCGCGGTGCTGTTGAGCCTGAAGGACAATGGCGAGGAAAATCGGCTGAAGCGCGAGGTGGCGCAAGCGACCAAGATGCAGGCGGTCGGTCAGCTCGCCGGTGGCGTGGCGCACGATTTCAACAACATCCTCACAGCGATCATCGGCCATTGCGACCTGATGCTGATGCGCCACTCGCCGGGCGACAGCGATTACGACGACATTCAGCAGATTCGCGCCAATTCGAACCGTGCCGCCAGTCTGACGCGGCAGTTGCTCGCCTTCTCCCGTCAGCAGACGTTGCGCCCGCAGGTGTTGCAGCTTCCCGACGTCGTCTCCGAAGTCTCGAACTTGCTGCGCCGCCTGATGGGCGAGACGGTGACGATGGAGGTCAAGCATGGCCGCGATCTGGGTCCTGTGCGTGCCGATCCCGGACAGCTCGAGCAGGTCGTGGTCAATCTGGCCGTCAACGCGCGTGATGCGATGCTCAGCACCGGCACCAGCGGCAAGCTGACGATCCAGACCCGCTCGGTCCCGATCGCCGAAATCCGCCGCCGCGGCGACATCATCCCGACCGGCGATTATACCGCGCTTGAAATCTCCGACACCGGCACCGGCATCCCACCCGAGGTATTCCCGAAGATCTTCGAGCCGTTCTTCACCACCAAAGAAGTCGGCAAGGGCACAGGGCTGGGACTGTCGACCGTCTATGGGATCGTCAAACAATCGGGCGGCTTCATCTTCGCCGATTCGCGCCCTGGTCGCGGTGCGACTTTCACCATCTATCTTCCGGTCCACACCGCGGGCGTCACCGATGCGGTGACCGTCGCGGCGCAGGCCAAGCAGGCGGCGCGACATCGCTCGGGTGACCTGTGGGGCAGCGGCACGATCCTGTTGGTCGAGGACGAGGACATGGTCCGCGCCGTCGCCGAGCGGGCGCTGGCGCGACAGGGCTATACCGTGCTGGCCGCCGAGAACGGCGAGGCGGCGATGGAGCTGATGCAGGGGGTGGACCGCCCGGCACTGGTCATTTCCGACGTCATGATGCCGTTGATGGACGGTCCGACGCTGGCGCGGCAGCTGCGGAAAATTCATCCCGGCATCCCGATCTTGTTCATGTCGGGCTATGCCGAGGAGCAGTTGCGCCGCTCGATCGACCTCGACAATGTTGCGTTTCTTCCCAAGCCGTTCTCGGTGCAGCAGCTGGCGGAGGCGACGCGCGACGTGCTGGTCGCGCAGGAAGAGGCACCGCGCGCCGATGCCTGACAGCGGTTGCGCGGACGCGGGAGCGCGCTATGGCGTTTCGCCATGACGATGCGTGTGCTTTTGGTCGAAGACGAACCGTTGATCGCAATGATGCTCGAGGATTTCCTCGACGCTCTGGACAAGACCCATGCTGGAACCGCCGACAGCGTCGCCTCGGCCTTGCCGATGGTCGAGGCGGGCGGTTTCGACGCGGCGATCCTCGACGTCAACCTGCGCGGCGGTGAGAAGAGCTTTGCGATCGCCGACGCGTTGGCCGAGCGCAACATCCCGTTCGTGTTCGCCACCGGTGGCGGCGGCGACGAGATCGCGCCGATTCACCGGGAACGCCCGCGGCTCGCCAAGCCGTTCACGATCGACGGGGTCGACAAGGCGCTTAGCGAACTCGCCTGACGCATAATACTTGCGCTACGCCTGCCTTAGGCGACATAGGCGTGCGCATCATGACCCAGACCTTCGACAAATCCCGCCTGCCGAGCCGCCACGTGTCGGTCGGCCCCGAACGCGCGCCGCATCGCAGCTATTACTACGCGATGGGGCTCACCGAAGAGGAGATCGCGCGTCCGTTCGTCGCGCTCGCCTCCGCGGGTAACGACAGTGCGCCGTGCAACACCACGCTGAACGCGCAGGCCGATGCCGCCCGCCGCGGCGTCGAACAGGGCGGTGGGATGCCGCGGCGCTTCAACACGATCACCGTCACCGACGGGATCGCGATGGGGCATCAGGGGATGAAATCCTCGTTGGTCAGCCGCGAGGTGATCGCCGATTCGGTCGAGCTGTCGGTGCGCGGCCATTGCTATGATGCGCTGGTCGGCTTCGCGGGATGCGACAAGTCGCTGCCCGGCATGATGATGGCGATGCTGCGGCTCAACGTGCCGTCGATCTTCGTCTATGGCGGCTCGATCCTCCCCGGCCGCTTCCATGATCGCGACGTGACCGTCGTCGACGTCTTCGAGGTGGTCGGCAAATATGCGGCGGGCGCCTGCCCGCTGTCGGAGGTGCACGAGCTGGAGAAGGTCGCGTGTCCGGGCCACGGCGCGTGCGGCGGGCAGTTCACCGCCAATACGATGGCGTGCGTCGGCGAGGCGATCGGCCTGTCGCTGCCGAACAGCAACATGGTGCCCGCACCTTATACCACGCGCGAGCAGATCGCGGTCGCCGCGGGCGCGCAGGTGATGGAGCTGGTGGCCCGCAATCTGCGCCCGCGCGACATCTGCACGCGCAGCGCGTTCATCAACGCCGCACGCGTCGTGGCGGCGACCGGGGGCTCGACCAACGCCGCGTTGCATCTGCCCGCGATGGCGAGCGAGGCCGGGATTGACTTCGACCTGTTCGACGTCGCCGAGGCATTCAAATCAACGCCGTACATCGCCGACCTGAAGCCCGGTGGTAAGTACGTCGCCAAGGACATGTACGAGGCCGGCGGCGTCTACATGCTGATGAAGACGATGCTGGCGGGCGGTCTGCTCGACGGCGAATGCCTCACCGTCACCGGCAAGACGCTCGGCGAGAACATCGATGAGGTGACGTGGAATCCGGACCAGAAGGTCATCTACGACGTCGCCACCCCGATCACCCCGACCGGCGGCGTCGTCGGCCTGCGCGGTTCGCTCGCCCCGGATGGTGCGATCGTCAAGGTCGCGGGGATGCACCGCCTGCAGTTCGAGGGGCCGGCGCGCTGCTTCGATTGCGAGGAGGACGCCTTCGCCGCGGTCGAGGCGCGCCGGATCAACGAGGGCGAGGTCATCATCATCCGCTACGAAGGGCCGAAGGGCGGGCCGGGGATGCGCGAGATGCTCTCGACGACCGCCGCGCTTTATGGCCTCGGCATGGGCGAGAAGGTCGCGCTGATCACCGACGGGCGCTTCTCCGGCGGCACGCGCGGCTTCTGCATCGGCCATGTCGGCCCGGAGGCGGCGGAAGGCGGCCCGATCGCGCTTGTCGAGGATGGCGACCCGATCCGCATCGATGCCGAGGCGGGGACGATTGACCTGCTCGTCGACGAGGGCCTGCTCGCCGAGCGCCGCGCCCGTTGGCAGGCCCGCCAGAACGATTACGGCGCAGGCGCCCTGTGGCGCTATGCGCAGAACGTGGGCCCCGCCTACAAGGGCGCGGTGACCCACCCCGGTGCCAAGGCCGAACGGCACGTCTACGCGGACATTTGAGGCCGGCCGTCGTCATTGCGGGCGCAGCGAAGCAATGACGAGGTTCTCACGATTACCCGCGACAACGAACCGCTTCACTCCGGCGCCATCAGGCGGTAGGCGCGGGGGATGACCCCAATCGCCGGAACCTCCGTGCTCACCGCCGCCCAGATGCGCGCGGCGGAAGACGCCGCCATTGCCGCCGGCGCCAGCGTCGCGACGTTGATGCAAGCCGCCGGGGCCGGGATCGCCGATGCCGTCCGCCGGTTGGCGGGGGTCAACGACGTGCTGATCCTCTGCGGCCCCGGCAACAACGGCGGCGATGGCTATGTCGCCGCCGCACGCCTCCATGCCGCCGGCCGCAAGGTTCGCGTCGCCGCCGCGTCCGAGCCGCGCAGCTCCGCCGCGATCGCCGCGCGCGCGCTCTGGACCGGTGCGGTCGAACCGCTCGACAGCGCCGCGCCAGACGCGGTGCTGGTTGATGCCCTGTTCGGTACCGGCCTGTCGCGCGCGCTCGACACCGTATTCAGTTCCGCACTCAACCGTCTGGCAGCTCAAGCGAATATTGCCATTGCGGTCGACGTTCCCAGCGGGGTTTCCACCGATAACGGCAGGTTGTTGGGCGACGTCCCGACGTTTGATGTCACGCTCGCGCTCGGCGCAGTCAAGCCGGCCCATTTGCTTCAACCCGCCGCCGCGCGCTGCGGCGCGGTCCGGGTCATTCCGATCGGAGTCGAAACCGACAGTACGACCCGCGTCCTCGCGCGCCCCGATTTCTCGGCCCCCCCGGTTGACGCGCACAAGTTCACGCGCGGCATGGTCGCGGTCATCCGCGGCCGCATGGCTGGCGCGGCGGAGCTCGCGGCGCGCGCCGCGATGCATGCCGGCGCAGGCTATGTCGAACTGCTCGGCGCGACGATCCCCGGCACCCCGCATGCGCTGGTCCGCCGCCGCTGTGATGAGGCGGCGCTCGCCGACAAGCGGATCGGTGCGCTGCTGATCGGCCCGGGTCTCGGCCGCGACGACAATGCGCGCGCCTTGCTCGATCAGGCGCTCGCCACCGATCATCCGTTGGTGATCGACGGCGACGCACTGCATCTCGTCACCCCCGAGCATCTCCGCACGCGCACCGCGCCGCTGCTCCTGACCCCCCACGCCGGCGAGTTCGCCGCATTGTTCGGCGCACCGACCGGCAGCAAGCTGGACGCCGCCCGCGCCGCCGCCGAACGTGCCGGCGCGACGATCGTCTTCAAGGGCTCGGACACCGTGATCGCCGCGCCCGACGGGCAGGCGGTGCTGGTGGGCGAAGCGTCGTCGTGGCTATCTACCGCGGGCACCGGCGACGTCCTCGCCGGCGCGATCGCGGCCATGCTCGCGGGGGGCCGCACCCCGCTGGAGGCCGCCGCGGCGGGCGTCTGGCTTCATGGCGAGGCCGCGCGCCGGCTCGGCCCGGCCTTCATCGCCGACGACCTTGCCACCGCCTTGACCGGAGCCCGCGCATGACCACGATCGTTCGCGTCGCGGCGCGTGGTGAAGGCATTGCCGCCGATGGCCGCCATGTCGCGCTCGCTGCGCCCGGTGACACGCTCGCCGATGATGGCGCGATCATTCCCGGCCCGCACCACATCGATCCGCCATGCCGCCATTATCCGGAATGCGGTGGCTGCCAGCTCCAGCATCTCGACGACGAAAGCTGGGCGGGGTTCATCACCGATCGCATCGCCTCGGCGCTGGCAGCGCAGGGTGTCAGTGCGTCGATCCGCGCACCGATCCTGTCACCGCCGCGCACCCGTCGCCGCGCCTCGCTGCATGTCGAGCCGTCGGGCCGGATCGGCTTCACCGCCGAGCGCAGCCACCAGATCGTCGACCTTCACGAATGCCACGTCCTGGCGCCGGAGCTGTTCGCACTGGTCCGCCCGCTCAAGCGCCTGCTCCCGAGCTTCAAGGCAAAGCGCCGGCTCGATGTCCATCTGACTCGCGCCGATCAGGGCGTCGACGTCTTCGTCAAGGGCGTCGCCCCGGAGGGACTCGCGCACCACGACGCGCTCACCGCGTTCGCCGAGGCGAACGGCGTCGCGCGCATCGCCTTCGACGACGGTCTCGGCCCGGAGACCCGCTGGGAGCCCAAGCCGGTGACGATCACGCTTGGCGACGTGGCGGTGCCATTGCCGCCGGGATCGTTCCTCCAAGCGACCGTCGAAGGCGAGGCCGCGCTGGTCGCCGCCGCGCAGGAAGCGGTCGCCGGCGCACGGGTCGTCGCCGATCTCTTCGCCGGGCTCGGCACCTTCGCCTTCTCGCTCGACGCGCGTGTCTATGCCGCGGAGGGCGCGCGTGACGCGATCATGGCGCTCAAGGCCGCGGCGGGACGCGCGCAGCGACCGGTGTTTACCGAGCACCGGGACCTGTTCCGCCGCCCGCTGACCAGCGCCGAGCTGGACCGCTTCGACGCGATCGTGCTCGATCCGCCGCGGGCCGGTGCGCGCGAGCAGGTGTTGCAACTCGCCGCA
Source organism: uncultured Sphingomonas sp. (assembly GCF_964021865.1). Classification (GTDB taxonomy): domain Bacteria; phylum Pseudomonadota; class Alphaproteobacteria; order Sphingomonadales; family Sphingomonadaceae; genus Sphingomonas. The sequence continues at coordinate 21,565 of NZ_CAXIAM010000021.1, forward strand.
TCGAAGGTGGCGAAGATTGCCTATGTCTCCTGCAATCCGAGTAGCTTCGCGCGTGATGCTCAGGAGTTGTGCAAGGCGGGCTATACGCTCGACTGGGTACAGCCGGTTGGTCAGTTCCGCTGGTCGACGCACGTTGAGTTGGCGTCGCGTTTCAGTCGATCGCCGGGGTAGGACGCTTTCACGAAGAACAGCCCATCGGGCGGCGCATTGAGTCCCAACCGGCCGCGATCGGCGGCGCGGAGCGCGTCGCCTAAGTCGGCTAGCGACCATCGGCCCATCCCGACCAGCACGAGGCAGCCGACCATCGAGCGCACCTGATGGTGCAGGAACGATCGTGCCTCGACGCGGGCGGTTACTCGTTCGCCGTCCCGCACCACCTCGAACCAGTCGATCGATTTGCACGGGCTCGCTGACTGGCAGTGCGCCGAGCGGAAGGTGGTGAAGTCATGCGCGCCGACCAGCACCTGCGCCGCTTCGTGCATTGCGGAGGCGTCCAGCGGCTGCGGTATTTGCCATGCCAGCCCCTTTTCGAAGGTAAGCGGCGACCGACGATTGACGATCCGGTATTCATAGGAACGCGCAAGACACGAAAATCGCGCGTGAAAATCTTCGGAAGCCTCGACGCATTCCACGATCGACACCGGTGCGGGACGCAGTCGCGCGTTGAGCGCTTCGCCCAGCCGAAACGCCCCGATCGGCTTGGCGATGTCGAGATGCGCGCGCATCCCAAGCCCATGCACGCCGGCATCGGTGCGTCCGGCGCAATGCACCACGGCCTGCTCGCCGGTCACCGCCAGCGCGGCTTCCTCGATCGCCTGCTGGACGCTCGGGCCATGCGCCTGCCGCTGCCAGCCCATGAACGGCCGCCCGTCGAACTCGACCGTCAGCGCAAACCGCGTCACAGCCGCGTGCCGACCGGGATGGCGAACCCGCGCAGCAACTCCGCGACGCTCATCACCCCGCGTCCGGCGCGCTGCACCCGCACCGGCCGGATCGCGCCCGTTGCGCAGGCGATCGTCAGCGCCTCGTCGATCACCTCGCCCGGTGGCCCGTTATCCTCGATTGCCTCGGCGTCGAGCACCTTCACCCGCTCGCCCGCATGTTCGAAGAACGCGCCCGGCACCGGACCAAAGGCCGCAACTTGCCGCACCACCTGCGACGCATCGGCGTCGAAGTCGAGCCGCGCCTCGTCCTTGCGGATCTTCTCGGCATAGGTGATGCCAACCTCCGGCTGCGCAACCGGCGGGTAAGCGTCGGGGTCGCGCAATACCTCCGCCATCAACCGCGCGCCCATTCTCGACAGTTCGTCCGTCAGTTGCCCGGCGTTCTTACGATCGATCGGCGTGCGTCCCTCCAGCCGTACCGGCCCGGTATCGAGCCCGGCCTCCATCTGCATGATCCCCACTCCGGTTTCGGCATCGCCGGCCAAAATCGCACGCTGCACCGGCGCCGCCCCGCGCCACCGCGGCAGGAGCGAACCGTGAACGTTCAAACACCCCAGCCGCGGCGCCTCCAGCACCGCGCGCGGCAAAATCAGCCCATAGGCCGCCACCACCGCGACATCCGCTGCGTGCGCTGCGAACACCGCCTGTGCGTCAGGGTCACGCAACGTTACCGGTGTGCGCACCGGTACGCCCAGTTCCTCCGCCCGGACATGCACCGGAGAGCGCACCAGCTCGCGCCCGCGCCGCCCGCCGGGCCGTGGCGGCTGGCTGTACGCCGCCACCACCTCGTGCCCGTCCGCCACCAGTGCCTCCAGCGTCGGCACCGCGAACGCCGGGGTTCCCATGAAGATGATCCGCATCGCTTCTCTCGACACGCTGGCGGCGCGCGGTGCAACCCCCTATCTGTTCCGCATGGCATCCCCCGAGATCGAGGCGCTGACGAGCGCGCTGGCGCGGCTCCCCGGATTCGGCCCGCGCTCGGCGCGGCGCGCGGTGCTCCATCTGCTCAAGCGTCGCGAGGCATCGCTGGTGCCGCTTCGCGCGGCGTTGACGGTGGTCGAGGAACGGCTTGCAACCTGCGAAAATTGCGGGAATGTCGATACCAGTAACCCCTGCCAGATCTGCGTCGATCCGCGCCGTGATCCGCGAAGCCTGTGCGTCGTCGAGGATGTCAGCGACTTGTGGGCGCTGGAGCGTGGCCGGCTGTTTCCCGGCCGTTTTCATGTGCTGGGCGGACGGCTGTCGGCGCTGGAAGGCGTCCGTCCCGAGGACCTCGCGATCGACGGTCTGATCGCACGCGTCGCCGATGGTGCGGTCGATGAGGTCGTGCTCGCGATGAACGCCACGCTCGAAGGGCAGACGACCGCGCATTATCTCGCCGAGCGGCTGGAGCGTTATCCGGTGCGCCTGACGCAGCTCGCGCACGGTCTGCCGGTCGGGGGCGAGCTGGATTATCTCGACGAAGGGACGCTGGCGCAGGCACTGCGCGCGCGCCGCCCGGTCGCTTGACGGGCCGGGGCCGCGCTTATAGCGCCGCGGCATGGCCATACTCCCGATCGTAGAAGTCCCCGACGCGCGTCTGCGCGAAACCGCCGCGCCCGTTGCAGAGGTGAACGACGACGTCCGCGCGATCGTCGCGGATATGTTCGACACCATGTACGACGCGCACGGGATCGGGCTGGCGGCGGTGCAGGTCGGCATCATGCAGCGGATCGTCGTCATCGATCTTCAGGAGCGCGAGCTGGAAGAAGGCGAGCCGCGCGAGGCGGCGCGCGACCCGCACGCCTTCATCAACCCCGAGATCATGTGGCTTAGCGAGGAGACGGCGAGCTACAATGAAGGCTGCCTGTCGATCCCCGAGCAATATGCGGAGGTCACCCGCCCGACGCGCTGCCGGGTTGCGTGGCTCGACACCGATGGTACGCGACAGGAGGCCGAGTTCGACGGATTGATGTCGACATGTATGCAGCATGAGATCGACCATCTGAACGGCGTGCTGTTCATCGACCACATCTCGCGGCTGAAGCGCGGCATGTTGCTCAAGAAGCTCGACAAGCTCCGCCGCGGCTGATCCAGGGCGGGGCGCGACAATTAACGGTTGTCGCTGCCGCCTCGTTCGATCTATGTTCCCGGCATGATCGAATATGTCCTCGTCGCTCTCCTGGCGCTCGCGCTCGGTGCCCTGCTCGGTTGGCTCGCCGGCAAGCGCGAGGCGGCCGGTTTCCGTCAGGAGCGTGACGCGCAGATCGAGCAGTTCAAGCGCGCGATCACCGACCTTGCCGGCGCGGAGGAACGCGCCCGCGCCGCTGAGACGCTGCGCACCGAATTGACGCAGGCGCGGGACGAGCGCGAGGCGGCCCGGTTGCAGGTGTCGCGGCTGGAAGCGGAGGGCCGCGCCGCCGAGCAGCGCATCGCCGATCTGCGCACCGCCGCCGACGAGATGAGCCTGCGCTTCCGCGAGGTCGCGCAGAACGCGCTTGGCGAGGCGCAGAAGCAGTTCCTCGAACGCGCCGAGGCGCGCTTCCGGCAAGCCGAGGAGCAATCGGGGCAGGGGCTGCGCGCCTTGCTCCAGCCGGTCAACGACCGCCTGCTGCGGTACGAAGAGGGCGTCGCCAAGGTCGAGGCCGAGCGCCGCGATGCGTTCGGGGAGCTGAAGGGCCAGATCGAGGCGATGCGCGTCGGGCAGGAGCGCGTCTCGGGCGAGGCGGCCAAACTGGTCAACGCGCTGCGCAACGCCCCCAAGGCGCGCGGGCGCTGGGGCGAGCAGCAACTTCGCAACGTCCTCGAATCATGCGGGCTTGCCGAGCACACCGACTTCCGCATGGAAGTGAGCGTCACCGGCGAGGAAGGCGCGCGGCTGCGCCCCGATGCGATCGTCCGCGTGCCCGGCGGCAAGTCGTTGATCGTCGATGCCAAGGTGTCGCTCAACGCCTATCAGGACGCGTTCGGCGCAGTCGACGAGGGCGAGCGGCAGCTGGGGCTCGCCGCACACGCCGCCTCGATGCGCGCGCACGTCAACGCGCTGGGCGCCAAGGCCTATTGGACGCAATTCGACGACGCGCCCGAATATGTCGTGATGTTCGTCCCCGGCGAGCATTTCCTCTCCGCCGCACTCGAACATGACGCGGGGCTCTGGGATTATGCGTTCGAGCGCCGCGTGCTGCTCGCGACGCCCACCAACCTGATCGCGATCGCGCGCACCGTCTCGGCGGTGTGGCGGCAGGAGAAGCTGGCGCGCGAGGCACAGGAAATCGGGGCGCTCGGCAAGGAATTGTACCAGCGTCTTGCGGTGATGGGCGGGCATGTCGCGCGGCTCGGCAAGAACCTCGACACCGCGATGGGCGCGTACAACAGCTTCGTCGGCAGTCTGGAAAGTCAGGTGCTGACCAGCGCGCGCCGTTTCGAGACGCTCAACATCGACACCGGCAACAAGACGATCGAAACGCTGCCGGTCGGCGAACAGGCCGCGCGCCCGCTCACCAAGCTGGTCGCGGTGGAGGATGCAGCGGAATAGCGATCCTGACCGGGCTGCGATAAGGGGCGCGGTGTGGAGCCCGATGAGCGAAAGAACGTGATGCTGGCGCGGTTGACTGAGAGCGAGAAGGAGTGCCTGCGCCGCCGCCTGCTACCGCAGACCGCAAAGGAGATGGCGCTCGACTTGGGCATCTCCCCGCACGCTGTCGAGAAGCGGCTGAAGATGGCGCGGGCGAAACTCGGCGTGTCGTCGTCGCTCGATGCGGCGCGACTGCTCGCTGCTTCGGAAGGGTACCAGCCTTTGGTACCCCATGCGTCGGACCTGTCGGGCGGCGGGGCATCGGGCGAGGCAGGGGCAGTCGCCGTCCCGCAGGTCGGGGCGGGGGCACGCACCCTCCCGACCCAAGGACTGTTCATGATCACGATCCTCGCATTGCTCGCATCCGTCGCGCAGGACGTACCCGCCGCCGACCCGAGTGCATCGCCGATGTTCGACGAAAAAGGGCGCACGGTCGCTGCGCGAAAGGTTGGTTCTGATGAGGCAGACGCCTATCTGCGAGAGAGTTTCGCCTCGATGGACACCGATCACTCCGGCTATTTCGACGCCGTAGAAGTCGGCAAGCTGGAGCCGCGCGACCGCCATCGTGATACGTCGCTGCCGCCCGCGCCGCCGCCCGGTGCGCGCGATCCGGCCGGTGAGCGCAAGTGGATGGACCTGCTCGATCACAATCGCGACGGTCGCGTCAGCAGCGAGGAATATCGTCAATATATGCTGCCGTGGACGCTGTTGAGCGGCGTTCCTGCGGACTGGCACAAGCGCGACTAAGACCTCGCTCGTCGATACCGTCATCCCGGGCCTGACCCGGGATCCCGCTTCTCCCTGGCGTGGGGCATAGCGGGACTCCGGATCAGGTCCGGGGTGACGGAAGGGCGGCAGGACAAGCCTTGCGCAAGCCACCCCGTCACCGATGCCGCGCGAGCACCTCATAGGCCATCACCGCCGTCGCCACCGCGGCGTTCAGGCTGTCGGCCTTGCCCAGCATCGGCATCTTCACCAGCAGGTCGCACTCGGATTCATATTCCTCAGGCAGCCCCTGCGCCTCGTTGCCGGTCAGCAGGAAGGTCGGCGCGGTATAAGGCGCGTCACGATAGCCGTTCTCGGTCTGCAAGCTCAGCCCGACCAGCTGCCCCGGCCCCTCGCGCAGCCACGACAGGAACTCCGGCCAGATCACCCGCACGATCGGCACCGTGAACAGCGCCCCCATGCTCGCGCGCACCGCCTCGGTCGAAAAGGGGTCGACGCATTCGTCGACGAGGATCAGCGCCCCCGCGCCGACCGCGTCGCCGGTGCGCAGGATCGTCCCGAGATTGCCGGGATCGCGCAGCCGCTCCGCGACCAGCCAGATCGGTGCGGCGCTGCGATCGAGGTCGCCGAGCGTGGTCTCGAACGTGTCGAACACGCCGACCACAGCCTGCGGATTGTCCTTGCCCGACAGCTTCGAGAGGATGTCGGACGTCGTCTCGACCGCTTCGCCATAATCGCCCTCGACCGCGTCGATCAGCGCGCGGACCAAGGGATGCCCGGCGCTTGCCGCCGCAAAGAACAGGATACGCGGGATGCGCCCGGTCTCCAGCGCCTCGGTCAGGATGCGCAACCCCTCGGCGAGGAACAGCCCTTCCTCGCGGCGATGCCGCTTGTCGCGCAACGCCTGCACGCGCTTGACCAGCGGATTGGAGAAGGAGGTAATGACCTTGGGCATAAGCGACGCAGCGAAGGATCAGTCCTCGCCGAACTTGCCCTCGACCAGCGCGCACATCGCCTCGACCACGTTCTCGGCCTGCTCGCCCTCGGCGGAGATGGTGATATGGTCGCCCTTGGCGGCACCCAGCATCATCAGCCCCATGATCGACGTCCCGATCACCTCCGAATCGCCCTTGGCCACCTTGACCGGCGCAGGCTGTCCGCTGGCGAGCGTGACGAACTTGGCGCTGGCGCGCGCGTGCAGCCCACGGCGGTTGGTGACTTCGACCGTACGCGACACCGTCATGCCGCGGCCTCGCCCAGCACCTCGGACGCCACCGAGATATACTTGCGTCCCGCCTCGCGCGCGGCAGCAACCGCCGCAACGACGGTCATCGCCTTGCGCGCCGATTCGAGCCGGATCAGCATCGGCAGGTTGATTCCCGCGATCACCTCGACGCGCCCCCGCTCCATCAGCGAGATGGCGAGGTTCGACGGCGTGCCCCCGAACAGGTCGGTCAGCACGATCACGCCGCGGCCTTCGTCGACCTCGGCGATCGCGGCGGCGATGTCGGCGCGGCGCGCCTCCATATCGTCTTCCGGCCCGATCGCGACGGTGCGCACCTGCCGCTGCGGGCCGACGACATGCTCCATCGCGACCACGAATTCATCGGCCAGCCGCCCGTGGGTGACGAGCACCAAACCGATCACTGGCCCCGACATTTGCTTCGACAATCCGTTCATTGACCCTGTGGGCGTCCCTCGAGCGCATCCTGCGGGGCCGCCGCAAGGTCCCGATGCACGATGGTGGGGCATAATCCCGCGTCGCGCAACCGTCCAGCGACGCGCTCGGCGACGTGAACCGAGCGATGCTTGCCCCCGGTGCAGCCGAACGCCACCGTGACGTAAGGTTTTCCCTCTGCACGATACCGCGGCAGCAGCAGCAGCAGCAGATCCTCGATCTTGCCCACCGCTTCCTCGTAGGCGGGATCGGCAGCGATATAGGCCGCGACGGCCAGGTCCTGTCCCGTATGGGGACGAAGCGTCGGGTCCCAATGCGGGTTCCGCAAGAAACGCATGTCGAACACCATATCGACCCCGGCCGGGATGCCGCGCGCGAAGCCGAACGATTCGATCGTCAGCGTCGTGCCGACCCCGGTGTCGCGCGCGAACACCTCGCGCACCTGCTGGGCCAGGGTATTGGCCTTGAAGGTCGTGGTGTCGATCAGCCGGTTGGCGCGCTCGCGCAGCGGTGCGAGCAGGCGCCGCTCGCGCTGGATGCCTTCCACCGCCGGGCGGTCGTCGGCCAGCGGGTGGCGGCGCCGCGTCTCGGCGAAACGCCGGGTCAGTTCCTCGCCCGAGCAATCGAGGAACAGCAACCCGACATTGTCGCCGCGCTGGCGCAATTCCTCGAAGCGCCGCAGCGCGGTGTCGGCATCGAAGTTGCGCGTCCGCGTGCCGAAGCCGATCGCCAGCGGGCGCGGGGCCTCGTCGGGGTCGGCAGGCGGCGCAACGACGCGCGGCAACAACGAAAGGGGGACGTTGTCGATCGTCTCCCAGCCGAGATCTTCCAGCGTCTTCAGCACGGTGGAGACACCCGCCCCGGCCATCCCGGTCACCAGCAGCACTTCGTTCATCGCTCGGCCTCTCTGACAGGCGGTTGTTCGGCCAGCGCCCATTCGACCTTGATCGGGGCGGACGGCCAACGCGGATCGATCACGACTTCGGGGACGGTGACGCCGTCGAGCACGATGGCGCGCGGTTCGGGCAGCCGCTCGTCCTCGCTGGCGAGCACCACCGACAGCGCGATCTGCACGGTGGCGCACGTCGGGCGCGCGACGATCCCAATCCCGCGCACCTCCATTCGCCCGGCGATCGTGGCAGGGGAGCGCGCGATCAGCACGCCATCTTCCTGCGAAAGCACGGTATAGTCATCAGCGACCAGAACGGCCCCGCGGTCGATCAGTCGCATCGCCAGGTCGCTTTTGCCCGCGCCCGACGGACCGGTCAGCAGCACGCCACGCGCGCCGATCGCAACGCAGGTCGCGTGGATGGTCGCGGTCATGCGCGCGGCGCCAGCGGCAAGCGCACCACGAAGCGCGCGCCGCTCAGTCGGTCCTCGCGCGATTCGACTCCAATTTCGCCCTGATGCGCCTCGACGATCGTCCGCGCGATCGCCAGCCCCAGCCCGGAATGCTGCCCGAACGTCTCCTGCGACGGGCGCACCGAATGGAAGCGACGGAAGATCGCCTCGCGCGCTTCCTCGGGCACGCCCGGCCCCTCGTCCTCGACCCAGACCTCCAGCATCGAGCGGTCGCGCCGCGCCGCGATCGTCACCGTGCCGCCCTCGGGCGAGAAGGAGATCGCATTGTCGATCAGATTGGCGAACACGCGCTCCAGCCGCGCGCCTTCGCCCGCCACGACCAGATCGTCGTCGAGCGGATCGAAGCGCACGCGCACGTCATGCGCCGGCCCACGTGCCTCGCGCTCACCGACCATCGCCGCCAGCATCGCGGCGACGTCGACCGGTTCGAAGGTCGCGCGGCTCAATTGCGCGTCGAGCCGCGAGGCTTCGGAAATGTCGCTGATCAGCCGGTCGAGCCGGTGGACGTCGTCGTTGACGATCGCCAGCAGCTTCGCGCGCAACTCGGGCTGCTCGACGCGACTGAGCGCATCGGTCGCGGAGCGCAGCGAGGCGAGGGGGTTCTTCAACTCGTGCGTCACATCGGCGGCGAACGCTTCGGTCGCGTCGATCCGCGCGCGCAGCGCCAGCGTCATGTCGGACAGCGCGCGCGCCAGCATGCCGATCTCGTCGCGCCGCTCGGGCAGCCGCGGCACCGTCACTTCGCGCGCGCGCCCCAGCCGCACGCGCACCGCGGCGCGCGCAAGCGAGCGCAGCGGCACGACGATCGTCCGCGCGAGGAACAGCGACAGCCCGATCGAGATCGCGCTCGCCACCAGCACCACCACGCTCAACCGGTAGCGCTCGGCGCGCACCCGTTCTGTGACGTCGCGCGCGTTGACCGCGGTCAGCAGCGCGAGGTTGGGCCCCAGCGGCGCGGCGGCGGTGATGACCGGGGTGCGATCGGGCGCGCGCCACAGCGTCTGCGCACTTGCCGCGCCCGCGAAGACCGCGCGCACGTCGGGCCAGCGCCGTCCGTCGCGTTGCTCGCGATAGCCGGGTGCGAGTGGCGCGCGGACGATACGGTCGATCGCGGCGTCCAGCCAGCGCGCGCTGCGGCGTGCGAGCGGGTCGTCGTCGGGATCGTCGAGCCGGAAATTGCCGATGCCCAGCGCGCGACTGTCGGCCAGCAGCGCGCCGCCACGATCGTACAGCCGCACGCGCGTGCCGGTTTCCTCCGCCAACCGCGCGATCGTCGCGTCGCGGGTCTCCAGCGGGATGGGCGCCAGCGCCTCGGTCATCAATCGCACCTCGCGCGCGGCCTGGGTCGATCGCTGGTCGAGGATCCGGCTGCGGAACGATTCGAGATAGAAGAACCCGCCCGCCAGCAGCAGCAGCGCCAGCACGTTGACCGCCAGGATGCGCGGGGTGAGCGAAACCTTGCCCGACCACGCGCGTGCCTGTTCGGCGGCGTCACTCCTCCGAAAAGCGGTAGCCGGCGCCATACAGCGTCTCGATCGAATCGAAGGCGGGATCGGCTTCGCGGAACTTGCGGCGCACGCGCTTGATGTGGCTGTCGATGGTGCGGTCGTCGACGTAGATGTCGTCCTGATACGCCGCGTCCATCAACTGGTTGCGCGTCTTTACGATGCCGGGGCGCTGCGCCAGCGTCTCGAGGATCAGGAATTCGGTCACAGTCAACGTCACCGGCTTGCCGTCCCACGTCACGCGATGCCGCGCCGGGTCCATCAGCAGCCGTCCGCGCTCGATCGGTCCCTGCGCCTCGGCCTCGCCCTCGCCACCGGCCTGTGCGGGCTCGGTGCGGCGCAGGATCGCGCGGATGCGCGCGATCAGCAGCCGCTGGCTGAAGGGCTTGGCGATATAATCGTCCGCCCCCATCGCCAGGCCCAGCGCCTCGTCCAGTTCGTCATCCTTGCTGGTCAGGAAAATCACCGGCAGGCGGCTCTTCTCGCGCAAGCGCCGGAGCAGCTCCAGTCCGTCCATCTTCGGCATCTTGATATCGAAGATCGCGAGGTCGGGCGGATTGTCGGTCAGCGCCTTCAGCGCCGCCTCGCCGTCCGAATACAGCCGGGTCATGAACCCCTCGGCCTGCAGCGCGATCGACACCGACGTCAGGATGTTGCGATCGTCGTCGACCAGCGCGATCGTGGCGGTCATGGATTGGTCCCGTGCATCACAAACGGAGGGGGTAGGCCAAAGCGCGCCACCGCTCAATGGTCGCGCGCCATGACATTTTGTTTAACGTGTTTGACGCGAGGCGCGTACCATCGTATTTCTCCGCCATCGAACGCGCCCATGAAGGCGCACTTTGGAGGACGGACCTTTGAGCCATCGCATTCCCGACGCCGGGCTGGAGACGCAGGGCATCGAAACCCGCGCCACGTTGCACTGGAACCTCGTCACCGCCCGCCTGACCGAAGCCGCAGTCGCGCGCGGCGAGGGCAAGCTCTCCGCCGACGGCCCGCTGGTCGTCGAGACCGGCGCGCACACCGGCCGTTCGGCGCAGGACAAGTTCATCGTCCGCGATGCCGAAACCGAATCGACCGTCTGGTGGGGCAAGTCGAACAAGGCGATGGACCCGGCGCATTTCGCCGCGCTCAAGGCTGATTTCCTCACCGCGCTCGGCACCAAGAGCGACCTCTTCGTCCAGGACCTCTACGGTGGCTCGCAGCCGTCGCACCGCGTCCGCGTTCGCGTCATCAACGAACTGGCGTGGCACAACCTGTTCATCCGCACGATGCTGGTCCGCCCAGAGGAAAAGGACCTCAAGGGCTTCGTCCCCGACTACACGATCATCGACCTGCCGAGCTTCCGCGCCGATCCCGCGCGCCACGGCTGCCGCAGCGAGACGGTGATCGCGGTCAACATGACCGAGAAGCTGATCCTGATCGGCGGCACGCGCTATGCCGGCGAGATGAAGAAGTCGGTGTTCGGCATCCTCAACTATTTGCTCCCGCCAACCGGCGTGATGCCGATGCACTGCTCGGCGAACATGGGCGCGGATGGCCGCACCGCGGTGTTCTTCGGCCTGTCGGGCACCGGCAAGACGACGCTGTCCGCCGATCCGAAGCGCACGCTGATCGGTGACGACGAACATGGCTGGTCCGACGACGCGGTCTTCAATTTCGAGGGCGGCTGCTACGCCAAGATGATCCGGCTGTCGGCCGACGCCGAGCCCGAGATCTTCGCCACCACCAAGCGGTTCGGCACCGTGCTCGAAAACGTCGTGATGGACGAGGTGACGCGCCAGCTCGATCTCGACGACAACCGCCTCGCCGAGAACAGCCGCGGCGCTTACCCGATCGACTTCATCCCCAATGCGTCGGAAGAGAATATGGGCGGCACCCCGCGCAGCATCGTGATGCTGACCGCGGACGCGTACGGCATCCTGCCGCCGATCGCGAAGCTGACCCCCGATCAGGCGATGTATCACTTCCTGTCGGGCTACACCGCGCGCGTCGCGGGGACCGAGATCGGCGTCACCGAGCCCGATGCCACCTTCTCGACCTGCTTCGGCGCGCCGTTCATGCCGCGCCACCCGTCGGTCTACGGCAATCTGCTCAAGGAGCGGATCGCAAAGGGCGGGGTCGATTGCTGGCTGGTCAACACCGGCTGGACGGGCGGCAAGTACGGCACCGGCCACCGGATGCCGATCAAGGCGACGCGTGCGCTGCTCGACGCCGCACTCGACGGCAGCCTGAACGACGCCGAGTTCCGCACCGATCCGAACTTCGGGTTCAAGGTGCCGGTCGCGGTACCGGGCGTCGACACCGCGATCCTCGATCCGCGCGCGACGTGGGCCGACAAGGCCGACTATGATGCGACCGCCGCGAAGCTGGTCGACCTGTTCAACGACAATTTCGCGCAATTCGCCGATCACGTCGATCAAGGCGTCCGCGAGGCTGCACCGAAAGCGGTCAAGGCCGACGCCTGACCGCATACCGCCGTCACTGGCACCGGAACAATGTCGCGACCTCCGCCGGACAGGGCGGGGGTCGCGCGCGTTTTCGGACCCCGCGGAGGCTGGCTCGGTGGATAGTCGGCGCGACGCTCCGATCCCTCCTACGTGCAGCAGCGCGTCGATAAAAAGATGTGGCGACATCCGCTGGCCGGCGGCCATCGGGAACAAGCAGACGCAGCCACAGATGCGACCATTGTAAATCTTTGGGCCTTTCGGCACCGGCGGCACGAGAGTATAAGACGACGAGTCGCCAGATAAATACAACAATGTCCAGCGTTCCTGTCCAAACGCGGCCGATGCTGCGTGTGGCACAGTTAGACGTATGTTGGTTTGCTTCGTTGTTGTGGCATGTCGTTATTGTCGACGTTGGTAAGGTATTGCGCCCGACTCTCGCGCAAGGCCGGGCCTAGCGTCGCCTGCTTGCTGTCTAACATGACGTGACTTGCGACGGTGACTTCGTGCGCCGCGTCCAGTCGCGCCCCTGCCGCATCGCGTCGCCGGCCACCCATTCCAGCCAATGTTCAAAGACATGGGAGGATTGCATGAGCAGGACCGTCAAAGATCAAGTTGAGGCTTCCACACGCGGCATCGACGAGACGAACCCCGGCACGACCGGCGAATTGCCGGTTGATGCCGGCGGTGGCGACTCCGCTGCCGCCGCAGAAACCGAGTATGAAGCCGTCGGCGGGATCAACCCGAACGTCAAAGAACCCGCCAGCGAGACAAGCAACAGTGCCTCGCGACTGCTGAAAAACGAAACGGACTGGGAAATCGGTTCTTCCGGCGAGGAAGCCGGCGGCGGCGATAGTGAATTCGCGCCGCTCGACGCAATCTACGGCAGCTATCCGGAGTTGCTCGATCGCGCCGCGATGGAGGTGATCCTCGGCGTCGACGATCGCGTGCGCGTCCAGAACACCTCATCCTATCCGTGGCGGGCGATCTGCGCGTTGCGCATCCAGGCCGCCAATGGCGCGCGCTATATCGGCACCGGCTGGATGGTCAGTCCGCGCACCGTGATCACCGCCGGCCATTGCGTGTATCTGCACGACGCCGGTGGCTGGGCACGGTCGATCGAGGTGATCCCGGGCATGAACGACGCCGCTCGACCGTTTGGCAGCCATGTCGGGACGATGTTGCGCAGCGTCGCCGGATGGTCGCAGGGGAAGAAGCGGGAGTTCGATTATGGCGCGATCATCCTGCCACCGGCCAATCGTCCCGGCGCGCAGACCGGAACCTTCGGGCTGGCGGTCCGCGACAATGCGTTCCTTCGCGCGGCGATGCTGAACCTCAGCGGATATCCGGGTGACAAGGGGGGCGCGCAGCAATGGTTCCACGCTCAGCGTACCAAGGCCGTGGCGGATCGTGTCCTAACTTATGAAATCGACACGGTCGGCGGTCAGAGCGGTTCGCCGGTCTGGGTATTGCAAAACGGTCAACGCTTCGCCGTCGGTGTGCACACCAACGGGTCGAATGCGGGCAATTCCGCGACCCGCATCACGAAGGATATGTTCGACAACCTCGTCAACTGGAAGAGCATGGGCGCTTGATGCAGGGGCCGCCGTGTCGGGTGTCGGCACGGCGGTCCGTCACGATGAAAGGAAGCAGTTATGACCGTCATCACGTTCCGCGACGATGCTGGCGCTCCGATTGCCGACGCGGTCGTCACGATCACGGGCGCACCTGGCGAGATCGCCGATTTGGGCTACGTGACCGACTCGCGGGGAACGGCCCGGCTCGATCTGCCGACCGCCGGCGAATACCGATTCATAGTCAGCAACGGCGGAACGCCGCTGCTCGCCAGCGCGATGCTGACGCCCGATGTGGATAGTGACGTCGTGGCGCAGCAGACCGCATGATGACGATGTGCGGCGTGGTCGGCATGCGCCCCTAGCCGTCAGCCCCCGTTGCGGTTACATGGCGCGCCACTTCCTCACCCCACAGGATTCGGCGTTCCATGAACATCCGCCTCGGCCTTACCTTCGACGACGTGCTGCTGGTGCCGGCGGCGTCGAGCGTGCTCCCCGGCGAGGCCGATACGCGGACGCAGGTGACGCGCGGCATCTCGCTCAACATTCCCGTGCTTTCCTCGGCGATGGACACCGTCACCGAGGCCGACATGGCGATTGTCATGGCGCAGCTCGGCGGGATGGGCGTGCTTCACCGCAACCTGACCGTCGACGAACAGGTCGCGGCGGTGCGGCAGGTCAAGCGCTTTGAGAGCGGCATGGTCGTCAACCCGATCACGATCGCGCCGCAGGCGACGCTGGCGCAGGCGCAGGCGCTGATGGCCGCGCATCGCATCAGCGGCATTCCGGTGGTGGAGAGCGACGGCAAGCTGGTCGGCATCCTCACCAACCGCGACGTGCGCTTCGCCGAGAACCCCAACCAGCCGGTCGCCGAGCTGATGACGCGCGAGAATCTCGTCACGGTCTCGACTGGCGTGGCGAAGGAGGAGGCGCGCCGCCTGCTCCACCAGCGCCGCATCGAGAAGCTGCTGGTTGTCGACGATGCGTATCGCTGCGTCGGCCTCATCACCGTCAAGGATATCGAAAAGGCGGTCATGTACCCGGAGGCGACCAAGGATGCCGCCGGCCGCCTTCGCGTCGCTGCCGCCACCACCGTCGGCGACAAGGGATTTGGTCGCACCGAAGCGCTGGTCGACGCCGAATGCGACCTGATCGTCATCGACACCGCGCATGGCCATAATAGCGAGGTCGCGCGCGCGGTCGAGCGCGTGAAGAAGCTGTCGAATGCGGTGCAGGTC
The DNA here is from genome assembly GCF_964021865.1 of uncultured Sphingomonas sp. Lineage (GTDB taxonomy): Bacteria > Pseudomonadota > Alphaproteobacteria > Sphingomonadales > Sphingomonadaceae > Sphingomonas. The sequence goes on from NZ_CAXIAM010000021.1 coordinate 36,592, forward strand.
GTCGCGGGCAATGTCGCGACCGGCGAGGCGACGCGCGCGCTGATCGACGCGGGCGCGGACGGGATCAAGGTCGGGATCGGTCCGGGCTCGATCTGCACCACGCGGGTCGTGGCCGGCGTCGGCGTCCCGCAGCTCACCGCGGTGATGGACTGCGCCGAGGCTGCGGCAAAGGCCGGCGTGCCGGTAATCGCCGACGGTGGCCTGCGCACCTCGGGCGATCTCGCGAAGGCGCTGGCGGCCGGCGCTTCGACCTGCATGGTCGGATCGTTGCTCGCCGGCACCGAGGAAGCCCCGGGCGAAACCTTTCTTTACCAAGGGCGTGCATACAAATCCTACCGCGGCATGGGCAGTGTCGGCGCGATGGGCCGCGGCTCGGCGGACCGTTATTTCCAGGGCGAGGTCCGCGACCAGCTCAAGCTGGTGCCCGAGGGGATCGAGGGGCAGGTGCCCTACAAGGGCCCGGCGCGCGACGTGATCCACCAGCTGGTCGGCGGCATCAAGGCGGCGATGGGCTATACCGGCTCGGCGACGATCAAGGATCTTCAGGCGCGCGCGCAGTTCGTCCAGATCACTGGCGCGGGGCTCAAGGAGAGCCACGTCCACGACGTGACGATCACCCGCGAGGCGCCAAACTATCCAACTCGCTGACACGTCAGGACGCGCGCCGCTGTCCTACGTGGCGCGTGTCTGGCAGAAGCGGGGGATGATGCCCGCCACGGTCTACCCGCCGGTACTTTCGGTCGAAGCCGGCCGAAAATCCGTCATCCCGGCGAAAGCCGGGATCCCGCTTCTTCTTCTTGGACGGGCGAGCCGGCGGTCGGCACCACGCCATTGTCTCAACATTCGCAACATTCGCCAGCGCTACTCTTTCGCTTACCGTCACCCCGGCGAGGGCCGGCGTCCAGTAACGGAACGACTGTCGCCGCCGCCAAGCGCCACCCCGCTGGCGTCTCAACATTCGCAACATTCGCGTCCACCCGCCGTTCGCCCTGACGCCTGAACGGACGCTCACCACCACCGCCCCGCCTCTCTCCCGAAAGCGCCGCAATGACCCCCGCCGCCCGCACCCAAGCCGCGATCGACCTGCTCGACGCGATCGTCATCGCCGCCCGCGAGGGTGGGGCGGCGGCCGATACGCTGATCTCCCGCTATTTCGCGCAACGCCGCTATGCCGGGTCCAAGGACCGCCGCGCGGTGCGGGAACTGGTCTATGCCGCGATCCGCCGGCTCGGCGAGCGCCCCGCCGACGGCCGCGCCGCCATGCTCGCGCTCGCCGCGACCGACCCCGCGCTCGCCGCGACCTTCGACGGCTCCACCCACGGCCCCGCGCCGATCGGCGACGAAGCACCGGCCGCCGAGGGGCTCCATCCGCGCTGGCTGGAAGAGCGGCTCGCCGCGGCCGGGATCGGCGCGGACGAACAGGGCGCGCTGATCGACCGCGCCCCGCTCGACGTGCGCCTCCATCCGGACCACGCCGACCTCGACCTGGCCGACGCCGCGCCGATCCCCGGCCTCCCGCTCGCGCGCCGACTTCCCGCTGGCAGCGACATCGCCCCCCATGCCGGCAAGCTCGAGGTACAGGACGCCGGCAGTCAGGCGGTGACGCTCGCCGCCGCTGTCGCGCCGGGCATGATCGTGCTCGATCTGTGCGCCGGCGCGGGCGGCAAGAGCCTCGCGCTGGCCGCGCAGATGGCGAACGAGGGGCGCATCATCGCCAGCGACGTTGACCGCACCCGCCTGTCGCGGCTCGCCCCGCGTGCCGAAAAGGCGGGCGCGACGATCGTCGAGACCCGGCTGCTCAATCCCAACCACGAAGCCGAGATGCTCGCCGACATCCACGCCGATGTCGTCCTGATCGACGCGCCGTGCTCGGGCACCGGAACGTGGCGGCGCAACCCGGAGGCACGCTGGCGGCTCACCCCCGCACGGCTCGACCGTCTGATCGAGACGCAGCGCCACGTTCTGGCCATCGGTGCGGGGTGCGTGAAACCGGGCGGTGCGCTCGTCTACATCGTCTGCTCGCTGCTGGACGGCGAGGGCGCGGCGCAGGTCGACGCCTTCCTTGCCGCGCATCCGGGCTGGCAGGCTGAGCCGCTGGCGCTGCCGTTCGGTCGCCCGCACCACGCCGGCACCCGGCTGACCCCCGCGCACGACGGCACCGATGGTTTTTTCGTCGCACGGCTGCGGGCGCCATGCTAACCGGGCCGGATCGTGTCGAAGCTGGAGCCGTTCATGCGTTTCACCGCCATCGCCATGGCCGCCTCGCTGGCGCTGGTGTCGATCTCCACCGCGCTTCATGGGCAGCGGCCTGACGACCAGATCGACGCGCGCAGCATGGCCTTGCTGCAACAGGGCAAGGCGGCGCGCGCGGCGGGTAATCTCGATGGTGCGACCGATCTGCTCGAAACCGCGGTGACGGTCGATCCACGCAACCGTCAGGCATTCGTCGCGCTGGCGAGCGTGGCGGAGGCGCGCGGGCTGCCCGGCAAGGCGATCCGCCTCTATCGCGAGGCGCTGCTGCTCGAACCGAATGACGTCAACGCCTTGGCGGGGCAGGGCGAGGCGATGGTCGCGAAGGGTGCGGTCGAGCGCGCGCGTCAGAACCTCGCCAAGGTCCGATCCTTGTGTAAGGGCGCGTGCCCGCAGGCGACGACACTCGCTTCGGTAATCGCCAAGGGGCCGCCGATCACGACGGCGCAGGTTGGCGCGAACACCACCACGGCCGCGACGGGCGCGGTGCCGACGTCGGACGATTAAGGCGTTAGGTCAGCCGTTTGGCGACCGCGACGAACTCGGCGACGCTCACCGTCTCCGCGCGGCGAGTTGGCTCGATCCCCTCGGCCTCCAGCGCATCCAGTGCCCCCGGCACGCCGCGCAGCGATTGGCGCAGCATCTTGCGCCGCTGCCCGAACGCCGCGGCGGTGACGCGCTCCAGCGCCGCAAGCGCCACGCCGTCCGGCGCGTCGGTCGGGGTGATATGCACGACCGCCGACATCACCTTGGGCGGCGGCGTGAACGCGGAGCGGTGCACCGGCATCGCGATCTTCGCGATCGACCGCCATTGCGCCAGCACCGCCAGCCGTCCGTAAGCCTCACCCCCGACCGGCGCGACGATCCGCTCGGCCACCTCGCGCTGGAACATCAACGTCAGCGACTTCCACCACGGCAGCCATTCGGCGGACAGCCAGCCGATCAGCAACGCGGTACCGACATTATAGGGTAGGTTGGAGACGACATGCGGCGCACCCTCGAACAAGGTACGCGCGTCGATCTCGGTCGCATCGCCCTCGATCACGCGCAGCTTGCCCGGATACGCTGCTTCCAGTTCGGCCAGCGCCGGGATGCAGCGCCGGTCGCGCTCGATCGCCGTGACCCGCGCGCCCTGCGCCAGCAACGCACGCGTCAGCCCGCCCGGACCGGGGCCGACCTCCAGCACCGCGGCATCGGTCAGGTCGCCCGGGATGCGCGCGATCCGCGCCAGCAGTTGCGCATCGAACAGGAAGTTCTGCCCCAGCGCCTTGGACGCCGACAGACCATGCCGCGCGATCACATCGCGCAGCGGCGGCAAGGCAACGGCGGTCATGCGTTCGCGGCGCGCGCGCGGTGGGTGGCGGCGTCCGCAGCCATCAGGATCGCGGCGATCGTCGCACCGGGATGCGCCAGACCCTTGCCCGCAATCCCGAACGCCGTGCCGTGGTCGGGCGAGGTGCGAACGATCGGTAGCCCCAGCGTGATGTTGACGCCGTCGTCGAAGAACAAGGTCTTCAGCGGCACCAGTGCCTGATCGTGGTACGGGCACAAAGCGACGTCATAAAGCGCCCGCGCCCGCGCATGGAACATCGTGTCCGCCGCCAGCGGCCCGCGCACGTCGATCCCGTCATCGCGCAGGATCTCGATCGCCGGCCGCATTACCTCGATCTCCTCACGGCCCAGCGCGCCGTCCTCCCCGGCATGTGGGTTGAGCCCGGCGAAGGCGAGCCGCGGGCGGTCGATCCCGAAATTGCGCGTCATGGCACGGGCGGTCACCCGCGCCTTCGCCAATATCAGCTCGACGGTCAGCAACCCCGGCACCTCCGCCAGCGCGACGTGCGTGGTCATCGGCACCACGCGCAGCCCCGGTCCGGCGAGCATCATCACCGCATTGTCGCGCGCGATGCCGCAGCGTTCGGCGACGAACTCGGTCTGCCCCGGATAAGTGAAGCCGATCTGATACAACTGCGCTTTGGAAACCGGCCCGGTCACCAGCGCGCGCCCCGCTCCCGATCGCACCAGCCCCGTCGCAAGCTCCAAGGCACGGACCGCGCAGCGTGCGCCATCCGCGTCGGGCTGCCCCGGTACGATATCGCCGGCATCCTCGACGGTGAGGACGGGCAGCGCATCCGGGAAAACCTCCGCGACCGCGTTCAGGTCTGAAACCGCCGCGACCGGTCCGTCCCAGACGCGCGCGATCGAGCGGCGGTCCCCGACCGCCACGAACGGCGGCAGCGCTCGTTCGATGCGCGCATCCCAAGCCTTGGCGATCGTCTCCGGGCCGATCCCCGCGGGATCACCCATCGAAATGACGATCGGGCCGTCCATCGGCTCAGCGATACTCGATCACCGCGTCGCGACGCAGGTCGCGCAGCGCTTGCTGCGCACGCAGGTTCACGCGCTGTTGCTCGAGCTGGTTCTGGATCTGCTGCGCGCCTGGCAGCTGCCCGCCCTGCGCCTCGTCGCGCCCGCACATTACCAGTGTGCGGACGCCCTCGGTCGGCGAGCCGAACGGCGGTGTCGCCTGGCCAACTTGCAGCTTCAGCATGATCGCCTGCAACGGCGGCGGCAGGTCGCGGATGCGGATCGCGTCATTGTCGACCACCTCGGCGTTCAGCGAGGCGGCGACCTTCGCCACCGAGCCGCAGCCTTGCAGCTTCTGGATCGCGGTGGCAAAGGCGCTGGTGCGCTCGGTCGCCTGCGCCTGCGTGGTGCCGGCAGGAAATTTGATCGTCAGCTGCTTCAGGCTCAGCCGCGCATCACGCGGATCGGCGGTCAGCACCTGCCGCTTGTCGACAAGATACAGGATCGAAAAGCCGCCGGGCGTCGCGACGGGTCCGGCGACCTGCCCGACCTGCATCGTCTGCGCCGTCTCGGCCAACGGCCCCGGCAATTGCGCCGCACGCACCCAGCCCAGATCGCCGCCAACGCCGCGCGTCGACGCTTCCGAAAAGTTGCGCGCGAAATAGCTGAACGGCGCCTGGCCCTTGCTGATCTCGGCGATTAACTGCTTGCTGTTGTCGAACACCTGCTGCTGCCGATCGGGCGTCGCGGCAAGGTAGATTTCGTTGAGGTGATATTCTTCGGTGCCCTTTGCGGCCTCCAGCCGGTCGAGGATCGCCTTCACCTCTTCGTCGCCGACGTTGACGAACGGCTCGACGCGCTTGCTCAGATAGCGGTTCCATGCCAATTCGCCTTCGATCTGGCGGCGCAGCGAGCGATCCGACGACCCCTGTTCGCGCAGCCAGGTCGTCAGCTGCGCGGGTGTCTTCTGAAGATTGCGGGCGACGCCGGCGTACGCCTGATCGATCTCGGCCTTCGTGACGGTGATGTCGGCGACCTTGGCCTGCTGGATCTGCAGCGTCTCGTCGATCAGCTGGCGCAGCACCTGCAACTGCAGCTTCTCGCGCTCCTCGGCGTTCAGCTTGGCATTGTTCGCCGCCGCGATGAAATTGACGCGCTGATCGACGTCGGTGCCGGTGATGATCGCTTCGTTGACGATGGCGGTCGCCTTGCGGATGTTCGGATCGACCTTGCCAAAGATCTGCAAATCTTTGGGCAGGTTCAGCCCCGTCGCGTCGCGAGGTTCGGCATCCTGGGCCAGGGCCGCACCCGTCACGCCCAGCGCCACGATCGTCCCCAGCAACCGGCGGGTCAGCGCCGCGCCCTTTGTCTTGATCATCACGTGCGTCTCGAAATCCCGATGAGGTGCGCCTGTCGCCGCCGCGGCGCTTGTGCCGGAAAACAACTGAACCGGGGCTTAGCGGCCGAGGTTCTTCAAGGAAAGCGTCAACAGATAGCTGTTGCCGCTCCGCGCGTCACCGACGTTGCGGTAATCGCGCTTCCACGCCAGCCCCAGGTTGAGACAATCGTCCTCATAGGCAACGCCGAGCCGGTGGCGGATCGGGTTGAACCCGTCCGAGGTCGACAGCGCATCTTCGGCGCGGTCGGTCAGGTCGACGATCGCAGAGCCCCATATCGACCAGAAGCGGGTTATGCCGACGCGCCCGCCGACGCGCACTTCCTCGCGATCCTGCAGATCCTCGAGCACGTCGATGTCGCGATTGAGCCGCAGATAGCCGACCGTGGCATAGGTCTGCCGCGTACCAACCGTCGCATCGATCTCATTACGACGGATCGAGAAATTGTCCTTGTCGATCCGGTAGCGGTGAGTGAGCGTCACCAGTTCGCCGAAGCGGATGTTGGTACGACCGACGATATCGGAGAAGCGGTCCGACAGCCCGGTGCCGTCGGGCAGGATGCTCGGCCGCTCGTTCAGGCGATAGCTTTGCCCGACGTTCGCCGAAATCGCGACGCGGTCGAGATCGAGCGCCCATTCCGCGCCATATGTAATGCGGCTCGAATCCTCCCATCGATCGTAACCGGAGAATCGATTGAGGGCGAACAGGTTCGAATCCTCCAGATCGACCGCGCGCGCATCCTCGTTCGGCACCTGGATGTTGCGCGTCTTGGGCGTGGCGACCACCTGGACGCGCGGGGTGAAGCGCTGGAACCCGCCGAACAGCTCGCCGACGAAGGGCCAGCGAACGTCAGCTGCCAGCGCGCCAATGAAGCGGGTCTGAAATCCTTCGATCCCGCGATAGCTGGCGATCGAGGTCGCGGCGACGTTTTGCGTGTCATAGGCGTCGGCGCGACCGAAGGCGGTCAGCGTCACTTCCTGCCCCAGCACGGTGATCCCGCGCCAGTCCCAGCGCGCGCTGCCGAAGGCGCGCTGCGTATCCTGACCGGCCTTCCGGCCGATCGCCAGCGAGTTGAGCTGGATCTGCAAGGTCCCGCCGAGCAGCGCATCGGGAACGCGGCGACGATAGTCGATCTCGGGCAGCGCGACCGGCTGCATCCCCTGGCGGTCGCCGACGCGCAACGTCTGCACCGCCCAGCCGGCGATCGACAGATAGCTGTTCGGATCGACCCGCTCGAGCGCCAGCGTCGTGCGCAGCCGGTCCTCATTCGAAATATCGTAGCGACGCAGGAAGGTGCGATCGGTCACAAGCCGCAGCGAGCCCGACAGGCTCCAGTTGGGATCGAACTGGAACCGCCCGGCGCCGTCCAGATAGCCGCGGAAGGCGCGCTCGGTATCCGAGGTGGTGACGTCCGCAAGGTTCTGCGTCCGCCGGCTGCTCGTCGCGAACCCGCGGATGGAGTAAGCGCCAAGCTCGTTCAGCCCGCTGTAACGTGCCTCCATCATCGGCACTTCGGACGAGAAGAGGTGCGGCGCGAGGACAAGCGACTGATTGGGGCCGAGTGCGAGATTGAACGGGAGCACTACCTCCGCGCCGTTCAGTCGGGTCAGTCTGACCGACGGTGTCAGCAGCCCGGTGTCGTTGCTCGCCGCGACCGAATTGCTGAAGCGCGGCAGCGCCGGACTGGTCAGCCCGAACAGGTGGAAACGTGCGCCCTCGTAATAGACGCGCTCCTTGTCGGGACGGTAAATGACCTTGACCGCCGTGATCTTCCACGTCGGCTCGCGCGGGCACCCATCCGATCCGGTCACCGCGCACGGCGAATAGACTGCGCGGTCGAGGTTCATCGTCCCGTCGGCTTCTCGCACGCCGCGCACCGCCGCCAGCCGCCCGCCTTGCTCCAGCACGACCAGCAGATTGTCGACCACGCCGTCCTTCAACGTATCGGTCAATTCGATCGAATCGCCGTAGGCGACGTCACCCTGCGGGTTGGTCACCGCGACATTGCCGGTCGCGAAGACCTTCCCACTCTTGCGGTTCCACACCACCTTCTCGGCGCGCAACCGCTCACCCGCGCGCGTCATCCGCACCTCGCCCGTCGCGGTCACAACATCGGCGTTATACTCATATTCGAGTGCGCCGGCGCTGAACTGCACCTGATCGCTGTCGGCGTTGCTGGTGGCGGCGGCCGGAGCAGGGGCGGGCGCGCCACCCGCACGGTCCTGAAGCGACTGCGCCGAGGCCGGTACGGCCAGCGCCAGACACAGCGCAGCGCCGGCGAGAAGATCGAAACGCATCACGTCGTCGTCGTTGCCCCGTTTGCGCGACCGGCCGGAAATGGCGGTCCCGCCGCTGCCGCCTATCGCATCGCCGCGTCGAGCCTGCAACGCTTTGCCAATTGGTGGCGTCATCCCTACGTAAGCGACATGATAAAAGAGGATACAGGAATGCAGATCGCCTTCACCGCCGAACGCCCCGCCGATGCCGCGGTACTGGCGCTGCCGGTTCGCAAGGATGCGGGCGTAGCGGGGCTGGTCGATGGCGCCGATGCGCTGCTGGCCGCCGCAGTCGCCGGGCAGCGCTTCACCGGCGAGGCGGGCAGCGTCGCCGACGTCTTCGTCCCAGGCGGCGAGGGTGCGCAGCGCGTCCTGCTGCTGGGGGTCGGCACCGGAGACGACGCGTCGTTCGAGCGTGCTGGCGGCGCGCTCACCGCGCGTCTGCTCACCTCGGGCGTGACATCGGCGGTGGCCGATCTGGACGGCGAGGCACCGCTCGCCGCCGCGCGCTTTGCGGCCGGCGCGGCGCAACGCGCGTGGCGCTTCGACGAATATCGCACCAAGCTGCCGGAAAAGCAGAAGCCGACGCTGACCGCGGTCACGATCGTCGGCGACGATGGCGAATGGACCGGGCGCGAGGCGGTGACGCGTGGGCTCGGGCTCGCGCGTACGCTCGCGACGTTGCCGCCGAATATTCTCTACCCGGAGAGCTTCGTCGAGCGGGTGCTGGACGCCGTCGATGGCCTCGGGCTTGAAGTGACCGTGCTCGACGAGGAGCAACTCGCCGAGCTTGGCGCGGGGGCGTTGCTCGGCGTGTCGCAGGGCTCGCGACGCGAGGCGCGGGTGCTGGCGCTCAAATGGTCGGGTGCCGATGCCGATGCGCCGCTGACCGCGCTGGTCGGCAAGGGCGTAACGTTTGATACTGGCGGGATTTCGATCAAGCCGGCCGCGGGCATGGAAGACATGAAGTGGGACATGGGCGGCGCGGCGGCGGTGGCCGGCGCGATGCTGACGCTCGCCACGCGCAAAGCAAAAGCCAATGTTATCGGTGTCATGGGCCTCGTGGAGAACATGCCCGACGGCAATGCGCAGCGGCCGGGGGATGTCGTCGTCAGCATGTCGGGGCAGACGATCGAAGTCATCAACACCGATGCCGAGGGACGTTTGGTGCTGTGCGATTGCATCACCTGGGTCCAAAATACCCATAAGCCGACGCGGATCGTGGACCTTGCGACGCTGACTGGAGCGATGATCGTCGCGCTCGGTAACGAATTTGGCGGGTTATTCAGCAACGACGATACGCTGGCCGGGCAGTTGCTGGCGGCGGGCCTCGCCACCGGCGACAAATTGTGGCGCTTCCCGCTCTCGGACGCCTACGACAAGCTGATCGACTCGCCGATCGCCGACGTGAAGAACGTCGGGCCGCGCGGCGCCGGTTCGATCACCGCGGCACAATTCCTGCAGCGCTTCGTCGACGAGGGCGTCGCCTGGGCGCACCTCGACATCGCCGGAATGGTGTGGGCGGACAAGGATGGCCCAACCTGGGCGAAGGGCGCGACCGGCTATGGCGTGCGCGTCCTCGATCGCTTCATCGCCGACACCTGCGAGGGCTAAGGCGCGCGATGCAGGTCGACTTCTACCACCTGACCCGGATGCCGCTGGAGCGTGCGCTCCCGCAGATCGCGGCGAAGGTGGTGGCGTCGGGCGCGCGGTTGCTGATCGTCGCCGCCGACGCCGAGCGGCGCGCGGCGCTCGACCGGCTGCTGTGGAACTATGCGCCCGACAGCTTCCTGCCGCACGCGCAGCAGGGCGGAGCGGCGGACGAGCGCCAGCCGATCCTGATCGCCGCCGACGTCAACCCCGCCAATCGCGCCCGCCATATCGCGCTGGTCGACGGCGAATGGCGTGACGCCGCGCTCGATTTCGACCGCGCCTTCCACTTCTTCGACGAAGAACACATCCGGGCGGCGCGCGCGGCGTGGAAGGAGCTGGCGGCGCGCGACGGGGTGGAGCGGCGTTATTGGAAGCAGAACGAGGCGGGGCGCTGGGAACAGGCGGCCTGAGCGCTCGCTTGCATCACTGCCCGCGTCCGCCTAGGGCGGCGCCACTTTCCATCCTATTCATTTCAGGAGCCCGTGACCGTCATGGCCGCGAACCGTACCTTCTCGATCATCAAGCCCGATGCCACGCGCCGCAACCTGACCGGCGCGGTCACCAAGATGCTGGAGGAAGCCGGCCTGCGCGTCGTCGCGTCCAAGCGCATCCAGATGACCAAGGAGCAGGCCGAGGGCTTCTACGCGGTCCACAAGGAGCGCCCGTTCTTCAACGATCTGGTCAGCTTCATGACCTCGGGCCCGGTCGTCGTGCAGGTGCTGGAAGGCGAGAACGCCATGCAGCGCAACCGCGACATCATGGGCGCCACCAACCCCGAGAACGCCGCGCCGGGCACGATCCGCAAGGAACTGGCCGAGTCGATCGAGGCGAACACCGTCCACGGGTCGGACTCGGACGAGAATGCCGAGATCGAGATCGCCTATTTCTTCAAGCCGGAAGAGATCGTCGGCTGATATGGACTGGCGCCTGTATCATGCGGGGCCGGCGGATGCCGCCGCGCTCTCGCTGGTAGCGGGCGCCACCTTCCTCGAAGCGTTCGCGGGCATCCTCGACGGCCCGGACATCGTTGCGCACGTCACCCGCAACAGCAGCGTGGCCGCCTTCGAGGCGTATCTCGCCGATGGCGCGGTTGCGACCCTGGCCGAGGCCGAAGCGGGCGGTGCGCCGATCGGTTACAGCCTGCTGACCGCCCCCGATCTGCCGGTCGGGTCGGAAGTCGGCGATGTCGAGCTGAAGCGCATCTACGCTTTGCTTCCCACCCACGGCACCGGTCTCGGCCCGGCGCTGATGACGCGCGCCATCGACGATGCGCGCGCGCGTGGGTGCCGCCGGCTGCTGCTCGGCGTCTATGGCCGCAACAAGCGCGCGCAGCGCTTCTACGAAAAGCAGGGCTTTACGGTCGCGGGCACCCGGCGTTTCCGCGTCGGTGCGACGTGGCACGACGATCTGATCTACGCGCGCGCGCTTTGAGGACGGCCTGAGAGGCTGATCCGTCTGGTTTTAAACTCCCGTCCGTTACCCCGGCTGATGCCAGAACGACGAATGGAAAGGCGGAAGAACCCAAGCGCGACGCGCATCATCAGCGTCCCCCAAACCGCGCCCGGCCGTGGGGCGATTCGCTCACCCGTTTGCGTCGCGCTCCACGCCGTCGATGATCTTGCCCCCGGCCATGAACACGACGATCGTGCAGGCGCCGAACATGATCCATCCCGGTGTGCCGGGGAAGCGATGCAGGTAGGTCATCCCGCGCTCGACCGCGCCGGTGGCGATCGCGTAGATCAGCATGAACGCCTCAAACTTCGTCTTGACGACGAACAGTCGCGCGAAGCCGCGCCACCAGCGTTGCAACCGGGCGGTCATGCGCGCAGCTCGGTCAGTTCGAGTGCTTCGACCAGTGCGGCCCGGGCGGTTGCAATTTGCTCCAGCAACGCGCGATCGCCGAGATCGTCCGGCGCGATCGCCTCCGGCCAATGGCGTTTGATCACCGCCGCGATCCCGTCGAGCCGCCGATCATCGACGAGGAAGCGCGGATCGACCGTCGCCGGATCGCACACGACGCGCAGCCGCAGGCATGCCGGACCGCCGCCATTAGCCATCGACTCGCGGACATCGACCACCTCGACGCGACGGATCGGTCCGTTGCCGGCCAGATGCGCCTCGATCCAGCGCCAGACGCGCGGATTGGCGCGCGTTTCCTCGGGAACGATCAGCGTCGGCACGCCATCTGGCGGGGTCACCAGCTGTGCGTTGAAGAGGTAGGAGCCGATCGCATCGGCCAGGCTCACCGCAGACGCGGGCACCTCGACGATCTCGACCTCGGGCAGCAGGCGGCGCAGATCGGCGTAAAAGCCGTCGCCATCCGCGAACGCCTGTTCGTGGGCCAGCAGGATCCGCTCGTTGGCGACGGCGACCACATCGTTGTGGAAGGCGCCGGCGGCGATCGCCTCGGCCGATTGCTGCACGAACAGCGTCCGTGCCGGGTCGAGCCCGTGTTGCCGGGCAATCGCGCGGCTGGCCTCGACATGCTGGCGGGCAGGGAAGGCACCTCCGGCGACGCCGTAAACGAACACCTCGACACCCCGCGCGTCGTGCGCGGCACACAGCCGCATGTGGTTCGCCGCGCCTTCGTCGCCGAACGGCGGCAGCACCGGGGGTTGCACGACGAAATGCGCTTCATTCCCGAACGCGACCCGCAATTGCGCCAGCGTCGCGCGCCACTCGTGGCTGCGATGCGGCATCGTCACCAGATTGGCGACGGTCAGGTGGCAGCGCCCGTCGGGAGTGTCGGCCGCAGGCGACACGGTCGCGGCATTGGCCGCCCACATCGAAGAGGCGGACAGCGCCTGCGCCTTCAGGTGCGCGGGTGCCGCATCATAGTCGATCGCCAGACGCGCCAGCCAATCGTGATCGGGGCGGGGCGGGGGGATCAGCACGCCCTGCACCAGCCCAAGGCGCAGATTGGCGCGCATCTTCGCCACGCCCTGCAACGCCGCGGCGCGCGGATGCGCGACCTGCCCGGCATTGGCGGTGGCGGCAAGATTGCCGGGGCTGAGCCCCGCATAATTGTGGCTGGGGCCGACGATCCCGTCGAAGTTGATCTCGCGTATCATATCCGTCCGATCCAGCTCACGCGGTCGCCTTCGCGCAGCCGTAGCGCGGTCGCCGCTGCCGGGTCGAGCGTCACGCCGCCATCGACCGTCCCGATCCGGGCGTAGGCGCATCGGAAGTCGGCAAGCCGTCCGGTCGCGACGAGCGCCTCGTTCGTGCCGCCGTCACGCACCGCCACGACGGTCGCATCCTGCGCATCACGGACGGTGCGGATCTGGTCGGTCTTGACGGTCATCGTCGGGCCGCCATCGAAGATGTCGATGTAGTTTTCGTAAGCGAAGCCTTCGTTCTCCAGCATCCGCATCGCGGCGCGGCCGGAGGGATGCGGCAGCCCGATCGAGGCGCGCGCATGGTCGGAGAGCATCGCGGTGTAGATCGGATGCTTCGGCATCAGGTCGGCGATGAACTGGTGCCCGTGCACCGCATTGAACTCGTCGGCTTCCTGGAACCCCATGCCGAAGAACCGCCCGGCGAGCCCGTCCCAGAACGGCGACCCGCCCGCCTCGTCGATCACCCCGCGCAATTCCGCGAGCGTCCGATCGGCGAAGCGCGGGCGGTGCGTGCGGATGAACAGATAGCGGCTGCGCGCCAGCAACAGCCCCAGCCCGCCCGCGCGCTCGCCCGGATGGAGGAACAGGCCGCCGACCTCGCTGGCGCCCTCCAGATCGGTGGTCAGCGACAGCATCTCGGCACGGAACGTCCGCGACAGCTCGCGGCTGTGCTGGGTCAGCGTGCCGAGCCGGTAGCTGTAGAAGGGATGCTTTTGCCCGACATGCGTGAATAGCTGGCACGTCCCACGCACCTCGCCGGTGACGTTGTTCTCCAGCATCAGCACGAACAATTCGTCGGTCAGCGAGGTGTCGTCATGTCCGAACGCCAGCGCGCTGCGTTCCAGCTTGGCGGTCAGGGCGTTGCGATCCGGGGGAAGGTTGGTGAACCCGCCGCCGGTCAGCTTCGCCATTTCATACAGATGCGACAGGTCGTTACGATCGGCGGCGCGGATCACGAACGTCATGCCAGCGCTCCTTCGGCCAGTCGCAGCATCGTCACCGCCGAGAGCGCGGCCCGCTCGGCAAGGCTGTCGACGATCAGGAATTCGTCGGTGGAGTGGATCGCGCCGCCGCGCGCGCCCATCGTGTCGACCACCGGCACGCCGCAGGCGGCGATATTGTTGCCGTCGCAGACCCCGCCGGTGTCGCGCCACGCGATCGGCTGGCCCAGGTCAGCGCCGGCGTCGCGCACCAGCGCGAACAGCCGCGCCGCACCTGCGTCGATCGGCTTTGGGGGACGGTTGAAGCTGCCGTGGACATGGATGCTCACGTCATGCGCCGTCTGGACCGCAGCGACCGCGGCATCGATCGCGGTGCGTGCGCGCGCGATCTCGCCCGCGTCGGCGGGGCGAAAGTTGACGCGCAGCACCGCCAGATCGGGTACGACATTGTTGGGGCCGCCGCCCTCGATCCGTGCCGGATTGACCGCCAGCCGCGGCGAACGTTCCTCATGCAGCCGCACCGCCAGCGCGCTCGCGGCGACGATCGCGTTGCGCCCGTCCTCCGGATTGCGCCCGGCATGCGCGGCGCGACCGCGCACCACGATCGAGAAATTGCCCGTCCCGCCGCGCGCGCCGGCCAATGTGCCGTCGGGCAGCGCAGGTTCGTAGGTCAGCGCCGCCACCTTGCCGCGCGCCGCCTCCGCCAGCAGCGCCGCGGACGAGAGCGAGCCGGTTTCCTCGTCGGAGTTGATGACCACGTCATAGCCGAGCTGCGTACCGCCCGCTTCGATCGCGAGCAGCGCTTCGAGCATCAGCGACAGTCCGCCCTTCATGTCCGCGACGCCGGGGCCATTCAGCACGCCGGGCTCGCGCCATTGCAAGGACTGGAAGGAATGATCCGCGGGATAGACCGTATCCATATGCCCGGTCAGCAACAGCCGCACGCGCGCTTCGGGACGGACCGACATGCGCAGGTGGCGTCCATGCGCAAGCGGTTCCACCCGCCCGTCCGCCGCGACGCTGTCGGTCGGCGTCGGCTCCACCAGTGCCACGTCGCCCGGCAGCGCCGCGAACGCGTCGGCCAGTTCCGCCGCCATCGCCGCGCAACCGGCGACATTGCGCGTGCCGCTGTTGATCGCGGCCCAGCGCTCGACCCGCGCCAGCATCGCGCCGGCGTCGATCCTGTCCAGGGATGCCCGTTCGCAGGGCGAAAGACTGTTCATTCCGGCACCGTAGCGGGACGTTCGCCGAAACGGAACACGGGCGAAGGCCTCTGCGACGAGACGGCCTAGGTGTATGATCCCGCGGTGTGATGGTGCGATCGTTTGATCGGCGCGGAACGAACCCGGATGCGACAGGTCCCGTCACCCGGGAAGATGAAGTGCGCCAGGATACATCCTACCGTAAACATTAAGTTTTGCGGCGTACCGCGCTGTTATGGGTCTGCTCGATACCATCGCGCACTGCATGGCGCACAGTCACGACCATTGGCTGGTGGCGCTTGCCGCGGCTGTCTGCGCGGTCGGCGTCTACGCCACGTTCGCGATCGCTCGCCATGCGGCGCGGGCCGTCGGAGCGCTTCGTCCCCGGTGGGCTCTCGTCAGTATTGTCTCGGGCGGCTGTACCGCATGGGCCACGCATTTCATCGTGCTCCTCGCCTATAAGCCGGGCATCGAAGCCGCCTTTGACCCGCTGGTCACCATAGCATCGTTAGCCTGCGCGATAGTCGGCATCGGCGGAGGAATCTTCGTGTCGATGCGCTCGCGTCGGCGCTCGCAGCAGTTTCTCGCAGGGCTCGTCATCGGTCTCGGCATCGCCGCGCTGCATTACATCGGCCAGTCAGCCTATCTTGTCCGGGGCAGCGTCGCATGGGATGCGGTGCTTGTCGTGCTCTCGCTCGTGGTCGGCGTGCCGATCAGCGGCTTGGGAATGATGACCTTATCGCACCGACGTCGCTCCGTACGCCGTGCTGCGCCACCTCTTCTCCTTATCTCGATTGCCGTTCTGCACTTTTGCGGCATGGCAGCGATGACTGTTCACCCAGATCCGCTGGTCAGATTCCCGGCCATCGCCCTATCTCCCGCAACCATCACGCCGTGGGTAGCGGGCGTGTCGATCGCCCTCCTGACCCTGGCGATATTCGGCTGGCGCTTCGACTTGGCGGCGAAAGCAAGACTTCGGCTGGATCAGCGCCGTCTGCGCGAACTCGCGGATGTCGCGCTTGAAGGGCTGCTGATCTGCTCCGGCGACGAGGTCATCACCGTCAACCAGAGTATCGAGTGTGGATCGGCGTGGAAAAGGGACCCCGGTAGCGGGGTGATCGGCGTCGAAA
>NZ_CAXIAM010000022.1:0-51120 GCF_964021865.1 uncultured Sphingomonas sp.
TTGTTGACGACGTTGAAGATCACCGGCGCGCGATAGACGGTCGCGAAGGTCAGCGCGGAGTGGAAGTCGCCCTCGGCGGTTGAGCCCTCCCCGCACCACGTCGCGGCGATCCGCGTGTCGCCCTTCGACGCCGATGCCATCGCCCAGCCGACCGCCTGCGGATATTGCGTCGTCAGATTGCCCGAGATCGAGAAGAAGCCGAAGCGCTTCTCCGAATACATGATCGGCAATTGCTTGCCCTGCAGCTTGTCGCCGGTGTTCGAATAGATCTGGTTCATCATGTCGACCATCGGGCACCCGCGCGCGATCAACAGCCCCTGCTGGCGATAGGAGGGGAAGCACATGTCCTCGGCATCCAGCGCGTGCGCCGCGGCGACCGCCACCGCCTCCTCGCCGAGCGATTTCATGTAGAAGCTGGTCTTGCCCTGCCGCTGCGCGCGGAACATCCGCTCGTCGAAGGCGCGGACGGTCGCCATATGGCGTAGCATCCGCCGCAGCGTGTCGGGCGACAGTCGCGGGTTCCACGCGCCGACCGCCTGGTTATTTTCGTCGAGGACGCGGACCATCGCATAAGCGAGGTCGGTGAAGTCGCGCGCCGCGTCGGCGGTATCGGGTCGGCGTGCCGCGCCGGCGGGCGGGATCGCGACATCGGTGAAATCCACTGCATCGCCGGGCCGGAATTTGGGTTCGGGGACATGCAGCGACAACGGCGGCAGGTTGCCGCGCGGGTGCTTGATGCCGGGTTCTTCGCCCACGTTTCACTCTCCGTCATGCGCTGCTTGGCACGCAGCACGATTTCAGCCGCTTGTAATATTGTTTCAACGCCAGTCAAAGCCCTTTTGGATGCTCAGCGATGCGACCAGCTAGTCTCGCATCGTGACAGACCATTGACTTGCACCCTCGTTATGGAACAAATTGCGAACGACAATCTGCTGCGGAGTCGTCTTTGTCGTGCCCGAGTCGAGCGTCTGTACCTCCCTGCGCGAGACGCTGCGCTCCCTGTCGGGCGACGGGCACAGCCGTCGGCGCGTGATGCCGTTCGGGGTGCCGGACATCGATTCGCAACTGACCGACGGCGGGCTGCGGCTCGATGCGTTGCACGAGGTCGCGGCGACGACTCCATCGCTGCGCGACGATGCCGCGGCGACGCTGTTCGTCGCAGGTGTCGCGGCGCGGGCGTGGGGGCCGATCCTGTGGGTGGTGCGGCGGCGCGACCTGTTCGCGCCCGCGCTGGCGCAATCCGGTTTGCTGTCGAAGCGCGTGATCCATGCCGAGGCGGACAACGATGCCGGCGTGCTCGCGCTCATGGAGGAAGGATTGCGCCATCCGGCTTTGGGCGCGGTGATCGGCGAAGTCCGCCGCGCCTCCCCCGCCGCGACAAAGCGCGTTCAACTGGCGGCGTCGCGCGGACGGACGGTCGCGCTGCTGCTGAAACGTCCGGCGCGCGAAAGCGGCGATCCGTTCGCGGTGTCGTCACTCGCGGTCACGCGCTGGCGGATCGGAACCGTGCCGATGGTCGGCACCGCACGCCCGCGCTGGGAACTGACGCTCGCGCGGCAGACCGAAGGCGCGCCGTTCACGGCGACCGCGATCGCCTGCGACGACACCGGACGCCTCACGCCCGTGGTCACGCGCCGCGAGCACCGGCGCGCGGTGAACGAGATTTTGCGGGTGATGCCGTCGGCAGAGGAACAGGCGGAGGCGGCTTAATCGCCACCGGCTTCTTCCGTCATCCCGGACTAGATCCGGGATCCCGCTTCTTCTTACGTCGCTAGGAAGCAGCGGGGCCTTGGATCAAGTCCCGGGGCGACGATCCGCGGGGCAGCCGGGCGCCCTCACATTCCTAGTCTCCGCAAAGCCTTGACGCCGGAACACTGATAGGAACAAATAGCGAACACATTGATTGCGAGTCGCCCGTGTCGAGTCCCGTTCCCACCATAGCCGCGCTCCGCGAGAGCTTGCAGGCCATCACGGGCGAGGCGCGCGACCGGCCCATTCTACCGTTCGGCATCGCCGCGCTCGACGATCGGCTCGCCGACCACGGGCTGCGCCGCGATGCGCTCCATGAAGTCGCCTCGCGCGGCGCCGGCTGGGGCGACGATGCCGCCGCGGTGCTGTTCGCCGCCGGGATCGCCGCGCGCACGCACGGCGAGGTTTTGTGGGTCGTGCGCTCGCGCGACCTGTTCGCGCCGGGGCTGTTCCAGGCCGGGCTCGCGCCGTCGCGCGTCGTTTATGCCGAGGCGCGCGACGATGCCGAATTGCTCGCGCTGGTCGAGGAAGGGCTGCGCCATCGCGGGCTCGGTGCGGTGGTCGGCGAGGCGAAGCGTGTCCAGATGGCGCAGGCGCGGCGGCTGCAACTCGCCGCCGAGGCAGGCGGCACCCCCGCGTTGCTGCTGCGCCGCCCCAGTCGCGACGGGACCGATCCGATCACCGCGCCGTCCGCGGCGGTAACGCGCTGGCGGGTGGCGCACGCGCCCTCGTCCGCGGTGCCGTGGGGCGGGATGGGCCGCGCGTGCTGGCACGTCGAATGCGTGCGGCAACGCGGCGGCGATCCGTTCGAACTCTTGGTGGAGGGCTCCGATGAAACGGGTCGCCTCGCTCTACCTGCCCAGCTGGTCGATCGACCGGCTGCGGCGGATCGAGCGCCGCGCCGCGCGGTCGGCTGAGGCCGACGGCCGCGCCGCCTTCGACGCACTGGGCGGCGACGCCGCCGCCGAGCGCGCACAGCATTGTTCGGTGCCGCGCGGCGGCGGCTGGCGCCCCGGCGCGCGCTGGGCACGCACCGATCCCGGCAGCGGGCTCGCCGACACGCGCGATCAGGTCGAGCATGCGGTCGCCAGCCTGCCCACACACCGCCGCCCCGCGCAGCGCGAACTCGGCCGCACCAGTGAGGCCGCCGCCACCCCGTTTCGCGAACTGTCGCGCCGCACCGAGGCCGCCGAGCCGCTGTTCCGCCCCGGCACGCGCGGCTGGCAGGGGGAGGATCTGCAGGCGGCGGTCGAGGCGCTCCCAGCGCATCGCCGCCCGTCGTTGCAGCAATTGTCGCGCAAGACCGAGCTGGTCGACCATCCCTTCCGCCCGATGCCGTCCGACGAATCCGGCCCGGTGCGAACGCGTCGTCCTCATGCGCGCGACGGGCATGGCGGCGAGGCCGGGTATGTCGCCCCACCCAATCTTGCCCAGAGTCTCAAACAGCTGGCCGCGATGCCTGCAGTGCAATTCCCCGGCGAAGGCCCGCACCCCGACAATCACGGCAAGAGCGCGCCGACCGCGCCCGGCTACGGCCACGGCCGCTTCTTCCAGACCGGGCGCACGCTGGCGACGATGGTCGCGCGCGTCTGCGACGACGACGAAGCGGTCCCCATGCTCCCGGCCGCCGACGACCCACCGCTGGTGACGGTGCAGCGCAGCGGCCCGCGTGTCGAGATCGCCGCCGCCAACGCCGCGGCGCGCGCGCTCGGCATCGGCCCCGGCACCGCGCTGACTCTGGCGCGCGCGCAGGTGCCCGGGCTCGACGTGCGCGAGGCCGAGCCCGAGCGCGACGCCGCCGATCTCGCCGCGCTCGCCACATTGCTCGCGCGCCGCTGGGCACCGACCATCGCGGTGTCGGACGCCGATGGCTTGTTCGTCGACCTGACAGGGGTCGCGCATCTCCACGGCGGCGAGACGCGCTTCTGCCGCCGCCTGCTGCGGCTGCTCGCCCGCTACAGCATCGCCGCGCGCGTCGCGGTCGCCGATACGCCGGGCGCGGCCTGGGCGCTGGCGCGGTTCGGCGCGCGCGACGCCGTGCAGATCGTGGCGCCGGGCGGACAAGGCGCGGCGCTGGCACAGCTCCCGGTCGCGGCACTACGCCTCGACACGCCCGCGCTGGAATTGCTCGCGCGGCTCGGCATCGAAGCGATCGGACAGCTCACCGCCCTCCCCCGCGCGCCGCTCGTCCGCCGCTTCGGCCGCGCGATCGCCGACCGCATCGACCAGGCGCTCGGCCACCTGCCCGAACCGTTCGAGCCGATCGTCCCCCCGACCCGCGTCGCGGTCGAGCAGCGTTTCGTCGAGCCGATCGCCACGCCCGAGGCAATCGAACACTGGCTGCGCGAGTTGCTGCAGCGGCTCGCGGTCGCGCTGGCGAAAGCCGGTCAGGGTGCGCGCGCGGTCGAGATGATCGCCGCGCGCGTCGATGGCGTGCCGCAAATCCTGCGACTCGGTTTCGCGCGCCCGACCCGCGACGCGGCCCATATGCTGCGGCTCACGCTGCGCCGCATCGAGGAAATCGAGCCCGGCTATGGCATCGATGGCATCGCACTGATCGTGCGCCGCGCCGATCCGCTCGGCGCCGAGACATTGGCCCCCGCGCTCGCCGACGACGCCGCGCCCGATCTCGCCCCGCTGATCGACGCGCTCATCAACCGCATCGGCGCGAACCGGCTGTGGCGCGTCGCCCCGGTCGAGAGCGACGTCCCCGAACGCTCGTGGACACGCACTGCCCCGCTCGACCTGCCCTCGCGCGAGAAGCGCGCACTCCGCGACGACGACGTCCGCCACCTCGACGCGCGCACCCCCGACCACCCGTGGCACCCGCGCTGGCCGCGCCCGGTGTTGCTGCTGGATCGCCCGGAGCGGATCGACCACGTCCTCGCCGAACTCCCCGACCAGCCGCCGAAGCGTTTCACTTGGCGCGGCGCCACGCACCGCATTGTCCACGCCGAGGGACCGGAGCGCGTCGTGGGCGAATGGTGGCGGCGCGCGCCCGAGCGGATGGCGGTCCGCGACTATTATCGCGTCGAGGACGACACCGGGCAACGCTTCTGGCTGTTCCGCCGCGGCGACGGGATGCGCAGCGAAACCGGCGACTTGAGCTGGTTCCTGCATGGACTGGGCAATTGAGCAGCCAATCCGTCATTGCGAGCGCAGCGACGCAATCCAGGGCGTCCTGGTCCGGCTCTGGATTGCTTCGCTCCGCTCGCAATGACGAACGGAAGCGGCCATGACCTATGCCGAACTTCAGGTCGCGACGCACTTCTGCTTCCTGCGCGGCGTGTCGTCGTGCGAGGAACTGTTCACCACAGCCTCGGAAATGCGCCTCCCCGCGCTTGGCATCACCGATCGCAATTCGGTCGCCGGGATCGTCCGCGCGATGGTCGCCGCCGAACAGACCTCGGCGCAGGGCCATCCGGTGCGGATGGTCGCCGGCTGCCGGCTCGATCTCGTCACCGGCGCATCGCTGCTCGTCTGGCCGCAGGACCTCGCCGCCTGGAGTGGCCTCACCCGGCTGCTGACGATCGGCAAGGCGCGCGCCCGCCCGCAACATGGCGAGAAAGGCCGCTGCTTCCTGCACTGGGAAGATGTCGCCGCGCACGCCGCCGGACTGGTCGCCGCGCTCGTCCCCGGCGGGGATGGCGCGGACGAAGGCGAATTGCGCTGGATGGCCGACCTGTTCAGTGCCGCTACCGGCGACCCGCGCGGGCACGTCTGCCTGACGCAGCGCCGCCGCCCCGATGACGCGCGCCGGCTGTACGAGGCCGCCGCCGCCGCGCGCCGCTACGGGCTGGCGCCGCTCGCGACCGGCGACGTACTTTACCACCATCCCGACAAGCGCATGATCCAGGACGTCGTCACCGCGATCCGCGAAAAGACCACGATCGACGCGCTCGGGCTGCGCCGCGAACGCTCCGCCGACCGCTGCCTCCACCCCCCGCACGAAATGGAACGCCGCTTCGCGCGCTTCCCCGACGCGCTCGCCGCGGTCGCGGCGGTAGTTGAGCGCTGCACCTTCTCGCCGCGGGACCTGCGCGACCAATATCTCTACCCCGAAGAGAAAGTGATGGCCGGGCAGACCCCGCAACAGGCGCTGGAAAAGCTCGCCACCCGCGCCCTCGACCGGCGCTTCGACGGCGCGGTGCCGCAGGAATATCGCGTGCTGCTCGCCAAGGAACTCGCGCTGGTCGCGCGGCTCAACTACGCCGCCTATTTCCTCACCGTCCATTCGATCGTCGAGTTCGCGCGCAGCCAGGACATATTGTGTCAGGGGCGCGGGTCGGCGGCCAATTCGGTGATCTGTTTCGTGCTCGGCATCACCTCGATCGACCCGATCGTCCACCAATTATTGTTCGAGCGCTTCCTGTCCGAAAGCCGCGCCGAGCCGCCCGATATCGACATCGATTTCGAACATGAGCGGCGCGAGGAAGTGATCCAGTGGATCTACGAAACCTACGGCCACGACCATGCCGCGCTGACCGCGGTGGTCAGCCGCTTTCGCGCGCGCGGCGCGGTGCGCGAGGTCGGCAAGGTGCTCGGCCTGCCCGAGGACATGACCGCCGCGCTCGCCGGACAGGTGTGGGGCTGGTCGGAAGAAGGCGTCGCCGACCGGCATGTCGATGCGCTCAACCTCGATCGCGGCGACCCGCGGCTCGCGCTCACGCTGGAACTGGCGCGCGAATTGATCGGCACACCGCGGCATCTGTCGCAGCATCCCGGCGGCTTCGTGCTGACCCGCGACCGGCTCGATGCGCTCGTCCCGATCGAGCCCGCCGCGATGGCCGATCGCCGCGTGATCGAATGGGAAAAGGAGGATGTCGAGGAAGCGGGGATGATGAAGGTCGACATCCTCGGGCTCGGGATGCTCGGCTGCATGCGCCGCGCCTTCGACCTGCTCGCGCGCCACAAGAATTTGCACCTGACGCTCGACCATCCCGATTTGCAGACCGACGATCCGGCGACCTTCGCGATGATCCAGAAGGCCGATACGCTCGGCGTCTTCCAGATCGAAAGCCGCGCGCAGATGGCGATGCTGCCGCGGATGCTGCCGGTCAATTTCTACGACATCGCGATCCAGGTCGCGATCGTCCGCCCCGGCCCGATCCAGGGCGACATGGTCCACCCCTATCTCAAGCGCCGCGAACAGAAGCGCCGCAACCCCGCGATCGAGTTCGACTATCCGTCGCCCGAGCTGAAGGCGGTGCTCGGCAAGACGTTCGGCGTGCCGCTGTTTCAGGAACAGGCGATGAAGGTCGCGATTGAGGGTGCGGGCTTCACCCCGGCGCGCGCCGACGAATTGCGCAAGGCGATGGCGACCTTCAAATACACGCAGGGCGTCGGGCAGTTCAAAGCCGAGCTGATCGAGGGCATGGCGAAGAAAGGCATTGGCCCCGACTTCGCCGAACGGCTGGTCAAGCAGATCGAGGGGTTCGGCTCGTACGGCTTTCCCGAAAGCCACGCCGCGTCCTTCGCCAAGATCGCCTATGCGTCGAGCTGGATGAAATGCCACCACCCCGACGTGTTCTGCTGCGCCTTGCTCAACGCACAGCCGATGGGCTTCTACGCGCCGGCGCAGATCGTCCGCGACGCGCGCGAGCATGGCGTCGTGATCCGCCCGGTCTGCGTCGTCGACAGCGACTGGGACACGCGACTGGTCGATGAGGGCGACGCCGCGCGGCTGCCGCTGCGGCTGGGCCTGAAGATCGTCCACGGCGTGTCGATGATCCATGTCGCGCGGATCATCGCCGCGCGCGCCGAAGCGCCGTTCCGCTCGGTCGAGGATCTGTGGCGCCGCTCGGGCGTGCCGCTCGCGACGCTGGAGAAACTCGCCAAGGCCGACGGCTTCCACGCGCTCGGGCTCGACCGGCGACAGGCGTTATGGGCGATCCGCGGGCTGGGCGAGACGCCGCTGCCCTTGCTGGAGGCGGCCGAGCGCCGCGAACCGCCGGTCAGCCTCGTCCCGCTGACCGCCGGGCGCGAAGTGGTCGAGGATTATCGCGCGACGCAGCTCACGCTGCGTGAACATCCGCTGTTCTTCCTGCGCGACCGGCTCGCTGACCAGCGCGTGATCCCGTGCGCGCAGCTCAAGGAAACGCGCGACGGCCGCCGCGTCGAGGTCGCGGGGATCATCCTCGTCCGCCAGAAACCGGGCTCGGCGAAGGGCGTTCTGTTCATCACCATCGAGGATGAAACCGGGGTCGCCAATATCATCCTGTGGCCCGACCGGTTCGAGGCGCAGCGCACCGTCGTCATGTCCTCGGCAATGATCGGCGTCACCGGTGTCGTCCAGCGCGAGGGCGAGGTGATCCACGTCATCGCCGATCGCATCCACGATCGCACCGCGATGCTGCGCGACGTCGGCGACATCGACCTGCCGCGCCTCACCAGTCGCGGCGACGGCGCGACCCACCCCGGCGCGCCCGACCGCGGCGATCCCGGCTGGAAGACGCGCGTGCGCAGCGACTATCACCCGCCGTTTCGAAACGGCTGCGATCCCGAGGACGTCATCCCGATCCGAAGCCATGATTTCCATTAGGTTGGTTCTGACGTGGGGGCGAGGACGCCCGGCTGCGACGGGACGGATTGTAATGAATTGCGCTAACATTTGTGTGGAAGTTCATCCATCCCAGCCACATGCCGACGTCTGTTTATCAACTGGTATACATCAGCCGCGCCACCCGGCCGCTCGACGACGCAGAGCTTGGCCGGCTGGCGACCGACGCGAAGCGCTTCAACGACGGGCATGCCATCACCGGCCTGCTGCTCCACGACGGCGGCCGCTTCATCCAGGCGCTTGAAGGACGCCGCACATCCGTGGAAACGGTGATGGAACGGATCGTCCGCGATCGCCGGCACGATTCGATCGCCTATATCGAACGGCGCCCGGTGCCCGCGCGGCAATTCGGCGGCTGGAGCATGGACGTGCGCCGCATCCACGATCGGCACGGCGCGCAGACGTTCCTGACCGACCTGAAGCAGACGCTGGCGCCCGTCGACGACCATCGGCTGGTCGCCGCGTTCATCGGCTTTGCGATGCTCGGCCACCCCGGGCTGCGCACGCGTCGCGCGCACCCCGGCACCTGAACGGCTCAGCCGACCGTCTGCTCGATCGTCCCGAAGATCGGATGGTGGCGATCGTCCTCCATCCAGATCCGCACCGTGTCGCCGACGCCAAGATACGGCGTCTGCGCCGCCCCGCTCCGGATCGTCTCGACCGTGCGCAATTCGGCGAGACACGAATAACCGACGCCGCCATCGGCGATCGGTCGCCCCGGCCCGCCGTCGGCGTCGCGATTCGAGACGGTGCCCGATCCCACGATCGTCCCCGCGCCCAGCGCACGCGTCTTCGCGGCGTGCGCGATCAGCGTGCCGAAGTCGAAGGTCATGTCCTCGCCCGCCTCGGCGCGACCGAACGGTGCGCCATTCACCTCGACCAGCAAGCGGCGGTGCAGCTTCCCGTCGCGCCACCACGCGCCCAGCGCCTCGGGCGTCACGAACACCGGCGAGAAGGCCGACGCCGGCTTGGACTGCACGAACCCGAATCCCTTGGCGAGTTCGTCCGGGATCAGGTTGCGCAGCGACACGTCGTTGGTCAGCCCGACCAGCCGGATCGCGCCCAGCGCCTGTTCGCGCGTCGCGCCCAGGGGCACGTCGCCGGTGACGACCACCACCTCGCCCTCCAGATCGCAGCCCCAGTCCTCGTCCGCGAGCGGGATCGCGTCGCGCGCGCCCAGGAACGCGTCCGATCCGCCCTGATACATCAGCGGATCGTGCCAGAAGCTGTCGGGCAATTCCGCCCCGCGCGCCTGTCGCACCAGCGCGACATGGTTCACGTACGCCGACCCGTCGAGCCACTGATAAGCGCGCGGCAGCGGCGCGGCCGCGTCATGTTCGTGGAAACGTTCGCGCGGGATCGCCTCGTTGCGCAGGTCGACCGCCAGCAGCTCGAGCGCGGGCGCGACGGTCGCCCAGTCGTCGAGCGCGGCCTGCAGCGTCGCGCAGATATGCCCGGCATCGGCATACCAGGCCAGATCGTCCGACACGACGACCAGGCGACCGTCGCGCCCCTGCTTCAGACTGGCGAGTTTCATGCGCTACCTCTCCTTGTTCGGCCCGAGTGTAACGAGCCCGCGGGCACCCCGCTACAGCCGCCGCAGCAACAATGTCGCACGCCCGATCACCGCGATCTCGTCGGGCAAGACGCGCTCGACCGGCCATAACGGATTGTCGCTGCGGATCTCGATCGCGCCCGCCGCCGGCACCAGCCGCTTGACCACCACCGCCTCCCCGCGCCGCACGACATAGATGCCGCCGCCCGACGCCACCCGCCGCGCCCGCGCATCGACCAG
The DNA here is from genome assembly GCF_964021865.1 of uncultured Sphingomonas sp. Taxonomy (GTDB): domain Bacteria; phylum Pseudomonadota; class Alphaproteobacteria; order Sphingomonadales; family Sphingomonadaceae; genus Sphingomonas. The sequence goes on from NZ_CAXIAM010000022.1 coordinate 10,104, forward strand.
CAACCGGTCGCCGTCCTTCAACGTCGGCGCCATCGAGTCACCCGTCACCGCAATCACCGACGCCGCCTCCGGCGCCACCCCAGCGCCGCGCAATGCCGCGCGCGGTAACCGCTCTCGGCGCAGCACCTGCTCGTCGGGTATCTGCCCCGCTCCCGCCGCCGCCTGCACCGCGAGCCACGGCACCGCCACATCCTCGCTCACCGGCGGTGGCGCACCCAGCAGCGCCTCGTCGATCGCAAGAAAGTCGGCGAGCATCCGCCGCTCGCGCTCGGGCAGCACGCGCGGCGAACCGCGGTTCACGAACTGCCCCAGATACGCCTGATTGCGCCCCAGCATCCGCGACAGTGCCGACAGCGCCACCCCCCGCCCGCGCGCCGCCGCCGCAAGTGCCTGTTGTGGCGTCTCGTTCATCGCACAACCCTAACCTGAGGATTTTTCCTCGACAAGCAGAACAAAACGGAACATATGGCGAACACAGAGTCGGAGTGAGAGTCCATGTGCCTGTTGAACGATATCGACGTCTATTTACGACGGACCGGCGTGGCGGAGACCACGTTCGGGCGGCGCGCCGTCAACGATCCGCGGCTGGTCCGCGACCTGCGCCGTGGGCGCGTGCCGGGGCCGTCGCTGCGCGCGCGCGTCGAGGCGATCCTGTCGGCACGCCCGTCATGAGCGCGGCGCAATTCGAGCGCGCAGTGGCGCGGGCGGCAGCGCGTGGCGGCGTGTCGCTGGCGGTGGAACATCACCGTGAAATCGCATGGCACAGCGCCACCTTCTCGGGTGCGCGCCATCATGTGATCGCGAGTGCGACGGACGACGAGACGCTCGACGCGTGGCTAGCGACCCTCGATCGTGTCGATCTCGGCTTGCCAGGGCAGATGCTCGCCGATCTGCGTGTCGCGGTTCGCGAACCCTATGGCGACCGCGTCATGCTGCGACTGGAGGGCGTGACGGTGGCGTGCGACCTCAGCGCGCCGGAATGCGGTGCAGCGTCCGCTCGAGAAGGAGTGGGTCGACGAACGCCGCCGCCGACACCGGCTTGACCGCGGTGCACCGGCGCAGCGCACCCGGATCGAACGCGCTGAGCGGCAGGCTCAGGTCGCGCGGCAATGGGCGTTCGGGCGGCGGCGCCATCCACGCGCACGGCGCGGCGCCTCCGGCCGCGGTCACGCGCTCGACGCGCCGCCGGCCCAGCCGCGACACCGCGGCACGCATGGTATCGAGCACGCCGGAACTGCGCGCGGACGGCGAGAGGTGCAGGGTGTCGTCGAACATGCCCGCGGTGTAGCGGAGCAATCGTAAGTCTATGGTAAACGCCGCCGTAGGTATATCGCGGCATGAACAAGGGGCACGCCGTCGCAATCTCGCCGGCGTGCCCCTTCTTCCGTCAGTCGGCGTCGGCGAGTTCTTCGGTCAGCGCATCGATGATCGCCTTGTTGAACGCGGGGATATCGTCGGGCTTGCGGCTGGTGATCAGATTGTCGTCGATGACCACCTCCTCGTCTTCCACTTCCGCCCCGGCGTTCGCCAGATCGGTGCGGATCGAGACGAAGCCCGTCACGCGCCGTCCGTCGATCACGTCCGCCTCGGCGAGCAGCCACGGCGCGTGGCAGATCGCGGCGACGATCTTGTCCTCGTCCATGAATTGCTGGACGATCTCGATCGCCAGATCCTCGACGCGCAGCTTGTCGGGATTCGCAACCCCGCCCGGCAGCACCAGTGCGTCGTAATCGTCGACCTCGACCTCCTCCAGCGTCAGGTCGGGCGTGGCGGTTTCCGCCTTGTTGATATCGCCCTTCATTCCCTGGATCGGGTCACGCTTGATCGAGGCGAGCTTCACCGTTGCGCCCGCCGCCTCCAGTGCCTTGCGCGGCTCGAACAGTTCCACGGTTTCGAACCCGTCGGCAGCGATCATCAGCACGCGGGCTTGCGACAAATCGGCCATGTCAGTCTCCTGCTGGAAAGGAAGTGTTCCGGCGCTCCAACCCCTCGCGTGCGCTGCCCGTTCCGGGAACGATGCGCGGGTCTTACGCATTTCAAATTCCGGGTCACAGCACCGCGGAAGGGCACAGGTGGCAGGGAATATCGTTTTCTTTGAGGATGATACGGCGGGTATTACGCGCAAACGCACGCGTCACGATGCCTGGGCCTATTATGATGTGAGCGGCAAACGGATTACCGATCGCGACGAAATCGACCGGCTGAACGCGATCGGCCTCCCTCCGGCCTACACCGATGCATGGTTCTGCCCTGATCCCGAAGGCCATATCCAGGCGTTCGGGTGGGACGAAAAGGGCCGCAAGCAATATCGCTATCACCTCGGGTTCCGCGCGCAGCAGGAGGCCGCCAAATACGATCTCTGCGCGCCGTTCGGCCGTGCGTTGACCAAGTTGCGCGCGCGGGTCGAGGCCGATCTCGAACGCCGCCGCCATACCAAGGAACGCACCGTCGCCGCGGTGGTCAAGCTGCTCGACGTCGCCGCGCTACGTATCGGTAACGAGACCTATGCGAAGACGAACAAGAGCTTCGGGCTGACCACGCTGCGTGACCGCCATGCGCAGATCAGCGGCAGCACGCTGAAGCTGGAATACAAGGCGAAGTCGGGGAAGATCCGCAAGCTGAAGATCACCGACGGCAGTCTCGCGCGCTTCGTCAAGAAGTGTCAGGACTTGCCCGGGCAGAAGCTGTTCCAGTACGTCGGCGACGATGGCGAGCCCCATGCGGTGACCTCGTCCGACGTGAACGCCTATCTTCGCGCGGCGATGGGCGACGGCTTCACCGCCAAACATTTCCGCACCTGGGGCGCGAGCGTCGTCGCGTTCGAAGCGCTGATCGAGGCCGAAGCGCCGATCGGGCTCAAGGCGATGCTCGAACCGGTCGTCGCGCACCTCGGCAACACCCCCGCCATCGCGCGCAAATCCTACGTCCACCCGGCGTTGATCGAACTTGGCAAGGATAAGGCCGCGCAGGCCGCGTTTCGCCAGTCGTTGCGGCTGCCGCGATCGACGCACTATCTGACGCGCACCGAGCGGGGGCTGATCGCCTTCCTCGAAGCCTGCGGTGCCTGCGAGTTGAAAGCCGCCTGACATGAGCAATACCAGTGCCGCCGCCGCCCGAAAGGCGGCGTTCGATACCGAACGCGTCGGGGAGCAGGCCGGCGCGCTGCTCCACTCCAGCGTCATCTGGTTGCAGCAGCATTGGCTGCAAATCCTGATCGCCGTTGGGATCGGCGTCGCGATCGCGTTGCTGCTGTTCTGGGTGCGCGCGTTCGGGCCGCGGCTGGCGCGGCGCAGCGCCTCGGGCAAGGGCTGGGCAGCGGTACTCGGCCGCGCGATCGAGCGGACCAACGCCTTCTTCATCATCATGCTCTCGGCCAAGCTGGTCGATGGCTATGCCGCCACCCCGGCCGACCTCGACAAGACGATCACCTTCCTGTTCACCGTCGCGGCGGTGTTCCAGGCGGCGATCTGGGCGCGCGAGCTGATCCTCGGCGCGATCGAGCACCGCACCCGCGACGAACATTATTCGGGCGAGGCGCTGATGAGCGCGATGGGGCTGATTCGCCTGCTCGTCAGCTTCGCGGTCTTCGCGATCGCGCTGGTCGTCGTGCTCAGCAATCTTGGCGTCAACGTCACTGGGCTGGTCGCCGGACTTGGCGTCGGCGGCATCGCGATCGGCCTGGCGGCGCAGGGCATCTTCGCCGACCTGTTTGCGGCGCTCGCGATCATCTTCGACCGCCCGTTCCGCCGCGGCGACAAGGTCAGCTACGGCACCACCAGCGGCGTGATCGAGGCGATCGGGCTGAAGTCGACGCGCATCCGCGCCTTTACCGGCGAGCTGCGGATCATCTCCAACCGCAACCTGCTCGACAAGGAAATCCAGAACACGTCGCAGCGCGACCATATCCGCGTGTCGTACACGATCGGCGTTGCCTACGAGACACCGCCCGACACGCTGGAGCGCATCCCCGCGATCCTGACCGAACTGGTCGAGGCGGAGGGAGCCACGGTGGCGCGCGCCGGCTTCGAATCGTTCGGCGCGTCGAGCCTCGACTTCGCGCTTCAGGTCGACACGCCGGGCGACGACTGGCCGACTGCACATGCCACCCGCAACCGCCTGCTCGTCGCGATCATCCGCCGCTTCGCGCAGGAGGGGATAGCGATCCCGTATCCGACGCAGACCACCTACACCGCCGCACCCGACGGCACATTGGTGATGCCCTATGCGGAGCCGCCGCACCTCCCAAAAGCTTGACCGTCGCCCCTGCGCAGGCAGGAGCCCATGTCTGCCGAATGCGTAAGGACGGTCTGACACACGGCACGTCGCGCCTGTGTCAGATGATTCGAACGACGACACAGAGATAGGCCCCTGCCTTCGCAGGGGCGACGGCAGGCTTGGTAACGCCATCCCTCATGCCCGTCATTCCCGCGCAGGCGGGAATCCAGAACCTTCGACGTGGCAGCTCTTGCCGAGACCCGCGCGTCGGGAGTCCCGCCGGCGCGAGAATGACGGTATAGGTTACCCTCTGCCCCGCCCCCCAAAAGCCCCACTCCCCACCCGCAAACGCAAAGTTGCTGGCACAAACCCGCGTCCGCTCTCACCTCGGCACGATGAAGAAACCCTCCTTCACGGTGCAGGTGTTCGCCGGCATGGCGATCGGCGTCGCCCTCGGCTTCGTGGCGCGCACCGCCCCCGATGGCGCGCTGGCCGAGACGTTGCGCCTTACCGGCGAGAGCTTCGTCAAATTGCTCAAGGCGCTGGTCGTGCCGCTCGTCTTCACCGCGCTGGTCGCGTCGGTCGCGGCGTTGCGCGATCTCGGCAATGCCGCGCGTCTGGTCGGCCAGACGTTGCTGTGGTTCGCGATCACCGCGCTGATCGCGGTCGCGATCGGGCTGACGCTCGGCACGATCCTCCAGCCGGGCGCACACGCCGGCGTCGCTGCCGCCAGCGCGGTCGCGCCGGGCACCACCGGCTCGTGGCTTGATTTCCTGCGCGGGCTGGTCCCCGGCAATGTCCTCGGGCTGGAGGCGTCCACCAAGCTCAAGGAGGGCGTGGCCACCACCGGCATCTCGTTCAACGTCCTGCAACTGATCGTCGTCGCGATCGCGGTCGGCGCGGCGGCGGTGAAGGTCGGGACGGCGGGCGAGGCGTTCCTGTCGGTCAACGCCTCGTTACTGACGATCTTCCGCCAATTGCTCCGCTGGGTGGTGCGGCTCACGCCGATCGGCACCGCCGGGCTGATCGGCACCGCGATCGTCCGCTACGGCTGGTCCTCGCTCGCCGCGCTCGGCAGTTTCGCGGGCGCGGTCTATCTTGGGCTCGCGTTGGTGCTGTTCGGGGTCTATCCCGCATTGCTCGCCGCCAATCGCCTGTCGCCGCGCCGCTTCTTCGCGACCGCCTGGCCCGCGATCCAGCTCGGCTTCGTTTCGCGCTCGTCGATCGCGACGCTGCCGGTCACCGAGGATGTCGCCGAGAAGGCAGGGGTTCCGCGCGACTATGCCGCCTTCGCGGTCCCCTTCGCCGCGACGACCAAGATGGACGGCTGCGCGGCGATCTACCCGGCGGTATCGGCGCTGTTCGTCGCGCAATATTACGGCATTGCGCTCCATGCGCCGGACTATGTGCTGATCGCGCTCGTCTCGGTGATCGGATCGGCCGCGACTGCCGGGCTGACCGGCGCTTTGGTCATGCTGACGCTCACGCTCACCACGCTCGGCCTCCCGCTTGAGGGCGCGGGACTATTGCTCGCAATTGATCCCATCCTCGACATGGGCCGCACTGCGGTGAACGTGGCGGGGCAGATCGTGGTCCCGTTGATCGTGGCACGGCGTGAAAAGCTGCTCGTTCCCGATCCCGGACGCGCCGTAACGCAACCGGCATGAACCCTTCCGTGCCTGCGACGTTCGTGCAGGCAGCTGAAGGAGTAAGATCGAAATAAAAAAGGCCCTGCTAACGGCGCTGGCGATCGCCACCGTCTCCGCCCCGATGGTCGCCGCCCCGTTGGCGGACGCCCAACGCCGCGACCGTGACCGGGATTATCAATGGCATGGCGATCGCGACGACTGGGATGCCTCGCGCGACTATCGCCGCGGTAATTATCGTGAGCGTCGTCTGAGCCGCGAGGATCAGGTTTATCGCGGTCGTGACGGCCGCTCCTACTGCCGCCGCAACGACGGCACCACCGGTCTGGTGGTCGGCGGTGCCGGCGGTGCGCTGCTCGGCAATCTCGTCGGTGGCGGCCTGCTCGGCACCCTGGCGGGCGGCGGCGCGGGTGCGCTGCTGGGTCGCGAGATCGACCGCGGCAAGGTGCGCTGCCGCTAAGGACCACGGTCCGCGCCGGGGCGTATTGCCGGCGCGGACCGACATTTTAGAAGGTCGGGTCCGCCACCCTCCACCTGACACAAAGCTTATTTCATATTTCCGGTCCGCATCCGCTTGCGGGCCGGGTCCCGAAACGCCTAGACAGCCGTGAAAGGTTGGGAGAGGCGCGACGTGACGCTGGACGAAGTGGAGGCTGCGGTCGGGCGCACCAGCGTCTCGGCATGGCTCACGGTCACGCAGACAATGATCGACGCTTTCGCAGCGGCGACGGACGATCGCCAGTTCATCCATACCGACCCTGTTCGCGCTGCGGCGACGCCCTTCGGCACCACGATCGCGCACGGCTTCCTCACCTTATCGCTACTGCCACGCCTGATGGCGGAGACGCCTGACCTGCCGACCGTCGGCAATGCGACGATGCACGTCAATTACGGCGGCAACCGCGTCCGCTTTCTCGCTCCCGTCCCGTCCGGCGCGCGTATCCGCGCGCGGTCGACGCTATTGTCGTTCGAGCAGAAGCGCCCGGGCCAATATCAATCAACCTCCGAGGTCACGATCGAGATCGAAGGGCAGGAAAAGCCCGCGATGCTCGCCGAGTGGATCACCCAAATCTTCGTCTAGGCTGCACTGAAAGGCTTCGTTCCATGCGCTCCGCCGTCATCGTCTCCACCGCCCGCACCCCGATCGGCCGCGCCTATCGCGGCGCGTTTAACAACCTGCCCTCCCCGACGCTCGCCAGCCACGCGATCAAGGCGGCAGTCGAACGCGCCGGGATCGATGGGGCCGAGATTGACGACGTCGTCATCGGCGCCGCGCTCCAGCAGGGGCATCAGGCGACGAACATCGCACGCACCAGCCTGTTGCGCGCCGGGTTGCCGACCAGCGTGCCGGGCATGTCGCTCGACCGGCAATGCGCGTCCGGGCTGATGGCGATCGCGACGGCCGCCAAGCAGATCGTCAGCGACGGGATGCAGATCGCGATCGGCGGCGGGGTCGAGAGCATCAGCATGGTGCAAACCCCCGAGATGCGCGTCGCTCCCGATCCCGAGCTGCTGGCGATGCACGAGGACATCTACATGCCGATGCTCCAGACCGCCGAGATCGTCGCCAAGCGCTACGGCATCACGCGCGAGGCGCAGGACGAATATGGCTATCGCTCGCAGATGCGCACCGCCGAGGCGCAGGCCGCCGGGCGCTTCGATGCCGAGATCGTCCCGGTTACCGCCACCAAGGCGAACGTGAACAAGGAAACCAAGGACGTCTCGCACGAGCAGGTCACGCTGGCGAAGGACGAGGGTAACCGCGCCGACACCACGCTGGAGGGATTGCGCGGGCTGAAGCCGGTGCTCGGGCCGGACCTCAACATTACCGCCGGCAACGCCTCGCAGCTGTCGGACGGCGCCTCGGCCAGCGTGTTGATGGAGGAGAAGCTCGCCGAGCAGCGCGGGCTGGCCCCGCTCGGGCGGTATATGGGCATGGCAGTGGCGGGCACCGCGCCCGACGAGATGGGTATCGGCCCCGTCTTCGCCGTCCCAAAGCTGCTGGAACGCAACGGCCTGACGATGGACGACATCGGCCTGTGGGAGCTGAACGAGGCCTTCGCGGTGCAGGTGCTGTATTGCCGCGACAAGCTCGGCATCCCCGACGAATTGCTCAACGTCAACGGCGGCGCGATTGCGATCGGCCACCCCTATGGCATGTCGGGCGCCCGCATGGTCGGCCACGCGCTGATCGAGGGCAAGCGCCGCGGCGCGAAGCATGTCGTCGTCACGATGTGCGTCGGCGGCGGCATGGGCGCGGCCGGGTTGTTTGAGGTGCTGTGACGTTGAAAATAGCACGAACCGTGCGATGTGGATTGCGTCGGTAACGTTGTTCCGACTTCTGATGAGCCTCGATCGTGCCAGCGGTCGAGGCTCGTTTGGTTTGGGGCCCGGCTGCCAGACGAGGCTTCTGCCCTGTTACTGCCGCCGGGCCGTCTTGAGCATCTTCAACACAAAGGTGGTGCGAATGTCGTGCCTCAACACACACACGCCGGCATAGCTCGCTTCCGTGCTCCTGATCTGGCAGTGGAAATCGTACCGCCTCGGATCATGACGGTCACGAAACGTTCGCGCAACCAACGCCCCCGCCTCACGTTCTCCCGTCGAACGCGAACAGGAGATGCGACATGGCCGACGCCAACACCGATCCGAAGAAGCTGAAGCAGGACCTGTGGAAGAAGATGGCCGACAGCCCGTTCGTCATGGTTGGCCCGGCGGACGGCCATGCCCACCACGAACCGCTGACCGCGCAGCTCGACGAGGATCAGGTCGACACGCTGTTCTTCTTCATCGGCAAGACCAACCGGCTCGCCGGCGGCGGCCGCGTGATGGCGCAATATGTCTCGAAGGGGCACGACTTCTTCGCTTGCCTCGACGGCACCGCCCGGATCGACAACGATCAGGCCCAGATCGACAAGCTCTGGAATAACCAGGTCGAGGCGTGGTTTCCGGAAGGACGCAACGATCCCAACCTCGCGCTGCTGCGCGTCGACATCGACTCAGCGGAATTGTGGGAGACCGACATGTCGCTCTCGGGCCGCGTGAAGATGTTGTTTGGCGGCACGATCAAGGCCGGCGAGGAAGGCAGCCACGCCAAGGTCGAAACGACAGCCGAAAGCAGCCCCGCCTGACATGTCGGCCCTGCGCAGGCAGGGGCCAATGGCTGTGGAGAGCCGCGAAACGTCTGACACATGACCCGACTTTCATATGTCAGATCGAGCCGACGAACGAAACAGCCATGGATCCCTGCCTGCGCAGGGATGATGTAAAATGAGCCGGTCGCCACCAAAGCGACCGGCCCGTGTCCACATCAACCGTTCGCCGCCATCCATTCCTCGACGACCGGCGCGATCCGGGTGCGCCATTTCGAACCGTTGAAGATCCCGTAATGGCCTACCGCCTCGGCCATGTAATAACGCTTCTTCGCCTCCGGCAGCGCGGTCGCGATCGTCAGCGCCGCCTTGGTCTGCCCTAGCCCGCTGATGTCGTCGCGCTCGCCCTCGATCGCGAGCAGCCCGACGTCAGTGATCGCGCCCGTGTCGACCCGCCGGCCGCGGTGCATCATCTCGCCCTTAGGGAGACTATGCGACTGGAAGACCGTGTCGATCGTCTGGAGATAGAATTCCGCGGTCATATCGCAGACCGAGCGATATTCGTCGTAGAAGCGCTTGGTCGCCTCCGCGCTGTCGTCGTCGCCGGTGACGAGATGTTTGAACAGCTCGTAATGGCTCATCATGTGGTTGCCGAGGTTCATGGTCATGAACCCGGACAGTTGGAGGAAGCCCGGATAGACCTTCCGCCCCGCGCCCGGATACAGCAGCGGCACGGTCGCGATCACATTCTGCTCGAACCACGCGAACGGCCGCTCGGTTGCGAGCGTGTTGACCGCGGTCGGCGCCTGGCGCGTGTCGATCGGGCCGCCCATCATCGTCAGCGTGCGCGGCCGGCACGGGTTGCGATCGGCGCTCATCAGCGCGGTCGCGGCGAGGCATGGTACCGACGGTTGGCACACCGCCAGCATGTGCGCGCCGTGCGGCCCGTCCGCCGCCCCGTCCTGATCCGGCCCGATCGCCTCCAGGAACGCGATCAGATAGTCGATATAATCGTCGAGATCGAACCGCCCTTCGCGCGTCGGCACCAGTTTCGCGTCGCGCCAGTCGGTAATATAGACGTCGGCGACCGGCAGCATCCGTTCGACCGTGCCGCGCAGCAGCGTCGCGAAATGCCCCGACATCGGCGCGGCGATCAACAGCCGCGGCCCGCCCTCGACGCCTTCGCGGCGGAACCGCTTGAGCTGACCGAACGGGCGTTGCAGCACGATCTCCTCGACTACCGCCACCTCGCGCCCGTCGACGGTCGTCGTCTCGAACCCGAACGCCGGCTTGCCGCGCGAGGCGGAAGCATGCGCGAACACCTCCAGCGCCGACGCCATCACCGGACCGCCGCCCAGATAGGCGAACGGGTTTGACGGGTTGTTCAGCCAGTTGGCGCCCACCGTGGCCATCGCGCTGGCCGAGGCCAGCCACGAACGCTGAAATTCATAGGCGTCGTACAACATTCGCATGTTCCTTCCCCGGCCCCGCCGGTGCGACGCCTATAGCAATGTCGCCGGTCGCAGCGCGACTGCAACGATTGCAGTCCGATTTCGGGCCCGCCTGCCGCCTCGCGCCAGCGATACGTTGAGTGACCGCACGTGCGCTGCTAGGCCGCGCGCATGGCCAGCGCTTCCGACGTCGCTCCTTCCCGCCGTCTCGGCAATCTGGCGATGGTCTTCCGTCACGCCCGCACATACCCGCTGCAGATTACCGCGGCGTTTACTGCGCTGGCGGTCACCTCCGGCGCGACGATCGCGATCCCGTACAGCTTCAAACGCGTGATCGACCGCGGCTTCGCGGGCAACGGCGCGTCCGCCGAGTCCGTAGCGTCCTCGTTCCATTATATGCTGATGATCGTGGTCGTGCTCGCGCTCGGCACCGCGGTGCGCTTCTATTTCGTCGCCTGGCTGGGGGAGCGCGTCGTCGCCGATATTCGCACCGAGGTGCAGCGCCACCTGATGACGCTCAGCCCATCCTTCTACGAAACCAACCGCCCGTCCGAAATCGCCTCACGGCTCACCGCCGACACCGGGCAGATCGAAACGGTGGTCGGCAGCACGGTGTCGATCGCCCTGCGCAACTCGTTTACCGCGATTGGCGGGCTGATCTACCTGTTCGCGATCTCGCCCAAGCTCGCGGCGATGCTGCTCGCCGGCATCCCGCTCATCATCGCCCCGATCGCGCTGCTCGGGCGGCGCGTCCGCAACCTGTCGCGCACCTCGCAGGACCGGATCGCCGACGTCGGCTCGATCGTCGTCGAAACCCTGGGCGCGATGAAGATCGTCCAGGCGTTCGGGCAGGAGGCACGCGAAAGCGCGCGCTTCACCGACGCGGTCGAGGCGACGATGGCGGCGGCGCGCAAGCGCGTGGCGTTGCGCGCGATCATGACCGCGATCGTCATCGGGCTGATCTTCGGCGCAATCACGTTGGTATTGTGGGAAGGCGCCGACGACGTCGCCGCCGGGCGGCTGTCGGGCGGCGCGATCGCGGCCTTCGTGCTGACCGGCGGAATCGTCGCGGGGGCGTTCGGTGCGCTGACCGAAGTCTATGGCGATCTGCTGCGCGGCGCGGGCGCGGCGGGACGGCTGAGCGAGTTGCTCGCCGAACGCCCCGAGATCGCGCCGCCCCCGCACCCGGTCGCGCTGCCGCAGCCGCCGCAGGGCCGCGTCGCCTTCCGCAACGTCGAGTTCCGCTATCCCAGCCGCCCCGACGTCGCCGCGCTCCACGATTTCTCGCTGGCGGTCGAACCGGGCGAGACGCTGGCGGTGGTCGGGCCGTCGGGGGCGGGCAAGTCGACGCTGTTCCAGTTGCTGCAGCACTTCTACCAGCCGGCGCGCGGCGAAGTGCTGGTCGACGGCGTCGACTTGACCCTCGCCGACCCGGCTGAGGTCCGGGCGCGGATCGCGATGGTGCCGCAGGATACCGTGATCTTCGGCACCAGCGCGCGCGACAATCTCCGCTACGGCCGCTGGGATGCCGACGATGCGCAGGTGTGGGCTGCGGCGGAGGCGGCCAATGCCGCCGACTTCCTGCGCGCGCTGCCAGAGGGGCTCGACACCTTCCTCGGCGAAGGCGGTGCGCGGCTGTCGGGCGGGCAGCGCCAGCGCGTCGCGATCGCACGCGCGCTGCTGCGCGACGCCCCGATCCTGCTGCTCGACGAGGCGACCAGCGCGCTCGATGCCGAAAGCGAGCGGCTGGTGCAGGATGCACTCGAACGGCTGATGGCGACACGCACCACGATCGTCATCGCGCACCGCCTCGCCACCGTCCGCGCCGCGTCGCGCATCGTCGTGATGGACGGCGGCCGGATCGTCGAGGAGGGCAGCCACGCCGCACTCATCGGCGCGGGCGGACTCTACGCGCGGCTCGCCAGCCTGCAATTCCACGACGCTTGATCGTGGTCGCTTGACGCTCCGCGCGCGCCTCGTACGCTGCGGTCCGGGGTAGACGGACGGGGGCGAAGGATGCGGGGGATATGGGCAGCGGTCGCGCTGGCCCTGGGGGTCGCCACACCGGCGACCGCGACATGGCAGCAGGCGTCGTCACGCCATTTCGTCGTCTATTCGGACGATGCGCCCGACGAGGTGACCGAATTCGCGACGCGGCTCGAACGGTTCGACAAGGCGATGCGCGTGATGCGCGGCATGTCCGATCCGGCGTTCAGCCCGACGCAGCGCGTCAACGTCTTCGTCGTCAAAGATATCTCGGCCTTGCAGAAGCTGCTGGGCGAGCGGAACATGGCCGGGGTGTATATGCCGCGGCTGTCCGGCCCCGTCGCCTTCGTGCCGCGCAAGACCAACGACACCGGCAAGCTCGCGATGACGGCGCAGGCGGTGCTGCTCCACGAATATGCTCACCATTTCATGTTTTCGTCGTGGGGCGACCGGCCGTTCCCGGCGTGGTTCGTCGAAGGATTCGCCGAATTCAATGCGACGATGGTGTTCCAGCCAGACAGTCTGCTGATCGGCGCGCCGCCGCTCTACCGCGCCTATGGGTTGATCGACGACCAGATGCTGCCGATGCGCGATCTGCTGACGATGTCGCCCAGCGACAAACGGCTCGATCCGAACAGGATGCAGGTCTTCTACGGTCGCTCGTGGCTGCTCACCCATTACATGCTGCTCAACCCCGAACGCCGGACGCAGCTCTCCGCTTATCTGAAAGCCTTCGAGAGCGGCGGCGATCCGAAAAGCAAGGCGGCATTGCTCGGCGACCCGCGCAAGCTCGACAACGCGCTCAACAGCTATGCGCGCAAGGCGTTGCCGATGCTGGGACTGAAGATTTCGGCCCTGCCGATCGAGCCGGTGACGACGCGCGCGCTCACCCCGGGTGAGGAGGCGATCATGCCGGTCGTGCTGCGCTCGACGCGCGGCGTAAATGCCAAGACGGCACCCGCCGTTGCGATCGCCGCGCGCAAGATCGCCGCCGACTGGCCGAACGATCCCGCGGTGCAGGTCGCGCTCGCCGAGGCCGAATATGACGCAGGCGCCTATGCGGCCGCCGACGCCGCCGCGGCGCGCGCGCTCGCCGTCGATCCAAAGTCGCGCAAGGCGTTGATCTATCGTGGGATGGCGCAGGCCGGGCTGGCCGAGAAGGAGCATGTTACCGATGCGGCGCGCTGGAAGGCGGTGCGGCAATGGTTCATCATCGCCAACCATCTCGACGCCGAAGATCCGTGGCCGCTCGTCGCGCATTATCAGGCGCTGCGGAGTTCGGGCGGGCCGATGAGTCCGAATGCGGAGAAGGGCCTCGACTACGCCTTCTCGCTCGCGCCGTTCGACACCGGGCTGGCGATGCAGGTCGCCGTGATGCACGTCCGGAAGAAGGAATATGATGCCGCGGTCCCGGCGCTGCGTCGCGTCGCCTATGATCCTCACGGCGGCGCCTTGGGGACGATGGCGGGGGTGGTGCTGGCGGCGATCGACAGCAAGGACCCCACGGCGATCGACACGATCGCGGCATCGATGAACGCGAAACCGGAGGAAAGTGACGACGGAGAAAAGTAGCGTTCGACGCCGTCGGCCGCAGACCCGCCGTCAATTCAACGTCGTCCCGAGCTTGACCCGGGATCCCGCTTTTAAGCCTGCCAAGGACGCGACGAAAACGCTTACCCCGCGTGCTCGGCGAGCACCGTCAGCCCGCGCGCGTTGACCTCGGCGAAGCCGCCGCGGATCGCGATCGTCTCCGGCTGGCCACCGGGCGTCTTCTGCACCAGCACGTCGCCGTCGCGGATCGTCGACATGAAGGGCGCATGGCCCTCCAGCACCGCAAAGTCGCCATCAGTGCCCGGCACGGTCACCATGTGAACATCCTCGGAGATGAGCAGACGGGCCGGCGTGACGAGTTCGAAATGCAACATGATCTTGACCTTAACTCCCTCTCCCCTCCGGGGAGAGGTAGGGGGTGAGGGGCAGCGAGGGACGATTGCCATGCAACACGGCACCGCGTGCGTGACCGCCCCTCACCCAACCCTCTCCCCGGCGGGAAGAGGGTCAAGCGCTGGAAGCCTTATGCCTCCTTGACCATCTTCTCGGCCTTGGCGATCGCTTCGTCGATCCCGCCGACCATGTAGAAGGCCGCTTCCGGCAGGTGATCGTACTCCCCGTTCACCACCGCCTTGAAGCTGCGGATCGTGTCTTCCAGCTGGACGAACTTGCCGGGGATGTTGGTGAACACCTCGGCCACGTGGAACGGCTGGCTGAGGAAGCGCTGGATCTTGCGCGCGCGGCTGACGGTCAGCTTGTCCTCTTCGGACAGCTCATCCATCCCGAGGATCGCGATGATGTCCTGCAGCGACTTGTACTTCTGCAGCGTCGCCTGCACCGCCCGCGCGGTCTCATAGTGATCCTGCCCGACGGTGCGCGGCTCGAGCACGCGGCTGGTCGAATCGAGCGGATCGACCGCCGGATAGATGCCCAGCTCGGAGATCGCACGGTTGAGCACGGTCGTCGCGTCGAGGTGCGCGAACGACGTCGCCGGTGCCGGGTCGGTCAGATCGTCCGCGGGGACGTAGACGGCCTGCACCGAGGTGATCGAGCCCTTGTTGGTCGAGGTGATCCGCTCCTGCAGCGCGCCCATGTCGGTCGACAGCGTCGGCTGATAGCCCACCGCCGACGGGATACGGCCCAACAGCGCCGACACTTCGGCGCCCGCCTGCGTGAAGCGGAAGATGTTGTCGACGAAGAACAGCACGTCCTGCCCTTCCTGGTCGCGGAAATATTCCGCGATCGCCAGGCCTGACAGCGCGACGCGGGCACGCGCGCCCGGCGGCTCGTTCATCTGGCCGTAGACCAACGCGACCTTCGAGCCTTCGCTCACCGCATTGCCCTCGGCATCCTTGGCGATGACGCCGGCGTCGAGGAACTCGTGATACAGGTCGTTGCCCTCGCGGGTCCGCTCGCCGACGCCCGCGAACACAGAGGTGCCCCCGTGGCCCTTCGCGATGTTGTTGATCAGCTCCTGGATCAGCACGGTCTTGCCGACGCCCGCGCCGCCGAACAGGCCGATCTTACCGCCCTTCGCGTAGGGGGCCAGCAGGTCGATGACCTTGATGCCGGTGACAAGGATCGCGTTCTCGGTCGACTGGTCGACGAAGTCCGGCGCCTTGGCGTGGATCGGCGCGCGCAGGTCGGTCGCGATCGGACCGCGCTCGTCGATCGGCTCGCCGATGACGTTCATGATCCGGCCGAGCGTCGCCGGGCCGACCGGCATCAGGATCTGCGCGCCGGTGTCGGTGACGGTCTGGCCGCGGGTCAGCCCCTCGGTCGAATCCATCGCGATCGTGCGGACGGTGTTCTCGCCGAGGTGCTGCGCGACCTCGAGCACCAGCCGCTGGCCGTTGTTCTCGGTTTCCAGCGCCGACAGGATCGCGGGCAGCTGCGACGGGAAATGCACGTCGACCACCGCGCCGATCACCTGGCTGATGCGGCCGGTGTTGTTGGTCTGGCCCGTGAGATGGGTCGGGCGATCCTCTAGGACGGTGGCCATTCTCTTACCTCTTCGTCGCCCCTGCGAAGGCGGGGGTTTCTGTCTGCTTTAACATACGGCGTCCCTCTTGGAGAGAGACGGTGACGGAACTTACAGTGCCTCGGCGCCGGAAATGATCTCGACCAGCTCGGTCGTGATCGCCGCCTGGCGGGCGCGGTTGTACTGGATGCTCAACCGCTTGATCATGTCGCCGGCATTGCGGGTCGCATTGTCCATCGCGGTCATGCGGCTGCCCTGCTCCGACGCGGCATTCTCGAGAAGCGCGCGGAAGATCTGGATCGCAACGTTGCGCGGCAGCAGATCGTCGAGGATCGCTTCCTCGCTCGGCTCATATTCGACCGTCGCGTCGCCGCTCGCGGCCGGCGACTTGCCCGCCTTCAGCTCTGGGATCGCGACCGGGATGATCTGCGCGCCGATCGGCTCCTGCACCAACGCCGACTGGAAGCGCGCGTAGAAAAGATGCGCAACGTCGAACTCACCGGCCTTGAAGCGCGCGATCAGATCGTCGGCGATCTCCTTGGCGGCGTCGAAGCTCGCGGTCTTCATGTCCGACAGGTCATGATCGGCGACGATCCCGGTCGGGTAGAAGCGCTTCATCACGCGCCCCTTCTTGCCCGCGATATAGAAGCGCACGGTCTTGCCCGCGGCCTCCAGCTCCTCGGCCTTGCGGCGCGCGGCCCGGACGATGTTGGTGTTGAACGCGCCCGCCAGACCCCGCTCAGAGGTCGCGACGACCAGCAGATGCACCTGTTCCTTGCCGGTGCCCGCCAGCAGCGGGGACGCACCGACGCCAACCGTCCGTGCCAGGCTGGCGACGACGCCCTCCAGCCGCTCGGCATAGGGACGCCCCGCGACCGCCGCCTCCTGCGCCCGGCGCAGCTTGGCGGCGGCGACCATCTTCATCGCCTTGGTGATCTTCTGCGTCGACTTCACAGAGCCGATGCGGATCTTGAGGGCCTTCAAACTCGCCATGTCTTAACCTTGCTTGGCCCTGACGGCGCTCCAGTTGAACAGGAACGTCCGCGCCTCCGCCCATGTCTGTCCCTGGACGGTATCGCCGACCAGACATGCCGCGGTGTGATAGGGACCGCGATCGTCGTGCGTGCGGAAGCTGACGCAGGTCCGCCCGCGTGCCGTCTTCCACCGCCCGGCGTCGATCGGACTTTGGTAGAACAGCCCGCTGACCGTCCCGTCGTCCGCCAGCACCAGCGTCATCGGTCGGGTATAAGGCTCACCCGGCTTGACCGACAAGTCCACCGTCCAGTCGCCGGCCAACGCCGCGCGACCAGGATCGGCGGCCGGCGTCGCGGCCAGCAGGGCAAGCGCTGCGATCACGCGAACGTCTTCGCGAACTGCCCGAGCGCGTCCTTCAGCTTGGCCTCGGTGTCCTTGCCCAGCTCGCGGCTGTCGCGGATCGCGGTCAGCACGTCGGCGTGGTCGGCGCGCATATAGCTGAGCATCGCCGCTTCGTAGCGGTTGACGTCGGCGACCGGCACCGTGTCGATGAAGCCGTTGGTGCCCGCGTAGATCGAAACCGTCTGCTCCTCGAACGGCATCGGGCTGAACTGCGGCTGCTTGAGCAGCTCGGTCAGCCGCGCGCCGCGGTTCAGCAGCTTCTGCGTCGAGGCATCAAGGTCCGAGCCGAACTGCGCGAAGGCCGCCATCTCGCGATATTGCGCCAGCTCCAGCTTGATCGAGCCCGACACCTTCTTCATCGCCTTGGTCTGCGCGGCGCCGCCGACACGGCTGACCGACAGGCCGACGTTGATCGCCGGGCGGATGCCCGCGAAGAAAAGGTCGGTCTCGAGGAAGATCTGGCCGTCGGTGATCGAGATCACGTTGGTTGGAATGTACGCCGACACGTCGCCCGCCTGCGTCTCGATGATCGGCAGCGCGGTCAGCGAGCCTGAGCCGTTCGCCTCGTTCATCTTCGCCGCACGCTCCAGCAGGCGCGAGTGGAGATAGAAGACGTCGCCCGGATAGGCTTCGCGGCCCGGCGGACGGCGCAGCAGCAGCGACATCTGGCGATAGGCGACCGCCTGCTTCGACAGATCGTCGAACACGATGACCGCGTGCATCCCATTGTCACGGAAATATTCGCCCATCGCGGTGCCGGTGTACGGCGCGAGGAACTGGAGCGGCGCGGGGTCCGACGCGGTCGCGGCGACGACGATGGAATATTCCATCGCGCCATTCTCTTCGAGCGTGCGGACGAGCTGCGCCACGGTCGACCGCTTCTGCCCGACCGCGACATAGACGCAGTAGAGCTTCTTCGATTCGTCGGAGCCGGCGTTCGCCTGCTTCTGGTTGATGAAGGTGTCGATCGCGATCGCCGACTTGCCGGTCTGGCGGTCGCCGATGATCAGCTCGCGTTGGCCACGGCCGACCGGCACCAGCGCGTCGATCGCCTTCAGCCCGGTCTGCACCGGCTCGTGCACCGACTTGCGCGGGATGATGCCCGGCGCCTTGACCTCGACGCGGCTGCGCTGCTCCGACGCGATCGGGCCCTTGCCGTCGATCGGGTTGCCGAGCCCGTCGACCACGCGGCCGAGCAGCCCCTTGCCGACCGGCACGTCAACGATGGTGCCGGTGCGCTTGACGGTATCGCCTTCGCGAATCTCGGCGTCCGAGCCGAAGATCACGACGCCGACATTGTCGGCCTCCAGGTTGAGCGCCATCCCCTGCACGCCATTGGCGAACTCGACCATCTCGCCCGCCTGAACGTTGTCGAGCCCGTAGATGCGCGCGATGCCGTCACCGACGCTGAGCACCTGCCCGGTTTCCGAAACCTGCGCCTCGGTGCCGAAATTGGCGATCTGGTCCTTGATGACGCGGGAGATTTCTGCGGCGCGAATGTCCATCAACTCAGCCTTTCATCGCGCTGGCAAGCGCATTCAAACGGGTGCGGATCGACGAATCGATCATCTGGGAACCGATGCGGACGACCAGGCCGCCCAGGATCTGCGGATCGACCGCCAAGTCGACCGTCACCTCGCGGCCGACGCGACGGCGGAGCTGTTGCTTCAGCTCGTCGATCTGCTCGGGGGTCAACGGGTGCGCACTGATGACCTCGGCGGTGGTCTCGCCGCGATGCTGCGCGGCCATCGCGCGGAACGCGCGAATGATCTTCGGCAGCGCCGACAGGCGGCGGTTCTCCGCCAGCACGCCGAGAAAGCTGCGCGTCGTGGCGTCGAGCCCCAGCTCGTCGGCGGTGGCGAGCACCGCCTTCACCGCCTGCCCGCGCGCGATCACCGGCGATGCCGCCAGTTCCGCGAAATCGCGCGACGCGGCCAGCGCATCGCGCACTGCCGTGAGACTTTCCTCGACGCGATCGACCGCACGGGCCTCCACCGCCAGATCGAACAGCGCACTCGCATACCGACCGCCGAGGCCGGCCTGGATGCTGCTGCCCTGATTACCGCTGGAACTCTCCACGCGATCCACTTTCCTCGTCATGACCCAAGGGTGCCCACCCATGCGAACGGATGGCGCAACGAAGCGCCCCGCATTGGGTACGGCGCGCGTAGCAAAGGGGGAACCGCGATGCAACCGGAGTGAAATCTTGGTGATGTCACGCGCGCGTTTGGGCGCAAGCTGCGGGATGCGACGCGCGCGCCGCTGGCGTAGACCGGCGGGCATGAGCGCGACGATCGACTCCGACACTGCCTGGGATGCCTTCGCCCGCCGCGATCGCGCCTTCGACGGCCGCTTCGTGGTCGCGGTGCACAGTACGCATATCTATTGCAAGCCGAGCTGCGCCGCGCGCCGCCCGCGCCGCGAGAATGTCGCCTTCCTCCCTGACTCCGCCGCGGCGCGTGCGGCCGGCTATCGCCCGTGCCGACGCTGTTTGCCCGATTCGGTCGCCCGCGATCGACAGGCGGTGATCGCCGCCGCAACGCTGCTCGGCGGTGACGCGCCACCCCCGCTGGCCGCGCTGGCGGCGGCGGTCGGGTATGCGCCGCACCATTTCCATCGGCTCTTCCACCGGCTGACCGGCGTCACCCCCGCCGCCTTTGCGCGAACATGCCGTGCCGATCGGGTGCTGACGGCACTGCGCGAGACGGAAAGCGTCACCACCGCCATCTACGCGGCAGGATATGCCGCGCCCAGTCGCTTCTATGCCGATGCCGCGCGGCTTGGGATGACGCCACAGGCGGCGACGGCCGGCGGCGCGGGCGAGACGCTCCGCTGGATTCGCCTCGTCACCCCACCCGGGCAGCTGCTGCTCGCTGCGACCATGCGCGGCTGGTGTCGGTTCGCCTTCGACGAGGACAGGGCCGGGTTACACGCCGCCTTTCCAGTGGCGACGCTGCTGCCCGGCGACCCGGCGTTGCGCTTGGAGGCAGAAGCGCTGGTAGCACGAGCGGCTGCGGTGGCGGTGGACGCCTCGCTGCCCCGGCCGCTGCGCCGCACGGCGTTCCGTACCCTGCTCCACCAGCGCGCAACTTCGATTGGTTAGCCAATTCGAAAGGCTTGCACGGTAGCGATCGTCCTCAAGCCAATTCGAGGACGATAAGGGTCGATGAACGCGTTCGGACGCCGCAACGGCGGCATGGGTGGCAGCGGTAACGGCGGCGGGCTGCGCGGCGGCTTCGGCATCGCACGCCCGATGCACGTCCCGCCCGGCGCTCCCCGCGACGACCAGCCGGTCGAAACCGCCGCGCCCCACGATGCGATGGCGGCGCTCGACCCGCTGACCCCGCCCGGGCAGGCCGACGCGATGCAGCGGCTGTCGGATCGCCAAAATGCGACCGCCGATGCGGGCGCCAGCCGCATGGAAGGCTTCGAGGCGTCGATCCACAAGATCAAGGAGCAGGTGCTCCCGCGCCTGCTGGAGCGGGTCGACCCCGAGGCGGCAGCGACGCTCGGCAAGGAAGATCTGGCCGAGGAATTCCGGCCGATCATCGGCGAGGTGCTCGCCGAGCTGAAGCTGACGCTCAATCGCCGCGAACAATTCGCGCTCGAAAAGGTGCTGGTCGACGAATTGCTCGGGCTCGGCCCGCTCGAGGAACTGCTCGCCGATCCGGAGATCAGCGACATCATGGTCAACGGCCCCGACCAGACCTTCGTCGAGCGCAAGGGCAAGTTGGAGCTGGCGCAGATCCAGTTCCGCGACGAGGAGCATCTGTTCCAGATCGCGCAGCGCATCTGCAACTCGGTCGGCCGCCGTGTCGACCAGACCACGCCGCTCGCCGACGCGCGTCTGAAGGACGGTAGCCGTGTCAACGTGATCGTGCCACCGCTCTCGCTGCGTGGCACCGCAATCTCGATCCGCAAATTCTCCGCCAAGCCGATCACGCTCGACATGATGGCGGGGTTCGGCAGCATGAGCACGAAGATGGCGACTGCGCTCAAGGTCGCGGGCGCATCGCGGTTCAACATCGTGATTTCGGGCGGCACCGGCTCGGGCAAGACGACGATGCTCAACGCTTTGTCGAAGATGATCGACCCGGGCGAACGCGTGCTGACGATCGAGGACGCTGCCGAGTTGCGCCTGCAACAGCCGCACTGGCTGCCGCTCGAAACGCGCCCCGCCAATCTCGAGGGTCAGGGCGAGATCAGCATCCGCGATCTCGTCAAGAACGCACTGCGCATGCGCCCGGACCGTATCATCCTGGGCGAAATCCGTGGTGCGGAGTGTTTCGACATGCTGGCGGCGATGAACACCGGCCACGACGGCTCGATGTGTACGCTCCACTCCAACTCCCCGCGTGAGGCGCTGGCGCGGATGGAGAATATGGTGATGATGTCGGACATCAAGGTACCCAAGGAAGCGATCAGCCGCCAGATCGCGGACAGCGTCGACATGATCATCCAGGTCAAGCGCCTGCGCGACGGCAGCCGCCGCGTCACCAACGTCACCGAGGTGATCGGAATGGAAGGTCCGGTGATCGTCACGCAGGAATTGTTCAAGTTCGAATATCTCGACGAAAGCGCCGACGGAAAGATCATCGGCGAATACCGCTCGATGGGCTTGCGCCCGTACACGATCGACAAGGCCAAGCAGTTCGGCTTCGACCAGGCGTATCTGGAGGCGTGCCTGTAAAGGCGCGCTACGCCGCTTATCGTTGTCCACATCCGTCATTCCCGCGAAGGTGGGGATCCCAAACCTCTGATGTCGCGCGTCTATCGAAGAACCCGCGCGTCTGCATCCCCGCCTCCGCGGGACGACGGGATCGGGCAACGCCACCCGACCCGTGACACGCCCGCACGATCCGCTACACCACCCGCGTGCCGCTCCTGTCGCTCCTCGCCGTCGCGCTCGCCGCCGCACCGCTACCCGAGCCCCGCGCCGCTTGGGTCGGGCGGTCGACGCTCGCCCCCGATGCCGAGGGTCGCTGGATCCCGTTTGACCTGACGCCCGGCAACCAGATCCGCTTCACGATGGCGGTCGACGGACGTCCGGTCACCGCAATCCTCGATACCGGCGTCAGCTATTCGGTGCTCGCCCGCCGCTTCGCCGAGGCGTACCGCCTGCCCGTCCACGCCGAGGGCCGCGCGACCGTGATCGGCGGCAGCGTCGCGATCGGCCGCGTCGAGACCCGCACGATCGCGATCGGCGCGGTGACGCGGCGCGGCGGCAGCCTCGCGGTGGCCGATCTTCCCGCCGCCGCGACCGGCAGCGCGCTGGCGGTCGACCTGCTCGTCGGGCGCGATCTCACCGCGGCCTATGCACTCGACATCGACTATCAGGCGCGCCGCTTCCGGTTGTTGCGCAGCGGCAGCCGTCCGTTCGCGGGCGTCACCGCGCCGCTATCGATTGCGCCCGACCGGATGGTGTATGTCAGCGCGATCGGCGCGGCAGGCGCGACGCTGGCGCCGATGGTGGTCGACACCGGCGACGGATCCGCGATCACGCTCGGCCCGGCGGCGTGGGCGACCGCACGCGTCGCCGCCGGTCCGGTGACCACCACCGTTTCGTTCGGGCTCGCCGGCGCGGTGGTCAGCGACATGGCGATCGTCCCTGCGCTGCGGATCGGCGACGCGGTCGCGCGCGACGTCGAGGTGCGGGTCGAGCCGGCCGGCGGCTTCTCCGACACGATCGGGGTCGCGGGCCGGATCGGCTCGGGGTTCCTCCAGCGTTACCGCGTGCTGCTCGATCCCGCCGCGGGTCAGATGCTGCTTGGCCCCACCCCGCGGTCCGACACGCCGACGCTGCGTTCGACCAGCGGGCTGCTGCTCGCGCTGACGGGCGAGCGGCTGCGCGTCCTGCATGTGATGCGCGGCGGTCCGGCCGCCGCCGCCGGCTGGCAGGAGGGCGACACGATCTGCGCCGTCGATGGCACGCGCGTCGGCCCGTCTTACGCGCGCAGCGCGCTGGCGGCCTGGCCCGCGGGCGCCGTAGGCCGCATGGTCACGCTCGAGGATTGCGATGGCCGGCGGCGCACGCTGACCCTGAAGCATTTCTACTGACCGGAATCGCGCGGTGCACGGTATCGCAGGCCCTGATCGATCGTTAGCACCGTTGGACGATCGAAAAGGGGCCCAATGCCGCAGTTCACCATCATCTTCGCCGGACGTGAGTCCGAACGGGCTACGATCGAGTGCGTCGATCTGCCAGCGGCCCGAAACGAGGCCGTGCAGCGCCTGGGTCGCTATCTCATCGATCATCCCCGTTACGCCGAGGAAGGCCATTGGCGCGTAACGGTCGAGGATGAAATGGGCCGGGCCGCGGCGATCGTGATCGTCGCCACCGTCACGCCGCGCCACGCCGGCCTTCCGGCGTAGCGTTACGCCCGCGTCTAGTGCGGCCGGTCGACGATGCGGGAATCGCTCATCCGCTGCTGCCCCAGAGCACGCGCGGCGCTGCGGACCAGTTTCTCGCTCAGCCGCATCGCTGCCTCAGCGGTCAGGTTATAGCTCGCGCCGCAGCGGGACAGGACGGTCACCACGCCGTCGTCGGCGGTGACGTTCGGCGCCATTGTACATATGTCTGGCTTCATGCTTCCACCTGTAGTCGCCAAGCGTTGTGACGGGTGAAGGCCGCCGAGCGGTACCAAGCGAAATCCCACGGGGAACGGCGCGGCATTCGTCGCGACACCAGCCTTCGACTGCGAGGACAACCCGGCGCGGACGCGGTAGTTCCCGCTTCCGCCTCAAGCCTTTAGTGCGATCCAGCCCGTGATCGCGGCGACGATCAGCGCGATCACCTGCACCAGCGTCCAATCCACCCAGCCGACCGCATCGGGGTTCGCGCGCCGCCGCCGCCGATGCTCGCGCCATCCCGCGAGCACCGCGACGCCGACCGCCGCTGCCGCGATCACGCACAGCAGCCCTTGCGCATCGCTCATCGCCGCGTCAGCTTCCCGGCCATCCAAAAGTGGAGAGGTTCTCGTCCATGCATCGTCTCGCTCCCGTCCTGCTGCTCGCCCTGCCCGCCACCGTGGCCGCCGCCCCGCGCCCGCCCGCGCCGATCGCGGCGGCGGTGGCGGCGCCGACCCGCACCCCCGCCAATATCGCGCGCGACCGCTATCGCCACCCTGCCGAAACGCTCGCCTTCTTCGGGGTAAAGCCGACCGATACCGTCGTCGAGGTCTGGCCGGGCGCGGGCTGGTACACCGAAATCCTTGCGCCACTCACCGCCGCGCGCGGACATTATTATGTCGCGGGGCCGTGGGAGAAGGGGCTGAACGCGGTCCGCACGCTCCAGGCTAAGGATGCTGCGACCTATGGCAAGGTCCAGTTCGCCGCGCTGCCCGCGCAGGCCGGACAGCCGACCGTGCCGGAGGGCAGCGCCGATGTCGTGCTCACCTTCCGCAACGTCCACAACTGGCGGTTCGGCGGCGAGGATCAGGCGCGGCAGATGTTCGCGGCGATGTACCGGATGCTCAAGCCCGGCGGCACGCTCGGTGTCGTCGAACACCGCCTGCCCGAATCACGCGATGCCGCCGCCGAGGAGAAGAGCGGTTACATGAAGCCGAGCAGCGTGATCGGCTTCGCGACCGCGGCCGGGTTCAAGCTGGCGGGCAAGTCGGAGGTGAACGCCAATCCGAAGGACACTGCCGACTGGGCCGGCGGAGTCTGGACGCTGCCGCCCAGCTTTGCGCTCAAGGACGTCGATCGCGCCAAATACGCCGCGATCGGCGAGAGCGACCGGATGACGCTCAAATTCGTCAAGCCCAAGTAAGCACCGGCGCCCCGGACGTGATCCGGGGTCCCGTCCATACTCCGCTTGTGCTGAGCGTGTCAAAGCACAGGGCGCACGGCGAAGACGCGAATCCCCTCGCGCTTACTCCCCGAGCTTGTCGACCTTGTCGCGCAGGTGCGCCAGTTCGGCCTTCAGCGCCGCGATCTCGCTGTCCTTGCCCGCCGTGGTCGCTGCGGGGGCCGGCGCCACCGGGGGCTTGAACGCCTGCGCCGCGGCCTCGAACATTTCCAGATTGCGCTTGGCGATCTCTGCGAACGGCGATCCCGCGAACGCGCCTTCGACCGCGGTCTTGAACTGCGCCTGATTGCGGCGGAAGCTGTCCATCGACGCATCGAGATAATCGGGGACCATCGCCTGCATCGAATCGCCATACAACGCGATCAACTGGCGCAGGAAATTGACCGGCAGCATCGTCTGCCCGCGGCTTTCCGCTTCCATGATGATCTGCGTGAGGACGTTGTGGGTGATGTCCTCGTCGGTCTTGGCGTCGACCACCTTGAACTCGCGACCGTCGCGCGTCATCGCCGCAAGATGTTCGAGCGTGATGTAGGAGGAGCTTTCGGTATTGTAGAGCCGGCGGTTGGCGTACTTCTTGATGACGACCACCCCGTCGGTACCATGCTGCTTCTTCATCGCGCGAGATCCCTGTGACCGAACACGTTCGCCGTATTGCACAAAATGTGGCGCTGCAACACGGTCAATACGGTCCCAGACCGCTGCCGCTGTTCCTCGAGATGCTGCGCCGCGAGACTGCAACATCGCCGCAGCGTGCTGCGGCGGCACTGGCGGGGCTGCGCCGCTATCAGGAGGCACCACGCACGCGCCGGCGATTGCCGCCGATCCGATACCGCAGTGGCGCGGCGCGTCTCCGCGACGGCGCGCGCGGCAGTGACGGCGCACCCGTCGTGCTGGTGCCGTCGCTCATCAACCCGCCCTACGTCCTTGATCTCGCCCCCGGCCGTTCGCTCGTTCGACATCTGGCGGCGGCCGGCTTACATCCGTGGCTGGTCGACTGGGGAACGCCGCGCGCGCAGGACCGGGGGCTCGATCTGGCGGGACACGTGACGCGGCGCTTGCTGCCGCTGCTGTCACGACTCGACCGGCCGCCGCTGCTGGTCGGCTATTGCCTCGGGGGGACGCTGGCCATCGCCGCGGCCGCGGCGCTCGCGCCGGGCAGGATCGCCGGAGTAGCGACGATCGCCGCGCCCTGGCGTTTCGCCGGCTATGGCGAGGACGCCCGCACCGCGCTCGCGTCGTTGTGGGAACAGGTCGCGCCGGGCGCAAAGGCGCTCGGCGTGCTGCCGATGGAGGTGCTGCAGACCGCCTTCTGGCAACTCGACCCGGCACGGACGGTCGCCAAATACGCCGCGTTCGCGACGATGCCCGCCGCCAAGGCCGCCGATTTCGTTTTGCTCGAGGATTGGGCGAACGGTGGCGCGCCGCTCACCTATGCGGCGGGCGCGGACCTGTTCGAAACGCTGCTGGCCGACGACCGGCCGGGGCGCGGCGCGTGGCGGATCGGCGACCGGCCGGTCGATCCGCGCCGCCTGCCGTGCCCGACGATCGAGTTCGTGTCGCTGACTGACCGGATCACCCCTGCCGCCACCGCGATCGGCTTGCCCGCGCGCCACGATCTCGCGCTCGGCCATGTCGGGATGATGGTCGGCAGCCGTGCGAAACCGATGTTGTGGGATCCGCTGACCGAATGGCTCCGCGCGCCGGCCTGATCAGGACCAGACCCGCTCGAAACGATCGCCGAGCCCGGTCAGCAGTTCATACTGGCTGACCCCACTCGCCGCCGCGACATGCACCAGATCGTCGTCGAAACGCACCCAGTCGCCCTCGTGCACCGTCGCGGCACGTGCGTCGAGCGCGACGAGGTCCATCGACACGCGCCCGATCACCGGCAGCGGCGCATCGCCCGCAAACGCACAGCCGCGGCTCGACAGTGCACGGCGATACCCGTCGGCATAACCGAGGTTGACGATCGCGACCGGCAGATCCGCCTCGGCGCGCCATGTCGCATTATAGCCGACCGTCTCGCCCGCGCGCACCGTCCGGCATTGCAGCACCTCCGCGGCGATGGTCGCCACGGGGCAGATCGCCGACGCGAGCCCCGCCACCGGCACCCCGCCATAGAGCGCGAGCCCGGGCCGGGTGACGTCGAAATGATATCCTTCGCCCAACGCGATTCCCGCCGAATTGGCGAGGCTCATCCGCCGTGCTCCGGTTCGCCCGGCCAGCGCCGCGAAACGGGCGCGCTGCACCTCGTTGAGCGCATGGCCGGGCTCATCCGCGCAGGCGAGATGGCTCATCACCGTATCGATCGCCAGATCGTCGAGCAGCCCTGCCGCGACATCCGCCTCCGAAATGCCGAGCCGGTTCATGCCCGTATCGACCATTACGTCGCACAGCTGCCCCGGTGCGACCATCCGCCACCGCACCACCTGCGCCGCAGTGCTCAGCACCGGACGCACGCCCCTCAGGTCGGGCAACGGCAGATCCGCCTTGCGCAGCCCGTGAAGCACGGCGATGGTGGCGTCGCGCCCGACGATCAGGTCGGCGATCGCCCGCGCCTCCGCCCAAGTCGCGACGAACAGGTCGCGGCACCCGGCATCGATCAGCCGCGGCACCACCTCGCGCGCGCCCAGCCCATAGCCATCGGCCTTCACCGCCGCCCCGCATGCCGCCGCGCCGCTCAACCGCGCCAGCGCGCGCCAGTTGGCGACCAACGCGTCGGAGGAAAGATACAGGCGGTGCGGACGATGCGACATGCCACGCGGTTAGCGCCTGCGGGCGCACCGCGCCACCGTTGCCGCACTGTGGATAACTCTGTGGATAGCAGGTTGGCATAGCATGAATAAGGTGAAAACAAGCAGCGCATAAGCCGTGGAGGAGATGTGGATCGTCGCGGCCGGTCTCGCGACACCGCGGCAGCGACAAACCCGATCGCCAACGAAGGCGACGTGACGCGCCCGTTAGGACCGGCTAGGGCGCGACCATGACCACGGTCGCCCTTATCGTCGCCGCCGGCACCGGCTCCCGCAGCGGCAGCACACTCCCCAAGCAATTCGCGCCGGTCGCGGGTCGCGCGATGCTGGCGTGGAGCCATGACGCGCTCGCCGCGCATCCCGCGATCGAGCGCGTGCTGGTCGTCGTCGCACCCGGGCAGGAACCGCTGCTCCGCGCCGCCTTGCCCGACGCGGAGTGGGTGACGGGCGGCGCGGAACGACGCGACAGCGTCGCGGCGGGGCTTGCCGCGCTCGGCGACGCGACGCGCGTGCTCGTCCACGACGCCGCACGGCCGTTCGTGCCCGCGGCAGTCGTCGACCGGCTGCTCGCCGCACTCGACCATGCCGAGGGCGCAATCCCGGTGCTGCCGGTCGCCGATACGCTGGTCGCCACCGATGGCGCGACCGTCGCACGCGACACGCTACGCCGCGTCCAGACACCGCAGGCGTTCCGCATCGGCGCGCTTGCCGCCGCGCATGCCGCGTGGGACGGACCGGTCGCCACCGACGACGCGCAGATGGTGCGCGCGCTGGGCAAAAGCGTCGCGATGGTCGAAGGCGATACGATGCTCGACAAGATCACCTACCCCGCCGATTTCGCGGTCGCCGAGGCGCGCGTGGCCACCGAAACGCGTTCGGCAAGCGGATTCGACGTCCACCGGCTGGAAGACGGCGAGGAACTCTGGCTCGGCGGCGTCCTGATCCCGCATCATCAGGGCCTGTCGGGGCATAGCGACGCCGATGTCGCGCTCCACGCGATCACCGATGCGGTGCTCGGCACGATCGCGGCGGGGGATATCGGCACGCACTTCCCGCCGAGCGACCCGCAATGGCGCGGTGCCGAATCGCGGCAGTTCCTCGCGCATGCCCGCGCGATGGTCGAGGCGCGCGGCGGGCGGATCACCTTCGTCGACCTGACGCTGATGTGCGAGGCGCCCAAGATCGGGCCCCACCGCCCGGCGATGCAGGCGCGGATCGCGGAACTTCTGGGGCTCTCGACCGATCGGGTCAGCGTGAAGGCGACCACTACCGAGCGTCTGGGGTTCACGGGCCGTGGCGAGGGCATCGCGGCGCAGGCGGTCGCGACCATCGAATTGCCGCGCGCGGGGCGAGCATGAGGCGCGCCGCGGGGCTGTTCGCGCTCGTCGCGATGCTGGCGGCACCGGCCGCTTCGGCGCAGGCACCGTGCCTGAGCGCGACCGACGCCGAGTCGATCGCGCTGGTGGCGATGCCTGAGATCATCCGCGATGCCGGGCGGGTCTGCGCTGCGCTGCCCGCGACCAGCCTGCTCAAGCAACAGAGCGGCGAGTTCCTCGCCAAATACGACCGCGAGGCCGACCGCGCCTGGCCCGCCGCGCGCACCGCGATCGCGAAATTGAGCGACCCGGCGGTGGAACTGCTGCTGCTCAGCGACTATGCGCGCCCCATGCTCACCTCGCTTTTTGCACCGCAGATCACCGGGCGCATCCAGGCCGGCGATTGCCCGACGCTCGACCGGCTGGTCACGCTGCTCGAGCCGCTGCCCGCGCGCAACACCGCGGGGATCGTGGTGGCGACACTGCAATATCTGAAGGCCGAGAAGAATAGGGGGAAGCGTAGCGACATCCCCGATCTGCCGGTCTGTCCGGCGGGGGCCGCACGATGAACGACATCACCTTGCCACAGGAACTGGTGGACGCCGCGCGCCGCGTGGTGGAGGCGAACCGCGCCGTGGGGCGCCGCGTCGCGGTCGCCGAAAGCTGCACCGGCGGGCTGGTCGCGGCGGCGCTGACCGAAATCCCCGGCTCCTCCGACGTCGTCGAGGCCGGGTTCGTCACGTACTCGAACTCCGCCAAGCAGAAGCTGCTCAACGTCAGCGGCGACGTGCTCGATACGTTCGGCGCGGTGTCGATCGCGGTGGCGTGGAGCATGGCGCAGGGCGCGCTCGCCAAGTCGGACGCGGATGTCGCGGTCGCGATCACCGGCGTTGCGGGGCCGGGCGGCGGCAGCGAGAAGAAGCCGGTCGGCACCGTCGTGTTCGCGCGCGCCGAGCGTGGTGGCGATCCTGCGGACGTGATCGCCGACAAGCGTTTCTTCGGCGACCTCGGCCGCGGCGGGGTGCGGCTTCAGGCGGCGCTGTGCGCGCTGGAGCTGCTGCTGCCCGACGCGCCGTAAAGCCTGGCGGCGCGCTCCTCGAACGCGCCGATCATCCGGCGCAGCGCGACGCCGAACACCTGCCCGGCCAGCATCTCGAACATCCGGTTCTTGAACGCGAAATCGACCGAGAAGTCGACGAGGCACCCGCCCTCGCCGTCGGGGCGAAAACGCCAGTCGTTGTTGAGGTATTTCAGCGGACCCTCGATATATTCGACGCGGATCGTCTCCGGGTGCTGCTTGGTCACCCTCGAGGTGAAGGTCTCGCGCAGTCCCTTGAAGCCGACGATCATATCGGCGAGCGTTTCTTGCGGCGTGTCCTTGCGGACGCGCATCGCGCTGACCCACGGCAGAAATTCCGGGTAGCGCCGCACGTCCGCGACCAGATCGAACATCTGCTCCGGCGTATAGGGCAGCCGGCGTGTCTCGCTATGCTTGGGCATGGGGCTTAGGCATTGGCCCGCGTGGCCAGCTTCGCGTCGCGCGCCGCCTTCATCTTCGCAAAATCGTCGCCGGCGTGATAGCTCGACCGCGTCAGCGGCGACGAGGCGACCAGCAGGAAGCCCTTGGCGCGCCCGATCGCGGCATACGCGTCGAAGGCCGCGGGGGTGACGAAATCGGCGACCTTGGCGTGGCGCGGCGTCGGCTGGAGATACTGACCCATCGTCAGGAAATCGATGTCGGCGGAGCGCATGTCATCCATCACCTGATGAACTTCCAGCCGTTCCTCGCCCAAACCGAGCATGATGCCGGACTTGGTGAAGATCGATGGGTCAAGTTTCTTGACGCTTTCAAGCAAACGAAGCGATGCATAGTAACGCGCACCGGGCCGAATGGTCGGATACAGCCGCGGCACGGTTTCCAGATTGTGATTATATACGTCCGGACGCGCGGCGACGATTGCCTCGACCGCCGCCTCATGCTTGTTGCGGAAGTCGGGGGTCAGAATTTCGATCGTGGTATTTGGATTGGTGCGACGAATGGCCTCGATGACCCTCACGAACTGCTTCGCACCACCATCGGGCAGATCGTCGCGATCCACCGAGGTCACGACAATATGCGCCAACCCCATCTGCGCCGCCGCATCGGCGACGTTCTGCGGCTCCATCGGATCGACCGCACGCGGCATCCCCGTCTTCACGTTGCAGAACGCGCAGGCGCGCGTGCACGTGTCGCCCAAGATCATGACGGTGGCGTGCTTCTTGGTCCAGCACTCCCCGATGTTCGGGCAGGCGGCCTCTTCGCACACCGTGGTCAGGCTCTTCGAGCGCATCAGCGCACGAGTCGCGGCGAAGCCCTCGCTGGTCGGGGCCTTTACCCGGATCCAGTCGGGCTTGCGTTGCCGCTGGGGAGCCGGGAGCGGGGTCATGTCGTTCATGGGCGTGCAGATAGCGTTTACTTCCACCTGAAACAACGAAGGGCTTTTACGGCATGAGAAAGTTCCACGACCTGATCGAAGGCTATTACCGCTTCCGCGGCAACGAATGGATCGAGGAGCGCGAAAGCTGGAGCAAGCTGGCCGAGGGCCAAGCACCCAAGGTGATGGTAATCGCGTGTTCGGACAGCCGCGTCGATCCCGCGACCATCTTCGGCACCGTGCCGGGCGAGGTGTTCGTGGTGCGCAACGTCGCCAATCTGGTGCCGCCGTTCGACCCGTCGGGTGGCCTGCACGGCGTGTCGGCTGCGGTCGAGTTCGCCGTCACGGTACTGAAGGTCGACGAGATCCTGGTGCTGGGCCACGGCCAGTGCGGCGGCGTTAAGGCGTCGCTGTCGGGCGCGCTGCGCGACGCCAAGCCGGGCGAAGGCGGCTTCGTGGCCGAGTGGATCAAGCTGCTCGACGAGGCGCGCGAAAAGGTGATCGCCGAGCATGGCGACGGCCCCGAGGGCCAGACCGCGCTGGAGCGCGAGGGCGTGAAGGTGTCGATCGCCAACCTCAAGACCTTCCCGTTCGTTCAGCAGCGGCTGGATGACGGCTCGCTGACGCTGCACGGCGCGGTCTTCGCGATCAAGGACGGCAAGCTGAACGTCCTACAGGAAGACGGTCACTACGAAGCCGCGTAAGCGCTCATGATGTTGCGAGAGCGGCCGCGTCGTTCCTTGCGGGGACGGCGCGGCCGTTTTCTTTGTGGGGCTTGGCCTTGCCGCAAAAGCCATCGCCCCTGCCTGCGCAGGGGCGACTATTCTACGTCCTTCCCGCGAAGGCGGGAATCCAGACGCGCAGGTCATCGTGAGAATCGCAGACGTCAGAGGTTCTGGACTCCCGCCTTCGCGGGAATGACGGGGGGGGCATGGAAGCCTTCCCCTCGTCACCTCACCCCGCGTGCGGGCTGACCGTTGCCGCGGCGTCCTTCTTCGGCGCCTCCGCCGTCACGCGCACGCTCAGTTCGCGGAGCTGCTTGGCCGACGCGGGGGACGGTGCGCCCATCAGCAGGTCTTCGGCACGCTGGTTCATCGGGAACAGCGACACCTCGCGCAGATTCTGTGCGTCGCACACCAGCATGACGATCCGGTCCACCCCCGCCGCCATCCCGCCGTGCGGCGGCGCGCCATATTGGAACGCGCGATAGAGGCCGCCGAACCGCTCCTCGACGTCCGCCTTCGACAAGCCGACCAGTTCGAACGCCTTGACCATCAGCTCCGGCGACTGGTTACGGATCGAGCCCGAGGCGATCTCGTAGCCGTTGCAGACCAAGTCGTACTGATACGCCTTGATCGTCAGCGGGTCCTGCCCGTTCAGCGCGTCCATTCCGCCCTGCGGCATCGAGAAGGGGTTGTGCGCGAACTCGACCTTCTTCTCGTCCTCATCATATTCGTAGAAGGGGAAGTCGACGATCCAGCACAGCCGGAACGCGCCCTGCTCGATCAGTCCGAGCTGGTCGGCGACGCGGGTGCGCGCCAACCCGGCGAGCTTGGCGGCCTGCTCCGGCTTGCCCGCCGCGAAGAACAGCCCGTCGTCCGGGCCAAGCCCGAGCGCGGCATAGAGCGCCTCCATCCCCTCGGCGCCGTGATTCTTGGCGATCGGCCCGCCGAACTCGCCGCCCTTGCGGGTGACATAGCCGAGCCCGGCATGCCCCTCACTGCGCGCCCAGTCGTTCATCTCGTCGAAGAACTTGCGGCTCTTCTCGGCGGTGCCCGGCGCGGGAATGGCGCGGACGACGCCGCCCGAGCCGACGATCTTCTCGAACAGCCCAAAACCCGAGGTGGTGAAATGCGCCGACACGTCGGTGATGATGAGCGGGTTGCGCAGGTCGGGCTTGTCGCTGCCGTACTTCAGCATCGCCTCGTCGTAGGGAATACGCGGGAACTGGCCGACCGGCGTGACGGTGCGGCCATCGGCGAACGTCTCGAAGATGCCGCCGATCACCGGCTCCATCGTCTCCCACACCTCCTCCTGCGTGACGAAGCTCATCTCCAGGTCGAGCTGGTAGAATTCGCCCGGCAGCCGGTCGGCGCGCGGGTCCTCGTCGCGGAAGCACGGCGCGATCTGGAAATAACGGTCGAAGCCCGCGACCATCAGCAGTTGCTTGTACTGCTGCGGCGCCTGCGGCAGCGCGTAGAACTTGCCTGGATGGATGCGGCTCGGCACCAGAAAGTCGCGTGCGCCCTCCGGCGACGAGGCGGTGAGGATCGGCGTCGAATATTCGGTGAAGTCCGCATCCTCCATGCGGCGGCGCATGTCGGAAATCACCTTGGTGCGGCGGACGATATTGGCGTGGAGCGTCTCGCGGCGCAGGTCGAGAAAGCGATACCGCAGCCGGATGTCCTCGGGATAATCCTGCTCGCCCGCCACCGGCATCGGCAATTCCTCGGCCGCGGACAGCACGGTCGCGCCGCGCGCATAGACCTCGATCTCGCCGGTCGCGAGATTGCCGTTCACCGTTCCCTCGCTGCGGCGCTTCACGTTGCCGTCGATCGTCACCACCGATTCGACGCGCACCGCGTCGAGGATGGCCAGTGCGGGCGAGTCGCTGTCGGCGACGATCTGCGTGATGCCGTAATGGTCGCGCAGGTCGACGAACAGCACGCCGCCGTGGTCGCGCTTGCGATGCACCCAGCCGGAGAGGCGGACGGTGTCGCCGGCCTGATCGGCGGACAGCGCGGCGCAATGGTGGGTGCGATAGGCGTGCATGATGTCTTTCATCCGTCGGCCCGGCACGGCCGGGGTTCTTGAGGGCAAGGAGGATAGCGCGCCCTCCCCTTTTCATCCCCTCTTTGTCAAGGCGCGTGCACCGGGCTATGGACGAGCGCTTATGCACGTCCATCCGCTCATCACCGACAGCGCAACGCTCGCCAATCTCTGCGCCCGCCTTGCCGATGCCCCGTTCGTCACCGTCGACACCGAGTTCATGCGCGAGAGCACCTATTATCCGGAGCTCTGCCTGATCCAGATCGCCGATACCGAGGAGGCCGCTGCGATCGACCCGATGGCGCCGGGGCTCGACCTCGGCCCGCTGCTCGACCTGCTGGTCGACAATGAGGAGGTGCTGAAGGTCTTCCACGCCGGCGGGCAGGACATCGAGATCATCTACAACCTGACCGGCCGCACCCCGCACCCGCTGTTCGACACGCAGGTCGCGGCGATGGCGCTGGGGCAAGGCGAGCAGATCGGCTATTCGAACCTCGTCGACAGCTGGCTGGGCGTACAGATCGACAAGGGCGCGCGCTTTACCGACTGGGCACGCCGCCCGCTCGACGCGCGGCAGATCGAATATGCGATCGGCGACGTCACGCACCTGTCGAACATCTTCCCCAAGATGCTGGAGCGGCTGCGCAAGACCGGACGCGGCGCGTGG
Organism: uncultured Sphingomonas sp.; assembly: GCF_964021865.1. GTDB lineage: Bacteria > Pseudomonadota > Alphaproteobacteria > Sphingomonadales > Sphingomonadaceae > Sphingomonas. Next base: position 45,132 of record NZ_CAXIAM010000022.1, read on the forward strand.
CTGGATCAGGAAATGGAGCGGCTCGCCGATCCCGCCAATTACGCCAACGACCCCGATGTCGCGTGGAAGCGCGTGCGTGTGGCCAGCCGCAAGCCCGAAGTGCTCGGCCGGCTGAAGGCGATCGCGAAGTGGCGCGAGCTGGAGGCGCAGGCCAAGGATTTGCCCCGCGGGCGGATCGTCAAGGACGAGACGATCGCCGATCTCGCCGGGCATCCGCCGCGCAAACAGGCCGATCTCGCCAAGGTGCGCGGCCTGTCGCAGACGTGGGCGGGCAACGACATCGGCGCGCGGTTGATGGCGGCGATCGACGCCGCCCGCCCGCTGCCCGAGGAGGAGATGCCGCCCCGCGAGGATCGCAAGCCGGGGCTCGGCAAGGAAGGCGCGCTGGTCGCCGACTTGCTCAAGCTGCTGCTCAAGATCCGCGCGCGCGACATTGACGTCGCACCGCGGCTGCTGGCGCGCGGCGACGAGCTGGAATTGCTCGCCGCCGGGCAGCGGCAGGGGCTTCAGATCCTGCAGGGCTGGCGCTTCGACCAGTTCGGGCAAGACGCGCTCGATCTGGTCGAGGGGCGGCTGGGCTTCGCGGTGCAGGACGGACGGTTGAAGATGACGCGGACGGAGTCGGTGGCATGAGGCGCGCGCTTGGACTGGTGGCGCTGCTGGCGCTGGGCGCCTGCGCGAAGCCCGCGGCGCCGGTCGCCGAGGCCGCCGCGCCGGGTGTGCAATGCGATGCCAATGCGGCGCAGGCGCTCGTCGGGCGCATGGCCGCCGACGTCACCGCCGCGGCGCAACAGCGCAGCGGCGCGCGCGCCGTGCGCGGCTACCGCACCGGCGACATGCTGACGATGGACTTCCGCCCCGACCGGCTGAACATCGAGCGCGATGCGGCCGGCAAGGTGGTGAAGTTCAGCTGCGGTTGAGCGCGCGGTCGCCCCGGACGTGATCCGGAACGACGAGAGAGGGGCACGATACCCTCGATCGGGCAGCGATCAGAACAACCCGTCGTCGTCATCGTCGAACGCCGCCGGCGGCGGTGCGGCGGTCTGTTCCATGCCGGGCAGCAGGAAGGCGGCGTGGATCTCGCGCTCCGACGCCATCGTATAGAGCCCGGCCGCCCAGGGGAGCAGCCGCCGCAGCACTTCCTCGTCCGCCGCGCTCAGCTCGGTCGCCATCGCCTGACGGTTGAGCACCACCGCGCCGACGTCGAGCTGGTCGGCGAACCCCTGTTCGTGTTGCAACGCGCCGACATCCTCCTGAAGCGTCGCGATGATCCGCCGCGCTTCGTCGCCGCCGTTCGACATCGCATGGTCGGACGTCTCGCAGGCGCTGCGCACCACCGCCAGCGCATCGTCGAGCGCGCCGGTCGACCCGCCCGCGCCGTCGGCACCCTCGGGCCGCAGGTCGAGCATCCCCAGCGACTGGACGACGCGCTCGATATCGCTGCTCAGCCGCGTCAGCCGCGTCGCGCACGGGTTCACCTCGGTCGCGATCACCGCCACCGCGCGCCCGATGATGCCGTGGCGACGGCACAGCAGGCGGGTATTGGTGGAAATGTCCTGCACGTCCATTGCGATGCGCTGGATGCGGCCGAGCCCGCGCGACAGATCGGCGATCGTGTTCGCGACGAACGCGGTCAGCCCCTCGAGCTGGCGGTCGGCCTCGGTCAGCCGGCCGGTGACATGGCCCAGCCCCGCGATCCCGCTCTGCAACTTGCCGAGCGCCTCGCTCTCCTCGCCCTGCGCCTGCGCGGCGACGATCTTCATCAGCCCTTCGGCGAGCGGACCGAGCTGCGCCAGCGAGCCGACCAGCGCGCCCATCTCGCGCCGGAAATCCTCCGCGATCCCCGCCATCTGCGCCGCGACCAGCCGCGACAGGTGCGCGCTCGCGCCCGGCGCGTCGGGCTCCGCCTGCGCGGCACGCAGGATCGCGGCGCAATGCTCGACGCGCTGGCGCACGCTGTCGCCGACCTGGATCGCGCCAAGGATGCGCGCCACCTCGGCCTGCACCTTCTGCATGATCGCGCGCACGTCGCGCGCCATCTTCGCGGTCGATTCGAGATGCCGCTCCAGCACGTCGGCATTGCCCGACAGTTCGCCGGGCACGGTCGCCGGCACCTTGCGGCATTCGTCGGCGAGCAGGTCGTCGGCCTCCTTCACGTCGCGCACCACGGTGCCGAAGCTGGCGAGTTCCTGCTCGAACTGCTTCAGCTCGCGCCGCCCGCTGTCCAGCTTGCCTTCCATGCCGGTCGCGAACTGAACGAACGACATCTCGCCCGACGACGCGATCTTGATGTTCATGCCGTAGATGCTGAGCGTGCGCAGCAGCTCCGCGACGTCGGACAGCAATTCGCGCAGCTCGCGCGTGCGCAGCGTCAGTGCGCCGATCTGTCCCGCGCGCTGGCGGCGCTGTTGCGGCAGCGTGCCGAGCCGATGCGCCGCCTGCCGCAATTTGTCGACCGCTGCGCCCGCCACCTCGGGCGACAAGGCGCGCTGCACCTCGTCCAGCCCGGTCGCCATCCGGTCGACGGTGTTGATCGTCGACGCCAGCGTTTCGCCTACTGCGCGGAATCGCGATTCCAGATCGCCGATCAGCAGGTCCAGATCATCGGCCAGTCCGCCCAGCGGCAGCGCGGTCGCGGTCGCCGGGTCGATAGTGCGCAGCAGCATCTTGTGTCCTTTCCTCTCAGCGCGCCGTGGCAGTCAGCAGCTCGCGTGCGATCCGCCCCAGCGGTACGACCTTGTCCGCGGCGCCCCGCGCGATCGCTTCCTTGGGCATCCCGAAGACGATTGACGTCTCCTCGTCCTGCGCGAAGGTGCGCGCGCCGGCGGTCTTCATCTCCAGCAACCCCCGCGCGCCATCGTCGCCCATTCCGGTCATGATGATGCCGACCGCGTTCGACCCGGCGTTGCGCGCCGCCGAGCGGAACAGCACGTCGACCGACGGGCGATGTCGCGATACCAGTGGCCCTTCCTTGACCGAGACGACATAGCGCGCACCCTGCCGCTCCAGCATCGTATGGCGCAGCCCGCCCGGCGCGATCAGCGCGCGGCCGCGCATCACCGTGTCGCCGTCCTCGGCCTCCTTCACGTCGATCTGGCACAGGCCGTCCAGCCGCCGGGCAAAGGCGCGCGTGAAGCTCTCCGGCATATGCTGCACGATCACGATCCCGGGCGAATTGGCGGGCAGTTCCTCCAGCACCTCGCGCAGCGCCTCGGTGCCGCCGGTCGACGCGCCGATGCACACCACCATCTCGGTGGTCTTGCTCATCGCGCGCCCGGTTGGCGGCGGCAGCACCGCATCGGCGGACAGTTTTTGCTGCGGTGCCTTCGACGGGGTAGCGCGACGCCCGGTCACCCGCGCGCGCGCCGCGCCCTTCACCGTCTCGCGGATCATCAGATGCGCCTCCGCCAGATGATCGGCGACGCCGACGCGCGGCTTCAGGATCACGTCGACCGCGCCCGCTTCCAGCGCCTGGAGCAACGTCTCAGAACCCTCCTCGACCAGCGAGGAGCACATCACCACCGGAACCGGGCATTGCGCCATCAACCGCCGCAGGAACGTGATGCCGTCCATCCGCGGCATCTCCACGTCCAGCGTGATGACGTCCGGCACTTCGGCCTGCAGATGCCGCGCGGCCGCGAACGGATCGGCCGCCGCCGCGATCACCTCGATCTGCGGATCGGCAGAGAGGATCGCGGTCATTGCCTGACGCACGCTGGCGCTGTCGTCGATCACCAGGACACGGATTTTCTTCATGACCGTCAGATCTTCTTGAACACGGTGTTGGCCACCGCGGTGAGGGGAAGCGAGAAGCCCGTGATCGACTCCGAATGACCCAGGAACAGCAGCCCGTCGGGGCGCAGGCACGCCGCCAGCCGCCGCACCACCTGCTCCTGCGTGGCCTTGTCGAAATAGATCAGGACGTTGCGACAGAAGATGATGTCCATCGGTTCGCCGATCGGATAGTGATCGTCCATCAGGTTGAGCTGCGCAAAGCCGATCGCGCTGCGCAGTTCGGGGGCGATCCGCACGTCGTCGCGGTCGCGCGCACGCGGGCGCAGCACGTAGCGCTGGCGTAGGGCCGCCGGCACCGGGTCGACCATCGCCGCGGCGTAGATGCCGCGTCGGGCGGCGGCCAGCACTTCAGTATCGAGATCGGTGGCGAGGATGCCGTAATCCGGCCCGCGCCGGTCGCGCGCAAACGCATCGAGCACCATCGCGATCGTATAGGGCTCCGCCCCGGTCGAGCACGCCGCGCTCCACACCCGCAAACGCCGCCGCCCCTCGGCCTGCATCTGCGGCAGGACGACGCCTTGCAGATAGTCGAAGTGCTTGGGCTCGCGAAAGAAGTCGGTCTTGTTCGTCGTGACCGCATTCAGCAGGTGCTGGCGCTCCTCGTTGAGATTGCCGTCCTGGAACACCCACGCGCAATACTCGCCCAGCGTCTCACGCCCGGTCGCGCGCACGCGCCGCCGCAGCCGCCCTTCGATCATCGTCAGCTTGGCCGGGGGCAGGCGAATGCCCGCCTGCGCATAGATGTAGCGCGCGATCTGGTCGAAATCGCGCTTCGACAGCGCGTCCTCGGCCTGCGCGACCCGAGCCGGTGCGCTCACTTGCCGCCCTCGCCGCGCATCATGCCGCCAGCGCGCCGGGAGGCGTCCCGGTGCTCAGCACCCGCGCATCCTCGTCACCGAAGACACGTGGCAGATCGAGCAGCGCGACGAACCCGTCCTCGCGACGCAGGATCGCCTCGACATAGCCCGAGCGCCACCGCCCCCCCAGATCGGGCGACGGCTCGACCGCATCGGCGCCGAAGCTGCTGACGTCGAGCACGCGGTCGACGACCAGCCCCACCACCAGCGGCGCGGCATCGGCGACCGGCGCCTCCACCACCAGCACGCGCGTCGCCAGCGTCGTCTCCGCCGCTGCCAGGCCCAGCCGCACGCGCAGGTCGATCATCGGCACCGACGTGCCGCGCACGTCGGTCAGGCCCAGCAGCCACGCCGGTGCGTCGGGCATCCGGAAGGCGGGACGGTGATCGAGGATCTCGCGCACCTCGGTCACGGGCAGCGCGAACCGCTCCGCCCCCAGCCCGAAGACGACGACCTGAAGCTCTTGTCCGGGAATGATCATGCTGCACGTCCAAACTCGGCGTCTTCGCCGTCCGGTCCGCCGGTTGTCAGATCAAGCGCGAAGCCGCGGACCCGGGCCTGTTGCTCAGCGACCGAGGCGCCACGCGCCGCGGGCTTGCTCTTTTTCGCACCCGGCGCAGCGCTGCGCGCGGCGGGACGCGGAGTATGACGTGCGGGCTTGCGGCCGTCGTCGACACGGAAGAACGCGATGCTCTCCTGCAGTTCCTCGGCCTGGCTGGCGAGCTCCTCGGAGGTCGAGGAGATCTGCTCGGACGCCGAGGCATTCTGCTGCGTCACCTTGTCGAGCTGCTGGATCGCCTCGTTGATCTGGCTGGCACCGATATCCTGCTCGCGGCACGCCGCGCTGATCTCCGACACCAGCTCGGCGGTCCGGCGGATGTCGGGCACCAGCTTGGTCAGCATCTCGCCGGCCTGCGCCGCCGCGGTCACCGTCTCCGACGACATGCCGCTGATCTCGCCCGCCGCGGTCTGGCTGCGCTCGGCCAGCTTGCGCACCTCGGCGGCCACCACCGCGAACCCGCGGCCGTGTTCGCCGGCCCGCGCCGCCTCGACCGCGGCGTTCAGCGCCAGCAGATCGGTCTGGCGTGCGATCTCCTGGACGATCCCGATCCGCTCGGCGATCGTGCGCATCGCGGTGACCGCCTTCTGCACCGCCTGCCCGCTCTGCTCGGCATCCTGCGACGACTGGCGCGCGATCTTCTCGGTCTGCGCGGCATTGTCGGCGTTCTGTTTGATGTTGGCGGCCATCTGCTCCATCGATGCCGACGCTTCCTCGGCCGCAGCCGCCTGCTCGGTCGCGCCCTGGCTCACCTGCTCCGACGACGACGACAGCTGCT